>NZ_JAEQAZ010000012.1 GCF_016654115.1 Streptomyces sp. MBT53
CGACATGCGAGCCGTCCCTGGTGCAGTGACGGTAGTAGGCGTCGGTACTGGTCTTGTAGAAGCCGCAGGGGGCGGGGGACGCGGGGGTGGCGGCGGCCACCGTGCCGAGCGAGGTGAGCACGAGGGCTGCGGCACCGAGGGCGCTGGTCACGACACGACGAACTCGCAAGGGGAACTCCTTGGTCGGCGATCAGTTGGGCGGTGGAGCGGTCTGAAACCGGCCCCACGATCGCCGCGCCGGCCGGTGCGGTTGATCGAACTCCGTGCCGTTCACCCGGGGAATCGATTTGTCGTTGCATCCATCGGGTGATCCTCATCCGTCACCGGTGTCCCGGGACCCGGGAACAGCCCGCTGAGCCGGGGAAGACGCCGCTTCGCCTGCTCGTCGTCACTCGCGTCCCACTGCTCACCGGCCGGGTCCCCCGACTCGGGGTCCTCGCCGCCCAGCGCCTCGACAGCCGCGTGGAACTCCTCCTCGGTCCTCCCCGTCACCTGCACGAACGCCTGCCCGGCGACATAGTCCAGCTCCTCCCAGTTGAGCCACTCCTCCTCGTCCCAGTCCTCCTGGTCCCGGCCCACGAGCCGCCGCACGTCCGGCAGTTCGGCCAGGGCGTCCGGGTCGCGGGCCAGGCGTTCGAAGGAGTCCCGCCCCAACCCGACCAACCAGAGCCGGAAGTAGAAGAAGCTGTCGTCGGAGCACCAGCCCATGATCCGGTCCGCCGCGGCCCAGAGATCCCACGTCCCCGAAGGAAGCAACACGCGGTCCAGGCATGTCTGGAACCCCACGATCTCCGGCTCGGGCCCGCCCGCCAGTCGCTCGCACAACCACGCCACCCGCTCGTCCGGGTCCGGCGTCCGCTGTCGACAGTTCTCGATCAGGGTCCAGAAGGTGTCATCGTCCACGGCCCCACTGTGGCAGCCGGCACTGACAACGCAGGCCGCGCCGGGAGGCCTGGTCGTTCGGCGGAACGCGGCCGAACGACCAGTCCACCCGCCCCGAATTGGAGCTGCCGGGCACCCCGGCCGGATTCTAGTGTCGACTCCATGACCACCGGCCAGACCTCCGGCTCCCCGACCCCCGCGACACCCGACTGCCGTCCCTCCGAGGCCACTTCGGGCGTACGGCCCCCGCTCCTCACCCGCCCCCTGCTCCTCCGCTTCGTCAGCGTGGTCGGCGCCAGCCTCAGTTTCTTCCTGTTGCTCTCGGTCGTACCGGCGTATGCCGCCGAGCGGGGCGGCGGGGGCGCGGCGGGGCTCGCGACCGGTTCGCTGATGCTGGCGACGGTTCTCGGGGAGCTGGTGACACCCCGGCTCGTCGACCGCTTCGGGTACCGACTGACCCTGATGGCAGGGCTGTTGCTGCTCGGCGCCCCCGCGCTGGTGCTGACCGTCTCGGGCAGCACCGCGTGGGTCGTCGCGGTGTGCTTCGTCCGCGGGCTCGGGTTCGCGCTGACGATCGTCGCGGGCGGCGCCCTGACCGCGTCGCTGATCCCGGACCAACGGCGGGGCGAGGGGCTGGCGTTGGTGGGTCTGGTGTCCGGCGTGCCGTCGCTGGTCGCACTGCCGCTGGGCCTGTGGCTGGCCGGGCACGCGGGATTCGGGCCGGTCGCCGTCGCCGGTGGCCTCGCGGCACTGGCCGCGATCCCCTTCGTCACCGGCCTGCCGGACGGAGCGAGCAAGGCCGACCGCCCCGATCAGCCGACGGGCGTCGTACGCGGGCTGCGAACCGGCGCTCTGCTACGGCCCGTTCTGGTCTTCGCGGCCACCGCCACCGCCGCCGGCATCCTCGTCACGTTCCTGCCGCTGGCCGTGGCCTCGGCGTCCGCCGGAGTCGTCGCGGCGGCCCTGTTCGTGCAGACCGCGGCCGCCACCGTGACGCGCTGGCTGGCGGGCCGTCACGGCGACCGGCACGGCAGCGAACGGCTCGTGCTGCCCGGCCTGCTCCTGTCGGCGGCGGGCGTCCTGGTCATCGCCCCCACCGCGAACCCGGTCGCCGTCGTCGCGGGCACCGCCCTGTTCGGCGCGGGCTTCGGCATCACCCAGAACGCCACGCTGACCCTGATGTACGCCCGCACTTCCGCCGTCTCGTACGGCACGGTCAGCGCGCTGTGGAATCTGGCCTACGACGGCGGAATGGGCGTGGGCGCGGCCGGCTTCGGCGTCACGGCGGGCCTGACCGGCTACCCGTGGGCCTTCGCACTGACCGCGCTGCTGATGCTGACGGCGCTGGCACCGGCACTGCGGGACCGGCGGGTCACGGCGTCTGCCGCGCCGCCCCCTCCAGCAGTTGACGGAGACCCTCGGTGAGCCGGTCGGCGTCGGGGGCGGTCTTCGGGTCGAAGGTCCACTGCATGATGAGCCCGGACATCACGACCATGTAGAACGAGCCGAGCGTGTCGGCGGTCTCGTCCGACACCTCCTCCTCCGGCACCCCCATGAGCAGGGAGACCAGCCCCCGGCCGCCCTCGCGCTGCGCGAGCGCCAACTGGTCGCGGGCCTCCGGCAGTTGCTCACCCATCACCATGATCTCTCCGCTGAGCCGCCACATCGAGCCCGGCTGACGGAGGGAGGCGACGACGTTCGACCACACCTCCCTGAACCGCTCCAGGGAGCCCGGCGCCCCTTCGAGCCGGTCGCCCCACTCGAAGGACATGTCGTCCACCAGCGAGACGTACGCCTGCGCGAGCAACGCGTCCTTCGAGCCGTAGTGGTAGCCGATGGACGCGAGGTTCGTCCCCGACTCCTTCACGATGTCGCGCGCCGTGGTGCGCGCGAACCCCTTCTCCAGCAGGCAGCGCTTCGCGCCTTCGAGCAGATCCTCACGGTGTCCCATGCGCACCAGGCTACCGCCGATCCATACAACCGTCCTAGACGCACGATTTACACGGGCGATTTATACGTGCGTCATAGACAAGCGTTTAAGACGCGCGTACATTCACTGCCATGACGAACTCACCGAGCTCGACGAACCCCGCCGGCACCCCCAACTCCCTTGCCGGGCGCCGCGAATGGACCGCCCTCGGCGTCCTGATGCTGCCGCTGCTGCTGGTCTCCATGGACGTCTCCGTCCTCTACTTCGCCATCCCGGCGATCAGCGCGGACCTGGAGCCCAGCGGCACCCAGCAGCTGTGGATCTTCGACATCTACGCCTTCGTCCTGGCCGGCCTGCTGATGACGATGGGCTCGATCGGCGACCGCATCGGCCGCCGCCGGCTCCTCCTGATCGGCGCGGCGGCCTTCGGCACCGCCTCCGTCATCGCCGCCTACGCGAACAGCGCCGAGACCCTCATCGCCGCCCGCGCGGTCCTCGGCATCGGCGGCGCGACCCTGATGCCCTCGACGATGGCCCTGCTGCGCACGATGTTCACCGACCCCGGCCAGCGCGCGAAGGCGATCGGTCTGTGGTCCGGCGTGATGACCGCCGGCGTCGCGCTCGGGTCGGTCCTGAGCGGTGTGCTCGTCCAGTACTTCTGGTGGGGCTCGGTCTTCCTGATCAACCTGCCCGCGATGGCCCTGCTCCTGCTCATCGGCCCGTTCCTGCTCCCCGAGTCGAAGAACCCGTCCCCCGGCCGCTTCGACTGGCCGAGCGTCCCGCTGTCCCTGGCCGCCGTACTGCCCGTCATCTACGGCCTCAAGGAGATCCCGTCCGAGGGCTGGCACGCGCAGTACGTCGTCTCGATCACGGTCGGCCTGCTCTTCGCCACGCTCTTCGTCCACCGTCAGCGCACGGCGGAGTCCCCGATGATCGACCCCACCCTGTTCCGGGCCCGCGGCTTCGCCCCCTCGGTCATCCTCAACCTGGTCTCCGCGTTCGGCATGATGGGCTCGGCCTTCTTCACCACGCAGTACCTGCAGTCGGTGCTCGGCAAGAGCCCGATGGAGGCGGCGCTGTGGGCACTGCTCCCCTCGGTGCCGATCGGCATGGCGGCCCCGCTCGCAACGACCCTCGTCCAGAAGGGAATTGACCGCGCCTACGTCGTCGCGACCGGCTTCGCCCTCGCCGCCTGCGGCTACGGCCTGCTCGCCGTCACCGGCGCCGACGCCCTCTGGTCGGCCCTGGCCGCCGCCGGTGTCCTGGCCTCCGGGATCGTCATGGTGATGTCCCAGATCATGGACCTCGCGATGGGCAGCGCACCGGTGGAGAAAGCGGGCGTCGCGTCCTCGCTGATGGAGACCGGCGCGGAGTTCGGCGGCGCGCTGGGCATGGCGGTCCTCGGCTCCATCGGTACGGCGATCTACCGCCACGGCATCCCGGCCTCGGCCCCCGCCCCGGCCCACGAGACCCTCGGCGGCGCACTGGCCGTCGCCCGGCAGCTACCGGGGCACGCGGGAGATGCCCTGGCCGCGACCGCACGACAGGCCTTCACCGACGGCATGCACGGGGCGGCGATCGCGGGGGCGGTACTGCTGCTGGGCGCGGCGTTCGCGGCGACGCGGACCCTGCGGGGGCTGCGGGTTCCGGTCCAGGAGACCCCGGCGGAGGATGCGGCGAAGACCTCGGTGTGAGCGCCAACTGCACAGAAACGCCGGGCGGGTTGAGGATCGTCTCCTCAACCCGCCCGGCGTTCTTGCGAAACGTCAAACGGGAACGTCAGGCCAGGTTCACCGAGCGGGCGGATGTCGCCCCGATCTCCTCGGCGACCTCCGCCAGAACGCCCGCGGCAACCGTGTCGTCGACGGTCAGGACCGCCAGTGCCTCGCCGCCCGCGACCGACCGCGACACCTGCATACCGGCGATGTTGATACCCGCCTCACCGAAGACACGGCCCACCGTGCCGACGACACCGGGACGGTCCTCGTACCGCAGGACCACCATGTGGTCGGCGAGCGCGAGGTCGACGTCGTAGTCGCCGACCGCGACGATCTTCTGCAGGTTCTTGGGACCGGCCAGCGTGCCGGAGACCGCGACCTCCTCGCCGCTGCTCAGCGTGCCGCGCACGGTGACGACGTTGCGGTGGTCGGCGGACTCGGAGCTGGTCGTCAGCCGTACCTCGACGCCACGCTCCTGCGCGAACAGCGGGGCGTTGACGTACGACACGGTCTCGTCGACGACGTCCTCGAACACGCCCTTGAGCGCGGAGAGTTCGAGCACCTTGACGTCGTGCTGGGTGATCTCGCCGTAGACCTCGACGTCGAGGCGTACCGCGACCTCGCCCGCGAGCGCGGTGAAGATGCGGCCGAGCTTCTCGGCGAGCGGGAGGCCGGGCTTGACGTCCTCGGCGATGACACCGCCCTGGACGTTGACCGCGTCGGGGACGAGTTCACCGGCGAGCGCGAGGCGCACCGACTTGGCGACCGAGACACCGGCCTTCTCCTGGGCCTCGTCCGTGGAGGCGCCGAGGTGCGGGGTGGAGACGACCTGGTCGAACTCGAAGAGCGGGGAGTCCGTGCAGGGCTCCTTCGCGTACACGTCGAGGCCGGCGCCGGCGACGCGGCCCTCCTTGAGCGCGGAGTACAGCGCCTCCTCGTCGACGATCCCGCCGCGCGCGGCGTTGACGATGCGGACGGTCGGCTTGACCTTGCGCAGCGCCTCGTCGCCGATCAGACCGACCGTCTCGGGGGTCTTGGGCAGGTGCACGGTGATGAAGTCGGAGACCTCGAGCAGCTCGTCGAGCGACAGGATCTTGACGCCCATCTGGGCGGCGCGCGCGGGCTGGATGTAGGGGTCGTAGGCGACGACCTTCATCCCGAACGCGGACATGCGCTGCGCGACGAGGGCACCGATACGCCCCAGACCCACAACACCCAGGGTCTTCTCGGCCAGCTCGACACCCGTGTACTTGCTGCGCTTCCACTCGCCGTTCTTCAGCGCGGCGTTGGCCTGCGGGATGTGGCGTGCGGTCGCCAGCAGCAGACCGCAGGCCAGCTCGGCGGCGGTGACGATGTTCGAGGTGGGGGCGTTGACGACCATCACGCCGGCCTTGGTGGCGGCGGAGACGTCGACGTTGTCCAGGCCGACGCCGGCTCGTGCGACGACCTTCAGCTTCTTCGCGGCGGCGACCGCCTCGGCGTCGACCTTGGTGGCCGAACGGATCAGGATCGCGTCCACGTCGGCGATCGCGGGGAGCAGTTCGCCCCGGTCGGCGCCGTTGCAGTGGCGGATCTCGAAGTCCGGGCCGAGGGCGTCCACCGTCGCGGGCGACAGCTCTTCAGCGATGAGTACGACAGGTTTCGAGCTCACGTGAGTCCTCACAAGTCCATTGCGTGCGGACGGCCGTCCCGACGGCCGCAGGCGGTGGAGGCAGCGGCGCCGGGGAATGTCGGGTGCTCCTGCGTCGTTCGGTGCGTGCTCTCGGTGTGCCGGACGAAGGTCCTCGTAGCGGAGCTACTAGGACCTTTGGCCGGTGCGGCGAGAGTGCGTGCCGGGCGGCGCAGGGGTGTGCCTGCCATTCCTCGGTGTCGCTATGGGGCCGCGTGGAGACGCACGACGCTGTGGGCCTGACGCGTATGTAGTACGGCAGTGTAGTGGCGCTCCGACAGTCGTCTTACGCCTCTGCGGAAGGATCACCCGTCCGAGGCTGGACGGGTTGGACAAAGGGGCCGGAGTGCTCACTCCGGCCCCTGAGCCCTAGGGCTTACGCCTCTTCGTCGACCCAGCTCATCAGCTTGCGGAGCTGCTTGCCGGTGGTCTCCAGCAGGGACTCGGCGTCCTTCTGCTTGTACTCGTTGTACTTCTTCAGGCCACCGTGGTACTCGGCCATCCACTCGCGCGCGAAGGTGCCGTCCTGGATCTCGGCGAGGACCTGCTTCATCGTGGCCTTGGTCTCGTCCGTGATGATCCGCGGGCCGGTGACGTAGTCGCCCCACTCGGCGGTCTCGGAGATCGACCAGCGCATCTTCTCCAGGCCGCCCTCGTACATGAGGTCGACGATGAGCTTCAGCTCGTGCAGGCACTCGAAGTACGCGATCTCGGGCTGGTAGCCGGCCTCGGTCAGCGTCTCGAAACCGGCCTTGACCAGCGCGGCCGTACCACCGCAGAGAACGGCCTGCTCACCGAACAGGTCGGTCTCGGTCTCCTCGGTGAAGGTCGTCTTGATGACGCCGGCGCGGGTGCCGCCGATGCCCTTCGCGTACGACAGCGCGAGCGCGAAGCCGTTGCCGGTCGCGTCCTGCTCGACGGCCGCGATACACGGAACGCCGCGGCCCTCCTCGTACTGGCGGCGGACGAGGTGGCCCGGGCCCTTGGGGGCGACCATGCAGACGTCGACGCCGGCCGGGGGCTTGATGAAGTCGAAGCGGATGTTCAGGCCGTGGCCGAAGAACAGCGCGTCGCCGTCCTTGAGGTTGTCCTTGATGGACTCCTCGTAGACCTGGGCCTGGATCGGGTCCGGCACCAGGATCATGATGACGTCGGCCTCGGCGGCGGCCTCGGACGGCGTCACCACGCGCAGGCCCTGCTCCTCGGCCTTCGCCTTGGACTTGGAGCCCTCGTGCAGACCGACGCGCACGTCGACGCCGGAGTCACGGAGCGACAGCGCGTGGGCGTGGCCCTGGCTGCCGTAGCCGATGACCGCGACCTTGCGGCCCTGGATGATGGACAGGTCGGCGTCGGCGTCGTAGAACAGCTCGGCCACTTTGGGTTCTCTCCTTGGTGTGCAGGTGTTGCGTCCCACCGTATGACGGCGGGCGGAAACGGAGTTCGGGGGTCTCGGAATGCGGGCGGCCGGGGCCGCCCGCAGACGGTTCTACGCGGAGCGGTCGAGCGCGCGCAGCGAGCGGTCGGTGATGGAGCGGGCGCCGCGTCCGATGGCGATCGTGCCGGACTGGACCAGCTCCTTGATGCCGTACGGTTCCAGCATCTTGAGCATGGCGGTCAGCTTGTCGCTGGAGCCGGTGGCCTCGATGGTGACGGCCTCCGGGGAGACGTCGACGGTCTTGGCGCGGAACAGCTGGACGATCTCGACGATCTGGGAGCGCGTCTCGTTGTCGGCGCGCACCTTCACCAGAACGAGTTCGCGCTGAACCGCGGAACCCGGCTCCAGTTCGACGATCTTCAGCACGTTGACGAGCTTGTTGAGCTGCTTGGTGACCTGTTCGAGCGGGAGTGCCTCGATCACGTTCACCACGATCGTGATGCGGGAGATGTCGGGGTGCTCGGTGACGCCGACGGCGAGGGAGTCGATGTTGAAGCCGCGCCGGGAGAACAGGGCGGTGATCCGGGCGAGGACACCTGGCTTGTTCTCGACCAGGACGGAGAGCGTGTGCTTGGACATTTCTCTGTGGTCTCTCTCGCTCAGTCGTCTTCGTTGTCGCCGAAGTCGGGGCGGACGTCCCGGGCGAACATGACCTCGTCGTTGGAGGTGCCGGCGGCGACCATCGGCCACACCATGGCGTCCTCGTGGACGATGAAGTCGATCACGACGGGGCGGTCGTTGATCGAGTTCGCCTCCTCGATGACCTTGTCGAGGTCGTCGGGGGACTCGCAGCGGATCGCGTAACAGCCCATCGCCTCCGACAGCTTGACGAAGTCGGGGATGCGCGTGCCGGCGCTCGGCTGCTTGCCGTCGGCCTCCGGGCCGCTGTGCAGCACGGTGTTGGAGTAGCGCTGGTTGTAGAACAGGGTCTGCCACTGGCGGACCATGCCGAGGGCGCCGTTGTTGATGATGGCGACCTTGATCGGGATGTTGTTCAGGGCGCAGGTGGTGAGTTCCTGGTTGGTCATCTGGAAGCAGCCGTCGCCGTCGACCGCCCAGACCGTACGGTCCGGGGCGCCGGCCTTGGCGCCCATCGCGGCCGGGACCGCGTAGCCCATCGTCCCGGCGCCGCCGGAGTTGAGCCAGGTGGCCGGCTTCTCGTACTGGATGTAGTGCGCGGCCCACATCTGGTGCTGGCCGACGCCCGCCGCGAAGATCGTTCCCTCCGGGGCGAGTTGGCCGATGCGCTCGATGACCTGCTGCGGGGAGAGCGAGCCGTTGTCGGGCTGCTCGTAGCCGAGCGGGTAGGTCTCGCGCCAGCGGTTGAGGTCCTTCCACCAGGCGCTGTAGTCGCCGGTGTGGCCTTCGCTGTGCTCCTTCTGGACGGCCTGGACGAGGTCGGCGATGACCTCGCGGGCGTCACCGACGATCGGCACGTCGGCCGCGCGGTTCTTGCCGATCTCCGCGGGGTCGATGTCGGCGTGGACGATCTTGGCGTGCGGGGCGAAGCTGTCCAGCTTGCCGGTGACGCGGTCGTCGAAGCGGGCTCCGAGGGCGACGATCAGGTCGGCCTTCTGCAGCGCGGTGACGGCGGTGACCGCACCGTGCATGCCCGGCATTCCCACGTGCAGCTCGTGACTGTCGGGGAATGCGCCGAGCGCCATCAGGGTGGTGGTGACGGGCGCTCCGGTGAGTTCTGCGAGAACCTTCAGCTCGGCGGTGGCGTGGGCCTTGAGGACGCCGCCGCCGACGTAGAGGACGGGCCGCTTCGCGGCGGTGATCAGCTTGGCGGCCTCGCGGATCTGCTTGGCGTGCGGCTTGGTCACCGGGCGGTAGCCGGGCAGGTCCATGACCGGCGGCCAGGAGAAGGTGGTCTTCGCCTGGAGGGCGTCCTTCGCGATGTCGACCAGCACCGGGCCCGGACGGCCGGTGGAGGCGATGTGGAAGGCCTGCGCGATGACGCGCGGGATGTCCTCTGCCTTGGTGACCAGGAAGTTGTGCTTGGTGACCGGCATCGTGATGCCGACGATGTCCGCCTCCTGGAAGGCGTCCGTACCGATCGCCTTGGACGCGACCTGCCCGGTGATCGCCACGAGCGCCACCGAGTCCATGTGCGCGTCGGCGATCGGGGTCACCAGGTTGGTGGCGCCGGGGCCCGAGGTCGCCATGCAGACGCCGACCTTGCCGGTGGCCTGCGCGTAGCCGGTGGCCGCGTGACCCGCGCCCTGCTCGTGCCGGACCAGGACGTGACGCACCCGCGTCGAGTCCATCAGCGGGTCGTACGCCGGAAGGATCGCACCGCCGGGGATGCCGAATACCGTGTCGGCCCCGACTTCCTCGAGAGAGCGGATGAGGGACTGCGCGCCCGTGACGTGCTCGGGGGCGGACGGCTGTCCTCCGGATCGGGGCCGCGGCTGCGGATGGGCCCCGGTGGCCTGCTCGGTCATCGTCATTCTCTTCTCGATGCTGAGGGTTTTTGCGAGGTTTGTGCGGGGTTCTGCTGCTGCACGACTCGATCCTGTGCAACAAAAAACCCCTCGTGCCGTGAGGCAAGCGAGGGGAGCGCGCCGGGTGCGGTCGCTGGGAGTTCCGGGTCCGTCCGGAGGTCACCAGCGTCAGCCGACGCGCTTTCCAAGTACGAGAATTCGGGTGCGCATGGGACTGACCCTCCCCCCGGCACGCACCGACTGTCAAGTGGGTGGGACGGGAGTCTCATTATGTGAGCGGAGGGCCGTTCCGCCCCCGAAAACGACGGGCACACCACTGGTGTACACCCCCGGGGCGCCGCCCGCGAACGCGGGCTCCGCAGGCCCGTGCGGCACCGGATAGTGGCCGCAGGACAGGGCCCGGCGCAGCCGGTACTCGTCCAGCGGTCCGGAGAAGGCCATGCCCTGCCCGTGCGTACAGCCCATCGCGCGCAGGGCGACCACCTGTTCCGGCAGGTCGACCCCGTCGGCCACGGACTGCAGCCCGAGGTCCCCGGCGATCCGCAGCAGCCCGCTGGTGATCTTGTGCAGCCGCGCGGACTCGACGACGCCCTCGACCAGACTGCGGTCCAGTTTCAGTACGTCGACGGGGAGCCGCCGTAGCGTCGTGATGGTCGCGTAGCCGCTGCCGAAGCCGTCCAGGGCGATCCGGACGCCCAGCCGCCGAAGGGCGGTCAGGCGGCGCTCCAGCTCGTCCAGGGAGACGCGGGGGTCGGTGTCGGACAGCTCGACGACCAGGGAACCGGACGGCAGCCCGTGCCGGGTCAGCAGGGCCTCGATCGAGCCGAGCGGCATCGACTTGTCCAGCAGCCGCCGGGCGCTCATCCGGACGGCCACGGACACGGCGGGCCCGGCCGCCAGGCGCTCGGCGGCCTGCTCCACGGCCTCCTCCAGCATCCAGCGCCCCAGCTCGGCGGTCCGGTCGCTGTCCTCGGCCACCCGCAGGAACTCGGCCGGCGTGAACAGCACCCCCTGCGACGAACGCCATCGCGCCTGTGTGGAGACCGACGTGATCCGGCCGTCCGTCAGCGACACCACGGGCTGGTGCAGCAGCGCGAACTCACCGTCGTGCAGCGCGGCCCGCAGCCGCGTCGCCAACTCCGCCTTCCGTACGACGTCCTGCTGCATCTGCGGGGCGTACAGCTCGACCCGGCCCTTGCCGGCGCCCTTCGCGCGGTACATCGCGAGGTCGGCGTTGCGCAGCAACTCCCCCGCGCCCAGGCCCGGTTCGGCGAAGGCGACGCCGATGGAGGCGGCGACACGGACATCGTTGCCGTCGATCACGTACGGCTGGGACAGGGTGATGCGCAGGCGGTCGGCGAGTTCCATGATGTGCCGCTCGCGGGCGGCCCGGTCCCGGGTGCCGTCACCGACGATCAGGGCAGCGAACTCGTCACCGCCGAGCCGGGACGCGGTGTCGCCGTGCCGGACCGCGCCGTCGAGCCTGCGGGCGGCCTGGATCAGGAGCTCGTCACCGGCCTGGTGGCCGATGGTGTCGTTGACGGCCTTGAAGCCGTCGAGGTCGATGAAGAGCACGGCGGTACCGCGGTCGGTGGAGCGGCGGCCGGACAGTGCCTGCTGGACCCGCCTGGTGAACAGGGCACGGTTGGGCAGGTCGGTGAGCGGGTCGTGCTCGGCGTTGTGCTGCAACTGCGCCTGGAGGCGCACGCGTTCGGTCACGTCCCGGCTGTTGAAGATCAGGCCGCCATGATGACGGTTGACGGTCGACTCGACGTTGAGCCAGCCGCCGTCGCCGGACCGGAAACGGCACTCGATACGGGTGTTGGACTCCTCGAAGGGACTGGCGGCGAGGAAGCGGCGCACCTCGTGCACCACACAGCCCAGATCCTCGGGGTGGATGAGCGAGGCCAGTTCGTTCCCGACGAGTTCCTCCGCGGCCTTGCCGTAGACACCGGCGGCGGCCGGGGAGACGTAGCGCAGGATGCCGTTCGGGGCGGCGATCATGATGACGTCGCTGGAGCCCTGCACCAGGGAGCGGAAGTGGTTCTCCTTCTGGGCCAGTTCCTGGGTGAGGGTGATGTTGTCGAGCAGCATGATGCCCTGGCGGACCACGAGGGCGAGCACCACGCAGCCCGCGGTGATGAGCACCACGCGGTCGGGGCTGCGGCCGTTGAGGACGTTGTAGAGGATCCCCAACGTGCAGACGGCGGCGGCGAGATACGGGGTGAGCGCGGCCAGTGAGCCGGCGATGGGCCGGGTGGCCGGATAGCGGCCGTGGTCGGCGCCCGGCGCGGCTGCCGGGTGCTGGACGCCGGCGCGCTGTCCGGGCCGGTGTTCGTGCACCACGCGCGTGTGCCCGTCGTCCTCGGGCTGGGTGTGCCGGGGCGCGGCCCAGGGGGCGTAGGCGAGGAGCAGTGAGCCGGCGAACCAGCCCGCGTCGAGCAACTGGCCCGAGTGGTAGTTGTTGTGGAGCAGCGGTGAGGTGAACAGGGCGTCGCACATCACGGTCAGGGCCAGCGCGCCGATCGCGGTGTTCACGGCGGTGCGGTTGACCGAGGAGCGCCGGAAGTGCAGCGCGAGGACCATGCTGACCAGGGCGATGTCGAGCAGCGGGTACGCCAGGGAGAGCGCGGTGTGGGCCACGCTCGGCCCGTCGAACTTGGCGGCCTGGGCCAGCGCGAGGCTCCAGGAGAGCGTGAGCAGCGAGCCGCCGATCAGCCAGGCGTCGAGCGCCAGACAGACCCAACCGGCTTTGGTGACGGGCCGTTTGGCCAGCACCAGGAGGCCGACGATGGCGGGCGGCGCGAAGCACAGGAAGAACAGGTCGGCGAAGCTGGGGCTGGGCACCTGCCGCTCCAGGACGACCTCGTACCACCCCCAGACCCCGTTGCCCAGTGCCGCCATCGCCGAGGAGAGCGAGAACAGCAGCCAGGCGGGTCGAAAGCGGATACGGCGGCTTCGCGCGTAGAGGAAGCACGAGACGGCGGCGGTACCGGCCGCCGCGCTGAGCCCGAAGTCGCCCATGATCAGGGCGACTTGGTGGGAACCCCAGTCGAGCGCGGAACCGACGGCGTATCCCGCGCACACCAGGGCCAGGACGAGTTGCTGGACCAGGCCCCAGCCGCCGGAGGCCGGCGGTCGTGGCTGCCGCGCTCCCGGCGAAGTCCGGTCCCGGAGCGCCCCGTTGAGGGTGGTCCTCGCAGACGGTGGCGAACTCACCGGGCCCTCCCGGTCCGCGTCGCTCCCGGGTCCCGCAGGCCCCGGTGTGCTGAATGGGCGTGCCTGCGGCGGCTGTTGTGCCTGCGGTGGTGATGGCTGGAGTGGCTGTGCCGACCACCCTGACCGCTGTGGCTGCCGTGACCGCTGTGATTGCCGTGGTGGCCGCGTCTGCGCGCGGCGGTGCGCCAGGGTCGCCGTCGGCGGCCCCGCCGCGTCGGATCGCTCGTCCATAGGCCGTGCATCGCCCGTCGCCCCCCTCACAGTCTGAAATGTCCGTCCCCGGCGCCGAACGGTGCGCGGCGCAGCCCCTGCCGGGACGATACACCAGTCTCGTCACTCAGGGACATAGTTCCTCTACGCTCCGTGACGACCAGCGGAGATGCGTACACGCCCCGCTTCCGGAAGGTTGCGGAGGGTACCGGAAGCGGATTGCACGCCTGTTGCGGCTACTCGGTTGGTCCTGTCGTAAGGATCACGTTGCGCAGCGGCTCATGGTTCACGAACCGTCCCAACTGGTCCACAACCAGACGCTTCGCACGCGGCAGGAACGCCGACGTGGGCCCGCCGACATGCGGACTGATCAGCACACCCGGCGCCTGCCACAACGGGTGCCCCTGGGGCAGCGGTTCGGGGTCGGTGACGTCCAACGCGGCGGTGATACGGCCACTTTCCAGCTCGGCGAGCAGCGCCTTGGTGTCCACGACGGGACCGCGGGCCACGTTGACCAGCAGCGCCCCGTCCTTCATCCGGGCCAGGAACTCGGCGTCGACCAGGTGACGGGTGGTCTCCGTGAGGGGCGTGGACAGGATGACGACGTCCGCGTCCGGGAGCAGGGCGGGCAGTTCGGTGAGCGGATGCACCGGCCCGCGCTCCGTGGTGCGCCCGGAGCGCGCCACGCGCGCCACCCGCGCGAGCTCGAAGGGAGTGAGCCGGTCCTCGATGGCGGCTCCGATCGCGCCGTAGCCGACGATGAGGACGGACCGGTCGGCGAGCGCCGGCCGGAACCCACCGAGCCACTCCCCCTTGTCCTGCGCCCGCACGAAGTCGGGGACGCCCCGCAGCGAGGCGAGGATCAAGGTCAGCGCCAACTCACCGGTGCTCGCCTCGTGCACCCCGCGCGCATTGCACAACCGCACACCGGGGCGCAGGTACTTGAGCCCCGGCTGCACATGGTCGATACCGGCCGACAGCGTCTGCACGACCTCCACGGAGCCCATCGCGGGGAGCGGCCGTACACCGATCTCGCTGCTCTTCATGTAGGGCACGACGTAGAAGGCGCAGTCGGCCGGGTCCGCGGGGAAGTCCTCACCTCCGTCCCAGAACAGGTAGTTGGGCCCCACGGGGAGCCCTTCGATCTCCTCCGGGGGGATGGGCAGCCATACGTCGACAGTCATGGTCAGGAGGCTATGTCAGGGCCACGCGCGCGTAGAGGTTAGGTTGGTGGGCCAGGAGAGGGAGGGTCACGAGCAGGTGGAGCGCAGGACGATCGGTGCGGGGGCGCTCTCGATGGGGGCCGTCGGGCTCGGCTGCATGCCGATGAACTGGGCGTACAGCGGGTCGCGGCAGCGGGGCGACGAGTCGGTCAGGGCCGTGCACCGGGCGCTCGATCTGGGCATGACGCTGCTGGACACCGCCGACATGTACGGCCCGTTCACCAACGAGCTTTTGTTGGGGCGGGTGTTGAAGGAGCGGCGGCAGGACGCGTTCGTGTCGACCAAGGTCGGCCTGCTGGTCGGCGAACAGCACATCGTGGCCAACGGCCGCCCCGGCTATGTGAGACGTGCCTGCGACGCCTCGCTGCGCCGCCTGCAGACCGAGGTGATCGACCTCTACCAACTGCACCGCGCCGACCCCGAGGTCCCGGTCGAGGAGACCTGGGGCGCCATGGCGGACCTCGTACAGGCCGGAAAAGTAAGGGCGTTGGGCATGTGCGCGGTCGGCGCCCGCTCCGCGCGCCGGCCCGGGGCGCGGCTGCATGACGGAACGATCCGCCAACTCCGGCGCGTGCAGCAGGTGTTCCCGGTGACGGCGGTGCAGGCCGAGCTGTCGGTGTGGTCGACGGAGGCCCTGGACGCACTCCTCCCGTGGTGCGCGGCGCGCGGGGTCGGTTTCCTCGCGGCGATGCCCCTCGGCAACGGCTTCCTGACCGGCACCCTGACCCCGGGCGAGGGCTTCGAACCCGACGACGTGCGCGCCCGCCACCCCCGCTTCACCGCCGAGATGACCGCCGCGAACCAGCCGATCGTGGCGGGCCTGCGCCGCGTGGCCCGCCGGCACGGCCCGGAGGTCACCCCGGCCCAGGTGGCCCTGGCCTGGACCCTGGCGCAGGGCCCGCACGTGGTACCGGTCCCGGGCACCAAGCAGGAACGCTGGGTGACGGAGAACGCGGAGGCGGCGGAACTCCGCCTCACCCCGGAAGACCTCACGGAGGTGGCGGAACTGCCGACGGCGCTGGGCTCCTGGGACTAGGTCGTGTCCGCAAGGTCCCGTCGTCCGCCCGGAGGGCGGGCCCTGCGGCGTCCGGTGCGTGCTCTGGGGTTCCCCCGGCTGAAGGCTGGGGGAGGGACTTCGCGGACACGGCCCAGAACCTGTCCGGCGGATCAGGGCGCCGGGAAGCGGTGGCAACTGATCGGCGCCGGTGAGCGGGGTGCGGTGCGTGCGGCTGCGGGTGCGGCTGCCGCGTTGTCGCCGGTCTCCCCCGGTCTCGGGCTCCGCTCGACCGGGCGGGGCCCCGTCGCTCCGCGTCGCCTGCGGCGGAGCCCCTGATGGCAACGCCTCCGCCGTCTTACGGCCGCACGCGGGACAGGGCTCGATCCTGCGTCGGTCGTCGATGATCGGGAACCTGTGCGGCGCGAGCGGTGTATGACAAGTAGAACCCGCCCGTCGAAGGGACCTGATCGTGCAACGTCGAGTCGTGTCGGCCGCCCTGGCCGTGACCGCACTCCTGCTGACGGCCGGCTGCTCCTCCGGCGACGGCACACTGCCAGGCTCCCGCACCACCGCGCCGTTCGGCAGCGCCGGTACGGCCACGGGGTCGTCGTCCTCCGGACAGCCCGCCGCGCAGCTCCCGCCCGCCAAGGGCACGGTGAAGGTGCTGCGCACGGTCACCGAGGGCCTGAAGACCCCCTGGGGCCTGGCCGCGCTGCCCGACGGGAACCTGCTCGTCTCCTCCCGCGACGACGGCACGATCACCCGGATCACCGAGAAGACCGGCCGGAAGACCGAGCTGGGCAGTGTCTCCGGGGTCTCCGCGGCGGGCGAGGGCGGCCTCCTCGGCATCGCACTCTCCCCGGACTACGCCTCGGACCACATGATCTACGCCTACTTCACCTCGGCCTCGGACAACCGCATCGTCCGCATGCTGTACGACGAGAAGAAGCCCGCCGGTGAACAGCTGGGCGCCCCGGACACGATCTTCAAGGGCATCCCCAAGGGCTATATCCACAACGGCGGCCGGATCGCCTTCGGCCCGGACGGGATGCTGTACGCGGGCACGGGCGAGAGCGGTCAGCGGGGTCTGGCACAGGACAAGAAGTCCCTGGGCGGCAAGATCCTGCGACTGACCCCGGAGGGCGACCCGGCGCCGGGCAACCCGTTCCCGAACTCGGCGGTGTACACCTACGGCCACCGCAATGTGCAGGGTCTGGCCTGGGACTCCAAGCAGCGGCTGTTCGCCTCGGAGTTCGGCCAGGACACCTGGGACGAGCTGAACGCGATCACACCGGGCGACGACTACGGCTGGCCGAACGCGGAGGGCAAGGGCAGCGACCCCAAGTACCACAACCCGATCACCCAGTGGCACACGGACGACGCCTCCCCCAGCGGCATCGCCTATGCCGAGGGCTCCATATGGATGGCGGGCCTGAAGGGACAGCGCCTGTGGCGCATCCCGCTGGACGGCACCAAGGCGTCGGCCGCCCCGCAGTCCTTCCTCAACGGCGAGTACGGCCGCCTGCGCACGGTGGTGTCGGCCGGCGACGACAAGCTGTGGCTGGTGACCAGCAACACGGACGGGCGAGGCACGCCTAAGTCGGGGGACGACCGGATTCTGGAGCTTCAGGTGTCGTAGCGGACGCGTCGCCGTCATCGGCGGAGGGGTCCGGCAGGCGTACGACGACCTTGCCGGACTCCAGGTCTATCGGGCCGCGTCCGGGGTCGCCGTCGGCGACGTCGACCCTGGTCAGCTCCAGCCGGTTGGCCTCGTCCTGGGTGTGCTTGCGGCCCGGTGAGAACAGTTCCTCGAACATGTTGAACACGGGGCCTCCCCTGGCCGGTCCCCTACAGCGTACGACTCATCCGGCCGAACGCACGGTGAGCGGGTCGGGCGGGAACAGCCCCAGCCGGTGGGCCACGGCCGCCGCCTCGCCCCGGCCGGAGACGCCCAGCTTGCCGAGGATGTTCGAGACGTGGACGCTCGCGGTCTTCGGGGAGATGAAGAGTTCCTCCGCGATCTGGCGGTTGGTGCGGCCTGCGGAGACCAGGCGCAGGACGTCACGCTCCCGGCTGGTGAGACCGAGCGCCTCGACCGGGTCGGCGGAGACGGCTCTCGGCGCCGGGACCCTGGTGAGCGTCAGCCGGGCCCGCTGGGCGAGCAGGGCGACGGAGTCGGCGAGGGGGCGGGCGCCCAGGTGCTCGGCGACGGCGCCGGACAGCCGAAGCAGTTCGGTGGCGCGGTCGCGCCGGTCGTCACCGCTGCCGCCGTCGGTCTCGGTGCCAGTGTCGGTGCCGGTGTCGCCGCCGGTCCCGGACAGAAGCGCTTCGGCGAGGCGGTGGCGGACGCGGGCGAGGTCGTAGGGGCGGTCGAGGCACTCGAAGGCGGCGACCGCCTCGGACCAGTCGTCCGGGGTGCAGCGGCCCTCGGCGCGCAGCAGTTCGGCGCGGAGCCAGCGCTCGTGGGCCTGCCACACGGGCGCATTGGTCGCGACTGGCTTGGCGGCCTTCCGGATGCGTTCGAGGATCTCGGGGCGGCCGGGGTCGGCGGCGGGCAGGCCGATGGCCTGGGCCTCGGCGACGGCCGCGGCCACCAGCAGGGGCCAGGTCTCGAAGTGGGTGCCGGGCCGGAAGCCGGAGTCCAGGACCCGTTCGAGAGTGGCGCGGGCGTCGAGGAGTCGGCCCTCGGCGGCGGCGACCTGGATCTCGATCCGCTCCAGGGGCTGGTGGTGCTGGGGTGCGACGTCATGGGTGCCGAAGTGCTCGCGGGCGGCGGCCAGTTGGCGGCGGGCCTCGGCCACCTCGCCCCGGGCGAGCGCGAGTTCGGCCAGGAGGCGGGCGTGGAAGCCGCGGGGTTTGGAGCTCTGGCCCACGTGCTCGGCCTTGGTCGCGGCCTCGGCGGCCTCGTCCCAGCGGCCCAGGGTGAAGAGGGATTCGGCGAGGTTGCCCCAGATCCAGGCCTCCTTGTCGAACTGGCCGTACTTCTTGGCGAAGGCGAGCCCGGTCTCCAGGATCGGTACGGCCTCGCGGGAGCGGCCGACGGTTTCGAGGGAGGACGGGAGGTTCACATAACTGCGGCCCGCGACGGTGGAGATGCCCTCGGCGACCGTCCGTTCGTTGACCTCGACGAGTTCGGCGAGGCCCGCCTCGACATCGCCGGAGGCGACCATGAGGCCGGCCAGGGTGAGGCGGGCGTCCATCTCGATCTCGCGGGCACCCACCATGCGCGCGTACTCGACCGCGCGCTCGGCGGCCACATAGGCGCCCGGTCCCGGGACGTGCACCATCGACCAGCCGGCGACCTTGGCCAGTACCTCCGCGTGCACCTCGGAGGGCGGCAGGCCGCGCACCAGCTCCTGCGCGGAGGCGAGTTCCGACCAGCCGTCGCCGCGGCCCTGGTGCCGGACCAGGACGGAGCGCTGCACCCAGAACCAGGCGGCCCGCAGCGGGTCCGCCTCGTCGTTGATGAGGTGCAGGGCCCGCTTGGTGATCTTCAGGGCGCGCTCGCGCTCCCCGCTGAGCCGTCCGGCGACGGCGGCCTCCGCCATCAGGTCGAGGTAGCGCAGGGGTGCGGTCTCCGGCTCGCAGCCGCAGGGAGGGTAGACCTCGGTGTAGTCGACGGGGCGCAGCTCCGCGCGCACGGCGTCGGGGACGGTGTCCCACAGCTCCATCGCCCGCTCCAGGAGCCGCAGTTGCTCGGAGTAGGCGTGCCGGCCGCGGGCCGCGACGGAGGCGTCCAGGACGGCGGGGAGGGCCTTGGCGGGGTCGTGGGCCTGGTACCAGTAGCTGGCCAGCCGCATGACGCGCTGGTCGGCGGGGACCAGCGTCGGGTCGGCCTCCAGGGCTTCGGCGTAGCGGCGGTTGAGGCGGGAGCGCTCGCCGGGCAGCAGGTCGTCGCCGACCGCCTCGCGGACCAGGGAGTGCCGGAAGCGGTAGCCGTCGCCGCCGGGCGCGGCCTGGAGGATGTTGGCGCCGACGGCCGCCCGCAGTGCCTCGATGAGGTCGTCCTCGGCGAGCCGGGCGACGGCGGCGAGCAGTCGGTACTCGACGGTGGAGCCGCCCTCGGCGACGATCCGGGCGACCCGCTGGGCGCTCTCGGGCAGCGACTCGACGCGGACGAGGAGCAGGTCGCGCAGGGAGTCGGTGAGGCCGGTGCGGCAGCCGTCCTGGGCGGCGACGGCGAGTTCCTCGACGAAGAACGCGTTGCCGTCGGAGCGTCGGAAGATCTCGTCGACCTGGGCCTGGTCGGGTTCGGCGGCGCGGATGCCGGCGATCTGACGGCCCACTTCCTGCCGGTTGAAGCGGCCGAGTTCGATCCGGCGGACCGTGCGGAGCCGGTCGAGTTCTGCGAGGAGGGGGCGCAGCGGGTGGCGGCGGTGGATGTCGTCGGCGCGGTAGGTGGCGAGGACGAGGAGGCGGCCGGTGCGCAGGGTGCGGAAGAGATAGGCGAGGAGGTGGCGGGTGGAGGCGTCGGCCCAGTGCAGGTCCTCCAGGGCGACGACGACCGTGCGGTCGGCGGCGACGCGCTCCAGGAGGCGTGCGGTGAGTTCGAAGAGGCGGGCCATGCCCTCCTCGTCACCGCGGCTGGCCCGGTGTGCCGTGGGGGTCTCCGCCAACTCGGGGAGCAGTCGGGCGAGTTCCTCCTCCTGGCCGGCGGCGGCCGCGGACAGCTCGGCGGGGAGTTCGCGGCGCAGGGCGCGCAGGGCGGTGGAGAACGGGGCGAAGGGCAGGCCGTCCGCGCCGATCTCGACGCAGCCGCCGAGCGCGATGACGGCGCCCCGGCGGCAGGCGGCGGTGGCGAACTCCTCGACCAGCCGGGTCTTGCCGACGCCGGCCTCGCCGCCCAGCAGCAACGCCTGCGGCTCGCCCGCGGCAGCGCGGGCGAGCGCGTCGTTCAGCGTGTCCAGTTCGTCGGCCCGGCCGACGAAGACCGGACTGACGGACCTGGTCTCCACGGTCCCGAGGATGTCACGCGGGTCTGACAACGCGGCACCCGTTTTCGGGAGGGCGGCCGCGCGGAGGAGGATCCCGCCGGTCTGCCGGGCGGGCGCGGTACGGCCGCCCTCCCGCGCCCGGCCGGTCACGAGGCGCGGGCGAACAGGTGCCTGCGCGGGCGTTCGGTATGCACCTCGCTCTCGGCGGCCTGCCGGGCCTGCTCGCGGCGGGCGGCGCGGCGGCTGCGGACGGCCTCGCGGGCCAGCCGCTCGTTGGCGGCCTGCCGGCGGAGTTCGGCGGAACGGAGCTGGTGGATCTCGTACTCGTACATCTCAAGTCCCTTGGTGGAGGCGGTTTTCGGGCTTCGCTTTCTGCGATGCCTCAACCTTCGTCTCCAAGGGGGGTCCGCCACATCGGGAGAGTTCCGCATCTTGCGGGGCCGGGCGGGCCTTAGACGCGCGTAAGGGGCCTCAGATCCTCCGTAAGGTGCTTACGGAGGGCCTAAGACCCCTGATGAACTGCGGTGACTCAGGTCGCGGACGGCAGGGCGAGCAGGGCGTCGGTGTACTTGAGGACGGCCAGGAGCAGGCCTACGACGCCGAGCACGACGCCCGCCCAGGCGACCGACTTGATCCAGGTGGCCTGCGGCTTGCCCGGGGTGCCGAACGCGGGCCGGACGAGCGCGCCGACGCCCACGAGGGCGGCCACGAGCGCGAAGAGCCCGGCCCAGATCGCGGTGGCGTGCCAGGAGGTGCCGTAGACCTCCTTGATCTGGGTGGCCACGCTCGCGGTGGACGCGGTGTGGAGCTGGCCGTTGAGCTGCGCGCGGGCGCCGGCGACGGTGCCGATCCAGCCGCCGGAGAGCGAGATGAAGCCGAGCGCGGCGGAGACGACGGCGGCGGCACCCTGGCCGACGCCGGAGGAACCTTCCGGCTCCTCGAGTCCGAGCTTCGCGAGCTCGGCCGCGTACTCCTCCTCGGTGAGGTCGTCCTCGTCCTCGGAGGCCTCGGCCTCGGCCTCGGTGGTCTCCGTGTCCGCGGCTTCCTGCTCGGTCACTTCCTCGTCGGTCTTGGTGACATCGGTCTTCGTCACATCGGTCTTGGTGACGTCGACGGTTTCCGCGTCGCTCTTCACCTCGGTGGCCTCGTTCGCGGCCTCGTCAACAGTCTTGGTACCCATGGTGCGCACGGTAGGGGTGGTTTCTGAGAAGTTCCTTAAAGATCGCTGTGTCAGGCACGCGCGCGTGCCTCGCGCCACTCGGGGGCGAGCACGGACCACACCTCGATGTCGTGCCGGACGCCCCCAAAGGGGTGCGACTGGCGCAGGACCCCGTCCCTGGTCATGCCCATGCGGCGGGCAACATTCAGGCTCTTCTCATTGCCCGCGGCGGCATGCCATTCGACCCGGTGGATACCGCGCTGTTCGATGGCGAAGTCGATGAGGATCCGTATCGCGCGCGTGATCAACCCCCGCCCGGCGGCGGCGGGTTCCAGCCAGCAGCCGACCTCGCAGTTGCCCTGGTCGGCGTGGAAGTTGAGGAAGAGGACACCGCCGACGAGCTTGCCGTCCAGCCAGATGCCGTGCAGGGACGCGCTGTCGGCGGCGCGCAGGTCGGCGTAGCGCTGGAGCATGGCCCGCGCGGACTCGACGTCCGTCTCCTGGGAGCCGAAGGAGATGTACTGGCCGATGAACTCCCGGCCGCGGTCCAGGTGGGCGAGGAACTCTTCGGCGTGCCACGGCTCCAGGGGACGCAGTTCGGCCCCGTCGTCACCCAGGGATATCGCGTACATCCTGCTCCCGCTCCTTCGCCAGTACGTCCGCCACCTCGGCGTCCGTCGCAGCGGCCAGCCTCTCATGGGCGGCGCGGCACTCGGGGGGCTCGATGCTGATGCGGGGCAGGACGCGGTCCAGGCGGTGGGGCAGCCACCAGTTGGCGCCGCCGAGCAGGTGCATGAGGGCGGGCACCAGGAGGGTGCGCAGGACGAAGGCGTCCAGGGCGACGGCGGAGGCGAGCGCGATGCCGAACATGGCGATCACGCGGTCGCCGCTGAGCACGAAGGCGAGGAAGACCGAGATCATGATGACGGCGGCCGAGTTGATGACCCGGCTGGTCTCGGCGAGGCCGACGCGGACGGCCCGCCGGTTGTCGCCGGTTTCCAGCCATTCCTCGTACATCCGGCTGACCAGGAAGACCTGGTAGTCCATGGAGAGTCCGAAGAGGACCGACACCATGATCACGGGGAGGAAGGGTTCGATGGGTCCGGCCCGGCCGAGGCCGAGGAACTCGCTGCCCCAGCCCCACTGGAAGATCGCGACGACGACTCCGAAGGCGGCGGCCACGGCGGCGACGTTCATCGCGGCGGCCTTGAGGGGGATGCCGACGGACCGGAAGGCGAGCAGGAGCAGCACACAGCCGAGCGAGATCACGACCCCGACGAAGAGCGGGAGTTTGCCGACGATCACGTCGGCGAAGTCGTCGTAGCTCGCCGTCACCCCGCCGACGTGGATGTCGAGGGAGGTGCCCGTCTCGGCCCGGGGCAGCACCTCGGTGCGCAGCCGGTCAACGAGGTCGCTGGTCTTCTGGGACTGCGGTGCCGAGTCCGGTACGACGCTGAAGTAGCCGGTGGAGCCGCCGCCGTCGTAGGTCACCGGGGTCACTGAGGCGACGCCCTCGGTGGTGCGGAGGGTGGCGGCGAGGTTGTCGAGGGTGAGCCTGTCCTCGGCGCCGTCGATCTTCGTGACGAGGGTGAGGGGGCCGTTGACGCCCGGCCCGAAGCCTCCCCCACTCTTCGAGCGGGAGGTGCCCCCAGCGAGGAGGTCGTAGGCCTGGCGGGTGGTCGACGTCTTCGGGTCGTTGCCCTGGTCGGAGGTGCCCAGGTGGAGCGAGAGGGTCGGCAGGGCGAGGACGGTGATGACGACCAGGGCGAGGGCGCCGAGGAGTTTGGGGTGGTGCTCGACGAACGCCGACCAGCGGGCGGCGAGGCCGGTGGGCAGCTCCGGCTGGGGCCCGTGCTCGGCGAGCCGGCGCCGTTCGCGGCGGCTGAGCGCCCGCGGGCCGATGAAGGAGAGGAGGGCCGGGAGCAGGGTCACGGAGGCCGCGACGGTGAATATCACGGTCAACGAGGCGGCGACGGCGACCCCGTTGAGGAAGCCGAGCCGCAGGATCAGCATCCCCAGGAGGGCTATGCACACGGTGGCGCCCGCGAAGACGACCGCGCGCCCGGTGGTGACGACCGCGTTGGTGACCGCCTCGGTGACGGACAGCCCGCGTTTCAGCCCGCGCCGGTGCCGGGTCACGATGAAGAGGGCGTAGTCGATGCCGACGCCGAGCCCGACCAGCATGCCGAGCATGGGCGCGAAGTCGGCGACGGTCATGGCGTGGCCGAGCAGCACGATCGCCGCGTAGGCGGTGCCGACGCTCACAAGGGCGGTGGCGATGGGCAGCAGCGAGGCGGCGAGCGAGCCGAAGGCGAGGAACAGTACGAGGGCGGCGACGGCCACTCCGACGATCTCGGCGGTGTGCCCGCTCGACGACTCGGTGAGCGCGATGGCGCTGCCGCCCAGCTCGACCTGGAGCCCGTCGGTCTCGGCGGCCTTGGCGGCGCGGACGACCGCCTGTGCCTCGGACTTGTCGATGTCCTCGGCCTGGTGCGCGAAGGTGACGGTGGCGTAGGCGGTCCGCCCGTCGGCGCTGATCCGGCCGGTGCCCTGGCCGTCGTACGGGCTGACCACGGAGGCGACTCCGGGCAGATCGGAGATCTTGTCCAGGGCGTCGGTCATGGTCTGTTCGACGTCGGCGGCGCGGACGGAGCCGGGCGAGGTGCGCCAGACGACGGTGTCGCTGTCGCCGCCGAGGCCCGGAAACGCCTCCTTGAGGAGCTGGGTCGCGCGGCCCGACTCGGTGCCGGGGGCCTCGTAGTCGTTCGAGTACGCGGAGCCGGTGACGGCGGCGGCAGCGGTGACCCCGCCGAACGCGAGGAGCCACAGCAGGACGGCGGCGAGGCGGTGCCGAACACACCAGCGGGCAAGGGCTGCCACGAACGTGCTCCCGGGGATGGCGAATTGTGGATCTTTGACCGGGAAACATCGTCCGAAGGATGAACAGCCCGCAAAGAACGCATGAGCAATACGCGGCCCACTCTCGCAGCCGAAAGTGATCGTTCATCGCGTTCGTGGGCTTCCTCACGAGAGTGGGAGCCAGATCACAGGACAGTAACGGCGACTCTGTCACCCCAGCGGGGGCCTCAGTCGAACTGGTCCCCCAGCGCCATCACCATCGCGCCGACGACCAGCAGCCACAACGCCCGTCTGGTACGGCCCCGGGAGCCGAGCACCGACGCGAGGGCGCACAGCGCGGCACCCACGGCATAGGCGGCCGGGACCAGCACGGGTTCGGAACCGGTGGCCCGGAGCGCCGCCGCGGCCACCCCGGCCAGCGCCAGCACCGCGCCGGTCAGGGCCGCGGTCCAGCGGGCCCGCCGCGCGTCCAGTGCGGGATCGTCGAAGTCCGGTGTCTCGGATTCTCCGCTTCCGTCCATGGCGGGCGAGAGTAGCGCGTCCTCCTGAGAGACCTCGTGCACGGCCAACCGACGTCCTCCACAATCTCGTTGCTCTCCCACAGGAAGCTACGCAGAACCGGAGGGGCCCGTTCACCGAACATCCCTGGGGATGCGTCTCAGTCGACGCGTCCCCAGGGATGTTGATTTCCTACGGCGGCTCAGCCCTCGCTGACGCCCAGCTGCTCCAGGATCAGTTCCTTGACGCGGGCCGCGTCGGCCTGACCGCGGGTCGCCTTCATGACCGCGCCGACCAGGGCACCGGCCGCGGCGACCTTGCCGCCGCGGATCTTGTCGGCGATGCCCGGGTTGCCGGCGATGGCCTCCTGGACGGCGGTGGTGAGGGCGCCGTCGTCGGAGACGACCTTCAGACCGCGCTTCTCGACGACCTCGTCCGGGGTGCCCTCGCCGGCGAGAACGCCCTCGATGACCTGGCGGGCCAGCTTGTCGTTCAGCTCACCGGCGGTCACCAGGGCGGTGACCCGGGCGACCTGCTCCGGCGTGATGGCCAGCTCGTCGATCGAGGTGCCCGACTCGTTGGCGCTGCGCGCCAGTTCGCCCATCCACCACTTGCGCGCGGAGGCCGAGTCGGCACCGGCGTCGATCGTGGCGACGATGGAGTCGATGGCACCGGCGTTGAGGATCGACTGCATGTCGAACGCGCTGATCCCCCACTCCTCGCGCAGCCGGTTGCGGCGGGCCAGCGGCTGCTCGGGCAGTCCGGTACGGATCTCCTCGACCCACTCGCGCGAGGGGGCCACCGGCACCAGGTCGGGCTCCGGGAAGTACCGGTAGTCCTCCGCCTCCTCCTTCACGCGGCCCGAGGTCGTCGACCCGGTGTCCTCGTGGAAGTGGCGGGTCTCCTGGATGATCGTGCCGCCGGAGTTCAGCACCGCGGCGTGGCGCTGGATCTCGTAGCGGGCGGCACGCTCCACGGAACGAAGGGAGTTGACGTTCTTGGTCTCGCTCCGCGTGCCGAACTTCTCGCGGCCGTGCGGGCGCAGCGACAGGTTCACGTCGCAGCGCATCTGCCCCTGCTCCATGCGCGCCTCGGACACACCGAGCGCCCGGATCAGCTCGCGCAGCTCGGCGACGTAGGCCTTCGCGACCTCGGGAGCTCGCTCACCCGCGCCCTCGATCGGCTTGGTGACGATCTCGATGAGCGGGATGCCGGCGCGGTTGTAGTCGAGCAGCGAGTGCGAGGCGCCGTGGATACGGCCCGTCGCGCCGCCGACGTGCAGCGACTTGCCGGTGTCCTCCTCCATGTGGGCGCGCTCGATCTGCACCCGGAAGGTCTCGCCGTCCTCCAGCTGTACGTCGAGGTAGCCGTTGAAGGCGATCGGCTCGTCGTACTGGGAGGTCTGGAAGTTCTTCGGCATGTCCGGATAGAAGTAGTTCTTCCGGGCGAAGCGGCACCACTCGGCGATCTCGCAGTTCAGCGCGAGGCCGATCTTGATGGCGGACTCGACGCCGATCGCGTTGACGACCGGGAGCGCGCCGGGCATGCCGAGGCAGGTCGGGCAGGTCTGCGAGTTGGGCTCGGCGCCCAGTTCGGTCGAACAGCCGCAGAACATCTTGGTCTTGGTGCCGAGTTCGACATGGACCTCAAGGCCCATGACGGGGTCGTACGACGCGAGAGCGTCCTCGTACGACTCCAGGTCGGTCGTGGTGGTCACGGTGAACTTTCCCTCTCAGCCCAGCAGGACGTCGTCGTCGCCCAGCCGCTTCAGCTCGCGGTACAGGATGGCGAGGCCGGTGACGATCGCGACGGCGGAGACCGTGGCGTCGATCAGACGGAGCGTGTCGTGCTCGGTGCGCGCCTTCTTGATCTGCTTGGCGACACCCAGCGCGCCGAACGCGGTGGTGGCGATGGACACATACGTGCCGGACTTCGACTTCTTGAAGCCCTTGGCCTTCGACAGTGCGTTGCTCACAGCGACGGTGCCTCCTCAAGCAGCGGGTGCCCCCACTTTTCCACGAAGGCGGCCTCGACGGCGGCGCCGACCTTGTAAAGGCGGTCGTCCTTCAGCGCCGGGGCGATGATCTGCAGCCCGACCGGCAGGCCGTCCTCCGGCGCGAGACCGCAGGGCAGCGACATGGCCGAGTTGCCCGCCAGGTTGGTCGGGATGGTGCACAGGTCCGCGAGGTACATCGCCATCGGGTCGTCGGCACGCTCGCCGATCGGGAAGGCGGTGGTCGGCGTCGTCGGCGACACGATCACATCGACGCTCTCGAACGACTTCTCGAAGTCGCGCGTGATGAGCGTACGGACCTTCTGGGCACTGCCGTAGTACGCGTCGTAGTAGCCACTGGAGAGGGCATACGTCCCGAGCATGATGCGGCGCTTCACCTCGGGGCCGAAGCCCGCCTCACGGGTGAGGGAGGTGACCTCCTCGGCGGAGTGGGTGCCGTCGTCGCCGGTACGGAGGCCGTAGCGCAGACCGTCGAAACGGGCGAGGTTGCTCGAACACTCGCTCGGCGCGATCAGGTAGTACGCCGACAGGGCGAGGTCGAAGGACGGGCAGTCCAACTCGACGATCTCGGCGCCCAGTTCCTTGAGAACCTCTACGGCCTCGTCGAAACGCTGGATGACACCGGCCTGGTAGCCCTCGCCTCGGAACTGCTTGACGACGCCGACGCGCATGCCCTCGACGCTGCCGTTACGGGCGGCCTCGACGACCGGCGGGACCGGGGCGTCGATCGAGGTCGAGTCCAGCGGGTCGTGCCCGGCGATGACCTCGTGCAGCAGCGCCGCGTCCAGGACCGTACGGGCGCACGGACCACCCTGGTCGAGGGAGGACGAGAACGCGACCATGCCGTACCGCGAGACGGCCCCGTACGTCGGCTTGACGCCGACCGTGCCGGTGACGGCGGCCGGCTGGCGGATCGAGCCGCCGGTGTCGGTACCGATCGCGAGCGGCGCCTGGAAGGAGGCGAGCGCGGCGGAGGAACCGCCACCGGAGCCACCGGGGATCTTGGTGAGGTCCCACGGGTTGCCGGTGGGCCCGTACGCACTGTTCTCGGTGCTGGACCCCATGGCGAACTCGTCCATGTTGGTCTTGCCGAGGATGACGACGTCGGCGGCCTTGAGCCGCTTGGTGACGGTCGCGTCGTACGGCGGGATCCAGCCCTCGAGGATCTTCGAGCCGACGGTCGTCGGGATGCCCTCGGTGGTGAAGATGTCCTTGAGCGCGAGCGGAACGCCGGCGAGGGGACCCAACTCCTCGCCCCTGGCCCGCTTCGCGTCGACGGCACGGGCCTGCGCGAGGGCACCCTCGCGGTCGACGTGCAGGAAGGCGTGCACCTTCGCGTCGACCTCCTCGATCCGGGCGAGGTGGGCCTCGGTGACCTCCACGGCCGTGAGGACACCGGACGCGATGTTCGCGGCGGTCTCGGCGGCGGTGAGCCGGATGATGCTGCTGTGGTCCGTCATGGTGATTAGTCCTCCCCCAGGATCTGCGGCACCTTGAAACGCTGCTGCTCCTGGGCCGGGGCGCCGGAGAGCGCCTGCTCGGGGGTGAGCGAGGGACGGACCTCGTCCGCGCGCATGACGTTCGTCAGCGGCAGCGGGTGAGAGGTCGGCGGTACGTCTTGGTCGGCGACCTCGCTGACGCGGGCGACCGCGCCGATGATGTCGTCCAGCTGTCCCGCGAAGTGTTCGAGCTCTTCGGGCTTCAGCTCCAGACGCGCCAGCCGGGCGAGGTGGGCGACCTCCTCGCGCGTGATGCCAGGCATGCAGCGTTCCTCTGGGGTGAGTGTGTGTGGTTTGGGGCCAATCCTATGGGGCGGGGGGCCGTAGCCGTTAAACGGTTTCCGCGAGGCCTCGCCCAGGGCTGCCGATCGTCCACTTCACAACGAGGGCTGCGTTGTCAGGGGCGCGCCCAGGACTGGTGATCGTCCACTTCGCAACGGGGTCGCGTGCAAGGGGCGCGGGGAACTGCGCGACCGGCCACGACGCACCCGCAGCCGCGAACCGGCAGAAGCCCCTCCCCCGTAGGCGCAGCCTTCAGCCAAGCCGCCCCGGATCATCCGCCGCAGCCGCAGGCAACGCCGCCCGAGGCCGCTGCCACCCCCGAGACCCCCGCGCCAGCAACCACGCCGTCATGTCCTCCGGCGGCATCGCCGCCGCGACCAGCCACCCCTGTACGGCGTCGCAGCCCAGGTCCCGCAACCGCTCCCACGTCTCGTCGTCCTCAACCCCCTCCGCGACGACGAGCAGCCCCAGCGAGTGCGCGAGATCCACCGTGCACCGCACGATCTCCGCATCCTCGGTGTCCACCGCGAGCCGCGCCACGAACGACCGGTCGATCTTCAACTCGCTGACCGGCAGCCGCCGTAGATGCACCAGGGACGAGTACCCCGTGCCGAAGTCGTCGAGGGACATCTTGACGCCGTGGCCGGTCAGGCCGTTGAGCGTGTCGGCGGCGCGCTGCGGGTCCTCCAGGAGGACGTGTTCCGTGATCTCCAGCTGGAGCGACCCCGCCGGGACCCCGTGCCGGGCGAGGCGCGCGGCGACCGAGCCCGCGAACCCGGGGGTGTGCACATCGCGCGGGGAGACGTTCACCGCGACCGGCACGAACAGGCCCTGGGCCCGCCATCTGGCGACCTGGGCGAGGGCCGTGTCGAGCACGTATTCCGTCAGATGGGGCATCAGACCGGACGACTCGGCGATCGCTATGAACTCGTCCGGCGGCACCTTCCCGCGCTCCGGATGAACCCACCGCACCAGCGCCTCAAGCCCCGCGACCTGACCGTCGAAACGCACCTTGGGCTGGTAGTGCACCTGCACCTCGTGCGCGTCGAGCGCCCGCCGCAGATCCCCCAACAGGCCCAGCCGGTCGGGGGTGTTGGAGTCCCGCTTGGACTCGTAGACCTCTACGCCCGTACGGTCCCGCTTCGCCTGGTACATCGCGACGTCCGCCCGGCGCAGCAGTCCCTCGGCGTCAAGGGCGTGGTCGGGGAAGACGGCGACGCCCGCGCTGGCCTCCAGGACGAGGGTGAGCCCGTCGAGGTCGAGCGGGGAGCTGAGCGCGGCGACGAGGTTGCGGGCGACCCGGGTCGCGGACGTCGTGGAGTCGGCGACGGGCAGCAGTACGGCGAACTCGTCGCCGCCGAGCCGCGCGGCCTCCGCCCCGCGCGGCAGTGCCACCCGCAGCCGGTCGGCTATCTGCAACAGCAGCCGGTCACCTGCCAGATGACCGAGAGTGTCGTTGACCGACCGGAAGCGATCGAGGTCGATCAGCATGAGCGCGGCTTTGGCGCCGATGCGTTCGGCGTCGTCCAGGGCGGTCCAGATGCGCTCCAGGAGCCACTGCCGGTTGGGCAGCCCGGTCAGAGGGTCGCGCAGTTGCTCCTCGGCCCTGGCGCGGGCCATCCACAGGGTGGAGTCGAGGGCGATGAGCGGGATCGAGAAGAGGGGCAGCAGGACCGGCTGGGCGACCGCGACCACACAGATCAGCGGGGCGATGCCGAGCAGGGCGACCGCGACGAGGCCCTGTCTGAGCAGGGCGGTGCGGGCGACGGTGGGCAGTCCGCCGTGGCGCGGGGCGTGCAGATACCAGAGCAGGGTGCGGGTGACGGCCAGATAGGCGAGGGCCACCAGGATCACTTCGGGGGCGGTGTAGACCGTCCAGGTGTCCGGGTTCCAGGGCTTCTCGACGGAGGGCACCCGGCCGAAGGCGCCGAGGACGAGTGCTCCGGCGGCTATGCCGAGGATGTCGACCGCGCCGTGCAGCACGCCCTGGCGCCAGCGGTTGCGGCGGGCTATGCCGACCAGGACGACGACGGTGAGGCTGACCATGCCGGCGGCGACCCAGCCGTAGAGCAGCAGGACGCCGAGGGTGAGGGCGGCGCCCGAGCCGGTGCCGCCCCACCAGCGGGCGCGGCCCAGCGCGACCAGATGGCCGACGATGATGCCGGTGAGGACGGCGAGCGACCAGCCGACGGTGCCGGACGGGAAGAGCGCGTGGTCGCCGGTGAACGCCCGGAAGAAGCCGGCGCCCAGGACGAAGCCGGCCGCGGCCACCACGGCCGTGGGCAGCGCGGGCCAGTTCAGGTGCCGTCCGGTCTCGCCGCCCGGCAGGGGGGAGGCGTGGCTTGCGGAGAGCGGTGCGTCGTGGCGCGCGTCCGGTGTGGAGTACTGTCCGGTGGCGCGCGGCTGGGTGCTGCCCGGACGCTCCACGGGGCGCGCTCCCCAACGACTCTTCCGCCAGGCGCCGGTGAGCCGGCGCAGGAGGGAGTCCGGGGGGGCGCTCTCGGTCGGTTCCATTCCCGTCCCTCTCACAGCCGGCGGTGCCCACGCCACGCGGTCCGATGCCCGACTTCCATCAACGGAACCGCGTTTGGAAAACCCTTCCCCTTGCTCACCAAGAGCAGGGGGTTGCCCCAACCGCAGCTGGGCACGGCAGGTGCACACCTCAACAGTAGGCCGCAGAAGGCTTCCACGGGCAGCGGTCGTAGACGGTTGCCCGAATGCGACCCGGCCACCCGTATGCATCTGGTATGCGCCGATCGGGTGGCCTTCAACCGCTGCTCCTCGCTACTCCTCGGCCGGAAGCGCGACTTCGGCGGCCGCCTCGGGGCCCTGTTCCAGCAGAACGGTGAAGCCGTCCTCGTTCAGAACCGGCACCTTGACCTGCATCGCCTTGTCGTACTTGGAACCAGGATTGTCACCTACGACGACGAAAGACGTCTTCTTCGAAACAGAACCGGTCACTTTCGCTCCCCGGCTCTGCAGGGCGTCCTTCGCCCCGTCCCGCGTGAAGTGTTCGAGTGTGCCGGTCACGACGACGGTCAGCCCTTCGAGCGGACGCGGGCCCTCGTCCTCGGCGGAACCCTCCTCCTCCATGCGGACCCCGGCGGCCCGCCACTTGCGGAGGATCTCCTGGTGCCACTCCTCGGCGAACCACTCCTTGAGGGAGGCGGCGATGATCGCGCCGACCCCGTCGGTGTTCGCCAACTCCTCTTCCGTGGCCTGCTCGATACGCTCGATCGAGCGGAACTCGCGGGCCAGCGCCTCGGCGGCGACCGGGCCGACATGACGGATCGACAGTCCGGTGAGGATCCGGGCGAGCGGGCGGTCCTTGGCCGCGGCGATGGTCTCCAGCATCGCCAGCGCGTTCTTCTTCGGCTCGCCCTGCTGGTTGGCGAAGACCGTCGCGATCTTCTCCTCGCCGGTCTTCGGGTCGCGCTTGGGCAGCCCGCTGTCCTGGTCGAGGACGTACGCCTTGATGGGCAGCAACTGCTCGATGGTGAGGCCGAACAGGTCGCCCTCGTCCTTCAGCGGCGGGTCCGCCGGCTCCAGCGGCTTGGTGAGGGCGGCGGCCGAGACATAGCCGAAGTGGTCGATGTCCAGCGCCTTGCGGCCCGCGAGATAGAAGAGCCGCTCCCTCAACTGGGCAGGGCAGGCACGGGCGTTCGGGCAGCGGAGGTCGATGTCGCCCTCCTTCATCGGCCGCAGCGGGGTCCCGCACTCGGGGCACTCGGCCGGCATCACGAACTCCCGCTCGCTGCCGTCGCGCAGATCGGCGACCGGGCCGAGGATCTCCGGGATCACGTCACCGGCCTTGCGCAGCACCACCGTGTCGCCGATGAGGACGCCCTTGGCCTTGACGACCTCCTGGTTGTGCAGCGTCGCGAACTCGACCTCGGAGCCCGCCACCGTCACCGGCTCGACCTGGGCGTACGGCGTGACCCGGCCCGTACGGCCCACGCCCACGCGGATGTTGACGAGTTTGGTGTTGACCTCCTCGGGCGCGTACTTCCACGCGATCGCCCAGCGCGGGGCGCGGGAGGTGGAACCGAGCCGTCCCTGGAGGGGGATCTCGTCGAGCTTGACGACCACGCCGTCGATCTCGTGCGCGACGGAGTGCCGGTTCTCGCCGTAGTACCTGATGAACTCCCGTACGCCGTCGAGGTCGTCGACCACCCTGTTGTGCGTGGACGTGGGCAGGCCCCAGGTCTTCAGCAGGGCGTACGCCTCGGAGAGACGGGTGAGGGGGTCGAAGCCCTCCAGGGTGCCGATGCCGTGCACGACCATGTGCAGGGGGCGGCCGGCGGTGACGCGCGGGTCCTTCTGGCGCAGTGAACCCGCCGCCGCGTTACGGGGGTTGGCGAAGGGCTTGTCGCCGGCCTCGACCAGGCGGGCGTTGAGCTCCTCGAACTTCTCCATCGGGAAGTAGACCTCGCCGCGGATCTCCACGAGGTCGGGCACCCGGTCGCCGGTCAGCCGGTCCGGGATCTCGGCGATCGTGCGGACGTTGGGCGTGATGTCCTCGCCCGTACGGCCGTCGCCGCGGGTCGCCGCGCGCGTGAGACGGCCGTGCTCATACGTCAGGTTGACGGCGAGGCCGTCGACCTTCAGCTCGCACAGGAAGTGGTGGACGGAGGCGCCGACGTCCTTGTGGACGCGCTCGGCCCAGGCCGCCAGCTCCAGGTCGTCGAACGCGTTGTCCAGGGAGAGCATGCGGGAGGGGTGGACGACGGAGGTGAACTCCGTCTCGTACGCCCCCGCGACCTTCTGGGTCGGCGAGTCTGGCGTACGCAGCTCGGGATACTCCTCCTCCAACGCCTCCAGGGCGCGCAGGAGTCGGTCGAACTCCGCGTCGCTGACGACCGGGGCGTCGTTCACGTAGTACCGGAAGCGGTGCTCCTCGATCTGCTCAGCGAGCTGCGCGTGCTTCTCCCGTGCCTCTGCGGGCACCGTCGTCTCCGCCTGCCTGTCGCCGGCCACCGTGTTGTCCTTCCGTCACTCAGGGTTGTCCGCGAGGGATCTCGCCGCCCGGACGCAGTGGGCGAGAGCCTTGCGCGCGTACTCGGGGGAAGCCCCCGCGAGTCCGCACGACGGGGTGATGGTGACCGACTCCGCGAGAAGTCCCGGTCGCAGCCCCAGCCTGCGCCACAGCGTTCTGACACCCATGACGCTACCGGCAGGGTCTGACAATGCGGAGTCCGTGCCGGGCACGACACCGGCGAAGAGCCGGGTGCCGGCCTCGACCGCCTCGCCGATCACATCGTCGTCACGCTCGGTGAGGAGCGAGAAGTCGAAGGAGACCCCGGCCGCACCCGCCCGGCGCAGCAGCGCGAACGGCACGTCCGGTGCGCAGGAGTGGACGACGACCGGGCCTTCCGTGTGCACCCCGACGACGTCGCGGAGTGTGCTCTCGACGAGTTGGCGGTCGACGGCGCGGTAGGTGCGGTAGCCGCTGGCGGACCTGACCTGTCCGCGCAGTACGCCGATGAGGGACGGCTCGTCGAGCTGCAGCACGATCTGGGCGCCCGGGACGCGGCGTTGCACGTCGGCGAGGTGGTTGCGCAGGCCCTCGGCGAGCGAGCCGGCGAGGTCGCGGCAGGCGCCGGGGTCGGAGAGCACGGCCTCGCCGTTCCTCAACTCCAGCCCGGCGGCGAGGGTCCAGGGCCCCACGGCCTGCACCTTGATCGGCCCCTCGTACCCCTGTGTGAACTCCTCGAACGCGTCGAGATCCTCCCCCAGCCACGCCCACGCCCGCTTGGTGTCCCGCCCCGGCCGGTCCCCGATCCGCCAACCGCTGGGCTCCACGCGCGCGTACACCTCGACGAGCAGCCCGATGGTCCGCCCGATCATGTCCGCACCGGGCCCCCGGGCGGGCAGCTCGGGCAGGAAGGGGAAGCTCTCGAAGGCCCCGGTCGCGGTCTTGGCGGCCTCCCGGGCGTCACCGCCGGGCAGGGAACCGACACCGGTGGCAGGACCGAAGCTGAACTGGCTGTTGTTGCTCACCCCGGAAGACTAAGCCGCCGACGGTGACAGGGATTCTGGGGTGCCGCGAGTATCCGCTGGGCGGCTCAGCGCATCCGGACCCCGAGCCCCTCCAGGAACCCGATCAGCCCCTCCGGATCCGTCACCTCCAGGTTGTTCCGGAATCGGTCGTGCTCCCAGGAGACGTCCGTCAGTCCTTGCACGCTGCCGCTCCCGATGAACTCGCCCTCGGCGTCGAGCAGGGCGATGGTCACGCTCCCGTAGCAGCGGCAGATGTCGTCGATGAACGTGCCGGTCGTGGTGAGAGCGCGCAGCTCCGCGAGTCCCTCGGCGTCGAACACCTCACCGATCAGGCCGCGTTCGGCGAGCGGCCCGCCGTTGTCGCCGCCTTCGAGGACCACCGCGGCCTCCGTGCGCCCCCACACCTCGTCGAGCCAGCCCCGGACCTCCGCACCGCTCGCCCCGCGCGATCGCTCCGACCCGGTCGCCTTCCTGGTCACCTTCCCGGCCGCACCGTCAGGTCGTTGACCTCCGCGTCCGTCGGAAGGTCGATGGCCATGAGGATCGTCGTCGCGACCGACTCGGGGTCGATCCACTGGGCGGGGTCGTACTCCTTGCCCTCCTGCTGGTGGACCTTGGCCTGCATGGGGCTGGCGGTGCGGCCGGGGTAGACCGAGGTGACGCGGACGCCGTTGGGGTGTTCCTCGTGGCGCAGGGCGTCCGCCAGGGCCTTCAGGCCGTGCTTGGAGGCGGCGTACGCGGACCAGTCGGCGCTCGCCCGCAGTCCCGCGCCGGAGTTCACGAAGACCACATGGCCGCCGGACACCCGGAGTTGGGGCAGGAGGTGGCGGGTCAGTTCGGCGGGGGCGACGAGGTTGACGTTGAGCTGGTGGTGCCAGGTCTTCGGGGTCAGCTCGCCGACCGGGCCCAGGTCGACGACCCCGGCGATGTGCAGGAGCGTGTCCACCCGGTCGGGCAGGCTCTGGTGGGAGAACGCCCAGCTGAGCCGGTCGGGGTCCGCGAGGTCGCCCACCAGGGTGCGCGCCCCGGGGTACTCCGCCGCCAGTTCCTTCGCGCGGCCGGCATCGCGCGCGTGCAGCACGAGATCGTCCCCGCGCGCGTGCAGACGGCGGGCGACGGCCTCGCCGATGCCGGAACCGGCCCCGGTGATCACATGTGTAGCCATGCCCGCCATGCTCGCATCAGTGGATGCCCAGGGACTCCTCCAGGTAGGCCAGCGCCCCGACCGGCTCCTCCGCGAAGAACACCAGGCCGGTGAGCGGGAGGGCCAGGAAGCCCTCCGCCTCCATCCGCTGGAACTGCGTCTTGAGGCCGTCGTAGAAGCCCGCCGTGTTGAGCACCACCACCGGTTTGTCGGTGTGGCCGTGCTTCTTCAGTTCCAGGATCTCCGTGGCCTCGTCCAGCGTCCCGGTGCCGCCCACCATGACGACCACGGCGTCGGCCTTCTCCAGGAGCAGCTTCTTGCGTTCGGCGAGGTCGGCCGCGATCACCATCTCGTCGGCGCCCGCCCGCGCCTTCGCCGCCAGGAAGGTCACCGAGACGCCCACCAGGCGTCCGCCGGCCTCGTGCACGCCATCGGCGACCACCTTCATCAGCCCGGTGTCGGAGCCGCCCCACACGAGCGTGTGCCCGGCCTTGCCGAGCAGTTCGGCGAACTCCCGCGCGGGGCGTGTGTAGCGCTCGTCCAGGTCGGCGGCGGAGAGAAAGACACAGATCTTCATATCCGTCACCGTACGCGGGAAGAACCGGGGGCCCGCGAGTGCTTTTCCGGTATGGCTGACGGACACACGATCACGATCGAGCAGGGCGACCGGCGGGTACGCGTCGTCCACGGCGACCAGGTGCTGGCGGAGAGCGACCGGCCCCTCGTGCTGAAGGAGACCGGCTGTCCCGTGCGCTACTACCTCCCCCCGGAGGACGTACGCCTGGACCTCCTGACCCCCTCCGAGACCCACACCCACTGCCCCTTCAAGGGCGACGCGTCCTACTGGTCGCTCCCGGACGCGACCGACCTGGTGTGGGCGTACCCCGACCCCAAGCCGGACGTGGCGCAGATCAAGGACCACCTCTGCTTCTACGAAGTAGAAGTGTTGTGAGCGGAAGTGTCGTGACCGATTAGTCCGCCGCCCTGCGGCAGTCTCCAGGGCATGGACAAGAACACTGTTTCGCGCGACGGCACCGCCGTCGCGTACGAACGCATCGGCGCGGGCCCGCCCGTCGTCCTGGTCGGTGGCGCGATGACGACGGGCGACGGCCTGCTGCCGCTCGCCGCACAGCTCGCGCACCGGTTCACGGCCGTCCCGTACGACCGCCGGGGCCGGGGCGCGAGTGGCGACACGGCGCCCTTCGCCGTGGCCCGCGAGGTGGAGGATCTCGCGGCACTGATCGACGCCGTGGGCGGCAGCGCGGCGCTCTACGGCCACTCGTCGGGCGCCGCCCTCGTCCTGCACGCGGCGGCGAGCGGCCTGCCGGTCACTCAAGTCGCCCTCTACGAGCCGCCGTTCGCCCTCGACGCGTCCGGCGCCAAGGAGCGCGCCGAGTACACCGAGCGGCTGACGGAACTGCTGGCCGAGGGCCGCCGCGGCGACGCCGTCGAGCTGTTCATGGCGCTCACCGGCGCACCCCCGGAGATGATCCAGGGCGCCCGACGCTCCCCCATGTGGCCCGGCATGGAGGCCATCGCCCCGACCCTCGCCTACGACGACGCGGCCATGGGCGACGGCCTGGTGCCGGCGGAGCGGCTGGCGTCGCTGTCCGTCCCGGTGCTCACGGTCGCGGGCGGCGCGAGCGCGGAGTGGATGCGGGAGGCCGCGCGGGCGGTGGCGGACGCGGCGCCGGACGGGACGTATCGCACCCTGGACGGTCAGACCCACATGGTGGACCCGGTTGTCCTGGCGCCACTGCTCACGGAGTTCTTCACGCGCTGACCGCGCGGTCGGCGTGTGAAAGTCACGCACTCCGGAGAGCGACTCCCCGAAGGGTCACGCCATCGCCGTCGCCGCGCGCGTGGTCGTCGCGATCGTCGCCGACCCCACCACGCGCGTGTCGTCGTACAGGACGATCGCCTGCCCGGGGGCCACGCCCCGGACCGGCTCGGTGAAGGTCACCTCCAGGGTGCCGTCGACGAGTTCGGCGGTGACCTCGGTCTCGCCGCCGTGGGCGCGGAGCTGGGCGGTGTAGGTGCCGGGCCCGGTGGGGGCCGTGCCACACCAGCGGGGCTTGACGGCGGTGAGGGCGCTGACGTCCAGGGAGGCGGCCGGGCCGACCGTCACCGTGTTGTTCACCGGGGAGATGTCCAGGACGTAGCGCGGCTTGCCGTCGGCGGCCGGGGTGCCGATGCGCAGGCCCTTGCGCTGGCCGATGGTGAAGCCGTACGCGCCCTCGTGCGAGCCGACGACCGTGCCGGACTCGTCGACGATGTCGCCCTCCGCCTTGCCGAGGCGGCCTGCGAGGAAGCCCTGGGTGTCGCCGTCGGCGATGAAGCAGATGTCGTGCGAGTCGGGCTTCTTGGCGACGGCGAGGCCGCGGCGCTCGGCCTCCGCGCGGATCTCGTCCTTCGTGGTGACCGTGTCGCCGAGCGGGAACAGGGCGTGCGCCAACTGCCGCTCGTCCAGGACGCCGAGGACGTAGGACTGGTCCTTGGCCATGTCGGAGGCGCGGTGCAGTTCGCGGGTGCCGTCCTCGCCCACGATCACCTGGGCGTAGTGGCCGGTGCAGACCGCGTCGAAGCCGAGGGCGAGCGCCTTGTCGAGGAGCGCGGCGAACTTGATCTTCTCGTTGCAGCGCAGGCAGGGGTTCGGGGTGCGGCCGGCCTCGTACTCGGCGACGAAGTCCTCGACGACGTCCTCGCGGAAGCGGTCGGCGAGGTCCCAGACGTAGAACGGGATGCCGATGACGTCGGCCGCGCGGCGGGCGTCCCGTGAGTCCTCGATGGTGCAACAGCCACGCGCGCCCGTGCGGAACGATTGCGGGTTCGCGGAGAGCGCGAGGTGCACGCCGGTCACGTCGTGGCCGGCTTCGGCGGCGCGGGCGGCGGCGACGGCGGAGTCCACGCCGCCGGACATGGCGGCGAGTACGCGGAGGGGGCGGGGGCGCTGCGAGGTCTCAGTCATAACCCTTCCAGGGTACGGGTCGCCGGGAACCGGGACCCGCGAGTATCCGTTGAAGATCGCATGGGGGAGACACAGGGCGGGCACACGGAGACCGCGCGGCGGGTCACGGGTCGGCGGGCGCTGCTGATCGGCGGTGCCGCGGCGGCCGTGGGGACGGCGGCGCTGGCGCGGGACGAGCTGGCGCGGCTGTGGTGGCGGCTGCCCGGGGTGGAGAAGCCGCGGGTGGCGGGCGCGGTGGACTTCCGGGGCGCGCAGTGGGTGTCGGCGTCCCCGGCGAACTACCGGCGGGCGGACCGGCCGGACGACTACGGGATAGACCGGGTGGTCGTCCATGTCACCCAGGGCAGTTTCCGCAGCGCGGTGAAGGTCTTCCAGGACCCGGCGCACGGGGCGGCGGCGCACTACATCGTGCGCGAGGACGGGCACATCACGCAGATGATCCGCGAGCTGGACGTGGCCTTCCACGCGGGCAACCGGGAGTACAACGAACGCAGTGTCGGCATCGAGCACGAGGGCTTCGTGGAGGAGGCGTCGTCGTTCACCGACGCGATGTACGCGTCCTCCGCGCGGCTGACGGCCGCGATATGCCGGCGCTACGGAATCCCGGTCGACCGCAAGCACGTCATCGGGCACGTGGAGGTGCCGGGGACCGATCACACGGACCCCGGTCGGTACTGGGACTGGGACCGGTACATGGCGCTCGTAAGGCGGGCACACCGGACAGGGGTGTGACTCGGGTCACACCCGGCTTGGCTATGAGTCGTTTCAGTCACGGCGGTGTCCGATGCGTCCCCTGCTCGGGATGTGACCTGGGGTACGCCAACTCGCCTTGCGAGTCAGGGGAGTTGTGAAGAGATCGTGTGACCTCACGTTTCACAGACTGCTCTGCCCACTGCTAACTACCACCCAGTTTTTACACAGGCCTTAGGTCAAATCTCTGGCGCCATGACACACACCAGTGAGCCCGCGTCCGAAGCAAGCAGCGACAGCAAGGGCAACCACCGCAAATCCACGGCCGAGAAGCGCGAGCGCAGCAAGGGCAGTGCGGCCCGGGGCAAGGGTGTGCACCGGCGCAAGTTCCTCGGTGGGATGGCCGGGGCCGGCATCGCGGCGGTGGCCGCCGCCGGAGGTGCCTTCTCCCTGCTGAACGACGCGGCGAAGAACAAGGCGTCCGCGGCGGACACCACCCTCACCATCCCCGACCTGCTGGAGGGCACCACCTCCGACGGCACCACCACCTTCACGCTGGAGGCCAAGACCGGCACCCACGAGGTGATCTCGGGCGTCACCAGCAGCACGATGGGCTACAACCAGGACTTCCTGGGCCCGACCATGAAGTGGACCAACGGCGACGTGGTCCTCCTCAACATCACCAACGACATCGGCGAGGACACGACGGTCCACTTCCACGGCGCCCACGTGCCCGCGAAGATGGACGGCGGCCCGCAGGTCGCGTTCGCCGACGGCGAGACCTGGTCCCCCACGTTCACGGTCAAGGACCCGGCCACCACGCTCTGGTACCACCCGCACGCCCTCGGCACCACCGCCAAGCAGGCCGTGCACGGCCTCGCCGGGATGATCATCGTCGAGGACTCCACGGACGCCTCCGCCGCGCTGCCCAGCGACTACGGCGTCGACGACATCCCGCTCATCTTCCAGTCCCTGGCCGTCGACACCTCCGGGGACATCAAGTACGACGCGGCCGGCTACCGGCTGAGCACGACCACCTTCCCCCTCCTGGTCAACGGGACCAACGTGGACTCCACCACGCTCGGTTTCACCGCCACCAAGACCCGCACCCGCTTCCGCGCACTGAACGCCTCACCGTCCGACATCATCACCATCCAGCGCAGTGACGGCGGCACCCTCAACCAGATCAGCACCGACCAGGGTTATCTGACCGAGGCCACCGAGGTGACCACGATCCGCCTGGTGGCCGGCGCCCGTGCCGAATTCACCATGGACCTCACCGCGGACGCCACCCTCCAGGTCGTGATCACCACCGGCTGGATCCGCGGCGGCAGCGGCACGTACGACTTCCTCGCGATCACGGCCAGCGGCACCGACACCCCGGACGACCTGCCCAGCACCCTCAACACCATCGACCGCTACGACACGAGCGACTTCACCGCCCGCACGATCACCCTGGGCCAGAACGGCGCCACGATGCTGATCAACGGGTCGGCGGGCACGACCATGGCCGCGATGGCGATGATCAGCACGACGGTCGGCTCGAAGGAGATCTGGACGATCCAGAACTCCACCCAGCTGGAGCACTCGTTCCACCTGCACGACGTGCCCTATCAGCTGATCGCCATCAACGGTGAGGATCCCACCGGGGTCCAGCTCGGCTGGTACGACACCTACGAGGTGGTCGGTGGCGGCTCGATCAAGATCGCCATGGAGTTCACCGACTTCTCCGACGACACCTACATGTACATGCTCCACTGCCACCTGTTGCAGCACGAGGACGAGGGCATGATGGCCTCCCTCATGGTGACGGACTCCTAGTTCCGCCAGTTCCGCGAGGAGCACGGGTTCCCCGCCGTCCGGCGTGTGCCTCCCCCGTGGACGCCGGACACATGTGACCGGGGAGAGTCGGCGGGCTCTCCCCGGTTCTTCGCGTGTGCGGGTCGGGTCAGGTCAGCCCGGCGGCGCGGGCCCGTTCCACCGCCGGAGCGATCGCCTTCGCCACGGCCTCCACGTCGGCCTCCGTCGAGGTGTGGCCCAGCGAGAAGCGCAGGGTGCCGCGGGCCAGGTCCGGGGCGGTGCCGGTGGCGAGCAGGACATGGCTGGGCTGGGCGACGCCCGCCGTGCAGGCGGAGCCGGTGGAGCACTCGATGCCCTGGGCGTCCAGCAGGAGCAGCAGGGAGTCGCCCTCGCAGCCGGGGAACGTGAAGTGGGCGTTGGCCGGCAGCCGGTTCACCGGGTCCCCGCCGAGGATCGCGTCCGGGACGGCCGTAAGGACGGCTGTGACGAGGTTGTCGCGGAGGGCGCCGATCTCGTGGGCGAACCACTCGCGCTGCTGCGCGGCGAGGCGGCCGGCGACGGCGAACGAGGCGATGGCGGGGACGTCGAGGGTGCCGGAGCGGACATGGCGTTCCTGGCCGCCGCCGTGCAGGACGGGTACGGGGGTGTACTCGCGGCCCAGGAGCAGCGCGCCGATGCCGTACGGGCCGCCGATCTTGTGGCCGGAGACCGTCATCGCGGCGAGGCCGGAGGCGGCGAAGTCGACCGGGACCTGGCCGAAGGCCTGCACCGCGTCGGCGTGCAGCGGGACGCCGAACTCCTGGGCCACGTCGGCGAGTTCGCGGATCGGCAGGACCGTACCGATCTCGTTGTTGGCCCACATCACGGTGGCCAGGGCGACGTCGTCGGGGTTGCGGGCGACGGCCTCGCGCAGCACCTCGGGGTGGACACGGCCGTAGGAGTCGACCGGGAGGTACTCGACGGTGGCGCCCTCGTGTTCACCCAGCCAGTGGACGGCGTCCAGGACGGCGTGGTGCTCGACGGGGCTGGCCAGCACCCGGGTGCGGGCCGGGTCGGCGTCGCGGCGGGACCAGTACAGGCCCTTCACCGCGAGGTTGTCGGCCTCGGTGCCGCCGGAGGTGAACACCACCTCGCTGGGGCGGGCGCCGAGCGCTTCGGCAAGGGTCTCCCGGGACTCTTCGACCGTACGGCGGGCCCTGCGGCCGGAAGCGTGGAGGGAGGAGGCGTTGCCCGTGATGCTCAGGTGGGCCGTCATCGCCTCGACTGCCTCGGGAAGCATCGGGGTGGTCGCGGCGTGGTCGAGGTATGCCATGGTGCCGCCGATTCTACGGTCCCCGGCGGGTACCCCGGAGGGGTGGGCCCGGCTAGAAGTTCCAGGAGACCGTGCTGTCCAGCTGCATGAAGGCGACGAGGACCAGCAGATCGGCGATGCCGAGTCCGAGGCCGAGGAGCGCCCGGCCGCGACGAGCGGTACCGCGCCACAGGGCCACGCCGGCCAGGGCGATGGCGATGGGGCCGAGGAAGACGTTGAGGACGAGCAGGCCGACGAGGCCGAGGATGAAGGACGCGACGGCCATGCCGTCGGCGTCACGGCGGCCGGTGGCCTTGAGCTCGGTGGTGGTGTTGGTTGCCGGTGCGGTGAGTTGCATGGTGGTTCGGCTCCCGAGGATCGGGTGGGCGGATGGACGGGCGGTCAGTTGGCGGACGTACGGCCGCGGCGGCCGTGCCGCTCGCGGAGCGCGAAGACGCCCAGCCATACGGCGATGACGGTGGCGGCGACGGCGGTGAAGGCGAACGACGCGTGGGCCACGGTGCCCATCACGACGCCGAACAGCAGGAGCGCTGCGACGAGGACCAGCATGGGATGACTCCCCCTCCGAGACGACTTGAGCAGACTCTCGTTACGTTTCGGTGAACGGTTGTAGTAACACTTGTTCACTGACTTTGAGTCTAGCGTCTCCGGCGGCTTTTCAATTCCGGAGAACAGTTGTTAACTGGATGACATGAGTCACACCCTCGGCATCCGGCAGGTACAGAAGCAGAAGACCCGACAGGCGTTGCTGGACGCCGCGTTGGGGCTGCTGGAGGAGCAGAGCCTGAGCAGCCTGGGCCTGCGCGAGGTCACCCGTGCCGTGGGGGTCGCGCCGACCGCGTTCTACCGGCACTTCCGCTCCACGGCCGACCTCGGGGTGGCGCTCGTCGAGGAGGCGCTCGGCAGTCTGCACCCGATGATCCGGCAGGCGGTGGCGACGGCGGAGGACAGCGACCAACGCATCGCGCGCGCCGTCCAGTTGATCGCCGACCACGTGGACACGCACCCGGCCCACGTCCGCTTCCTGGCGCGCGAGCGGCACGGCGGGGTCCAGCCGGTGCGGGAGGCCATCCGGGACCAACTCGCCCGGTTCGCCGACGAGGTGAAGGCGGAACTCGCCAGGGACCCGGAGTCCGGCGGCTGGAACGACTCCGACCTGATGATGCTGGCCCACCTGTACGTCGACCAGATGCTCATCACGGCCTCGCTCTTCATGGAGGCGCGGGAGACCTCCGACGAGGAGCACGAGCGCGAGCGGGTGACCCGACTCGCCACCCGCCAGATGCGGTTGATCAGCGTCGGCCGCCGGCACTGGCTCGGCTGAGCGGTTCCGGCCGCGGACATACGCCAGGGGCGGCGCCCCCGGTGTACGGGTGCGCCGCCCCTGTCGTGCGGAGAGCGGTCAGCCCTGCTGCGGGGCCCCGCTCATCTGGCCACCGCCCGGGCCTCCGCCGCACCCGCCGCCGGGGCCGCCGCCCTGGCCGCCTCCGCCACCGGGACCACCGCTCGGCATGCCGGACGCGTTGCCGGTCGGCATGCCCGTCGGCCGGCCCGAGGCCGCGGCGCCCGTGGGCGCACCGGAGGGGGCGCCGGACGGGGCACCACTGGGCCGCGCCGTGGCGTTGCCGGTCGGCGCGGAACAGGACTGTGTGGAACCGGAGTTGGCGCTGCCGGAGGACGACGAGGAGTCGCTCGACCCGCAGGCCGCGAGGGCCAGGGGCGAGAGCGCCAGCAGGGCCACTGCGGGGAGGAGACGCGCACGCTTCATGAGAAACAGCTCCAAAAACGATGAGGATGCCTTGTGGCGGGAACTCAATCAACGCCCCTTAGGGCTTCCTTGTAGGCGCCCTGTCCTCACCCTGTGCACCGAGTAAAGGGCAGCCCAAGTGACCTTCCTGACCTGCGAGTTCACGAGGACGGCCCACTTACTCGCTGGTACAGCTCCGTGACAGAAGCAGCCGCCGCGGCCACTTCCGCGCGCACCTCCGGCGGCGACACGACCTCCAACGCGTCGGCGAACTGGAGCAGTTGACGCGCCTCGCGGACGACGCCGTAGGACAACCGGACCGTCGCCCACTCCTCCTCGCCCTCGTCGTCGGGGAGTTCGGCCAGGGAGGAGGCGTTGAGGCGCAGGAACATGTCGAGGCGGGAGCGGCGGACCCGGACGGTGACGTCGAGTCCGCCGGGGCGTTCCTCGACCTGGCGGCGCAACTCCTCCCAGGCGTCGGCGAGTTCGACGCCCGGGCGGCGCTTCACCGGGTCGGGCAGGAGGGCGGCGGAGTGCACGCGGTCGGCGCGGAAGAGGCGGGGGCGCGCACGGCGGTCGGCGACGAGGTACCAGACACCGGCCTTGGAGACGAGACCGTACGGATCGACGGTGTAGGTGCTCGGTTCCTTCGCGCCGCTGTGCCGGTAACGCAGCCGCAGCCGCCGGTCGGTGAACACGGCGTCCTGCAACACATCGAGATCCACGGCAGGTTGGGGCCCGCCCTTCCAGCGGGTGGCGTCGACGAGGATCCGCCGGGAGGTCACCTCGGCGGCCGGGCGGTACGGCGCCGGCAGCGCGGCCATCACCTTGCGCAGCGCGGAACCGAGCGCGGCGTCGAGGCCGAGCGCCGCGTGGGCGCCCTGCGCGGCGAGGATGAACAGGGCGCGCGACTCGTCGGCGGTCAGGCCCGTGACATCGGTACGGAACCCGGCGAGCAGCTCGATCCCGCCGTGCCGCCCGCGCTCGGCGTAGACCGGCACCCCGGAGGCGGACAGCGCCTCGACGTCCCGGTAGATGGTCCGCACCGACACCTCGAGCCGGTCGGCGAGTTCGTGTGCGGGGACACGGCCCCGGGTCTGCAGGAGCAGCAGGATGGAAAGGAGACGATCGGCCTTCACGCCCTCAGGATCCGCCGCTTGGAAGGGCGGCGCAAATGTTGACGGAATCTGTCAGGTTATGGGTCCACCATCGGGGCCATGAACACAAACGCCACGGACCCCCGCCCCCTCTACACCCGAGCCACCGAGCAGGCCGCCGCGCTGATCAGGACGGTACGACCGGAGCAGCTGGCCGGTCCCACCCCGTGCACGGAGTTCGACGTACGGACCCTGCTGAGCCATATCGTCGGCGGCACGCTGCGCATCGCGACGATCGGCGAGGGCGGCGACGGCATGGCCGTACACCCCTTCGTGGACGGCGTCGCCGACGAGGGCTGGCCGGCCGCGTACGAGAAGGCCCGCGTACGGGTCCTCAGCGCCTGGGCGGACGACACCCGGCTGGACGCGCCGGTCCGGGTCCCGTGGGGCGAGGCACCGGGCCGCGCGGCTCTCTCCGGCTACCTCATGGAGAACGTCACCCACACCTGGGACCTCTCCGAGTCCCTCGGCCACCCCCTCGAACTCGACCCGGAACTCGCCGAGTTCGCCCTCACCATCGCCCGCCGCGTCCTGCCGGACGAACAACGCGACGCGGACACCCCCTTCGACACGGCCCAACCCACCCCCGAAAAGCCGGACGCCTACGCCCAGCTGGCAGCCTGGCTGGGCCGAAAGCCACTCGGCTGAACCGGGCACGGGCCGGGTGGCCGGCCACGCGAAGGCGGCAGCGGATCGCATATGGCGTCACGGGATCGCGACCCGTGCCTGGGACGGACCCGGCGAGTCACCGGCCGCCCCTTCGGGCTCGCCCCGGCCGGTCCGTCCGCCGACCTGCGCAAGCCCGACCCATCCCGCGCCGCGGCGCCCGGCACCCTGCGCCCGAAGGACCCGGCGTTCAGCGGCAGTTGGGGTCGGGCTCGGGCACGACAGACCGGCCGAGCCCGACGCGGCGCGGGCGACCCGTCGTGGCGCACCGCCCACAGCCCGGCGACAACCGTGGGCCGAACGTGGCGCCTGAACTCACGGGGTTCACTGCCGTGGCCCCGAAGCAGCCGAAGACCGGCCGGAGTTGGCGGCCACTCTCGGAACGGGAGTCCCTCAGCTCAGTCTCGCCCGCGCCAACTGCCGTGACTGTGCCACCAGTCGGTCCGTGCTGTCCCAGACCTCCGCGTCCTCCTCCAGGAAGCCGCCGGCCAGGTTGCGGGTGGTGATCGAGACCCTCAGCGGTCCTGGTGCGGGGCGGGAGCGGACGTGGACCGTGAGTTCCACCGTGGGGACCCAGCCCTTGAGGCCTATCTCGAAGGCCGTCGGGGGGAGCGCGTCCACTGCCAGGAGCAGGGAGAGCGGGTCCGCGTCGCGGCCGTCCGCGAGACCGAACCAGGAGCGCATCTCGCCCTTGCCGGAGGGGGCGCCGAGGGCCCAGCCGAGGGTGGACGGGTCGAGCTTCAGCATCAGGCGGTCGGTGATGGCTGAGCTGCCGTCCACCGGTGCTGGGCCGTCTTCCGGGCCGAAGCACTGGTCCATGGGTGGGAACACCGGTGGGCGAGCCGTCGTGCGGACGTCGTCCGGGAGGGTGTCCAGGTCGCCGTAGGAGGCGAGGACGCGGATGCGTTCCACCTCGCGGCCCTCGTCGTCGTACTGGAAGAGGGACGCCTGGCCCGTCGAGAGGGTGCGGCCGGTGCGGACCACGTCCGTGCGGACGACCGCCGGGCCCGGCTGGGACGCCGTGAGGTAGTGCGCGGAGATCGTGAACGGGTCGGGGTGCGGGAGCGCGTCCGCCAGGGCCCGGCCCAGGACGGACAGGAGGTAGCCGCCGTTGACCGCGTTGATGATCGTCCAGCCGGCCGAGAGGTCGATGTCGTAGACGCCCGGGGCGCGACGGGTGACCGCCGTGTCGCGGTCGAACTCGCTGTCACCGATCGTGGCCCGCGTGGCCGTCGGTGCGGATGCTGCTTCTCGCATGGATGAACCGTACAACAGTCGATTACTAAGCGGTAGCTTTGTTGTTGCGGGCATATGAAAACACCGGCCACTCGGGTGAGCGCCCGGCAATTTCTTGGTAAGTGTCCGCACTCGTCCGTGACCCACGGCCCGTGATCCCCCTCTTTGGGGACATGAGCCTCACCGGGACTCCGTTCCTCTACACCGCCGTCGTGCTGACGATCGTCGCCCTCATACTGCCGCTCGTGCTGTGGTCGCGGATGCGCGGCCCCAAGGTCGTACGTGTGGCGGCCCGGGCCCTGATGCTGCTGTTCGCGCAGGCCACGGCCGTCACCCTGGTCTTCGTGATGGTCAACAACCAGAACAACCTGTACGACAACTGGGCCGACCTCCTCGGCACCGGCAACCACGTCCAGCAGGCCGCGAACCTCGGCAAGAACGGCACCGGCAACATCTCGCTGAACCGACTGCCCAAGGTCAAGCAGGACTTCTCCCCCGCCTCAGGACCCGGCATGAGTTCCGCGGGACAGGTGGAGGTCACCCAGCTCAAGGGCCGGGTGTCGGGCGTGAACGCCGAGGTCTACGTCTGGACCCCGCCGCAGTACAAGGAGGCGGCCTACCGCCACAAGAAGTTCCCCGTCGTGGAACTGCTGCCGGGCTGGCCCGGGTCCGCCAAGGCCTGGTTCGGGTCGATGCACGTGACCCAGCAGTTGGAGCCGCTGATGAGGAGCGGGCGGATCGCGCCCTTCATCCTGGTCGCGCCGCGCTACAACCTGCTGGCCGGCGTGGACACCGGGTGCGCCAACATCCCCGGCACGGTCAACGCCGACACCTGGCTCAGCGTCGACGTACCGAAGATGGTCACGGACAACTTCCGCGCCCAGCCCGCCCCCAAGGGCTGGGGAGTCGCCGGCTACTCGGCCGGCGCGCACTGCGCGGTCAAGCTCGCCGTCGCCCACCCCGACCGCTATCAGGCCGCGGTGAGCATGTCCGGCTACAACGACCCGATCGGCGAACGCAATTCGCTGGCCGCGCAGAGCGTCGCCCTGCGGGAGGCGAACAACCCCTACCTGCTGCTCAAGAAGGCGGCCACGCCGCCGCCGATCGCGATGTACCTGTCCGGCGAGTCCGGCGACGGCTACGAGGCGGGCGTGGCCCTCGAACAGATCGCGAAGGCGCCGACGAGCGTGCATGTGGTGTTCCTGCCGCGCAGCGACGGTGGGCACACCATGGCGCTGTGGCGGCCCCAGGTGAAGACGGTGTTCCGCTGGCTGACCCTGGAGCTGGGCCAGAACCACCCCCGGATCACGAAGTCGTCGTCGGATCCTCGCGGGCGTTCGACCTCCGGTTCCACGCACGCGGAGCTCGCCAGTGGAACCGCATCGCGAGCAGGCGCAACACGAAAGCGGTGACGATCGCGAGCCCACTGGTGAGGGGGGTCAGCGCGTCGTAGTGGATGCAGAGCACGGAGATGGTGGCACCGACGATCGCCGGGACCGCGTACAGGTCGCGGTCCCAGCGGAGCAGGGACGGGGTCTCGTTGGCGAGGACGTCCCGCAGCACACCGCCGCCGACGGCGGTGGCCAGACCCAGGGCGGCCGAGGAGGTGAGGCTGAGCCCGTAGTCGTACGCCTTCACCGTGCCCGAGACGCAGAACAGGCCGAGTCCCGCCGCGTCGAAGACGTTGACGCCGGCCTGGATGCGCTCCACGTGCGGATGGAGGAAGAAGACGAGGAGCGCGGCGAAGAGCGGGGTGATGAAGTAGCCCAGGTCCGTGAAGGCGGCCGGGGGGACCGCCCCGATGATCACGTCCCGGAAGATCCCTCCGCCCAGCGCGGTGACCTCGGCGAGCACGGCGATGCCGAACACGTCGAAGTTCTTGCGGACGGCCAGCAACGCGCCGGAGATGGCGAACACGAAGATGCCGACGAGGTCGAGCGTGTGCTGGACGGAGGGGCTGAACAGTTGCTGAAGCACCCCACATTGTTACCCGTGGGGTTCGGCAGGACGGACCTACAGGGTGGGCTTGCCCGTCGTGTAGAGCCAGGTCTGGAACAGGTCGTCGAGCTGCTGGCCGCTGATCTTCTCGGCGAGCTTGATGAACTGCTCGGTGCTCGCGTTGCCGTAGCGGTGCAGCTTCGTCCAGGTCGGCAGCAGCTTGAAGAACGCGGTGTCGCCGATGCGTTCGCGCAGCATCTGGAGGGTCATCGCGCCGCGCTGGTAGACGGCGGAGGCGAACATCGTGTCGCGCTGCGGGTCCGCCACGACGGTCTGCCAGAACGTGCTGTCGGCGGGGCGGGCGTTGTAGCCGGCCAGGAACGAGTCGTGGGCGGTGCGGGTGCCCTGGTGCTCGGCCCACAGCCACTGGGCGTAGGTCGCGAAGCCCTCGTTGAGCCAGATGTCCTTCCAGTGCGCGACCGACACGGAGTCGCCGAACCACTGGTGGGCCAGCTCGTGCACGATCGTCGACTCGCTGCGCACGGCGGAGTAGGCGGGCTTGCTCTGCACTTCGAGCGAGAACCCGGCCTCCGGCATGTCGTCGACGATCGCGCCGGTCTCCTCGAAGGGGTACGGCCCGAAGACCTGCGACCAGTAGTCGGTGGCGGCGGCCGTCACGGCGTACACGTCGACGCTGTTGCTGTTGGCGAGGACCGGGTCGATGGCGACGTAGATCGGGGTGCCGCCGGGGGTCGTCCCCGTCTTGACGTCGAACTTCCCGATGGTGGCGGTGGCGAGATAGGTCGCCATCGGCTTGCTCTCGCGCCAGTGGGTGTACGTCGAGTCGCCCTTGTCGTACGTCGAGACGAGGCGGCCGTTGGAGACTCCGGTGAGGCCCTTGGGGGCCTTGATGCGGATGTCGTAGGTGGCCTTGTCGGACGGGTGGTCGCTGGACGGGAACCAGGTGGAGGCGGCGTTGGGTTCGCAGGCGACGAAGACTCCGTCGGTGGTCTTCATCCAGCCGTAGTCGGAGCCGAACACGATGGGTCCGTTGAGGGGTTCGGGCACGCCGCCGTAGGTGACGGTGACCGTGAAGTCCTTGCCCTTGCGGAGGAAGTCCCTTGGTGTGATGCGCAGTTCGTCGCCGGTGCGGGTGAACTGGGCCCGTCTGCCGTTCACTTCGACCTTGGTGACCTCCAGCTTCTGCAGGTCCAGGTCGAAGGAGGAGAGGTTCTGGGTGGCGCGGGCGGTGAGCGTCGTACGGCCGTCGAGGCGGTCGGTGTCCGGGTTGTAGGCCACGTCGAGGGCGTAGTGGCGGGCGTCGAAGCCGCCGTTGCCGAGCTGGGGGAAGTAGGTGTCACCGATGCCGTCGGCGCCGGGGGTGGGGGCGGAGGAGGCGGCTATGACAAGAAAAGAGGCCGCCGCGGTCGCGAGGGCCCCCCAACGTGCCGAACGGGAGAGTGCCATGAGTCGTCCCTTCGGGTGCGTTTCCGATCAGTCGGACACGCTCGACTCTGCACTCTCCCGTTTCGTCATGGACATGACTTTACCAACTTGTCATGCGCTACTTGGGAGTTGACTCCTGATCGCCGGATTCCGCTTCGGGTGCGGACACCTCGGCAGCAGGCTCCTCGGGGGTCTCCGCCGCGGGGGTTTCGGCCGCGGGGGTCTCCGCCGCCTTCTCCAGCACCGCCTCGCCCACCAGCTCCACCGCTTCCTTCGCGGCGGTCAGCAGGACCGTGTCCTGCGGGGCCTGGTCCGCGAAGTTCTCCGGGTGGTGGCAGGCGACCCGCTGACCGGGCCGCAACTCGATCAGCTGGGGTTCCGTCGTCCGGCAGATCTCCGTCGCCTTCCAGCAGCGCGTGTGGAAACGGCAGCCGCTGGGCGGGGAGATCGGCGAGGGGACATCGCCCTTGAGCAGGATGCGCTCGCTCTTGGCACCCCGGCGCTTGGGGTCCGGGACCGGCACCGCCGACATCAGGGCCTTGGTGTACGGGTGCATCGGCGACTCGTACAGCTTGGTGCTGTCGGCGAGTTCGACGATCTTGCCGAGGTACATCACAGCGACCCGGTCCGAGACATGGCGGACCACGGAGAGGTCGTGCGCGATGATCACGTACGTCAGGCCGAGCTCCGTCTGGAGGTCGTCCATCAGGTTCACGACCTGCGCCTGGATCGACACGTCCAGGGCCGACACCGGCTCGTCCGCGACGACCAGCTTCGGCTTCAGGGCGAGCGCGCGGGCGATGCCGATGCGCTGGCGCTGACCGCCGGAGAACTCGTGCGGGTAGCGGTTGAAGTGCTCGGGGCTCAGGCCCACCAGCTCCAGCAGGCGCTGGACCTCGCGCTTGACCCCGCCCTCGGGCTCGACGCCCTGGAGCCGGAACGGCGCCGAGACGATCGAGCCGATGGTGTGGCGCGGGTTCAGGGAGCCGTACGGGTCCTGGAAGATCATCTGGATGTCGCGGCGCAGCGGACGCATCCCGGCCGCGTTCAGGCTGGTGATGTCCTGGCCCTCGAAGTGGATCGAGCCGCCCGTCGGGTCCTGGAGCCGGGTGATGACCCGGCCCATGGTCGACTTGCCGCAGCCCGACTCCCCGACGACGCCCAGGGTCTCGCCCTTGCGCACCTCGAAGTCGATGCCGTCGACGGCCTTCACCGCGGCGACCTGACGCTGCAGGATCCCCTTCTTGATGGGGAAGTGCTTCTTCAGGCCCTCGACCTTGAGCAGTACCTCGCTGTCCTCCGAGGAGGACGCCTGCTCCGGGACGACCGCGGTGGCGGCCGGTTTGTTCGTATCGCTCACAGCTTCGGCGCAATCTCTTCGGTCCAGATCCGCGTACGGTCCGCGGCCGGGAGGTGGCAGGCGGACCAGTGCCCGCCGTCGACCAGCGCCAGCTCGGGCCGTACGGTTCGCGTGACGTCGCCCTTGGGGATGTCCGCGTACGGGCAGCGCGGGTGGAAGGCGCAGCCCGAGGGGACGTTGATGAGGCTCGGCGGCTGGCCCTTGACCGGGACGAGCCGGTCCGAGGTCTCCCGGTCGATCCGCGGCATCGAGCCCAACAGACCCCAGGTGTACGGGTGTTGGGGCTTCTCGAAGATCTCGTCGACCGGACCGCGCTCCACGCACCGGCCGCCGTACATCACCAGGACCTCGTCGGCGATCTCGGCGACGACACCGAGGTCGTGCGTGATGAGGACGACCGCGGAGCCGAACTCCTTCTGCAGATCCCGGATGAGGTCGAGGATCTGCGCCTGGACGGTCACGTCGAGGGCGGTCGTCGGCTCGTCCGCGATGAGCAGTTCGGGGTTGTTGACCAGGGCCATCGCGATCATGGCGCGCTGGCGCATACCGCCGGAGAACTCGTGCGGGTAGCCGTCGACGCGCTTGGCCGGCTCGGGGATGCCGACCCGGTCGAGCATCTCGATGGCCCGCGTGCGGGCGACCTTCTTGCTGACGTCGTTGTGCACCCGGTACGCCTCGACGATCTGGTCGCCGATCTTGTAGTAGGGGTGCATCGCGGACAGCGGGTCCTGGAAGATCATGGACATCTGCTGGCCGCGGAGCTTGCGCACGTCGTCCGGCGAGGCGCCCACCAGTTCCTGGCCGTCGAGCCAGATCTCACCGGACATCTGCACGTTCTTGCCGCGCGCGCCCAGCCGGTGCAGGCCCATGATCGCCAGCGAGGTGACGGACTTCCCGGAGCCCGACTCGCCCACGATGGAGAGGGTCTTGCCCTTCTCCAGCGAGAAGCTCAGCCCGTCGACGGACTTGACCAGACCGTCGTCGGTCGGGAAGTGCACCTTGAGGTCACGGACTTCGAGGAACGAAGTCGGGGCGTTCGACGGCGAGTTGACGGGCTCGCCCACTGCGGCGCCAGTCGCAGACAGGGGATCAAGGTCGGTCACGAGAGCCTCACCCGCGGGTCGGCGGCGGCGTACAACAGGTCCACCAGAAGATTTGCGATCACTACGAAGAACGCTGCGAGCAGGGTCACGCCGAGGATCGGGGGCAGGTCGTTGCTCTCGATCGACTGCACCGCGTACTGCCCGATGCCGTGCAGGGAGAACACCGACTCGGTGATCAGCGCACCGCCGAGCAGCAGACCGAGGTCCATGCCGAAGACGGTGATGATCGGCGTCAGGGCGGCCCGCAGACCGTGCTTGACGACGACGTTGCGCTCCCGCAGGCCCTTCGCGCGGGCCGTGCGGATGAAGTCCTCGTTCATCGTCTCCAGCATGCCCGAGCGGGTGAGCCGCGCGTAGATGGCGGAGTAGAGAAGTGCGAGCGAACACCACGCCGGGAAGAGCGTGTTGGCCCACTGCGCGGGGTTCTCGGTGAACGGGACGTAGGTGCGGCCGAAGATCGGCCACTGGTACGTGAAGAGCAGGATCGCCAGGTTGCCCGTGAAGAACATGGGCAGCGAGACACCCGCGAGTGCGACGCCCATGAAGGCACGGTCGAAGAACGACCGCGGCTTGAGCGCGGAGATCACACCGACCGTGACACCGGACAGGAGCCACAGGACGGCGGCTCCGGCGGCCAGCGAGATGGTGACCGGAAGGCGGGAGGTGAGCTGCGGCCAGACCTCGACGTGGTCCTTGAAGGAGTAGCCGAAGCAGGGCGCGTCGCAGTGCACCGTGGTGGGGCCGAGGTTGTAGGTGGCGCCCGCCACGATCCCCTTGATGAAGTGCCAGTACTGCAGGTAAAGGGGCTGGTCCAGACCCAGGTTGTGCTTGACCGCGGCGATGTCCGCCGCCGACGGGCTCTTCCCGATGTACTGCTGGGCCAGTTGGTCCGCGGTCTGGCCGGCGAGCCGTGGCAGCAGGAAGAAGATGCCGAAGGTGACCGCGGAGACGACCAGCAGCAGGATCACCGCTGCGATTGTCCGACGGAGAATGTACGAGATCACGGGGATCGGCGCTGGTGCCCGCGGGCCGCTAAGCCCGCGGGCACCAATGCCTTCACCTGCCTTCCGGGGCTACGACTACTTCGTGGTGCCGATGTTGAGGTAGTCGTACTGGCCGCTGAAGGCCGCCGTAGACACCAGGTTGCTGTAGTTCGCCGGACGCGCGAGCAGAACCTTGAAGTAGGTCAGCGGGACGAGGGCCGCGTCGCTCATGGTCTGCTTGTCGACCTGCGCGTACATGCTGTTGCGGGTGGTGACGTCCTCGGTGCCGATGGCCTTGGAGAGGAGGTCGTTGACCGTCTTGTTGTTGTACTGCGACAGGTTGGTGTTACCCGAGGCGCCGATCGCCGCACCGTTCAGGATCTGCTGCTCGAAGCCGTAGCCGGAGGGCCAGTCGGCACCCCACTGCATCATGATCAGGCCGATGTTCTGCTGCTCGGTGAACTTCGGGACACCCGCGTAGTCGGTGAAGTACTTGCCCGACGGGTACTGCTTCAGGCTGGCGTTGATGCCGACGGCCTTCAGCGAGTTGATGATCGCGGTGGCCGCGGAGATCTCCTGCGGACGGTCGCTGCGCGCCGAGAGGTTGGTCGAGATCGACGTCTTGCCGCAGGCCTTCAGCTGCTCCTTGGCCTTGGCGACGTCACCCTTGTTGCCGGTGGAGGCGTACTGGTCGTCCTTGACGTAGCCGGTGATGTCCGGCGGGAGGACGGTGGTGGCGATCTCACCGCGGATCGGGCCGCCCTCGGCGGTCTGCACGGAGACCTTGTCGATGGCGTACTCGACGGCCTTGCGGCAGGCCACGTTGTCGAACGGCTTCACCTTGGTGTTGATCGCCATGTAGACGAGACGGCCACCGAAGGTGTTGTCCGTGCCGGCCTTCTTGTCGGCCGAGGTCAGCAGCTGCGCCTGGGTCGCGGCCTGGACACCGGTACCGCCCATGTCGATCGCGTTGCCCGCGAGGACGTCCTTGTCGATCGTGTCGGCGTTGACCTTCAGGTTCACGACGATCTTGTCCGGGTACTGCTTGCGCAGCGGGTCCGTCGCCGCGTCCCAGTTCTTGTTGCGCACGAGGACGGCCTGCTTGCCGTCCTGGTAGCTCTGGAACTGGTACGAGCCGGAGGACACGATGTTCTTGACGTAGTCGACGCCCGTGTCCTTCGCCTGCGGAACCGGAGCCGTCTGCGGCGCCGCGACCAGGTAGTCGAACTCCTGGAAGGCCGTGTTCAGGTGGAAGACGATCGTGGTGTCGTCCGGCGTCGCGATGGACTTGAGGCCCTCGGCGCTCTTGTCCTTGTACGGGCCCTTGTAGTCCTTGCCGCCGACCAGGAACTGCTGGAAGTAGTTCGGGCCGAGGGAGAGCACGTCACGCGCGAAGTTCGAACGCTCCACGGCGTACTTGACGTCCTTGGACGTGATCGCCGTGCCGTCCTGGTACTTCAGGCCCGAACGCAGCTTGTACGTCCAGGTCTTGCCGCCGTCGCTGGAGACACCCTTGCTCGCGGCGAGGTCCGGGACCAGGGTGTTCCCCTTGGAACCGGGGCCGGGCTCGAACGTCATCAGCGGACGGGCGTACAGCCGGCTGAAGTTGTACATGTAGGCGTAGTACGTGTTGCCCGGGTCGAACGAGTCCGGAACGTCGGACAGTTCGTAGGTGACCGTCCCGCCCTTGTGCGTGGAGGCGTTGACGACGTCCTTGGTCGCTGCGTTGGCCCCAGCCGCCTTCGTCCCACCGTTGTCACTCTTGTTGTCATCGGCCTTGCTGCAACCTGCTACAAGCAGTGTCGCAGAGCCGATGGCCGCAACTGCGGCCAGCGCTGACCTTCGCATGATGATCTGCTTCCTCCATTGTCGGAAACTTGATGAACTCTCGGGTGCGGGCCCTAGCGGCTGCGGGGGTCGAGAGCGTCGCGGAGACCGTCGCCGAGCAGGTTGAACGCCAGGACGGTCACAAAGATGGCGAGGCCGGGAACGATCATGTACGCGGGGTCGACCTCGTAGTAGGTGACCGCGTCCCGCAACATGCCGCCCCAGGATGCCTGCGGGGGCTGGATACCGACCCCGAGGAAGCTCAGGGACGCCTCGAAGAGGATGTTCGTCGGGATGAGCAGCGTCGAGTAGACGATGATCGGGCCGACGAGGTTGGGCAGCAGCTCCCGGAAGAGGATGTACGGCGCCTTGGCGCCCATGCCCCGGGAGGCGTCCACGAACTCCCGCTCGCGCAGGGCGAGGGTCTGGCCGCGGACGATACGGCCCAGGTAGGGCCAGTTGAAGAAGCCGATGACGAAGATCAGCACGCTCAGGTGCAGCGGCAGGCCGTTGAGGCCGAAGGCACCGCCCTGGAGCGTCGCCGAGATGGCGATGGCGAAGAGCAGCAGGGGGAAGGCGAGGAACGTGTCCATCAGGCGGCTGATGATCGAGTCGACCCGGCCGCCGTAGTACCCCGCGACCACGCCGAGGATCGTGCCGATCACGTTCGACAGGATCGTGGCACCGAAGGCCACCACCAGCGACACCCAGGATCCCTCGAGGATGCGGGTGGCGACGTCCCGGCCGAACTGCGGGTCCACGCCGAGCGGGTGGTCCCAGCTCATGCCGCCCCAACCGCCCTTGGGCAGCGAGGTGTTGGCGTCGATCAGGTTCTGGTGGAAGGCATCGGGGTCCAGGCCGAACATCGCCTGGATGGGACGGGAGAGTGCCGCGACCAGGATCAGCAGGACGACGATGACGCCGCCGGCGACGGCGACCTTGTCCTTCTTGAACCGGGTCCAGGCGATCTGTCCAAGGGAACGGCCCTCGATCTGCCCCTTCTCGGCGCCGACGAGCACAGCCTCCGGCTGCGCCCCGGCTTCCGCTCCCGTGGTCTCGATCGGTGCGGTCACTGTGACCCGACCCCTCTCGCCGGTGGTTACCGGCTTACGCCTGCCGCGGATTAGCGGCTTTGTCGACTTGCAGTGGACACGGGGTCCTCGACCCCGTGTCTGAGTCGCGAGTCTTCAGCGTGGCTGCGATCACCCGCCAGGTCTGGCGGCGAAAGTATGCGCAACCGTGATGCTTAACTAGGGATTCCGTTATCCGAACAGTGGGTAACGCCCGCCGGACGCCGGACACTTGGGACACAAGGGAGACTCGGCGTTTTTCGGGGCACCACACCGCCGTCTACGCGCGGAGAAATGTGCCGTAGACGTAAATCCTGCGGAGAAGCTGGGAAGAGGACTCGCGGGCTCAGTATCCACCACGGGCGGGTGGGTACCCGTACCCGCCCGCCTGAGCGGGCGCAGCGTGGGCCTCACGGTCGTAGAACGGGCGGGCGTTCGCCCGCAGCCACAGCGCCACCGGGTCGTAGTCGTCGGACATCGCCACGGTCGACACCGGCAGCCCGTCCGGGACCGCGCCGATGGACTGCTGCATCATCGCGCGCACCGAGTCCACGGCGGGCGGACTGGTGTCGTACACATCCAGACCGATCGCGAGATACGGCGCCCCGAGCGCGGGCTGCACCCAGGCGCGGCGGAGGGTGCGGACCGCCGGGGTACGGTGGGCGTTCTGCGTGAGCAGGCCGTAGAACTGCGGGACCTCGATCGCCGGTTCCGTCAGGCGCAGCGGCCCCGCGGGCTGGCGCTCCAGGCCGGTGGCGATCCGCCGCAGGTCCAGCCAGGGGATGCCGAGGCCGCCGCCCGGAGCGTGCGGGTTGAGCCACAGGCCGAAGTGGTCCGGATAGAGGGTGCGGGCCACGTCCAGTCCGTCGACCACCTCGTACGAACGGTTCCAGCCGCTCGCCGACAGCTCCTGGGCGGAGGTGACGCAGGGGGCGTAGCCGTAACCCTCGACGTGCATGTTTCCGTACTGGGCGTCCGGGGAGCCGGACTGGCCGTGCCACAGGAGCATCCAGATCTGGCCGGAGTGGGGGGTCGCGAGGGCGCGCAGGAGCGCCTCGTAGGCGTCGTAGCGCCCGGGCGTCACCTGGCGCAGCATGTGCTCGACCTGGCCGGTCGCGGTGCCGCTGGCGCTCACGTGTACCGCCCCTTCTGGTGGTTGGCCTGCGTTGGGGTCCAGCTTAAGCGCCCAATGGGTCGGGGCCTGTGGTGCGTTCGCGAGTGGCGGTCCGTTGTGGCTCGGCGCGCCCCGCGGCGGAGCCGCAAATCGACACAGCCCCGCGCCCCTGGGTCGGCTGCCCCTCGCGGAGTTTCTAGTGACCCTGTGTATAGAAGGGGCGCACCGTCTGCCTCATCCAGTCCGCCACCGGGTCCTGGGTCACGTCCAGGAGGACCAGGTTTACCGGCCATTTGACCTCGGTCCGGGTGAGGGCTCGGGACAGGGCGTCCATCGGGACCGCCCTCAAGTCGCCCTCCCAGCTGGTCAGTTCGACGCCCACGAACATCACCGGGTCGGCGGTCTCGATCGCGGCCAGGCAGCGGCGGGCCGTGCCGACCACACCCGTGCCGGCGAACTCCGCGGAGGCCGCGGCGAGGAAGTCGACCGGGTCGTCCTGCCAGTCGGGCTCGAAGAGCCGGACCCGGCCGCCACTGGTCGGGCCGTCGAGGGCGGTGCGGCCGATACGGCACAGCTCGGCCACGGCGGGGGGCGGGAGCGGGATGCCGACCACGCCGTCCGGGTTCACCGCGATGCCCACCTGCGGGGGCAGCCCGCGGGCGAACTCCACCGCGGGCGCGATCGTGAACGACAGATGCGAGCCGACGACCTGGCGGAACTGCTCCTCGGAGCTGAAGACCGGAACGAAGGCCTGCCCTTCGATGTCCAGTGTGGGCAGGTCGAGGGGTCCGCTGTGCGGGCCGCCGCCGCTGGGCAGCGGGATCCAGACGAAGCTGCGGGCCAGCACCTCGATGATCCGGCCGCCGGCCGAAGGCAGGCCGAGGGAGACCGAGAGCACCTCCTCCAGCTCGTTGCCGGGCCATCCGCCGTGCGGATGCGGGTGGGGGTACGCCTGACCGGGGAAGTCCGCCGGGAAGTCCATCTACCTACCGCCTGCTGGTGAAACCGCCTGCTGTAAACGTGCTGTGACGGAAAAGGCTAGCGGCTCAGTCCGCGAAGTCGATCCGGTGCAGCACGTCCGCCGCGTCCCGGTCCAGCAGGACCGCCGAGCCCACGCCGTGCGGCAGGTCGCCGCGCTCCACGGCGCGCAACAGCCGGGCGGCGGCCCGGCGGTGGCGCAGGAACGCGTACCGCGAGACGCCCCGGCCGCGCTCGCGCTGGCCGTCCAGCGCGGTGTCCGGGCTGACGTCGAGGAACACCAGGTGCAGGGTGCCGCCGCGGCGGCGGGCGGCGCGGGCCAGCCAGCCGCGCACCCAGGTCTGGGTGCCACAGTCGTGCACGACCGCTCCGGACGCGGAGCGCAGGGTGCGGTGCAGTCCCGTGTAGTGGGCGAGCCGGACCAGGGGGCGGTAGACCGCGTACGGGAGCAGCCCCGATATACGGGACATCCGGGTGTCCCAGCGGTCCCTGGCGTCCTGGCTGTCGACGCGGGCGCCGTCACCGGTCACCGCGCGCCGCATCAGCGTGGACTTGCCGCTGCCGGGCAGGCCGGTGACCACGACGAGGTCGCGGGGGCCGAAGCGGAGTCCGTGCGGGCTGCGGCCGGCGCGCTCGCGGAGGTCGCGGACGACCGGTGCCGGGCGGGCCGGGCATGCCTCCCTGGCCGGGGCCGAGCGCTGTTCGGGCAGCGCTACGGCCGAGGTCGTGGCGTACACCGTGGTCCTTGTCACCGTGATCGTCCTCCCTGCGGGGTCAGGAAAGGTTCTCCCCAACGAACGTAAAGAGAAGGTAATGCACGGTGTCTCGCGGTTCCGTTCGCTTCCGGCCACAGGCCTGTTACAAAGCCTGTGCGATGATGTGCGCGCCTAACTGCATACCGGCCGCTTGAATCCGCGCGGGAGAGTCCCCAGGCATCTGTTGCTGGGGCGCCGAAGGAGCAAGTCCCTCCCTTGAATCTCTCAGGCCCAGTTACCGCGCGGGCGAGGCACATCTGAAAAGCGGGCCGCCCGTCCCGGTGGTCCCACCCAAGGTGCAACCCATGTCCCGCGCGTGTCCCGCGCGGTCATGGCGAACCTCTCAGGTTCCGATGACAGATGGGGAGGAACGACCTCGCCGTCATGCCTTGGGAGACCGACCGATGAGCAGTACCGCCGCCCCCCGTCGTACCGCGCTCGACGCGCTGCACCGCTCGCTCGGTGCGACGATGACCGACTTCGCCGGCTGGGACATGCCGCTGCGCTACGGCTCCGAGCGCGACGAACACCTCGCCGTCCGCACGAAGGCAGGCCTCTTCGACCTCTCCCACATGGGCGAGATCACGGTCACCGGACCGGACGCGGCCCGACTCCTCAACTACGCGCTCGTCGGCAACATCGCCTCCGTGGGCGTCGGCCGCGCCCGCTACACCATGATCTGCCAGGCCGACGGCGGCATCCTCGACGACCTGATCGTCTACCGGCTGGCCGAGACCGAATACATGGTCGTCGCCAACGCGTCCAACGCCCAGATTGTCCTGGACTCGTTGGTGGAGCGTTCCGCCGGCTTCGACGCCGTCGTCCGCGACGACCGAGACGCGTACGCGCTGCTCGCCGTCCAGGGCCCCGAGTCCCCCGGCATCCTCGCCTCGCTCACCGACGCCGACCTGGACGGCCTCAAGTACTACGCCGGTCTGCCCGGCACGGTCGCGGGCGTCCCCGCGCTGATCGCCCGCACCGGCTACACCGGCGAGGACGGCTTCGAGCTGTTCGTGGCCCCCGGTGACGCGGAGAAGCTGTGGGAGGCACTGACCGAGGCGGGAGCCGCGGCCGGACTGATCCCGTGCGGCCTGTCCTGCCGCGACACGCTCCGCCTGGAGGCGGGCATGCCGCTCTACGGCCACGAGCTGTCGACCTCCCTCACCCCCTTCGACGCCGGACTCGGCCGGGTCGTGAAGTTCGAGAAGGACGGCGACTTCGTCGGACGTACGGCCCTCACGGCCGCCGCCGAACGCGCCGCCGCGCAGCCGCCCCGCGTCCTGGTCGGCCTGGTCGCCGAAGGCCGCCGGGTCCCGCGCGCCGGGTACTCCGTCGTCGCCGACGGCCGGGTGATCGGCGAGATCACCTCCGGCGCCCCCTCCCCCACGCTGGGCAGGCCGATCGCCATGGCCTACGTCGACGCGGCGCACTCGGCGCCGGGCACGGCCGGTGTCGGCGTGGACATCCGGGGCAGTCACGAGCCGTACGAGGTCGTGGCGCTGCCGTTCTACAAGCGCCAGAAGTGACAGTCGTCGTAGCGTCGAGTCCGTGACCGGGGCGGATCGTCCCTGCTCGACCACGCCCTCCGTGTCTCCCCCCTTCACCAGCACTCCACCGCGTACAGGAGAATTCACGCCATGAGCAACCACCCCGAGAATCTGCGGTACAGCAAGGAACACGAGTGGCTGACGGCCGCCGTCGACGGTGTCTCGACGGTCGGTATCACCGAGTTCGCGGCCAACGCGCTCGGCGATGTCGTCTACGCCCAGCTCCCCGAGGTCGGTACGACGGTGACGGCGGGCGAGTCCTGCGGCGAGCTGGAGTCCACCAAGTCGGTGTCGGACCTGTACGCGCCGGTCACCGGTGAGGTCGTGGAGATCAACACGGCCGTCGTGGACGAGCCCGCGCTCGTCAACTCCGAGCCCTTCGACGGCGGTTGGCTCTTCAAGGTACGGATCACGGACGAGCCGGGCGACCTTCTCTCCGCCGACGAGTACACCGCTTTCACCGCCGGCTGAGGAGTCGTAGATCCATGTCCGTCCTGAACACGCCCCTGCACGAACTCGACCCGGACATCGCCGCCGCCGTCGACGCCGAGCTGCGCCGTCAGCAGTCCACGCTGGAGATGATCGCCTCGGAGAACTTCGCTCCGGTCGCGGTCATGGAGGCCCAGGGCTCGGTCCTCACCAACAAGTACGCCGAGGGGTACCCGGGCCGTCGTTACTACGGCGGCTGCGAGCACGTCGACGTCGCCGAGCAGATCGCGATCGACCGGGTCAAGGAGCTGTTCGGCGCCGAGTACGCCAACGTCCAGCCGCACTCGGGCGCCTCAGCCAACCAGGCCGCCCTGTTCGCGCTCGCCCAGCCCGGCGACACCATCCTCGGCCTCGACCTGGCGCACGGCGGCCACCTCACCCACGGGATGCGGCTGAACTTCTCCGGCAAGCAGTTCGACGTGGTCGCCTACCACGTGGACGCTCAGACCGGTCTGGTCGACATGGCCGAGCTGGAGAAGCTCGCCAAGGAGCACCGCCCGAAGGTCATCATCGCGGGCTGGTCGGCATACCCGCGGCAGCTGGACTTCGCCGAGTTCCGCCGGATCGCGGACGAGGTCGAGGCGTATCTGTGGGTCGACATGGCGCACTTCGCCGGGCTGGTGGCGGCCGGCCTCCACCCGAACCCCGTCCCGTACGCGGACGTCGTCACCTCCACCACCCACAAGACGCTGGGCGGCCCGCGCGGCGGCATCATCCTCGCCAGGCAGTCCTTCGCGAAGAAGCTGAACTCCTCCGTCTTCCCCGGCTTCCAGGGCGGTCCGCTGGAGCATGTGATCGCCGCCAAGGCCGTCTCCTTCAAGGTCGCGGCGGGCGAGGAGTTCAAGGAGCGCCAGCGGCGTACGGTGGAAGGCGCGCGGCTGCTCGCCGAGCGACTGGTCCGGGACGACGTGAAGGCCGTAGGGGTCGACGTCCTGTCGGGCGGCACGGACGTGCACCTCGTCCTGGTCGACCTGCGGAACTCCGAACTCGACGGCCAGCAGGCCGAGGACCGGCTCCACGAGGTCGGCATCACGGTCAACCGCAACGCCGTCCCGAACGACCCTCGTCCCCCGATGGTCACCTCCGGCCTGCGCATCGGTACGCCGGCGCTGGCGACCCGCGGCTTCACCGCCGAGGACTTCGCCGAGGTCGCAGACGTCATCGCGGAGACGTTGAAGCCGTCGTTCGATGTGGCGGGTCTGAAGGCCCGTGTCACCGCGCTGGCGGAGAAGTACCCGCTGTACCCCGGGCTGTAGTCGGCCCCCGGGGCACCGCCGCACACTGAGAGGTGCACGGCGGTGCCCCACCCCCTCGCAGCACCCCGCACGTCTTGCGTTCTGAGGAGTCACCGTGGCCATCTCGGTCTTCGACCTGTTCTCGATCGGCATCGGCCCGTCCAGCTCCCACACGGTCGGCCCGATGCGAGCCGCCCGCATGTTCGCGCTCCGGCTGCGCAACGAGGAACTGCTGGACTCCGTCGCCTCCGTCCGCACCGAGCTGTACGGCTCCCTCGGCGCGACCGGGCACGGGCACGGCACCCCGAAGGCGGTGCTGCTCGGCCTGGAGGGCGAGTCACCGCGCACGGTGGACGTGGAGGGGGCCGACGAACGGGTCGAGCAGATCAAGGCGGCGGGACGCATCCGTCTCCTCGGCGAGCACGAGATCCCGTTCGACTTCGACGCCGACCTCAAGCTGCACCGCCGCAAAACCCTTCCCTACCACGCCAACGGCATGACGCTGTGGGCCTACGACGCGGCGGGCGGCGAGCTGCTGTCCAAGACGTACTACTCGGTGGGCGGCGGGTTCGTCGTCGACGAGGAGGCGGTGGGCGCCGACCGGATCAAGCTGGACGACACGGTCCTCAAGTACCCGTTCCGCACCGGCGACGAACTGCTGCGCCTCACGCAGGAGACCGGTCTTTCGATCTCCGCGCTGATGCTGGAGAACGAGCGTGCCTGGCGCACGGAGGAGGAGATCCGGGCCGGGCTGCTGGAGATCTGGCGCGTGATGGGGGCGTGCGTGTCGCGGGGCATGTCGAGGGAGGGCATCCTGCCCGGCGGCCTCCGGGTCCGCCGCAGGGCCGCCATGTCGGCACGCCAACTCCGGGCGGAGGGCGACCCGTTGGCGCACGCGATGGAGTGGATCACGCTCTACGCGATGGCGGTGAACGAGGAGAACGCGGCGGGCGGCCGGGTCGTGACCGCCCCCACGAACGGCGCGGCCGGCATCATCCCGGCGGTCCTCCACTACTACATCAACTTCGTGCCGGGCGCGGACGAGGAGGGTGTCGTCCGCTTCATGCTGGCCGCCGGCGCGATCGGCATGCTCTTCAAGGAGAACGCGTCCATCTCCGGCGCGGAGGTCGGCTGCCAGGGCGAGGTCGGCTCCGCCTGCTCGATGGCGGCGGGCGCACTGGCCGAGGTACTGGGCGGCAGCCCGGAGCAGGTCGAGAACGCGGCCGAGATCGGCATGGAACACAACCTCGGCCTCACCTGCGACCCCGTCGGCGGCCTCGTCCAGATCCCCTGCATCGAACGCAACGGCATGGCCGCGGTGAAGGCGGTGACCGCCGCACGCATGGCGATGCGGGGAGACGGCTCCCACAAGGTGTCCCTCGACAAGGTCATCAAGACGATGAAGGAGACCGGGGCGGACATGAGCGTGAAGTACAAGGAGACGGCTCGGGGCGGGCTTGCGGTGAATATCATCGAGTGCTGAAGGCACAGGCCCCGGGAAATCCCACGGAATGGCTGTCTGAGCTGGGTGCTCTCTCCGTCAGCCGCCCCGCCGTCGAGGCTGTGCTCGCCTGATGGACGACCCCACGCGTGACATCACCGTCGGCCGCGGACGACGACCTGGCGCTGACGCCGGGGGGGGACGTCAGCGCCAGGAGACGGGGCTGCGGTAGTCGGTCACGCGGTCGGGGCGGCGCCAGCGGGCCCGCGGGCTGTGGTCGCCATGGGCGAACCGCGGAGTGGCGGGGCGCTGCGCGGCGGTGCGGGCCGCCAGAACCGCGATCAGCGCGGCGAGTTCCTCGGGAGTGGGATCGCCTTGGATGATGCGGAGGTCCCCCTGGTCCATCTGCTGCCCCTCGCGATGATCGCCTCCGCCTGGGAGCGCAGGCGCGTAGCCGGACTCGGTCCGTTACGTCTTCGGTCACCGCCCGGACGGTTTCAAGACCGCTTCACCGAACCTGAGTCGTGCTTCCTTCGCTGAACTCCCGTCGAGTTCGGCAAAGGAAGCGGCGGTGACATACGGGAGCGCGCGGCCTGGGGCCGGGCCCCGGAGTGAACTTCGTGATCAATCGTGAAGACTCCAAGAATTCACGAACGATCGAGGTTCACCGAATAACCGAGGTCAGCCGACCGGCGTCTCACTGGTCGAGAGGAGCCGGCGGTATTCCTTGGCGTTCAGGACCAGATCCTCGTCCAGCGGGTCGAAGATCATGCCGTAGACGGAGTGAATACCCTGGTAGTCGAGCTGGCAGAACTCCAGCGTCTGAGCGACCGGGGCGAGGTACTCCTCAAGGGTCCGCCGGGCGAGGCCTTCCGCGGCGTAGGTCTCCAGGGTGCTGCCGACCGTGACGGCCAGCCACGCCTTCTTGCCCTGCAGCGCGGAGGCGGAACCGTCGAAGGTGAAGGCGAAACCGTGCACCAGCACCGCGTCGAACCAGGCCTTGAGCAGCGGAGTCACGCTGTACCAGTAGACCGGGAACTGGAGAACGACGGTGTCGTGCTCGCGCAGCAGCTGCTGCTCGCGTGCCGCATCGATCTTGAAATCGGGGTAGGTCTGGTAGAGGTCGTGGACGGTGACGTTGTCCAAGTCCTTGATCCCGGCGAGCCAGGTGGCGTTGCCACGGGATTCCGCGAGGTTCGGGTGGGCGACAATGACGAGGGTGCGATTGGTGGTCACTGACTATTCCATTTCTCGTTTAGGACGCGAACCCGCGTGCGTCCTCACTGTCAATGTTGGCGAGCGGGTCGGACATGTCCGCGATCATGCGTTCCTCTCGTCGAGCCCCTTGAAAGGGCGATCGATTCGGAACGAGCGGCTGTGTCTCTTCAAGTAAAGGCAGTCGGTGATCCGAGCGGCATTTATCACGCGATATTGACGGACTCGTTCCATCGACGACCGTGCGGATGGTGGATATTCACGCGCATCGCCGATGCCCAGGGGGTTTCGGTGCAGCGGGGGCATGTCCGGTTTGCGGTATCCGGGCGGCGGACAGGTGGCTCTTTCGTGCGTCGGCCTTCGCGGTGCCCTGCGGGCTCTTGCCGTCTACGGTCGGCGCGCGCTGCCCGGCCGTATAGAGGGGACGGCGGTACGCGAGCCGAACCCCGACCGCCGCGTCGAGGGCGTCGCTGTCGGTCCGGGCCGGCGGCAGCCGCCGTACTGCGGACTCGGAGGGCCGTTGCGGGGCGGGGAGCACCGGATCGGATCGGGGCGGACAACGAGCCGGGTTCACGCGCGGGCGGGCGCGTCGGCGGGCGCCAACAGAGACGTGGTCCCGGCCAGGAGCGCGCGCGGCCAGGGCGGAGACGACGGGTGGCGGGCGGCGGGTGGCGCACCCCGCGCGGATCACGCGGGGTGCGGTATCTCGGCTAGACGTTCCAGCAGGCTCGGGGCCTCGACGGGCGGCACCGGTGCTGGTGCGCAGGCAGGCACGGTCTTCCCTGCATGTCACGCTTCCCGGGCCGCCCTGCCCGCCCCGCCCGACAGACCGTCATGAGCCGGACGTCGGGCGGCTTCAGGGACTCATGGGGTGAGGATTTCGCACTCCTTGATGACCAGCACTGTCCCGTCCTCGCTGAAGACCCGGCATTCTCCCTTCACCGTGACGGTGACGCCCAGGGGGACGTTTCGCACAAGCCGGAACGATTCCTTGATCCGGTCGTCGAACGGCAGCACGAAGATCGCGAGGTGGGGGCCTCCGGGAGTGTCCGACACTTCCACCACCGGTGTGCCGTACTGGCTTTCGCCGGTTCGGATCGAGATTCCCTCAAGAGTGAGGAATTTCCCGTAGTAGGCACGCTCGGCGGCGGCGCGGTCCGCGGTGAACTCGTTGTGGAGGTCTCGAATTTTCATTGGTTGCCGCCTTCTCTGGTGTGGTCCAGGTGAATGGGTGGGCGCGGTCGTTCACACGGGTCACTGCCCGATGGCGTCGAGTTCGGCGATCGCCTCGTCGGGCAGTTGCAGGTCGGCCGCGGCGATGTTCTCCCGCAGGTGAGCGACGGAGGAGGTTCCGGGGATGAGCACCGTCGACGGCGAGCGCCGCAGTAGCCAGGCGAGCGCCACCTGTTGCTCGGAGGCGCCGAGGCGGCGGGCGACATCGCGCAGGGGCCGTGACCGCAGTGGGTGGAATCCGCCGCCGAGGGGGAAGAACGCGGCGTAGGCGATGTTCTCCTCGGCGCAGCGGTCGACGAGGTCGTCGTCGGCGCGGTCGGCCAGGTTGTACTGGTTCTGCACGGTGACCACGGGGGCGATGGCCTGGGCCTGGGTGAGCTGGGCGTCGGTGATCCCGCTGAGGCCGAGGTGCCGGATCAGGCCCTGCTCGCGCAGGCCGGCCAAGGCGGCGAACGACTCGGCGACGGAGGATCCGTCACCGCCGAACGCGGGGGTGCGCAGGTTGACCACGTCCAGGGTCTCCAGGCCGAGGTGCCGGAGGTTCTCGTGGACCTGGGCCTTGAGGTCGGCGGGGTCCAGGGAGGTGATCCAGCCGCCGTCGGCGGTGCGGCGGACGCCGACCTTGGTGACGATGTGCAGCCCGGCCGGGTAGGGGTGCAGGGCTTCTTTGATCAGTTCGTTGACGACGGTCGGGCCGTAGAAGTCGCTGGTGTCGATGTGGGTGATGCCGAGCTCGACCGCTGCGCGCAGCACGGCGATCGCCCGGGTGCGGTCCTCGGGTGGTCCGAAGACGCCGGGACCGGTCAGCTGCATCGCGCCGTATCCCATCCGCGTGATGCTCAGGTCGTCGGCGAGGGTCAACTTCTGCAGGGCGGGCTTACTCATCCGAAGGCCTCTCGGGTCTGTTCGCGGCATCGTTGCGGACCGCTCGGCGCGTTCATTGGGCAGGCTTCCACAGGTGCGGCGGAGACGTGGACGCGGTCGGGTGGCCAGGGGCTCGCGCGCCCCTGGCCACCCGACCGGTAGAAGACGAGCGGGCCTCAGCCCCCTCGTTCCTGCACGTCACCGGCAGTTCATGCGACGGACGCTGCCGGATTCTTTCCGGTGGCCGCCATGACGGTGTCACCCTGCGAGGACGTTCGGACCGTCGCAAAGTTGAACGCCTTGTCGCGAATGGTGATGGTCCACGAGAGTCCGGACCTCTCGCCCACGGTGAGTCCCAACACGATGAGCGGCATGTGCCACTCGTACTTCACGAGCATGCCTTGATCCGCCTGGGCGTCCGAGCCGTCGTGCGCCGACACATTGCCGTAGTTGTTGACGGCGAAGACGTCGGGCGTGGCGATCATCTTCCCGATCCTGGCGTGGCCGGCCTCGATGAAGTCCTCTCGCCGCTCGATGCGAGACAGCGCGTCTATCTCGCGCTGCTCCTCGGCGCGATAGTAGTCACGGATCTGGATTCCCGTGCTCTGCTCGATGACGCTTCGCGGCACCGTCAGAAACCGAAGTGTGTTGCCAAGGGGCAGCTTCGGCGAGTAGAGGCTGTTCTTGAGGACGAACATGTTCGCGCTGTCGCGGTCGAGGAAATCCGCCCTCATCCTTTCCATGAAGGGGCCGATCTTGACCGGCGGCTCAGATCCTTCGGTGAAGGAGACGGGGAGTTCCTTGCTCGCACCGGAGGGCGAGGTCTGAGCGGGCGGCAGGAAGGCTGCCAGTTCATCGGCCCGGATCCCCAGCTCTGCGAGGCCTTCGGCGATCCGGAAGCCGTCCTGCCGAGTCTTCAGGGTCTTCATCAGAGCCTGGTGGAATCGGAAGACCTTGTAGCCGTCCTGCAGCGGAAACGGAATGCACGTGAAGATGCCCTGCAGGTGCGGGTCGGATCGGTAGGTGACGGAAGCGAGCAGAAAGCTGTCGTAGAAGCTCTCGTACTTTTCCGCGAGGAGTGCCTGGAAGGACGACAGGGGGAAGTCCTCGGGAGTGTCGAAGGTCAGCTCCACCAGGTGGCACTTGGAGAAGAGCGGATTCCCCCGGAAGAAGTGCGTCATGGCCTCCTCGAACTCGGCGAGCTCGAAGGTCCTGTCGACCTTGTACGTGGAGAGCGACGGAAAGAACTGTGACGCGTCTATGAACGGGAACGTGGTCAGGGAGAGCCGAAGGATCTTGTCGGCGATGGAGAGGGGCATTTGTTACCTCCGTTAACTGGTGTGTGCCGTGGAGCGCCGCCGGCGATTCCCCGCCAGAACGCGCCACATGATGCCCGGGGTGCACAGCGCTGTCGGCGGTTCGAGCAGGTACTGGACTTTCAGGAACTTCTCGGCCACGACCATGTCCGTTTCGGCCGCGGCGAGCACCTTGTCCATGTAGGAGTTGATGAGCCGCACGGGAAGTGGCCTCGGGCCTTCGATCTGAGGCAGGGCCAGGTCACTGCCGGTCGCCATCTTCCAGGCGACGCCGATGGGTTTGGCGGCCTTGCGGAAGAAGCGTTGCCCGACCTGGTCCAGGTCACCGTTCAGCGAGTCGCGCAGCGCCATCGCCTGGAGCGAGGCCACTGTCATTCCCTGGGCGTAGATGGGGTTGAAGCTGGATATCGCATCGCCCACCACCAGCAGCCTGCGCGGGAATCGGGTCAGCTTCTCGTAGCGGCGGCGCACGCTCGCCGGGAACCGGTGCGCGGAGATCTCGCTGAGCGGCTCGGCGTCGCGGATCGCCGCGAAGACGTGTTCGGGGACCAGCGGCCTGGCGAACTCGACCCACCCGGCGGGGTCGGTCGGCGGATGGTGGTCGCGGTATCCGATCAGCGTCAGGACCCAGCGGCCGTCCTCTTCCTCGAGGAATTCCGCGCCCTTGGGGCTTCCCGGTGCGTGCCCGATGATCACGACCTTCTCACGGCCCATGGAGCCGGGGGCCGGCCGCAGATACCGGCTGGTGTACATGATGTCGACGTCGATGCGCTCCTCTTGCGGCGGCTCGTATCCCATCTCGACCAGCCATTTGGTGGTCCGTCCGGACCGGCCGGTCGCGTCCACCACCAGGTCGGCGGGGATCACGTCCTCGGAGCCGCTGCCCACGTACCTGACCCGCACACCGGTGACAGCGCTCTTGTCCGTGGCGGTTTCGAGGCCGCTGACCTGGCATTCGTCGATGACCTTGATCTTCGCGAGGTCCCCGATCCGGGCGCGGAGCCGGCTCTCCAGATGCGGCCGGCTCGGCTGGTAGGTGCGGGACAGATCGGCGTACTCGCCGTCCATGCACAACAGGTGCCCGCCCAGCCTCATGCGCAGCTCGGCAGGTCCGTCGATGACGGGCGCGCCACCGGCGACGAAGTCGTCGAGTATCCCGGGGAAGAGCTCCTCGAAGATCTTCGCGCCCTTGGAGAGCAGACCATGAGCGTGGCGGCCCTGCGGCACACCTCGCCGCTGGGTCCGCTGTCCCTCCGGCAGCTGGTCACGCTCCACCACCGTTACCCGGTCGAATGCCTCGGAGAGCACCCGGGCGGCAAGCAGGCCCGAAATACTCGCTCCCAGCACCACCGCATGTTCACCGATACGCTTCACCGGAATTCCCCCTTCTGATTGGGCAAGTGTCTTGTTGGTTTCCCGAATCCTTGAATATCGAAATCAACTAGGCGTGCGGTGCGCATCGCGAACATAAGTGCCCCCTAGGTTTGGCCACCGCCCGTGGCGCAGTATTGACTTGTTCGTTCCATCGAGCGCGGCTCGCGTGGCCGAAATTCACGTCGGACGCGGGGCTCCGGCGCGCGTCGGCGGCCAGGGGACAGGAGCGCGGGCCGCTCGCCCCGACGGGAGATGGCAGGCAGGTCCCGGCATCGGGTCGGCTCGCCTCGGACGCGCCGGCTGTCGTCGCCCTCGTCACCCTTGTCACCGGCCAGGAAGAGACTCGGGCTGCTTGCTCAACCCGCCCGGTCGGCTGGCCGGGTGTTGTAGGGGACGCCGCCGGCGCGGATCAGGTGGGGTCGGCTGCCGTGCCTGCCCCGATCCGGCCGGCGACGGATCAACCCCGGCACCCCTCTTTTCGCCCGCACGTGGGAGGAGTCCCCGCAGGCGCGCGTCCAGCGAAATCGCGCCCGCCATGGAGCAGATCCGTCAGACGGTGATACCGGTTGGAATTTTTCGGCCAGACAGCGGTTACCAGCTTCCCGAACCAGCCGGGGCATGAACAAGATTTCGTCTACCCGCCGAGCGCGGGACGGGGGCTCACCAGAAATCTCTTGAACCAATGCATGATTGTGCTCTTTGGGCGTCGTCATGCCTGGTTCTGCCTGCCCTTGTGCGCGCGGCGATCCCGCTTTACTTCGGCACTGGAGGAAGAGGAAATGGTAGACATCACCGGAACCGCCGAAACCACCGATACGTTGTCGAGGTCCCGCGGCGACGCGGAACTGCGAGCGAGCAACCGCGCGATCGTGCAGCAGTACATGAATACCCGCGGGGAGGATCGCCTGCGCCGGCACCTTCTGTTCACCGAGGACGGCACCGGTGGTCTCTGGACGACCGAAACCGGGCAGCCGATCGTCATCACGGGCCGGGACCGGCTGGGCGACCACGGCCAATGGTCGCTCAAGTGCTTCCCCGACTGGGTCTGGACGAACGTCGAGATCTTCGACACGCAGGACCCCAACCGGTTCTGGGTCGAATGCGACGGCGAGGGAACGATCCGTTTCCCCGATTATCCCGACGGCCACTACCGCAATCACTTCCTGCACTCCTTCCTGTTCGAGAACGGAAAGATCAAGCACCAGCGCGAGTTCATGAACCCCTGCCAGCAGTTCAGGGCTCTGGGCATCGCCGTCCCTCAGGTCAAGCGGGCCGACATACCGACCTGAACGCCTTTCAGCGGGCGTCTTCTTTTCAATCAATGGAGAAGGTCGTTATGGGAAACATCCTTGCCGACATCGATAGGGCCCAGGCGCGCCATCAGCCCGAATGGGACAGTCCCTCGCAGGTCGAGCTCGTACGGGCGATGCTGTCGTCCGTCACACCGCTGGTGACCGCGGCGCAGGTGGAGACCCTCCGCTCCCACCTGGCCCGTGTCGCCGCCGGCGAGATGCAGGTGCTGCAGGCCGGGGACTGTGCGGAGGACCCGGCCGAGTGCACCGCCGGGCACATTCAGGGCAAGACCGGCCTCATCGATCTGCTCGCCCAGAACCTGGAGGACGCCACCGGCAAGCGGACACTGCGGGTCGGGCGGATCGCGGGGCAGTTCTGCAAGCCCCGCTCCAGCCGGGTCGAGAAACTCGGCGACGACGAACTGCCGTCCTTCTTCGGGCACATGATCAACGGGCCGGAGCCCACCCACGAGAGCAGGCGTCCCGATCCGCTGCGCATGCTCACGGGCTACATGGCGGCGCGGGAGATCACGACGCGGCTCGGGTGGGTCGGGTCAACGCCTCGGCCTGCCGGGCCTGTTGTGTGGACGAGCCATGAAGCGCTGCTGCTGGACTACGAGATGTCGATGCTCCGAGAGCTCGACGGCGTTCGGCATCTGCTCGGCTCCACCCACTGGCCGTGGATCGGCGAGCGGACCCGACAGATCGACGGCCCGCACGTCGCGCTGCTCGCCCAGGTGGCCAACCCGGTTGCCTGCAAGGTCGGTCCGTCGATGACCGTCGGCGAGATCGTCGAGCTGTGCGACCGGTTGGACCCGGAGCGGGAGCCGGGCCGGCTCTCACTCATCGTGCGCATGGGTGCCGACCTCGTCGCCGACAGGCTGCCCCGGCTCGTCGAGGCGGTGCAGTCGGCCGGGCACCCGGTGGTCTGGCTCAGCGACCCGATGCACGGGAACACCGATTGCGCGGCCGACGGCACCAAATACCGGCTCGTGGAGACCGTCGCCCGGGAAGTCCGCGGCTTCCGGCGGGTCCTGGACCTGGCGGGGGTTCCCGCCGGGGGGCTGCACCTGGAGGCGACCCCCGACGACGTGACCGAGTGCGTGCTGGACCCGGCCGAGCTGGGTTCGGGCCCCGTCACCAGCCTGTGTGATCCGCGGCTCAACACCCCCCAGGCCATCAAGGTGGTCTCGGCGTGGTCCGAGTACTGAGATTCGTAGAGAGGGAGTCTTTGATGACGGGAATACCGCCGATCGCGCCTTACGGACTGCCGCTGAGGGACGCGCTGCCGGAGAACACCGTGCGCTGGACCGTCGACCCGGATCGGGCGGTGCTCCTCATCCACGACATGCAGAGCTATTTCCTCGAGCCCTTCGACGACGGCATGCGCGGCGAATTGGTGACCAACATCGCCGACCTCAAGAAGCGCTGCGGAGCGCTGGGGGTGCCGGTGGCCTACACCGCCCAGCCCGGCGGGATGACGGACCTGCAACGTGGGCTCCTGAAGGACTTCTGGGGTCCCGGCATGCGTACTGACGAGACCGAACGCGCGGTCGTTCCCGAACTCCGACCCGACGCGGACGACTGGGTGAGCACGAAATGGCGCTACAGCGCGTTCTTCGGCTCGGAGCTGCTGCAGCGCATGCGCACGCTGCGGCGTGACCAGTTGATCATTTGCGGTGTCTACGCGCATATCGGAGTGCTGTCGACCGCTTTGGACGCGTTCTCCAACGACGTCCAGCCCTTCCTGGTCGCCGACGCGCTCGGCGACTTCTCCGAAGACCGCCACACGATGACCCTCGAATACGCGGCACGGTGCTGCGCCATGGTGGTCCGCACCGAGGACGTGCTGGCATGAGCGCGCTGCTCGAGCAGGTTCTCGCGCTGGAACTGCCCGCCTTCGCGATCATCCACCGTCCCGAAAGCGGCTCCCCCGGCAGGCTGGACGTCCTGACCGGCCCGGTGAGCGAGTACAAGTCGCTGGACGACATCCCGTTGGCCGACGACTCCGGGCCGGGTCCCGCGCTCGACACGCTGGTGCTCGTCCCCTACCGGCAGCTGGCCGACCGCGGCTTCGCCGCGCGGGACGACGCCACACCCCTTCTCGCGATGAGCCTCACCGCTCGCGACACGGTGCCGGTCGCCGAGGCCCTCGCCCGCTTCCCGCAGGTCCCGACGGAACTGACCGGCGGTCACTTCGACGTGGACGACGCCGCCTACGCGCAGATGGTGCGTCGGATCGTCACCGAGGAGATCGGCACCGGCGAGGGCGCCAACTTCGTGATGAAGCGCTCGTTCGTCGCGGACATCGGCGACTACTCCCTGAGCAGCGCCCTGTCGTTCTTCCGGCGGCTGTTGGAGCGCGAGGAGAAGGCCTACTGGACCTTCATCATCCACACCGGCCGCAACACCCTCGTCGGTGCGACACCTGAGCGCCATGTCTCGCTCGCCGGCGGCACCGCCGTCATGAACCCGATCAGCGGCACATACCGGTATCCGTCCGGCGGCCCCACCTTGCAGGGGGTCATGGAGTTCCTCGCCGACACCAAGGAGACCGACGAGCTCTACATGGTCCTCGACGAGGAACTGAAGATGATGGCCCGGCTGTGCGACGACGGGGGGCGCGTGCACGGGCCGTATCTGAAGGAAATGGCGCGGCTGGCGCACACCGAGTACCTGATCGAGGGCAGGACCACCCGCGATGTGCGCGAGGTCCTGCACGAGACGATGTTCGCCCCGACCGTCACGGGGAGCCCGCTGGAGAGCGCCGCCAAGGTCATCTCGCGCTACGAGCCGCAAGGGCGCGCCTACTACAGCGGGGTCGCCGCGCTGCTCGGACGGGACGCGGCCGGGCAGCAGACACTCGACTCGGCGATCCTGATCCGGACGGCCGACATCGATCCCGGCGGCCGGATGAACATTTCCGTCGGGGCCACACTGGTGCGCCACTCCGACCCGGCGGCCGAGGTCTCCGAGACCCACGGCAAGCTGGCGACCCTGCTCAACGCGCTCAAGTCCGGGCACTCGTCCGGTTACGCGGCCGACCCGGAGGTCCGCGCCGCCCTTGATCGCCGTAACGAGGGGATCGCGGGCTTCTGGCTCCGGGACAAGGACGACCGACCGCCGGCCGGGACCTCGCTGGACGGCATGACGGCACTGGTCGTGGACGCGGAGGACACCTTCACCGCGATGCTCGACCAGCAGTTGCGGTCACTGGGACTGTCCGTGGAGGTCCGCCGCTTCGACGAGCCGTACGACGTGGCGGCCCACGATCTGACGGTCTTCGGTCCCGGTCCGGGAGATCCGCGGATGACCTCCCACCCCAAGATCGCCAAGCTGCGGCAGTCGATCGACACCGCGCTGGCGGGTCGCCGGCCGATGCTCGCCGTGTGCCTGAGCCATCAGGTGCTCAGCACGAGGCTCGGCCTCGACCTGCACCGCCGCGAGGTGCCCAACCAGGGGGTGCAGCGGGAGATCGAACTGTTCGGTGTGCGCGAACGCGTGGGCTTCTACAACACGTTCGCCGCGCACAGCGCGGTGTGCAGGCGAACCGTCGAAGGGATCGGGGTGGTCGAGGTGAGCCGCGACCAGGAGACCGGCGAGGTGAACGCGCTGCGCGGGCCGGGCTTCGCGTCGGTTCAGTTCCACGCCGAGTCGGTGCTCACCGTCGACGGCCCGCGCATCATCCGCGAGGCGATACAGGGGGTGCTCGGCCGATGAGGGTGACTGTCGTCTGGTGGGACCTGGCCAGGTCCCACCAGACCGTCGAATCCCTGGAGAAGGATCTCCGTGACGGCTCCGTCGAGCCGTGGCGCGAGGTCGAGGGACTGCGCCTGAAACTGTGGATCGCCGACCGTGAACGCGGCCGTTGGGGCGCGGTCATGTGGTGGGATCCGGACGTTCCGGCGGACCGGCCGCTGCCCCCCAACCGGGCGGCCGAGCTGATCGGCTACGCACCCGACCACCGCGCGAGCTTCGACGTCGCGGCGGTGGCCGAGGGGATCGACTCGCTGGGCCTCGCCTTCTCCGCCGGGTCCTCGACAGCAGCACGAGCCGGGGAGCGCCGATGACGCACCGATACACAGTCGTGGACGCTTTCGCCAGTGAGCCGCTGCTGGGCAACCCGGTCGCCGTCTTCTTCGACAGCGAGGATCTGACCGCTGGCACCATGCAGCGCATCGCCAGGGAGATGAACCTCTCCGAGGTCACCTTCGTGCTGCCGGCCGAGCAGGGCGGCGACGCACGGATAAGGATCTTCACCCCGGTGAACGAACTGCCGTTCGCCGGGCACCCGATGCTCGGCACCGCCTTCGCGCTCGGCCGGACCTGGAGCCGCGACAGGCTGCGGCTGGAGACCGCGATGGGTGTCATCCCGTTCGAGCTGGGCACCCGCGACGGCGCCGCGTGGGTCCGGATGGAACAGCCGGTTCCCCTGTGGAAGCCCTACGATCTCGCCACCGACCTCCTGGCCGCACTCGGGGTCGGGTCGTCGACGGCCCCGGTCGAGATCTACCGCAACGGTCCGCGGCACGTGTTCGTGGGGTTGAGCGACGTCGAGGCGCTGTCCGCTCTCCACCCGGATCACCGCGCCCTCTCGCGTTTCCCCGACATGGCCGCCAACTGCTTCGCCGAGGCGGACGGGGGTTGGCGGACGCGGATGTTCTCCCCCGCCTACGGCGTGGTCGAGGACGCGGCGACCGGTTCCGCAGCCGGGCCTCTCGCGATTCACCTGGCCAGGCACGGGTTCGCCGAGTACGGGCAGGAGATCCGCATCACCCAGGGCGTGGAAATGGGACGCGCGTCGGTCATGAGGGCGACCGCCGAGGGGGTCGGCGAGTCGATTCACTCGGTTCATGTCGGCGGGCACGCCGTCGTGGTCGCCGAGGGAACAATCAATGTCTAGCGGGGGAGCCTTTCATGGACGCAAGTGAATTCGAGTCCCTCAGCGGGAAGGTCGACCTCCCTTTCCCCGAGTACGACGAACCGCCGTCGGATCCTCTAAAGCTGGTGCGCAGCTGGCTTTCCGAGGCACGGGAGACCGGAGTCCGCGAGCCCGCCGCGCTGGCACTGGCCACCGCGGACTCCCGCGGCCGCGCCTCCAACCGGGTGGTCGCCATCACCGAGGTCACCGACCTCGGTCTGGTGTTCACCAGCCACAGCCGCAGCCAGAAAGGACGCGAACTCGCCGCCACGGGGTGGGCGTCGGGTTTGCTGTACTGGAGGGAGACCGGCCAGCAGATCATTCTCTCCGGTCCCGTCGTGCTCCTGCCCGACGCCGAGTCGGACGCCCTGTGGTCCGCGCGGGCGATTCCGTTGCACGCCATGTCGACGGTCACCCGGCAGAGCGAGCCGCTGGAGGATCTGGCGGACGTCGAGGCCCTGCGCGCCAGGGCACGCGGCCTGGAACTGACCGGGGAGCCGCAGCCCCGGCCGGAGTTCTTCGTCGGCTACCGACTGCAGCCCGCCGTCGTCGAATTCTGGAGCGCGAGTTCGGACCGGCTGCACCGCAGACTGCGCTACGACCGCGACGCGCCTGGGTGGCGTACGAGCCGGCTGCAGCCGTAGTCCCCGCTCTTTCGACACGCCCTTCCGGCGCCCACCGCCTTTCACCGCTCCGGCGGCATCGCCGTCATACCCGAATACACCTGACCCTTTCCATGAGGGAGAGACAATGCCCTTTACCGCAGAACAAATTCTGGATCTTCCGTTCGACGTCCAGCCCGATCCGGACGAATTCCTCCGCGCCGCCATGGAATGGCATTTCAATCCCGAGACCGGCTGCCGGTTCTGGCTGGACCGGGCCGCCACGCTCGGCTTCGATCCGCGGGCCGATGTCAAGACGTACGAGGATCTCCGGCTCTTCCCGAACCTGGCCGCGGAGCTTCGTGACGTCCGGGGCGAGGACCTGATTCCCAGGGGATACGGCAATCGGCCCGACGTGATCGGGTTCTTCGAGAGCGGCGGCACCACCGGCGCCCCGAAGCGGGTCGTCCTGATGCGGGACTGGCTGGACCGCATGGTGAGTTGGAGCAACGCGAACCTGGACCGCCACGGTGTGCCGCGCGGCGGGAACTGGCTGGGCATCATCCCGACCGGGCCGCACGTCGTGGGCACCCTGTTCCGGCAGCACGCCGTGACGCACGGCCGCCACGGCTTCACGATCGACCTCGATCCGCGCTGGGTGAAACGGCTCATCGCCGAGGGCCAGTTCGGGCAGGTCGACGCCTACGGCCAACACCTCGTCGACCAGGCCGCCGACGTCCTGCGCACACAGGACATCGGCCTGCTCACCATCACTCCCCCGCTGCTGGAACGGCTGTCCAGGGACGAGAAGCTGGTCGCCCTGGTGAACGAGCGGGTGAAGTGCATCAGGTGGGGCGGCACTCAGATGGACGCCGACTCCCGGCACCTCTTCAAGACCGAGGTGTTCCCCGACGTCGCGCTGTGCGGCGAGTACGGAAGCACGATGATCATCGGCGTCGCGGGCGAACGCGCCGGGCTGTCCGCCGACGGTCCGTGCGTCTTCGACTCCTTCTCCCCCTACGTGACCTTCACCGTCGTCGATCCGAAGGGCCTCGACCCGGTGCCCTACGGAGAGCGGGGCCGGGTGCTGGTCAACCACGTCAGCAAGTCCTTCCTGCTGCCCAGCAACCTGGAACGTGACCTCGCCACCCGGATTCCCCAGGTGAACGGCCTGGTCGGGGACTCGGTCGCCGACATCTCCACGGTCGCGGTCTTCGAGGACGAGGACGTCATCGAAGGGGTGTACTGATGATCGACCTGCCCGCGTTCGGTACGACGGGTGCCTACCGCGCCAGGAACATCCAGACGGTCACCGATGTGGCAGGCACCGCCCTCGCGGAACTGAGCCTCGTACCGCCGTTGTACGTCAACCGCACCATGGCGGCGCTGCGCCGGGGCGGCATCATGCCGGCCGACGAACGGGCCGACGCGATGACCCGTGCGGCCGAGCTCTTCGCGACCGGGACGATCGACGGCCTGACCGCCGAGGAGTACCAACACGCGGTCAGCAGGGTCGGTGGCGTACCGATCTCCTCCGTCGTCGCGGCGACCACGACGGTCGCCGAGCGGGTGGCGAAGGCTCATGCGAGCGTCCAGTACGCGCGCCCACAGGGAGCGGTCGACAACTGGCGCGATCCGCTGACGCGGACCGGCCGTTCGGTGTGGACGCGGCGCGGAGACGTGTTCGCCGTGCACGCCGCCGGCAATCACCCCGGCACCCACAGCATCTGGCCGGAGGCACTGGCGCTGGGCTACCGCGTCGCGGTCCGCCCGTCGAGCCGCGATCCCTTCACCCCGCACCGACTCGTGGCGGCACTGCGGAGCGCGGGATTCGCCGACGACCAGGTGGTGCTCCTGCCCACCGACCACGCCGGCGCCGACGCCGTTCTGCGCGGCGCCGACCTTGGGATGGTGTACGGCGGCGAGGAGGTGACCCGCAAGTACGGCGGGGCCGCGACGGTGCTGCCGCAGGGGCCGGGCCGGTCGAAGATCCTCATCACGGCCGACGTGGACTGGCGCGACCACCTGGATGTGATCGTCGCGTCCGTGAGCGGCCACGGCGGCACCGGATGCGTGAACACGACAGCCGTCTTCGTGGAGGGCGACCCGGCTCCGCTCGCCGAGGCGATCGCGGCGCGGTTGTCCGCCGCGACCCCCTTGCCGCCCGAGGACGACAAGGCCGTCCTCCCCGTACAGCCGGTCGCGGTCGCCAGGGCGATCGAGACGTACCTGCTGAAGAAGGCGGCGGGCGCCCGGCCCTGGCTCGGCGGCGACGGTGTCGTGGCCGAACTCGGGGACGGGAGCGCCGCGTTGCTGCCGGCCGTCTTCCAACTCGACGATCCGGCCGCTCCGCAGGCGGGTGTGGAACTGCCGTTTCCGTGCGTGTGGATCGCGCCGTGGACACCCGAGGCCGGTACGGCCCCGCTGAAGAACACGCTCGTGCTCAACGCGATGACCCACGACATCCGGCTCGTCGACCGCCTGCTCGACGAGCCGACCATCAGCAACCTGTACGTGGGAAGCCGGCCCACCTACTGGATGGATCCCTCGGTACCGCACGACGGCTACCTCGCCGACTTCCTCATGCGGAACAAGGGCGTCATCCGGAACGGACTCCCCGTGCCGGTCCCCCACTCCGACGAGACCGAAAGGGTCCTACCGTGTCCCACTCCGTAGCACCGGCCGACGTCCTGATCGTCGGCGGCGGGTCGGCCGGCGCGGTGCTCGCCGCGCGCCTGAGCGAGAACCCCGCCCGACGCGTCGTACTGCTCGAAGCCGGGCCGGACTACGGCCCCACCCGGTTCCCCGCAGCACTGCTCGACGCCAACCGCATAGCCGACCTCGATCACGACTGGGGATACACCGCACGGGGCGGACGGCTGAGCCCCGAGATCGCCGCACTGCGCGGCAAGGTGATCGGCGGGAGTTCCGCCGTCAACGCCGGCGCCGCCCTCCGCGCCCGCGCCCTCGACTTCGCCCGCTGGGCCGAGAACGGGCTCGACGACTGGAGCTTCGCCGACGTCCTGCCGTACTTCCGCGCCCTGGAGAACACCCCCACCGGCCAGGACGAGTTCCACGGGCGGAGCGGGCCGATGCCCGTGCGCCAACTGGCCGACTCCGAACTGACCCCCGCGCACCGTGCCTTCATCGACGCCGCGGTCGCCCGTGGCCACAAGCGGATCACCGACTTCAACGGCACCGAGCAGGACGGCGTCGGAGCCTTCGCGGTCAACGTCCTCGACGGGATCCGACAGAACACCGCACTGGTCTATCTCACCCCCGAGGTGCGCGCCCGCCCCAATCTCACCGTGCGCGGTGACGTCACGGTCGACCGGATCCTGTTCCGCGGCGGCTGTGCGACCGGAGTGGTCACCGCCGACGGGGCCCTGCACGATGCCGACGAGGTGATCCTCTCCGCCGGGACCTACGGAAGCGCGGCGATCCTGCTGCGCTCCGGCATCGGCCCCGCCGGTGAACTGGCGTCGCTCGGCATCGAACCCCTGGCCGACCTGCCCGTCGGACAACACCTGCAGGACCACCCCTTCTGCCCCGCGGTCTACGCCCTCGCCCCCGGGCGAGGGGAGATGGCTCCGGCCCTCGGCGCACTGCTGTGGACCGCCTCCAGCGAGGCCGCGGACGGTGAACTCGACCTGAACGTGGTCGCCGTGCATCCGGGCGGGGCCCCGTTCATGCCCCCCGGCGGCGTCATCGCCCTGTCCACGGCTCTCGTGCTCCCCGAGGCACAGGGCACGGTGCGCCTCACCGGCCGCGATCCGCTGGCCCAGCCCCTGATCGACCACAACTACCTCGGCACCGAGCGCGACCGCCGACGCATGCTCGAAGGCGTACGAATCGCCCGCGACCTGGCCCGTGACCCGGCCCTCGCGCCGTCGCTCGCCGGGCTTCTGATGCCACGCGAACTGCCCGACGACACCGAGGAGTTGACGCGGGTGATCGAATCCGGCCTCTCCGTCTACGGCCACCCCACCTCCACCGCCCCCATGGGTGCCGCGGACTCGCCTCAGGCCGTCGTCGACTCCCGCGGAGCCGTGCACGGACTCGCCGCCCTGCGTGTCGTGGACGCCTCGATCATCCCGTACGTGCCCTCCAGCGTCACCAACCTCACCACGATCATGATCGCCGAACGCATCGCCGACCTCGTCTACGACCGCTGACCGTCATCGGCTGCCGATGAACCCTGGCTGAACTCGGCGGAGTTCAGCCAGGCTCCGAACCCACGTCAGGCCGAATCGCTGCGTCTGGGGCTGCTGTGCAGGAAGGGACTGCAGGACTTCAGGGTCCGCTGAACAGGACTTGTCTCGATCATGCGGATGGCGTCCAGCGCGCTGAGGCTGTCGGCCAGATAGTCGTGCAGTTCGCTGGGACTCTTGCACAGGACCAGCGCCACCAGGTTGGTCGGACCGGTGGTGGAGGCAAGGAACGCCATTTCCTTGTGTTGGATCAGGGTGTTCGCCACCTGGTTCAGGTGCGCGGGGGCGACGGACATCCACAACAGGGCCTGCGTGGTGATGCCGTACACCTCCGCACTGATCTCGACGTCGAAGGTGAGCATGCCGCTGGCCTGCAGAGCGGCGAGTCGACGCGTGATGGTCGAGGAGGACTGACCGGTCTCGGCGGCGAGATCCGTATAGCTGATACGGCCGTTGTTCTGCAGCGCGGCCAGCAGGTGCCAGTCCGCCTGGGTCAGAGACGAGCGCGCCTTGGGCTCGTCGGCGTCGTCCGGCGGGTCGAGTGCTCGGCGCAGTTGTTCCTGCTGCTCCTTGGTGAGAGCGCTGGTGTGGCCCTGCCATGCGGTGGGACCGCCCAGATAGTTGTGCAGCAGGCGGTGCGCCGACACCTCGGCGATATTGGCCACCCGAGGAATTTCACGGAACAGCAGCGTATGGTGCGCCGCGGAATTCATGACGAAGCATATTTCGGTTCCCCCGGACACCAGCCGCACCCAGGTGGTGTCGTCCCGCCGAGCCAGGCTGTACGCCACACTCTGGGCGGTGTTCGGGCTCGCCGTGAGCCTCAGAATCCACTTCCCGGCCGACGCTTGCCGCGGGTTCGCCACCCCGACAACGCGAAGCGACAGCTCGCTGCTCAGCCGCCCGTAGCGACGGGCGACTGTTTGCGTGGAGACGCCCAGAATTTCGGCGATCCGGCTGAATGGCGCCCGACCGTCGATACGCAGGGCATGAATGATACAGTGGTCCAATTCATCTATTGTGGGGACCACTTGCTCAGAAAAATCGCCCACTGGCCGCCTCGGGCCATGGACGCTCAGCACGGTTTGCTCAGCAAGGTTTGCGGCACCAGTTTCCCCCGATAGCCTGGGACAGGACCTTGTCAATGGATTTCACTGTCGGCGACAGCGTCTTTCTTCACCAGAGCCCCGGCGAATTCCGTTCCACGGTGGTGGTCAGCCAGTTCTCGTGATCGGTCATGCTCTGCCGGGCTTGGCGCGCGGACATGGAGTCCGCAATTGTGGTCTGAGGAGTACGTGCTCGGCGCCACCGGCCTGCCGGCCCCGGACGCGAGACCCAGCGACCTGACGATCCGTCAACAACTGCACCGATCCGCCGAGTACGGGCATCACGTCCTGGATGACGCCTTCGAGGAGGAGCGCCGTCGGGCCCGCACTGTACGCCTGCCCGGGAACCTCTCCACCCTGCACGACTTGGCACTCCAAGCGGTCCAGGCCGAACGATTCGGCAATATCGCGCGCAGCCGCTGCCACTACACCAGCCCCCCGACCAGCTCCTGAACCACTACGGACCATGACCTCACCACGATGTGGATATCAACAGATCAAGAAGAACTCGCCGGGTTCCTGACATTTTGCCAGGTTTTGGTCGGCAGAATCCACTAGGTCCAGTCTTCGGACGAGTGTACACAGGTTCTAGCTCCCCGTGGGTCCGGCGCAAGCATCTGCCCATGACGGCAACCCTCCGACCGACCGCCCCGGCCCTCCCGGCATGGTCCGCGCCAACGCGTGGAACGCGATGGACAGTTGAGGGCTCTCGGCGAGCATCGCGGCGGCTGCAGCCGATCGTGCCGCACGGCGGACCGCCGCCCACTCGGCGTCCGACACATCCGAGGGATACGCGTCCAGTTGCGACACGGCCGCGCCGTGGGTGCCGGGCGGCGGCATGGGAAGCGGTGGCAACTGCTGAGCGACCCCGTCGAGCGTTCGTGCGCCCGAACGACAGCGCAGGACCAACCAGACCACCCGGGCTCGCCCTCCGACTCCGGGCTCAAGAAGCCGCCACACCTGCACCCACGACCCACGCCAACGCGTCGAGCTCGACCGACAGTTGAGGGCCCTCGGCGAGCATCGCGGCAGCGGATGCAGCCGATCGTGCCGCCCGGCGGACCGCCATCTCCAGCAGCCCCTTCGCTCCGCCGACCCGCACGGTCAGCGCCAACCGCTGAGTTCCGCGAACTCCTCCACCGACGGAATCACCTCGGCCAGGAACGCCCGAGCGGACTCCCGGGTTTCGGCAATGCCCGAGCCCCCGTGTTCCCCGGTCAGCAGACTCAGCGCTGCCCGCTCGGCCTCTTCCTCCCTCTGGACCAGTGGACCGGGGGCGGGCCGCGGCTCGCCGCTGCGCACGATGACCGGCCGCTCTCCCGAGAGCTTGAAATCGACCATGGAAAACAGCGTTCGAAGCGTCATCAGGACCGTTTCGACCCGATCGGCCGACGGCCTGAGGGACATCGCCAGCGCTTCCCCCACCAATCCCACGACCTGCTCGACGTAAAAGCCGGGACGTGACGTGGGGTCCCCCTCGCAGTCCTCGTAGTCCTCCTCGTCCTCGTGTTTCTCGCCCCCGAGCACGTCTAGCGCGTCGAGCAGTTCTGCGCAGTCGTCCGCCACGCCCTCGCCGGCGGCGGCCGACCAGGCCAGCTCCAGCCCTGAGTCGAGCCACCTCCGCTCCTCCGCGGAGCCGAGCACCCGGCAGAACACGGAGCCCCGCTCCGCCGCTCCCGTGCAGAGCAGCATCAGTTGAGCGTGCGGCAGAGTCGACAGCCCTTCCATGACAGTCAGTCACCTACCCGAAAGATAGCAACGCATATTGACTATCTCCTAGACTACAAGCATGGTGATGCTCCCTACCGTCATCGACCGGAAGGAAGCCGCCTTGTCCCTCAGTTCCGGCTCCACTCTCCCCGAGCGCTTCACCCGGCGTCTTGGGCAACTGGTGGGCATCGAGACGCCGTCGGGTTGGGACCGAGGGCTGAACGATGTCTATGACCTGCTCGACTCCTGGGCGGGCAGCGCGTTGGGGCGGCCCGAGCGGGTCGTTTCCGACGGGGTGCCGCATCTGTACTGGCGCGGCGCCGATCCCGCCGTACCGAAAAGCCGCCGGGTCCTGCTGCTCGGGCATGCCGACACGGTGTGGCCGCTGGGGACCCTGGCCGAGAATCCGTTCGACGTGTCAGGGGCGCGGGCGACCGGGCCCGGGGTCTTCGACATGAAGGCCGGGCTCGTGCTCGCCTTCGAGGCGCTCGCGCTGGCCGGCGACGTCTCGCACGTCAGCATGGTGGTCTCCGGTGACGAGGAACGCGGGTCGATCACCTCGCGCGCGCTCGTCGAGGAGGCCGCGGCGGCCTGCGGCGCCGTTCTGGTGCTGGAGCCCAGTGAGGGCGGCGCCCTCAAGACCGCGCGCAAGGGTGTCGCGCAGTACCGCCTCGGTGTGAGCGGCCGGGCCGCGCACGCCGGGCTCGAACCCCACAAGGGCGTCAACGCGCTGATCGAGCTGGCCCACCAGGTGCTGACGATCAGCGAGTTGGCCGACCGTGAGCGCGGGACCACCGTCACGCCCACGGTGGGCAGCGCCGGCACCACCACCAACACGGTTCCGGAGCGGGCGTTCGTCGAAGTCGACGTACGGGCCTGGGAGCACGGCGAACTGGACCGGGTGGAACGGGAGTTGCGGGGCCTGCGCGCCCGGGAGCCCGGCGCCGAACTCGCGTTCCTGAGCAGCGTCAGCCGTGGTCCGCTGGAGCGCGGGATGTCCGTCGGCCTGCTGCGCTCCGCCCGGACGGTCGCCGAACGGCTGGGGCTCCCCCCGGTCACCGAGACCAGCGTCGGCGGCGGCTCGGACGGCAACATCACCGCGAGTCTCGGGGTGCCCACGCTGGACGGTCTGGGCCCGGACGGCGGTGGGGCGCACGCCCGCCACGAGTGGGTGGACCTCACCTCCGTCCCGGACCGCGCCGCCCTCGTCGCCGGCCTCCTCGCCGGTCTCCTGGCCGAAGCGGCGGACTGAGGCGGACGAGACTGACCGAGACAGGCTGAGGCGGACCGGGGTGGACCAAAACCCGGTCCCGGACCCGAGACCGGGACCCCGCCCCGCCCCGCCCCGCCTACAC
>NZ_JAEQAZ010000130.1 GCF_016654115.1 Streptomyces sp. MBT53
GGGCGGGAGCGGGGCCGGCGGTGGAGGCGGGGAGCGGCCCGGGGATGTCTTCGAGCGGAAGCAGGGACACGAGGCGAAACGTTCCCATCCGGTATGACGCAGTGGTGTCGGGAAGCGGAAGGGGCGCGGGCGGCTGGGCGAAGCGGACGGCACGGATGAAGCGGGGCGGGCGGCACGGCACGGGCCGAGCGGACGCCCTGGTTGAAGCGTAGCCGTGTCGAATTCATTGCCTGAATCAACAATCCATCGGTTTGTTGACTTTAGGTTGAGCGAGCCATTTGAATTCCAGTATGACCCACGCCGAGCGCTCGTCCGCCGCCCTCGCCCTCCCCGTCGACCTCGACGAGGCGGCCCACCGCTGTCTGGTCGCAGGCTTCGACGGCGTGACGAGCGTGCCGGACACGCTGAAGCGGCTCATCGACCGCGGCCTCGGCGGGGTCATCCTCTTCACCCGCAACATCCGGGACGCGGGGCAGGTGCGCCGGCTCACCGACGAACTCCGCGCCCTGCGCCCCGACCTGCTCGTGGCCATCGACAACGAGGGCGGCGGCATCGGCCACCTGGTCGACGCCGACGCCCCGGACGCCCCCGGCTCCTACGCCCTCGGCGTCGTCGACGACCCGGCGCTGACCGCCCGCTGCGCCGACGCCCTCGCCGGCCACCTCGCCACCCTCGGCATCACCGCCTCGTACGCCCCCGTCGCCGACCTCCAGCACCAGCCGCGCAACCCGATCGTGCGCACCCGCTCCTTCGGCGCCGACCCCGAACTGGCCGCCCGCCATCTGCGCGCCTGGATCACCGCCACCGACGTACGCGGCATCGCCTCCTGCGCCAAGCACTTCCCCGGCCACGGCGGCACCATCACCGACAGCCACCACGGCCTCGCGATCGACCCGCGGCCCTACGACGAACTCCTCGTCGACCTCGAACCGTTCCGCGCCGCCGTCGCCGCGGGCGTGCCCATGCTGATGAGCGCCCATGTCGTCTTCCCGGCCCTGGACGCCAACCGCCCCGCCACCCTCAGCCGCCGCATCCTCGGCGACCTGCTCCGCCTCGACCTCGGCTTCGACGGCGTCCTCGTCAGCGACGCGCTGGAGATGAAGGCGATCGCCGACGAGTACGGCGAAGCGGCCGGCGCCCGGATCGCGCTCGCCGCCGGAGCGGACCAAGTCATCGTCGCCGTACCGGACTTGGCGGTCACCCTGGCCTGCCGGGACGCCGTCCTCGACGCACTGCACGCCCGTATGCTCGCGGAGGAACGGGTCTGGGAGGCGGCCGGCCGGGTACGCCGGCTCGCCGAGCGCTACGCGACGCCCCGCCAGGCGGTCGCCGCCTGGGACACGACCGCCGGCCTTGAGGCGGCCCGCCGCGCCGTACGCACCCGGCCGCTGCCGCCACCCGTGCGCGGCGCCCACGTCGTCGACCTGTTCTCGGCCCCGCACCCCGCCCTGAACTGGGGCGGCGAGGACCTCCTCACCGAACTCCGCGCCATCGACCCCACCGCCACCGGCACCGCGCTCACCGAGGAACCGGCCGACCCCGCCGCCCTCGTCGACGCGATCAGTAGTCGCAGCGCACCGCTGGTCATCGCCACGTCCGACGCCGCCCTGCACCCCTGGCAGGCCCGACTGCGCGACACCCTGGTGGCCCGCCGGCCCGGCGCGATACTCGTCGACACCGGCCTGCCGGAGGGCGGCACCCTCTGCTCCTACGGCCGCGGCCGGGTCAACCTGCGGGCGGTCGCGGAGGTACTGGCCGACGCGTGAGGGTCACGGCAGGTGTACGACTTCCTTGATGCCGCGGGCCGCCAAGTACCCCTGGTCCGCTGCCCGTTCGGCCAGCACGACCGCCGGACGCAGGCCCTCCGTGCGCAGCCGCATCCACTCCTCGAAGTACGCGCCGCCGGGACCGGACACCGACCTCGTACCCGGGGTGCAGTCCAACACCAGGGCCGTGTCACGGAGTTGGACGGTGTGCGGCTCGGCGATCGCGGCGGCGAAGGCCTCGGCGATCGGCTTGGCGCGGCCCGCCGAGTCGAACAGGCCCAGCGTGTACTCGAGTTCGGGATAGTCGGCGAGCGAACGGTCCACGTCGTGCGAGCACCACCAGGTCACACCCCACAGCCCGTCGCACTCGGCCACGTTGCGCACGGTCGCGCGCGCGAACTCCGGGGCGTCGGCCGCCGGGATGTGCGGCTCCGGCGCACCCGTCTCCTGCACCCAGACCGGCCGGGCCGGGTCGACGGCGTACGCCTTCGCCAACTCCGTTCCGTACTCGGCGAGATGGAGCACCTGCGGGGAACGCGGACCGTAGCGGCGGGCGCAGTCGCCCGAGAACACCCACGGGTGCACGGTGGTCAGGTCGCCCTTGCGGGCCGAGGCCTCCGGGGTGAACGGATGGTCGTCGCCGTACCAGGCGGCGTCGTACGCGGAGTGCGTGACCAGCCGGTCCGCCGGCAACTGCTCACGGGCGGCGGCCAGCAGGGTGTCGAGATAGTGGTCCACCTCGTCCGCCGTCACCGGGTTGTGCTCCACCAAGTTGTTGAGCTCGTTGCCGAGTTGGAGCCCGATCAGGTTCGGGCGGTCGGCGAGGGCGCTGCCCAGGGTGCGCAGCAGTTCCGCCTGGGCCGTGATCGCGTCCGGGTCGGTGAACACATTGCGGTGGTGCCAACTGCGGGTCCACTCCGGGTAGAAGTCGAAGCTGGAGAGATGTCCCTGGACGCCGTCGACGAGGACGTCGAGGCCCGCCTCGGCCGCCAGGTCGACCAGGTGAACCAGCTGGTCCACAGCGGTCCTGCGGATGAGTGTGCGGTTGGGCTGGAGCAGCGGCCAGAGATGGAAGATCCGCACGTGGTCCAGGCCGAGCCCCGCTATCTGGGCCAGGTCCTCACGGGCGTGCGCCGGGTCGAAGTCGTGCCAGGAGTGGAACCAGCCGCGGCGCGGCGTGTAGTTGACGCCGAAGCGAAGCGTAGGAATGGGATCCTCCCCGGGTCCGGTCTTGCCCTCCGTGAATGTATCAACCACCATAGTCAGTAATGAGCAATGATTTGAACCAGGAATTCGTCGGTGATCTCGTCGTCGGCCTCGACGCCGGAGGCACCCGCACCCGCGCCGTCCTCGCCACCGCCGAGGACGGCCGCCCCCTCGGCGAGGGCGCGGCCGGCCCGGGCAACGCCCTGACCGTCCCGGTCCCGCGCATCACCGAGCACCTGGTCGAAGCGATCGCGCAGGCCGTACCGGAGGCGGCGCGCGCCCGAGTGGTCGCCGTGGCCGGCGGCTTCGCGGGCGCCACCGCGGCCTCCACCGAGGAACCTGGCCACGTCAACGCCCGCACCGCCCTCACGGCAGCGCTGCGCCGCCTAGACATCCCGGCCGACCGGATCCGCGTCTGCAGCGACATCGAGGCGGCCTTCGCCTCCGCCCCCGGCACCCCCGCCGACGGCCTCGCCCTGGTCGCCGGCACCGGCGCGGTCGCCCTGCGCATCACCGACCGCCGCTCCACCGCCACCGTGGACGGCGACGGCTGGCTCCTCGGCGACGACGGCAGCGGCTTCTGGATCGGCCGGAGCGCGGTACGGGCGGCGCTGCGGATGGCGGACGGACGCGGACCTACGACCATCCTGGCCGGGTCCGTCGGACAGGCACTCGGAGTGCCGGCCGAGGCCCTGCCCGGCGCCGACTGGTCCCGCACCCACCGCGAGACCTACCGCATGCACGTGCTCCCCGCCGTGATGGCCGAACTCCCCATCCGCCTCGCCCGCTTCGCCCCACTGGTCGTCGAGGCGGCGGAGGACAAGGACACCGTGGCGGAAGGCATCCTCGACGAGGCGGCAGACCAACTGACCGACACCGCACGGGCGTTGAACCCGACCCGCGGTGAACGGATCGTCGCCACCGGCGGATTGCTCGGCCCCGAAGGCCCCTTGACGGCCCCCCTCACCGCCCGCCTCCACACCCTCGGCCTCACCCTCGACTGGGTACCGGACGGCTGCCGGGGCGCGATCGCCCTCGCCCGACTCGCCCACGACGGTGACGACCGATGACCGACACCACCACGCCCCTCTACCGGGACCCCAACGCCCCTGTCGACACCCGGGTTTCCGACCTCCTGGCCCGCATGACCCTGCGCGAGAAGGTAGGCCAGCTCAACCAGCGGATGTACGGCTGGAACGCCTACCGCCGCACGCCCGAGGGGTTCCACCTCACGGACGCCCTCCACGCCGAGACCACCCGCTTCGCCGGACTCGGCGCGCTCTACGGCCTGTTCCGCGCCGACGCCTGGTCCGGCGTCGACCACACCAACGGCCCCGGGGCCCAAGACAGCGCCGCCCTGGCCGAGTTGGTGCAACGCCATGTGATCGACAGCAGCCGTCTCGGCATCCCGGCCCTGTTCGTCGAGGAGGTGCCGCACGGCCACATGGCCCTGGACGGTACGGTCCTCCCGGTCAACCTGGCCGTCGGCGCCACCTGGGACCCCGACCTGTACGAACGCGCCGCCGCTCACGCCGCCGCCGAACTCCGCGCCCGTGGCGCCCACTTGGCCCTCGTCTCCGCCCTGGACATCGCCCGCGACCCCCGCTGGGGCCGCACGGAGGAGTGCTTCGGCGAGGACCCGCACCTCGCCGCCCGCCTCACCGAGGCGCTCGTGCACGGGATGCAGGGCGAGCCCGGTGACGGCTTCGCCGCCGACAAGGCCCCCGTCGTGCTCAAGCACTTCGCCGGACAGGGCGCCACGGTCGGCGGCCGCAACTCCGCCGAGTCCGAACTCGGCCTCCGCGAACTCCACGACATCCACCTCCCCGCCGCCCGCGCCGGAGTCCGCGCCGGGGCCGCCGCCGTCATGTCCGCCTACAACGAGGTCGACGGCCTCCCCTGCTCCGGCAATCGCGCCCTGCTCCACCAACTCCTGCGCGAGGACTGGGGTTTCGAGGGCCTGGTCATGGCCGACGGCCTCGCCGTGGACCGACTGGCCCGCATCACAGGCGACGCCGTCTCGGCGGGCGCCCTCGCACTCAACGCCGGTGTCGACCTGAGCCTCTGGGACGAGGGCTTCACGCATCTTGAAGAGGCGGTCGGGCGGGGCCTGGTGAGCGAGGCCACCGTCGACGCGGCCGTGGTGCGCGTACTCCGCCTGAAGTTCCGCCTCGGTCTCTTCGAACGCCCCTACAGCACAGGCGAGTTGCCCCAGGCCGCGCAGGGCAGAGAGCTGAGCACCGCACTGGCGCGCGGCGCGGTGACGCTGCTGCACAACAACGGCGGAGTCCTGCCCGTCCCGCCGACCGTCTCCCGCATCTCGGTCATAGGTCCCCAATCGGCCACCTATGCACACCAGTTGGGTGACTACACGGCACCACAGCGTTCCGGTGTCAGCGTCCTGGACGGCCTACGGCGACTCGCCCCGACCGGAACCGACATCCGCCACGCTTCCGGCTGCGCCCTCACCGGCGACGACCTCTCCGGCATCCCCGAGGCGGTCGCCGCTGCCGCCGCCTCCGACCTGGCCGTCCTGGTGCTGGGCGGCAGCAGCGCCCGTACCCCCGACACGGACTTCGACGCCAACGGAGCGGCACGGAACGCCGTTTCGGAGATGACCTGCGGCGAGGGCGTCGACCTCGCGGGCCTGAGCCTCGGCCGGGCGCAGCACGCCCTCCTCGACGCGGTCACCGCGACCGGAACACCCACCGCCGTGGTCCTGATCCAGGGCCGCCCGCACGTCGTCCCCGAACGCGCGGGCGCGCTGCTCACCGCCTGGTACCCCGGCCCGTGGGGCGGCGAGGCCATCGCCGAGGTGCTGCTAGGCCGAGCCGAACCGACCGGCCGCCTCCCTGTCTCGGTCCCCCGCTCGGTGGCCCAACTCCCCGTCTACTACAACCACAAGGACATCGAGTACGGCAGCTACGTGGACGCCGACGCCGAGCCGCTCTACTCCTTCGGGCACGGGCTGTCGTACACGACCTTCGAGTACGGTCCACCACGCCTCGCGGGGGACGTGATCGAGGTCGACGTCACCAACACCGGTAAGCGGCACGGGCGTTCGGTCGTCCAGCTGTACATCCGCCGCCTGCTCACCCCGGTCTGGCCGCGCGCGCTCGAACTGCACGCCTTCCAGGGCGTCGAATTGGCGCCGGGTGAGAGCCGTACGGCGGAAATCCCCTTCGGCACCGACCAGTTGGAGCAGGTCGGTGCCGTCGAGATCCGGGTCGCCCGGTCCGCGCGGGACGCACTCGCCGTGGAACCCCTCGTCGTACGCCTCAGAGCTTGACCGCTCCCGCCGACACGCCCTTGTAGAACCAGCGTTGGGTGATGACGAACAGCACCAGCACCGGGATCACGGAGATCACCGAACCGGCCATCACCACGCGCTGGTCATAGCCGAACGACGAACTCTGCAACCGCGAAAGGCCCAGCGTCAGCGTCATGTGGTCCTCGGAGCGCAGCACGATCAGCGGCCAGAGGAAGTCGTCCCAGGCGCTGATGAACGTGTTGATGGTGACCACCAGGATCGCGCCCCACGCGGACGGGAGGTAGAGGTAGCGGAAGCGTTGCCACTCGCTCGCGCCGTCCAGCATTCCGGAGTCCTCGATCTCGCGCGGTACGGCGAGGAACGCGCCGCGCATCAGCAGGACGTTGATCGCGCCGACGAAGCCGGGCAGCCACACGCCCACCACGCTGTCGACCAGTCCGAGGTCGCGGATGCTCAGGAACAGCGAGACCATGATCGACTCGAAGGGGAACATCATCGAGGCGACGAGGAGGATCCAGACCGCCCGGCGGCCCTTCCAGGCGGGCTTGGAGAGCATGTAGCCGGCCGTCGTGGAGAACAGCAACTGGCTTGCCACGGACAGGAGTACGACGATCAGGCTGTTCCTGATGTACGTCACCACCGGGACCTGGCTGAAGACCTCGCGGTAGGCGTGGAGGGTGGGGTGGTGCGGCAGCAGGGAGGCGTTCGCGCCGAAGACGTCCTCGCCGGTGCCCTTCAGAGAGGCCAGGAACTGCCAGATCAGGGGGCCGACGGTGAGGCCCAGGACGAGGAGCAACAGGAGGTAGCGGAGGACGAGTTCGCGGGGGCGGCCGTAGTCCCGCCAACGCGGGGTCAGGCGCCGGGACTTGGGCCGCACGGCGGTCGCCGTCATGACTCGTCCTCCTTCGTGAGGCGCTGTGCCAGCAGGGTCAGGCCCAGGGTGAGGACGAACAGCGCCACGCTCACCGCCGAGCCGTAGCCCGCGTTTCCGGTGATGGGGTCCAGGCCGACGTCCCGGATGTAGAAGGGCAGCGTGCGGTCGGCGCCTCCGGGGCCGCCGGTGGAACTGCCGAGCATGTAGATCTCGGTGAACACGCGCAGCGAGCCGATGCCGGTGAGGGTGCCGACCAGCATCATCGCCTGCCGTACGCCGGGCACGGTGATGTGCCAGAAACGGCGGGCGGCACCGGCGCCGTCCATGGAGGCGGCCTCGTGGAGCTCTTTTGGAACGTTCCCGAGGGCGGCCAGGTAGAAGACCATGTACCAGCCGAGGCCCTTCCACAGGGTCAGGCCCATCGCGGAGAGCAGGATCAGCCACGAGTCGGAGAGGAAGGGGATCGCCGACCGGATCACGTGGGCCTTCTCCAGCCAGGTGTTGACCAGTCCGTCGTCCGCCAGCAGCCACTGCCAGCTCAGACCGACGACCACGCTGGAGGCGAGCACCGGGGTGTAGAAGGCGGAGCGGAAGAAGCCGATGCCGGGGAGGTTCCTCTCCACCAGGACGGCGAGCAGCAGGGGCAGCAGCACCATCAGCGGGACGACGATGATCGCGTACAGCACGCTGTTGCGGGTCGCCAGCCAGAAGTCCGAATCGTCCAGCATCCGGGTGTAGTTGGAGAGCCCGACGAAGTTCGCGGCACCGCCGAGCGGTTTGGCGTTCGTGAAGGACAGCAGCACGGTGTTGAGGAACGGGAACACCCCGAACACCGCCGCGCAGACGATCGCCGGCGCGGTCCAGAGCCAGGGCAGCCACCAACGGCGGTACAGGGCCGCCCCGTTGGCGCCGGGGGCGGGACCGGGGAGCACGGCCCGGGCGAGTCGGCGTATGCGGGACGTGCCCGGTGCGGAGACGACGGCCTCCGCACCGGGCACGGTCACCGGCTTCGCGGTCTGCGTCGCCACCATCAACCAGCCTGCTTCAGCAGCTCGTTGGCCTTCGCCTGGGCGTCCTTCACGGCCTGCGCCGGGCTCTTCTTGCCCTGCATCGCCAACTGCACCTGGGACACGATCGCGTTCTGCACGGCCGGCGAGAGGTTGGTCTGGTAGGCCGTGGTCGTCTTGAGCTGGTCGGCGACGAGCTTGCGGGCCTGCGCGAACTGGTCGCTGCCGCTCACGTTCTGGAAGAACGGGTCGTTGAGCGAGGTGGTCGTGGTCGGGAAGATCACCACGTCCGGGTCCTTCGCCCAGGCCGTCTGGTTCTCGGCGTTGGTGAGGAACTCGGCGAACGCCAGCGCCACGGGCGCGTGCTTGCTGGTCGCGGCGACCGAGACGTACTGCGGGGCACCGGTGGTGTGCCCGAGCGCGTCGAAGGGCTGCTGTCCGACGCCCGTCTTGGCGTAGATCGAGGGGCTGTTCTGCTTCACGAACCGCACATAGCTCGGGTTGGTCGAACCGTAGGCGACCTTGCCCTGTGTGTACGGCGTGGACGGGTCGTTGCTGGAGGACAGCGAGTCCTTCGGCATCGCGCCCTCCTTGTACAGCTTCGCCATCCAGGCGACCCACTGCGTGGTACGCGGATCGTCCGCGAACACGGCCGACTTGCCGTCGCTGGAGAGGGTCTTGATGTTCATCTGGTCGAAGTCCGCCGGGATCCGCCAGATCGGGTTGGCCATCGTCGCGTAGTACTTGCCCTTGGCCGACTTGGCGATCTTCTCGTAGTCGGCGAACAGTCCGAAGATCGTCGTCGGCGGCTTCGCCGGGTCGATGCCGGCCTTCTTCAACAGGTCGGTGTTGTACGTCAGGACGATGCCGCCGGTGTACCAGGGCAGCACGGTGTGCAGCGCGGAGCCCGAACTGTCCTTGAACGTACTGGACTTCCAGAACGCGGGGACGAACGGCTTCCCGGCGTCCGGGTCTTTGACGCCCAGGTTGAGCAGATACCCGGCCTTCGTGAGAGCCGTCGCCGTCTCCGCGTTGAGGTTGATGACGTCCGGCAGCGTGCAGGCCTGGGCGTCGGCCACGTTGCGCTGGGTGAAGGTGCTGTCGCCCGGATCGTCGATCCACTTCACCGAGGTCCCGGGGTGCGTCTTCTCGAAGGACTTGATGACCCCGTTGAAGAAGCTGCCGAAGTCCTTCTTCAGGTTGGTGGTCTGGAAGGTGATGCCGCCCTTCACCTCACCGGTGAGCTTCCCCGACCCCACATTGCCCTTGTCGACCTTGCAGCCGCCCGCGGTGGAGTCGCTGTCGCCCGAGCTGCCGGACAGCCCGCAGCCGGCGGCCGTCAGGGTCAGGACGATGATCCCCACCATCGATCCGGTCAGTCTTCCTGTGCGCATCGCTGCCCTCCTGAGCATCAGCCAACAGCTGGTTCAATTAACCAACTTCGACTCCGATTGATGAAAAGGTGGACCAGAATTCATCGGAGGTCAATGGTTCTCGTGTTGCTTTTAGGTTCCGGCGGAGATCAGTGCCGGTGCTCGTGGTCCGGGTGTGCCGGATCGCCGGGGTGCTCGTGCCCGGCGGTATACACGACTCCGGCCTTGGACTGGTCCAACCAACCGAAGAAGGCCCGCCGCCCCGCGGCCCGCCGCAACTCCCGTGCGACCCCCTCGCGTGCCTGGTCGTACGGCACGAAGTCCTCCGATGACACCCGTCCGAACGGGTCGACACCGCGCCGCAGCGCCTCCGCCGTGAGGAAGCGGTCCCGGTTCCGGTCGTAGTAGTCCCGTACGGCCGCCTCCGCGACCTCCTGCTCGCCCTCCAACTCGGCCAGCAGCAGCCGGGCGGCCGGTGAGTGCGCGAGGGCTGCGGCGACAATGCTGCCGAGATCGGCGACATCGGTCTCGGCTACGGCGAGCACCCGGTCCGGCGCCACCTCGGCAGGGGGCTTCAACCCCCGCTCCACGCACGCCCGTTGGGCCAGCTCGTCGATGACGACGACCTGAGTGGCCCACCGCCGTCGCTGCCGCTCGGCCCGCGCGAGCGCCTCGGGCCGGGTGGCCTCCGGGTCCCGGGCCGGTACGGCCGCCAGCAACGCGTCCACCCGCCTCTTTGGAACGGTCCTGCCGCGCACCACGGCCGCGTGCTCCGCCGTCACGGCGTCACCTCCAGCGCGACGGCCTCCGTGTAGGCGACACACCCGTGCCAGGCGACCTTCGCGAGCAGCCAGTACGACCCCGGCGGCACCGCCGAACCGTCCACCTCGATCACGCACTCCCGCTCCGCACCCCCGGCCACCGTGAACCCCTGGCAGCCGGGTGTGACCCCGGCCCAGGTGCCCCACGAGGAGACGGCCCAGAGGGTGCCGTGGACCGGTCCACGGGTGGTGTTGCGGAGGTGTACGGGTACCCGGACCCGCTCGCCGCCGCGCACGCTGATCCGCTCAACGCCCAGAGTGGACAGCAGAGTTGGCCCGTACTGCCCGTCGGCAACATCCAGCGCCACGGTGTCCTCGTACGTCTGCCCGCCGTACGCCAGCCGGGCCGCGAGCCAGTGGCGGCCGGGCGACGGCTCAGGCGGTGGCGTCACGGTCACCTCGGCCAGCGTGAACCCGCCCGGGCCCAGCGCGTACGGCAGTTCGGCGGGCTCGGCGCTCCAGCCGGACGGCACCTCGAAGGCGACCGTGCCGGACACCGGGGCGTCGGTGAGTTCCGAGCCGACCCGGACGGTCGCGGTCACCGGTCCGGCGGCGGTGAGTGTGCCGGGGGAGAGGTACACCGACACCGGCATGTTGCCGCGCGGCGCGGGGCCGGAGTTGTGCAACCAGTAGCGGGTGTGGATCGGCTGCGCCGGCTCATGTGCCGCGATTCCAGGCCCTGTTGTGGTGTCGACGGCCGTGGTCGCCAGTACCGTCGCCACCTCGAAGCCCGTCAGGTCGACGACGAGCCCGCCGTCCCGCTCCGGTACCAACTGCGCACCCGGCGACTCCAGTACGTCGGCCCGGGCACCCTCGGCCCAGTCCTGCGGCCCGCGGATCCGGGCCCGCACTGGCCGCCCGTTCACCTCGTGCATCCGTACGACGACACCGCGCCCCGGATCGACCGGCATCGCGCTGCCCCGGGCGAGCGGCGAGCCGAGCGGCTTGAGGGCGTCGAGGACCACTTCTCCCGCCGGTTCCAGGGCGAGCAGGGCGAACTTCCTTGGCAGGGTGCCCTGTTGGCCGGAGGTCCGCAGGCGGGCCGTCAGCGGGTGGTTGAACTCGTGCCCGGCCTGGGGGAGCCGGACGTCCCGCCAGTCACCCGCGCCCGCGATCACCGCGTATGTGAACTCGTGGGACCAGCGCTGGAGTTGGAACGCGGAGCCGTCGGGGGCGGTGCGGCGGGGCGGGTCGACCCAGATGCCGGAGGGCCAGCCGGTGCAGGAGCGCATGAGGGACATGTAGAGGTCGCCGGAGGAGGTGACGACACAGCCGGGGGTGCCCCGGTTGAGGACGGCGAAGCTGCGGCCGTCCCAGGTGTCACCCGGTGGCAGTGCCTCGCCGCCGCCCGCCGCCGTGGCCGTGATGACCGCGTCGTCGAGGTCGGCGATCAGCGCGTCGACCGCCTTGGCGTCGTCCTCGGGGCGGGCGCCCGCCACCACGAGCAGCGGCAGCCGTTCCAGGTCGCGCAGGTCGGCCCCGGGCACCCACTCCTCGCGCAGCCCGGCCCGCGGCGCGACCCACACCGCCGCCACACCCCGCTCGGCCAGTTGCCGACGCAGTTCGCGTCCGGCGGCCGGGTCCCAGCCGAGAGCCTCGGCGACCACCGAGTTGCGCTCGGGCGCGCCCACCGCGATCCGGAAGTCCGGGAGATTGGAGTCGACTTCGAGGTCGCCGTAGCGCGGACCGCCCGCGATCGTCGAGGTCGCGGTGACCCCGACGCGGACGAGCGCCGCCGCGAGCGGGGCACCGAGTTCACCGGCCAAGTCCCAGTCGGCGTAGATGAGTTCGGCGACACCGATCGACCGGTGCCCGAGCAGCCGGCCCGACTCGTCGTGCACCGCGACCCGCGCGGTGGACCCCAGCCCGAACCAGGTGTTCGCCGGGTTGTCGAGCGTCCACGGGAACTCCTCGCTGTCCACCTCCACGAACCCGAACCCACGCCCGATCACCGCGTCCGCCACCTCGTGCACCGGCAGTCCGCCGGTCACGTCGGACGGCCAGCGCACCCGGATCAGCCGGTCGGCGCCGTCGTACCCGTCGATCGTGGTCGTCACGTCCAGTCGCGGGACCCCGGTCCACAGCGTGAGCCGCTGCGTGTACCGGAACAGCCCGAGGTCGGCGCTGACGGTGATCCGCGATCCGGCGGGGGAGTGCCGGACATCGATGTCGGCGGTGACGTCCCGGCTGCGCGCGGCCGTGGTCCCGGTGGGCGTCAGGTGCCAGGGACCCTCGCCGAAGCGCGGGTGCCGCGCGTACTCCTCCTGTACGACGAGTTCGTTGCCGATGTCACCGGCGCGCAGCAACTCCCGCTCGTCCTCGCCGAGTTCACGGAGACTGCTGACGCCGCCGCCGCGCGCGGGATCGACCGTCACCTCGTAGAACTCGTTCCGGATGGTCAGGCCGTCACCGGGCGTCCACTCGGGTACCGAACCCTCGGCGAGCGGAAGGGCCTTGAGACCCATGCCGGGTACGTCCGGTACGACGAGCCGGAGTTGGTCGCCCTCGCGTACGGCCGGAAGGGGCAGGCCGGTGTCGTCGAGGGGGACCATGCCGGGGTCGGCGACGGTGAGTACGTCCCGCCGGTCCCAGGTCGCCGAGTTGAACACCACCAAGTCATCTGAAGCACCCGGTAGTTGGGCGACCTTCCCGGCGATGGCCTCCGTCGCGTCGGCGTGCACCGTCTCCGCCAGGTCGTACAGCTCGCGCCAGCCGGTCATCAGGTCGATGTACACCTGGTCCGACTCGGAGCCGGTGATCGCGTCGTGGTGGGCGCCGTAGATCAGCTGCCGCCAGGCCTTGTCCAACGCGGCGTCCGGGTACGGGCGTTGGGCTACCAGTGAGGCCAGGGTGGCCCAGGCCTCGGCGTCGGCGAGGAGCGTCTCGCCGTAGCGCTGGGCCTGCTTGGTGTCGATGTAGGAGACGTCCTTGCCGGTGTAGATCGGGTTCATGTCCCGGGTCTGGGGGGAGGCTTTGCGGCCCTCCTGGTCCAACTCGGCGCGGACGGCGGCGAAGAAGTCCCGTGGGATGCCGCTGACGAAGCGCGGCCAGACGTAACGGGCGTTCCAGTCGCGGTGGATGTCCATCACCCAGCGGCACGGCGGCGCGTAGTCGCCGCCGACCGGGAGCAGCACATTGCGGGTGAGCGCGACCTTCTTGAGCCCCCGGAACAGCTTCAGCGCCGCCGCTTCGGCCTCGGAGAGCGTGGGCGCGTTGTCGATGGCCCAGCCGGCGCCGTAGTGGTTGACCATGTAGGCGGTGAGCAGCCCGCGCCCGGAGGGGGCGATCCAGCTGAACTCGGCCGGGAACTGCATGCGTCGGGGATCGCGCGGTTCCTCGCCGAAGACCGAGAGCGTCGGCCCCCACTGGTGGAACGGTCCACGCGCCCACGAGCTGGAGGACACCCCCGCGTCCGCCATCAGTCCGGGGAACTGCGGATCGTGCCCGAACGCGTCGAGCTGCCAGGCGGTTTCGGGCGAGGCACCGAGGATGCCGCGCTGGAAGCCGTCCCCGTACAGGGCGTTGCGTACGGTCGCCTCGGCGCCGGTGAGGTTGGTGTTCGGCTCGTTGTAGGTGCCGCCCATGATCTCGACGCGGCCGGTGCGGATCAACTCCCGCAGAAAGGCGCGCTCTTCCGGGAAGGCGTCCCAGTACGGCTTGAGGTAGTCGACCTCGGCCAGCACGAAGGTGTAAGCCGGGTCGCGGCGGGCCAGGTCGCAGTGGGCGCGGACGAGGCTCATGCCGGACTGGCCGCGCGAGTCGAAGGTGCGGGCGGGGAGACCGGTGGTGGCGGGGTCGTCGGCCGTGTCCCAGGTCTCGGTGTAGGCGCCCTGGGTGTTCCACCAGACGGGGTCGTAGTGGAAGTGGCTGACCATGAACATGGTCCAGCCGGGCTCGGCGGCCGTGAACTCGGCGCTGTACGACGCCAGTTGGTCGCCGTCGGCCGCCGTCACCTCCATCGCGCACCGCTCGCCGGGCGCGAGGTCCGCCGTCACGGGTATCTCGGCGTGCGCGGTGCCGTCCTCGCCGACGATCGTCTCCGCGCTGCCGTGCAGGCCCGGGCCCTCGACGGTGAGGCGGACCGGTCGGCCGGGGACATGGGCGAGTTCGGCGGTCACCACCTGGAGCGGATGCTCGGCGGTGCCGACGAACAGCTCGGTCGACTGGGCAGCGGTGACGCGCATGGGTCTCCTACCAGAGGCTCGGCGGAGCGCCCATCCTGACACCGCGAAGATGATTCAAACAACCATCCTCACGTAACTTCGGTGGTTCATCCATGCAGACTCGGCCGTGGTCGCGGCCTGTCCCGGTTCAGATCACCGGCCCCTGCGGGACTTCACCGTGTGCTCCCCGGCGATGTGGTCGGTGAGGGCCAGGGAGGCGCTCGCGCGCTGGTAGGAGAGCTGCGCGATACGGACGTAGAGGCAGTCGATGAGGACCAGCACCGAGTGGCGGGCGCCGATGATGCCGGTGGGGAAACTGGTCGCGGAGGACGAGGAGATGAGCCGGATGTCGGCGGCGCGGGCCAGCGCGGAGCGCGGGTCGGAGGTGAGGGCGATCGTGGTGGCGCCGCGCTCCTTGGCCAGCTCGAACGGTTCGATGGTCTCGCGCGTCGAACCCGAGTGGGAGATGCCGATGGCGACGTCCGCCGGGGTGAGCAGGGCCGCGGAGGTGGCTGCGGCGTGCACCTCGGTCCAGCCGCGCACCGCGCAGCCGATGCGGAACAGCCGGGTCTCGGTCTCCTGCGCGACCGCCCCGCTGCCGCCGATGCCGTAGACGTCGATGCGCCGGGCGCGGGCGGCGGCGGTGGCCGCGCGCTCCACCGCGTCGAGGTCGATCCGGTCGATCGTCTGTTGGACCGCTCTGAGGTCCGCGCTGCCCACGACCTGCACGACCCGCTCCAGATCGTCGTCCGGGGAGATGTCCGGGCCGATCTCGGCGGTGCCCCAGTCGGACACCTCGCCGCGCCCGCGCTCCTGGGCCAGTTCGATCAGCAGATGCTGGTACGAGTCGAGGCCCACCGCGCGACAGAACCGGGTCACTGTGGCTTGCGAGGTGCCGGTGCGGCGGCCCAGTTCGGCGGCCGAGCAGTGGGTGACGGCGGCCGGATCCTCCAGGATCAGTTCGCCGACCTTCCGCAACGAGCCCGCCAGCCGGGGCAGCTCCGTGCGAATGAGGGTGGTGACGTCTGTCGGGGGCATGTGGAGAAGGTATCAGCCACCCCAGAGGCCATCGATTGAATACCAGGACCGCGTGTGATTTATTGATTCATTGATCGGGAAAGAACAGGTGGTTTGATCCACCGGTGGGGAGTATCGTGTGTCCGCCGAGTCCGTGAGCGCCGAGACCTTCGCGCGCGAGAGCCTGGCCGTTCTCCAGCGCATCACCGAAGCCGGCCGCGAGAGCGTGTCCCGCGCCGCCGCACTGATCGCGGACTGCGTCCGCACCGACGGCGTCGTCCAGGCCTTCGGCACCGGCCACTCCCAGGCCATGGTCCTCGAACTCGCGGGCCGCGCCGGGGGTTTGGTGCCCACCAACCGCCTGAGCATCGCCGACCTCGTCCTCTACGGCGGCGACGCACCGAGCGTGCTCGACGATCCGCTGCTGGAGCGGCAGGCCGGAGTCGCCGACCGGCTCTACGACCTGGCCCTGCCCCATCCCCAGGATCTCTTCGTCGTCGTCTCCAACTCCGGTGTCAACAAGGTGATCGTGGAAATGGCCCTGCGGGTGAAGGAGCGCGGCCACCGCCTCCTCGCGATCACCTCGCTCGCCCACACCCACGCCGTCCCCGCCGGTCACCCCAGCGGCAAGAAGCTCGTCGACCTCGCGGACGTCGTCCTCGACAACGCGGCCCCGCGCGGCGACGCGCTCCTCGAACTCCCGGGCGGGGGTGCCGTTTGCGCCCTGTCCACCCTCACCGGCGCGATGCTCGTGCAGCTGACGGTCGCGGAGGCGGCGGCCCAGTTGCTCGCCTCGGGGGACCGGCCGCCCGTGTACGTCTCGGCCAATGTGCCGGGCGGTTTCGAGGGCAACCTGGAGCTGGAGAAGCGGTACGAGGGGCGAATTCGCCGCACCGCGAGCTGAACCGTCGTAGGAGCGAGGACGAGCGGCCGGAGCCCCCGGAACCGGGCCGCGACCGCTCGTCGTCACCTGCGCTGCTCGACGAGAGTCATACAGGAAGTGATGCAATCACCAGGTGATGCTAGGCGCGGTGAATGCATCATTCAATGGGGGCCAGCGGGAACTCAGGCCGTGCGCAGCACCGTCGGGCCCTCTTCCGAGATGCGGTCGACCACGGCCTCCGGCAGGCCCGCGTCGGTCACCACCGTGTCGAGCCGGTCCAGCGTGGTCACGTTGAACCGTTCCACCGTGCCCCACTTGGTGCTGTCGGCGAGCAGCGCGACCGAGCCGGCCGCCGCCATCACCGCCTGCTTGAGCAGCACCTTGTCCGTCGAGAAACTCGTCACGCCGTGGGACAGGTCCCAGGACCCGGCGCTCAGGAAGGCGAGGTCGAGATTGATCGCGCCGACCGTCCTGGCGGCCAGCGGCCCGCTGCTCGAACCGCTCGACACATCGACCTCGCCACCGGTGTGGACCGTGTGCACGGACGGCAGTTCGCACAGCGCCAGCACCGCGTGGAAGTCGTTGGTGACGACGGTGAGATCCTTGCGGCCGACCAGGAACGGCACGACCGACTGACAGGTCGTCCCCGCGTCGAGAAAGACGACCATCCCGTCCTCGACGAGTTCCGCGGCCCGCCCCGCGATGGCCTGCTTCCGTGGCATCTCCAGCGCCGCGCGTGACGCCCGCTCGCGCGGCGGCGCGTGCCCGGTCCAGTCGGCGAGCCTGACCCCGCCCTGCACCGAGACCACCTGCCCGCTCTTCTCCAGCGCGGTGATGTCCCGGCGCACCGTCATGTGCGAGACGTTCAGCGCCGCCGTCAGGTCGTGGATGCTCAGCACCCCGCTGCTCCTCAGCAGGCGCAACAGCTCCTGATGGCGTTGCTCGGGGATCAGGGGTGCCCTGCTCAATGCGTCTCCTCGAAGCCTGGGTGGAGCGGTGGGTGGAGCGGCGGCTCGCCGGGGTCAGCCTAACTTCGTGTGACAAGGGGCGTGACAAGATGTGAATTCATGTTCTAGCGTGTGCTCCCATGGTAACAAAGTTTAACGCCCTGGAATCAATCACCCATACGGGCGCGCTGCTCATCGTCCGCCTCGACAGCGCCGAAGAGGCCCTCGCCGTCTCCGAGGCGGCCATCGAGGGCGGCATCCGGGCCCTGGAGATCACCCTCTCCGTACCGGGTGCGCTGGACGTCATCACCAAGCTCTCCCGGCGCTACGGCGACGACGGCATCCTCGTCGGCGCCGGCACCGTCCTGGACGAGCACTCCGCGTACGAGTGCATCTCCGCCGGCGCCCGTCTCCTGGTCAGCCCCAACCTCAACCCGGCCATGCTGACCACCGCCAACCGCTACCAGGCCGTCACGGTCAGCGGCGCCTACACCCCGACCGAGATCGTCGACACCATGCAGGCCGGCGCCGACATCGTGAAGCTCTTCCCCGCGGAGTTCGTCGGCCCCGAATACGTCCGCACGGTCCGCGCCCCGCTCCCGCAGGCACCGCTCATGCCCGCCGGTGGCGTCACGGCCGACAACGTCAAGGAATGGTTCGACGCCGGCGTCGTAGCGGTCGGCGTCGGCAGCTTCGTCACCAAGGCGGCCCGCGCCGACGGCGATTACCGCCACGTCACCGAGGCCGCCGCCACGATGCTGCGCGCCATCGAAGGCGCCAGGGCCTGACAGCCCGTCAGGGGGGAAGCGCTCGCCTTCGCCCCCTCGTCCCCAACTCCCCATCACCCGCACGGTGGTTCCCCGAGGAGCTCTCCATGGCTCAGCAGTCCCTCACCCCCGAAACCCCCGAATCCCTCGACCTGGGCGACACCGCCCGCCGGACCTCGCTCCGCATCCGCTGGGTCCTGGTGGCCCTCCTCGTGATCGGCGGGGTCGTCAACTACCTCGACCGCGCCACGCTCAGCGTCGCCAACACCACCGTCGCCGGTGAATTCGGCCTGAACGCCACCGAGATGGGACTGCTGCTCGCCGCCTTCTCCTGGCCGTACGCCATCGCCAACCTCCCCGCCGGCTACCTCGTCGACCGCTTCGGCCCCAAGCGCATGTACGCCTGGGCGGCCGGACTCTGGTCCCTGATGACGATGGTCACCGCCGCCGCCCACTCCTTCGGCCTGCTCTACGCCGCCCGGGTCGCCCTCGGTGTTTCCGAGTCGCCGTTCTTCACGGCCAGCCTCAAGGTCAACGAACGCTGGTTCAACAAGGACGAGCGCGCGCTGCCCATCTCGATCGTCAACACCGGCTCGCAGATCGCCAACGCGATCGCCCCGCCGATCCTCACCGGCCTTCTCCTGACGGTCGGTTGGCGCGGCATGTTCGTCTCCGTCGGCGCGCTCGGCATCGTCGTCATGCTGGTGTGGCTGCGCGTCTACCGTGACCCCACCCTGCGCGAGCAGGCGCTCATCAGGGGCGAGGAGTTGGCGGCGGCCCGCGCCAACGAACGGGCCAAGCCCGCTAGTTGGGGCGCACTGTTCAAGCAGCGCAACACCTACTTCATGATCCTCGGTGCCTTCGGCATCTTCTACACCGTGTGGGTCTATCTGACCTGGCTGCCCAGCTACCTCCAGACCTCCCGCGGCCTCAGCCTCTCCGAGACCGGCTGGCTGTCCTCGCTGCCCTATCTCTGCGGCATCGTCGGCGTCCTCTTCGGCGGCTGGCTCTCCGGCCGGCTGATCCGCCGGGGCGTCCCCGCCGTCGTCTCCCGCAAGGTTCCCATCGTCGGCGGCGCCGTGCTCGCGGCAGCGGCGGTCCTGCCCGTGGCGTACGTCCACAGCACCCCGCTCGCACTCACCCTGCTGTCCCTCGGCTACTTCGCCGCCCAGGTCCCGATGGGCTGCCTGTGGACGCTCGCCTCCGACATCGCCGAGTCCCACCAGGTCGCCTCGCTGGGCGCGATACAGAACTTCGGCGGCTTCCTCGGCGCGGCCATGGCGCCCATCGTCACCGGTGCGATCCTGGACGCGACCGGTAACAACTACACGGACGTCTTCCTCGTCGGCGGAGCGCTGCTGCTGCTCGGCGGGATGTCGTACCTGTTCTTCGTGAAGGACCGCCGCGCATGACCCTCCCTCCACGGGTGTACTTCGTGATCGGCCCGGCCGGGTCCGGCAAGACCGGCGTGGCCCGGCTGATCGCCGAGCTGAGCGGTGCCGCGTACATCGACAAGGACACCGCCTGCACCCGCCTCACCGAAGCGCTCCTCGAACTGGCCGGCACGGACCCGTCGGAGCGTGATCTCAACCCGTACTACCAGTCGGTGGTGATGGACCTCGAATACGCGACGATCCTGGACCTGGCCGCCGACAACCTGCGGTTCGGCCGCCCTGTCGTACTGGACGCCCCGTTCGGCCGCTACTTCTCCCGGCCGGACCACCTCGCGGAGGTGACGTACCGTCACGACTGGCCCGCCGACGTCGAGTTGGTCGTCGTGCAGGTCCAGGTCGACTCCGACACGGCCCGCGAACGCGTGCGCGCCCGCGGCTGTGCCCGGGACCGGTCCAAACTCGCCGACTGGGACACGTTCTGGAAGACGGCCGAGGCCAACGAGTGCCGCTGGAGCGACGGCCGTCGGCTGGTCTTCGACAACCGGGCCGACGGCATCACGACGGACGTGGTCGCCCGCGCGCTGGCGGACTTGTCCTGACGGTGCTCAGTCCCGTCGGGCGACGAGCCTGTAAGCGTTCGACACCCTCAGCCGGTGCGACAGCCGCTTCACCACGAACCGGTCCAGCAGCGTGCCCAGGACCAGCGCCGGGATCCCCGCGATCAGCACGGCCGCGCGGCCCGTACGGGCCAGGCCGGACGGGGGTCTCGGCAGCCACGGGAGGTTGTCGCGGGGCGCGGCCGTGTCCAGCGCCAGCCAGGTGCCGGCGAGGAGGTCGACCGGGTCGTGCGGCTCCGCGTGCTGTTCCGCCACGACCGTGAAGCCGAGGTCCGTGAGCCGGGCCCGCAGGTTCTCGACCGGGATGAAGTGCAGGTGCTGGGGCTGGAGCCACGGCAGCCACCAGCGGCCCAGCAGCCGGGAGTAGCGGCTGTCGGGGTCCGGGACCTCGATCAGGAGATGCCCGCCGGGACGAACGGCCGTGTGCGCGGCGGCCAGTTCGCGCTCGGGCTCCGTGCTGTGCTCCAGGTAGTGGAACATGCTGACGACGTCGTAGTGGCCCGCGAGATTCGGGGCCAGCTCCGGGAAGCTGCCGCGATAACCGCGCTCCACCCGCCCCGCCTGCTCGGCGAGTTCGGCGCCGTCCGTGAAGTCGAGGCCGTCGAAGGTGGTGTCCGGATACACCGTGCGGGCCGACTCGCAGAAGTGGCCGTGACCGGTGCCGACGTCCAGCCAGTTCTTGGGAGTCGGCGAGTGCGGGAGCAGTGACTGCGCGCGCTGCTCGTACATCTTCGTACGGGCCGCGAACGTGTTGCCCAACTGCTTCTCGCCCAGGCCGTCGTAGAAGTCCCGGTAGTAGAACTCCAGCCCCGCCGGGCTCAGTCGGGGATTCTGGAACGTGTGCTGGCAGTCCTCGCAGCGGTCCAGGACGAACGTGCCCGGCTTGTGCTGGATCAGATCCCTCGTCCGCAGCCGGGTCTTGAGCCGCGACGAGTCGCACCAGGGGCAGGTCTCGCGCCGGGGCTCGAAGAAGCGGTCGAGGCCGTCGGCCAAGTCGGCCTGGTAGACGGGCCGCAGCGCCGCCACCTGGTCGTTGCGGCTCGGGGCCTTGGGTTCGTCCTCGGTGCTCACGGGGTCTCCTTCGGGGACGCGCCGGTGGCCAGCAGTTCCAGATGGGTGGCCGCCGCGCGGCTGCCTCCGGCCGCGCGGAACGCCGTACGGATGCGGTCGGCCGCGGCGCGGTGGTCGGGTTCGTGGAGTACGGCGTCGATCGCCGCGCCCAACTTCGGTGCGGTGACCCGGCCGAAGCGGACCCGGATGCCCGCGCCCGCGCCGGTGACCTGCCCGGCGATCACCGGCTGGTCGTCGCGGATCGGCGCCACGACGAGCGGGACACCGTGCCACAGCGCCTCGCACACCGTGTTGTGCCCGGCGTGCGAGACGACCGCGTCCGCCCTTTCGAGGAGCGGAAGTTGGGGGATGGAGGGCAGGACCAGGAGGTTCTTGTCCTCTTCGTCGGACCGGTCCAATGCGCCGCCCGGGTCCGCGATCACCGCCTGGACGCGGTCCGTTCGCGCCCGCAGCGCCGTGACGCACTCGGTGAGGAAGCGGGCGCCCACATCGGTGTTGGCGGTACCGAGACTGACCAGGACCAGGGAGCGGGACCGGTCCAGCCAGTCCCAGGGGAAGTCCGGCGCGGCCGGGCGCGGCGCGATCGACGGGCCCACCCAGCGGATCTGCTCGCCCTGCCGTGCCTCGGGGCCGACAAGCTCCGGGGTGGTGAACGCGAGCACCAGATGCGGCGAGAAGCGCGGGTCGCCGGTGGCGGACGGGTCGCCGAGTTCGGCGCGGAGCCGCTGCAGCAACTCGTCCAGCCAGAGGCCGACTTTGGGGATGCCCGCGAACACGTCGACGAACTCGGCCGAGGTAGTGGCCGAGGTCGCCCACGGCAGCCCGAGCCGTTCCGCCACCAGGCCGCCGGCCAGGGCCTGTTGGTCGGCGACGATCACATCGGGCCGGAACTCCTCGACGGCGGCGGCGACTCCGGGCGTCATCTGCTCGGCGAGCGGCGCGAGGAACGCCTCCCACAGGAACTTCAGCGCCTCCGGCCCACGGATGTCCGGCGGTCGTACACCGTCGCCCGTGCCCGGGACCGGTCCTGCGCACGGGAACACCCGCGCCGACTCACCCGCGAGGCGCCGTACGAGAGCGGGGTCGGCGCACGCCCATGCCAACTCGTGGCCGCGCGCGGCGAGTTCGGCCGCCACGCCCGTCGCCGGGTTGATGTGCCCGACCAGCGGCGGTACGACGAACAGGAACCGGCTCACCGGACGGCCACCTCGGTCGCGCTCGCCTCCTGGATCAGGGCGAGGATGTGGCCGCCGACCGTGCCCGCCGCCTCCACCAGCACCGAGTGCTCGTGGCCGGGGACGACGACGGTCCGGCAGTCCGGCAGCACGGATTCCAGCCAGGGGGCGAGCAGGGCGAGGTCGGAGTCGCCGCCGTAGACACCGAGCACCGGGCAGCGCACCAAGCGGATCTGATCCTCCGTCAAAACCCTGCTGGCCGGGATGTCCTGGGACAGGGAGGTCTCCCGGGCGAGCTTGGCCGCGCCCTTCGCGAGGCGGGCCGTGTTGTGGCCGCGGTTCGCGCTGATCCAGGCGATCGCGTCGTCCTCGTTGTGCGCCAGCTCGTGCAGCACACGGTCCAGGATGGTGCCGAGCTTCGGCGCCCAGGCGTCGGTCGCCGGTTCCGACTCGATGAGGGAGACGCTGGCGGCCCGCTCCGGATGGCGGGCCGCATACCCGAACGCCACTGTCCCGCCGTAGGAGTTGCCGACCAGATGGACCGGTCCAGTCACGTCGAGGCGGTCGAGCAGCGCCTCCAGGTCGTCGATGTTGTCGTCCAGGGTGTAGCCGGTCGCCGGGCGCGCGCTGCGGCCGTGACCGCGCAGGTCGTACATGACGACATCGACGCCGGCCAGCGCGAACGGCGGGGCGAGGGTGAAGTAGTAGCTGGCGAGACTGTCGGTGAGCAGACCGTGCACGAGCACCGCCGTGGCGGTCACCGGGCGACCGTCGGGCGGGCTCATTCGCTGTACGTGCAACCGGAGTTGACCGGTGTCGACCATCGCCATGGCTCAGCCCGCCTCGGCTGCCTTGAGGCTCTGCACGACGTACTCGACGAGCCGGCCGACGGTGAGTTCGATGATCTCGTCGAACTCCATCCCGGCCAGGAACTCGGCGAAGTTGACCTTCGTGCCGTAGTGCTCCTGGAGCAGCCCGGCCAGGGTCACCAGGTCGATGCTCTCCAGCTCCAGGTCGCGGTTGAAGGTCGTCGTCATGGTGATCTCGACGTCGTCGACGCCGTACTCGTCCTCCAGGAGCGCGGTCAGCATGCCGGTGAGGTCGGCGAGGACGGTGTCCTCGGTGGTGGGGGTCATCGGTCGTACTCCTCTTCGTGCGCGGGTCCCGTCGTCCAGGCCACGACATAGGTCCTGTCCGGCAGATTGGGGGGATTGCCGGCCGGCTCGCAGTGCACGGTGTAGGCGCGTTCCAGTCGCCCGGACACCAACAGCCGTGATCCGGAGACCACTTGGAAGACGGCGAAGTCACGCGGCCGGCCACCGAAGCCGGTGCCCTCCGCCTTGGCGACCGCCTCCTTCGCCGCCCAGAAGCGGGTGAACCACAGCGCCTCCGACTCGCCGGGCCCCGTCAACTGGGCTCGTAGCAGCACGAGTTCCTCCTCGCCGAGAGCGGTGGCGAGGGTGGCGGGGTCGCGTTCGACGACTTCCTCGATGTCGATTCCGGGCCCGGGTTCGGGGGAGTGCGGCCGTACGATCGCGACGGCGGCCTCGGCGACGTGGGCCAGCGAGACGTCCAGCGGAGGCAGGGTGCGGCCGTGCAGGCCGGTGACGTACGGGCGGCCCGACTCGTCGTTGTGAACTCGGATCTCGGCCGGGAAGACGGGCCCCTCGCCACTACCCCACAGCCACTGCCGTACCGCGTCCTTCAACGCGATCCGGCCCAGCAGCCACTGCCGGCGACCGCGCGGCGGATGCTCCGCGTACTGCGAACGCTCCACACTGCTCAGGGAGTTACGCATGATGAGGTCGCGGGAGGCGAGGTCCGGCCAGCGCTCGTGCAGCAGGGTCCGGCCGCCGGGGCGAGCCTCGGACAGCGTGTTGCGTTCCGGGAAGCGCTCGACCGGCCTGGTCTGCGGATCGTTGTCGAAACGCCGGTCCTGCCAGCCGGACAGCTCCGCCCACACCACGCCGTCGACCGTGAGCTGTACGTCGCATTCGAGTGCGGTGTCGGTGAGCGAGGTGATCCGCACCAGACACCCAACTTCCGTACCGGGGCGCGGATGGGGGCCGTAGAAGCGCATCTCGCGCATGCCGACCGGGAAGACAACGGTGCGTTCGGTGCGGGTCGACATGATCCAGTAGCCGAGGATCTGGCCCACGTTGTCGAGCAGGGAACCCGGGGCGGGCGGGGTGGTGATCACGCCGCGTACGTGGCGGTCGCCGATCGCGGTGAGTTCGGTGACGCCCTGGAACGCCGGGCCGTGGAACATCCAGCGCTCGTCGTAGAGATGGGACGCCGTGTGGTCGGGGACGCGCTCGGTGGCGGGGTCCGGAC
>NZ_JAEQAZ010000131.1 GCF_016654115.1 Streptomyces sp. MBT53
CCACCCCACCCTCCCGTCGGCTCAGCCCGCCACTCGCCCATCTGGGTGAACATCGTCAACTGGGCTGGATTCCGGCCGGGTTGCGTGATCTACGCTCAGCGCAAACAACCCCAGACATACGACGGCCCTCGCCGGGACGGCAATCCCAAGGCGAGGGCCTGACCACCTAGGAAGATTCGAGCTTCCCGATGGATACACGCGACACTACCGCGCCCCCGCACGCCCGGTCCCGGCACACCGCCGACAAACACCCGAACCAGCGGCACCGGGCGACTTACGGAGTTGGACTCACCCACGACAACTCCCGCCACACCACCCGCTTCACGGTGATCGGCAACCACCTCGCGCAACACCCGGAGCTGTCGGGTCTCGCGATCGGACTCGGCGTCCACATCCAGTCCCTCCCCAAAGACTCCCGCGTCGACATCAAAACCCTCGCCGCCCGCTTCCCCGAGGGCAGGACCCGAATCGCCGCCGCGCTACGCGAGTTGGAGACCCACGGCTACCTCCGCCGCGAACGCCACCGCATCCCCGGCGGCCGGATCATCACCCGCACGATCTCCTGCAACCAGCCCGGCGGCCGTAGGGAACCAGCCCTCGCGCAGACCCCGTCGGTGCCGAACAAGCGCACACCCCACAAGCCCCTCCCCGCCGTACCGCGCCCGTCCTACCCTTCCCCCGCGCTCATCCAGCAGGCCACAGACCTCCTCACAGGCCTGCGCCGCCACGACTCCCGTCTGCTCCTGTCGGCCTGCGACACGGCCCACCTGGCCCCCGGCGTCGCCACCTGGCTGGAGCGAGACGTCACCCCCACCGCCCTACGCCACGCACTCACCACGGACCTGCCACCCGATCCCCTGCGTCGCCCCGCAGCCCTCCTGGCCCATCGTCTGACCGCGCAGTTGCCGTCCCCGCCTCCGTTCCGCGCACCTGTGTCCCCGGAGTCCCCACGACATCCGCTCCAGAACTGCGAAGGCTGCGACCGCGCCTTCCGCTCCCCCACCCCAGGCCGCTGCCACGACTGCCGAACCGATCTCCCGGAGGCCGCCTAGCATGAAGGGGACGATCCTTGCCCCTGGGCACAGACCACGAGGAGCGAGCGCCATGACCATCGCCTCGGACAACGCGCAGCAGGGCGCCACCCACCAGTACCGGGCCATGAGGGACGGCCTGCAGGCCATGGACGACACCCTTCCCGGCAAGTTCGAGATCACCAGGGAAGGGATCGTCCACGACATGATGTCGCCGGGAGGGCCGCACGAGGTCACGGCAGCACGCATCAGCCGACGACTTGAGAAAGTCATGCCGGACGAGTTGCTGGCTCACAACGGGACCCCCGACGTGGAGGACGAGCCCGAGGGGATCATGCGTCACCCTGATGTGATGGTGATCGCGTGGAGCGACCTGGACACCGAAGCCTCCATCGATCCGCGTACGCTCATCGCGGCCATCGAAGTCGTCTCCCGCTCCAACCCGGACAACGACTGGGTGAGCAAGATGCGCGACTATCCCCTGATCGGGATCCCCACCTACGCCGTCTTCGATCCCCGCACCGGCACAGGCGCCGTCCTCACCGACATCCACTCCACCCCCGACGGCCCCCGCTACGCCACCCGCAAGGACTTCGTCTACGGCGAGGACGTCACCATCGGGGACTGGACGATCCCGACGGACGGTCTGCCGCGCTACGGAGACGGGGGAGAGGCGCGATCCGGAAGCTGAGAGACCGGAATCGGCCACCTTCGTGCGAGCCGGCCCGCCCAGCTTGACTCGCCCCCGTACAACTCGGGAATCGTGCAGACAGAGATCGTGGCGGAGAGTCAGCACGGGGGTTGCGCATGTCCATTCCGAGACCGCAGACGCGTCAGTTCGAGGCGTTCACGGCGAACCTGTCGTACGCCCGGCGGATGGTCAAAGCGGGCAAGATGCTCACCCCTTTCAGGTCGCCCACGATCGACATCGACGACTTCTACCGTGCGGCCTGGGTCCAAGCCGTCGCCGCCATCGATCACTGGCTGCACGAAGAGGTGCTGCGCAGGGTTGCCGAGCTGGCCGCCAAGGACAGCCCCGAGATGCCGTACCAGCTGAGGGTCTACGAGTTGCCGCTGCACAGGGTCGAGGCCGTGCAGCGAGGTGATGTCACCCTGCCCGACGCGGTCGTGGAACATCTGCGTGACAAGCTCGCGGCACAGTCGCTCCAGCACCCCGGCAAGATCTCCGAGGTGCTGAAGCTAGTGACCGACAAGAAGGTCTGGTACTTGAGCGCCGGATGGATCAACGAGGCGTTCTTCCAGGGCCGTACCTCACTGAATGAGAAGACCCTTCGCGGTCGCTATCTGGAGATCACTCAGCGGCGTAACAAGATCGCGCACGACGCCGACCTGATCGATGGCGACCTCAAGCAACGCCGTCCCATCGACGAGGCTTCGGTGAACGATGCCATCGACTGGATCGAGCGCATCGCGCTCGCCATCGCCCATGTGCTTGACGAAGAGGAGTGACGGACGGCAGGAGGCGGGCGGGGGAGGCCGGAGGCCTCGTAGGGTGGGCGCATGACCGAACTGCCTGCCCGCCGTCTGCTCCTGGTGCACGCGCATCCGGACGACGAGTCGATCAACAACGGCGCGACCATGGCCAAGTACGCGGCCGAGGGTGCGCACGTGACGCTGATCACGTGCACCCTCGGTGAACGCGGCGAGGTCATCCCGCCCGCGCTGCGGCAGCTGTCGGGTGCCGCGCTCGGGAAACACCGGGCGGGCGAGCTCGCGGCCGCGACCGGCGAACTCGGGGTCGGTGACTTCCGTCTCCTCGGCGGCGCGGGCCGCTACCAGGACTCCGGGATGATGGGCACCCCGGACAACGACGACCCCGAATGCTTCTGGCAGGCCGACGTCGACGAGGCCGCCGGACACCTCGTCGAGGTGATCCGCGAGGTGCGCCCCCAGGTTCTGGTCACCTACGACCCCGACGGCGGCTATGGCCACCCGGACCACATCCAGGCCCACCGCGTCGCCATGCGGGCCGCTCAACTCGCCGCCGACGCCGGGCAGTCGATCGCCAAGGTCTACTGGAACCGCGTACCCCGGACCGTCGTGGACGAGGGTTTCGCGCGGCTGCGTGACGCGCTGCCGGAGCTGCCCTTCGCCGAGACCGCCGCCGTGGACGACGTACCGGGTGTCGTGGACGACGAACGGATCACCGCCGCGATCGACGGCACCGCCCACGCCGCCGCCAAGACCGCCGCGATGCGCGCGCACGCCACCCAGATCGAAGTCGCCCCGGACGAGCCGTACTTCGTGCTCTCCAACTATCTCGCGCAGCCGATCCTCACCACCGAGTACTACGAGTTGGTCCAGGGCGAGGTCGGCGGCCCGGCCGTCGAGACCGACCTCTTCGAAGGGCTGGGCCTGTGATGAGTGCGAACAACGGTGGGAGTCTGCTCGCCCAGCCGCTGCAACGGCCGTCCGGGCTACGGGTGTTGGCCTACCTCGGGCTCTTCGTGCTCGGCGCGGTCGTCGGGGCGGCGGGGGCGCTGGTGCAGGGCGGCTGGTTCCCCGGCGGACTGCTGCTCGCGCTCGCCGGAGCGGGCGGACTCTTCCTCGGCGGGGCGAGAGCCGCCGGCGGCCGGGGCGGGGCAGTGGCGCCCGCGGCCGGCTGGATGGTCGCCGTCATCCTGCTCACCGCCAGCCGTCCGGAGGGCGACTTCCTGTTCGGCGCGGGAGTCGGTTCCTACCTCTTCCTGCTCGGCGGAATGGCCGTAGCTGTGATCTGCGCCACGTTGGGTTTGGGGCGGCAACCAAGCAGCCCTGACGTCCGACTTGGCAAGTGACGTACCACTTCGCGATGACGCGCGCGTGCGAGTCCGGTGTGGGTTTCCCCAGCGGCCGTGGGATACCGCCAAGAAGTGGCCAGTATGGTGGTGCGCGCCGCCGAGTCGCCCGTGGGTGTCGGGCGGCGGAGCCAACCGGGAGAACCTGCCTTGAGTCGTGAAACTGACACTCCGTCCTCCGGGCCCGACGGGCGCGGCGGAGCCGCTTACCCCTCGGGGACCCCGCCGTACGGGACGCCGGCGGCTTCCGACGACCGTACGGACGCGGGGCGTTCGGCCGCGCAGCCGGAGGAACGCAAGACCGAGACGACGCTGACGACCCGGATCCGGATCAACATCCCCGGATCGCGGCCCATTCCGCCGGTCGTCGTGCGCACGCCCGTCGCGGACACCGAGTCCGCCGACGGGTCCACGACCGCCGAGACGCAGCTGCCGAGTTCCGCGCTGCCCACAGGCGTCGTCGAACCGACCGCCGAACTCGCCCTGCCCGGGGCCGAGGAGAAGACCAGCGACTGGTTCGCGCCCCGCAAGTCCGGCCCCGCGAAGGGCGGTCAGGGCGGTGGCGGCACCAACGGCGCCGGGATTCCCGGTGGTTCGGCCGCCGGAACCCCGAGTGCCGGCACTCCGACCGCGGGTGCGCCCGCGGCCGCGCGGCCGACCGGCGGCCGGCCCGGCGGTGTCGTCGGTGCGATGGGCCTGCCGAGCGCTTCCCGGCCGGGCGGCGCCAACGGCTCCACGAACGGTGCCGGGTTCGCCGGGGCCACCGGCGGCGGACCCGTGGCCCCCGGGCACGGCGGCGGCACCGGTTCCTTCGACGTGACCGAGGCACTGGCGGCGGGTTCGCTGGGCAACGGCTCCCGTCCGAACGGCGGCCCCGGCGAACCGCGCCGCGACGACCTGCCGTACTTCTCGGAGAACGGTCAGGGTGCCCAGGGCGGCGGCGAGCAGGGCGGTTTCCCCGGGCCCGGCGGCCAGGGTGCCCAGGGCGGCTACCCCGAGACGAACGGCCAGGGTTTCCCCGGGACCGGGACCAACGGTCACGGCGCGCGCATCGAGCAGTTCCCCGGACCCGACGGCCAGGGCATGGGTCCCGGCGGCCCCGGCGGTCCTGGTGGACCCAGCGGTTTCAACGGCCCGAACGGGCGCGGCGGTCCGGGCGGCCCCCAGGGTCCCGCGGGCCCGACCGGCGGCCCGGTCACCGGCAACGGCCTGATGCTGCCGCCCGGCCCGATGGGCGGAGCGCAGGGAGCCCCCGGCGCGCCGATCGGCTACGCGGACGGCCCGGGCGGCCCGGCCAACGGCACCGGCGGTCCTGGTGGTCCCGGCGGCCAGGGCGCGTCCTCCGGCCGACACGGCGGACGCGGCAGGGGCCCGGGCGGTCCCGGCGGTCCCGGTGCGGGACCCCGTGGCCCCGGCATGGGATCTGGCGGTCCCGGCGCAGGCCCCGGTGGCCCCGGCGCGGGCCCCGCCATGGGTCTCAGCGGCCCCGGCACGGCCGGCGGTGCGAGTCTCCCCGGCATGATCCCCGGCGGCGGTCTCAGCGACGACACCGCGATCCTCACCCCGCAACAGCTGGCCCCCGGACCCGGCATGGCCGGTTACGGCGCCCCCGCCGACCAGGTCTCCGGACACACCGTCACCAGCGGGATGCCGGTCGTCCCGGGCAACGGCACCTCGCCCTTCGGCACGGGCACCCACCCCGACGGACCGCTTCCGCACACGCCCCCGAAGCTGCCCGAGCCCGGCTCGGCGCAGAGCGCGCCCGCCGCCAAGAACGCGGGCAAGAGCGCGGCGAAGAAAAAGAAGAAGGGCCGCAGCAAGCTGGTCCTGCTCGGTGTCGGAGTGTTCATCATCGCGGGCGGTGCCTACGGTGCCGGGCTGCTGATGAACCACACCGACGTGCCCAAGGGCACCACCGTGCTCGGCGTCGACATCGGCGGCGGCACCCGTGACGACGCCGTCAAGAAGCTCGACGACGCGTTCGGCGACCGCGTGAACAAGCCGCTGAAGCTGTCGGTCGGCGGCAGGACCGTCTCGCTGAAGCCGGACCAGGCGGGGCTGCAGTTCGACTTCGCGACCACCGTCAGCAAGGCCGCCACCAGCGACTACAACCCGGTCTCCGTGATCGGCTCGCTCTTCGGCCAGGAGCGGGTCGTCCAGCCCGAGATGCCGACCGACGAGGAGAAGCTCCAGGCCGCCCTGGCGAACCTCGGCGGCGGCTCCGGCACCGGTGCGGTGACCGAGGGCACGATCGAGTTCAAGGCCGGCAAGGCGGTCGCCGTGTACGGCAAGGCGGGCAAGGCCATCGACCCGGCCGGCTCCGTCACGGCCGTGGAGGAGGCGTACCGCACCGAGGTGGAGACCAACACGGCCACCACGGTGACGGTCCCGACGACCACGAAGCAGCCGACGATCACGAACGCCGAGGTCGACCGCGAGATGAAGGCCTTCGCGGAGCCTGCGATGTCCGCGGACGTGATCGTTCAGACGGACACCGCGCACTCGATCCGGTTGAGCCCGCAGAAGTCGCTGTGGAAGTTCCTCAAGGTGACGGCCATCGACGGCAAGCTGGTCGAGAAGCCCGACCTGACCGCCTTGCAGGGGCTCTACGGTCAGACCTTCGACGGCGTGCTGATCAGCCGGGCCAACGGCAAGAAGACGGCCGTCACACCCCAGGACGTGTACCTCGCCCTGCGTGCGGCCCTGACGAGCAAGAGCAACCGGGTCGCGGTCATCGACACGAACCCGAGCTAGGGCCTGTCCGCCGGACAGGTCCTGGTCCGTCCGGACGACGAAGGGGGGCGCCTGTCGGGCGCCCCCCTTCTCGTACGACATCCGCCTCGGTCGTGCGACATGACATCTGTCATGCGCGACACCGGACCGTCGACACTGCCGGGGACCGGCCCCCGGCGGCGACGATGGGTGCCATGACGACAACAGCGGCGACCACCGCCACCCCGGTGGTCGGGTTCGACCAGGTGAGCAAGAGTTACGGCGACGTACGGGCCGTCGACGGACTGTCGCTCGTGCTGCACCCGGGGGAGACAGTGGCCCTGCTGGGTCCGAACGGGGCCGGCAAGTCGACCACCCTCGATCTGCTGCTCGGCCTCAAGCAGGCCGACACCGGCAAGGTCAGCGTCTTCGGCACCAGCCCCCGTGAGGCGATCGTCGCCGGGCGGGTGGGCGCGATGCTGCAGAGCGGCGGGCTGATGGACGAGGTGACGGTCGGCGAACTGGTCAAGCTGGCCTGCGACTTGCACCCCAAGCCGTACAAGGTCGGCGATGTGATCGCCCGCGCGGGGATCGCCCAGATCGCCGACCGCAAGGTCAACAAGCTCTCCGGCGGCCAGGCGCAGCGCGTCCGCTTCGCCCTCGCGACCGCCGGTGACAGCGATCTGATCGTCCTCGACGAGCCGACCACCGGCATGGACGTCTCCGCCCGGCAGGCCTTCTGGGCCACCATGCGCGAACAGGCCGACCAGGGCCGTACGGTCCTCTTCGCCACCCACTACCTCGAAGAGGCCGACGCCATCGCGGACCGCGTGCTGGTCCTGCACCGGGGCAGGCTGCTCGCCGACGGCACCTCCGCCGAGATCAAGGCGAAGGCGGGCGCCCGCAGGGTCGCCTTCGACCTGGACGGCGAGATCGACGAGGCCCCGCTGCGGTCCCTGCCCTTCCTCACCACCATCGACATAAGCGGCTCCACGATCCGCATCCAGTCCACCGACGCCGACGCGACCGTCCACGCGCTCTACGGCCTCGGCGTCTACCCCCGCAACCTCGAAGTCGCCGGACTCGGCCTGGAGCAGGCCTTCGTCGCCATCACCACCGCCGAGGAGGCCAAGCAGTCATGAACAGCCTGATCAAACTGGAACTCACCCGCGCCCTGCGCAACCGCAAGTTCCTGTTCTTCTCGGTGATCTACCCCTCCGTCATCTTCCTGCTGGTCTCCAACCAGACCGGCACGGTCGACGGCACCGGCCTGAGCATCGCCAAGTACGTCATGGTCTCCATGGCCTCCTTCGGCGCCCTCACCGCCGTCCTCATGGGCAACAGCGAGCGCATCGCCAAGGAGCGCGAGAACGGCTGGGTACGGCAGCTGCGGCTGACCACCCTGCCCGGGCGCGGCTATGTCCTCGCCAAGACCGCCAGCGCCGCCGTGGTCAGCCTGCCGTCCATCGTCGTCGTGTTCATCGTCGCCGCAGTGCTGAAGGACGTACGGCTGGAGGCCTGGCAGTGGCTCGCGCTGACCGGTGCGATCTGGGCCGGCAGCCTGGTCTTCGCCGCGCTCGGCGTCGCCATCGGCTACCTCGCGTCCGGGGACGCGGTCCGCCCGATCACGATGATCGTCTACTTCGGACTGTCCATCCTCGGCGGCCTCTGGTTCCCGTCCACGACCTTCCCGACCTGGCTCCAGGACATCGCGAAGTGGCTGCCCACGCACGCGTACGCTGCGCTGGGGCAGGCCATCGAGCAGAGCCGGTCGCCCCACGCCAAGGACATCACCCTCCTCGTCGTCTACTTCGCGCTCTTCGCGGGCGGGGCGGCCTGGCTGTACCGGAAGGACACGCTGAAGGCGTGAGCGCGATGACGGAGGATCTGCGGTCCGAGGAGGAGGCCCGGGCGGACCGGCTGGTGCGGATCGGCCAGCCGCCCCGCAACCGTTCCGAGGCGATGCGCAAACTGGTGTGGGTCGTGCCGTGGCTGATCTTCCTCAGCGCACCGGTGCACGACCTGACCTCCGGCCACCACACCACCCTGGCCACGGCGGCCGGCTGGGTCGGCTGGACGGCCTTCGTCGCGATCTACCTGGCCGTCGTCTTCCGCACCATGGGCCACCCCTACGCCGGCTGGATCGTCGCCACCCTGGTCGCCGTGCTCGGGGCACTCGCCGTCACCCTGGCCCTCACCCTCGGCGGCTCCTGGATCGGCCTCTTCGTCTACGTCTCCGTCTCCTGCGGGGTGGCCCTCCCGCTGCGCGCCGCGTACTGGACGATCCCGCTGACCACCGCGGCCATGATGCTGGTCGGCTGGCACGCCCACGACCTGGACGACGCCTGGGGCCTGTTCCTGGTGGTGCTGCTCATCGGCTACTCCATGACGGGAGTACGGCAACTCGTGCGCACGACGGTCGAGTTGCGCAAGGCCCGCGCCACCGTCGCTCAACTCGCCGCGAACGAGGAGCGCTTGCGCCTGGCCCGGGACCTGCACGACCTGCTGGGCCACTCCCTCTCCCTGATCACCCTGAAGAGCGAGCTGGCCGGTCGGATGCTCCCCGACCACCCCGACAAGGCGGCCCAGCAGGTCGCCGACATCGAACAGGTCAGCCGCCAGGCCCTGGTGGACGTCCGCGAGGCGGTCACCGGCTACCGCCGCCCCCGCCTCCCCGGCGAACTCGCGGGCGCCCAGGTCGCGTTGACGGCGGCCGGCGTCACGGCCGACCTCCCCGCCGAACCGGACCTCACCGACATCCCCGAGGACAGCGAGTCCGCCCTCGCCTGGGCCCTGCGCGAGGCGATCACCAACGTCGTACGGCACAGCGGCGCCCAGCGCTGCGTCGTCGAACTGGTCCGACGCCAGACCTTGGACGGCCCGATGCTCGAACTCTCCGTCGAGGACAACGGCTCGGGCGGCACCGGCAAGGGCCCCGGCAACGGCCTGACGGGCCTCACCGAGCGCCTCGCGAAGGTCGGCGGCTCCCTGGAGACGACCCGCCTCAAACACGGCTTCCGGCTGGTCGCACGGGTGCCCGCGGGCGTTACGGTCGCTTCGGCGGACGTAGGATCCCCCGCATGAGCCGTACGATCAAGGTCCTTCTCGCCGAGGACCAGTCGATGGTCCGCGAGGCACTGGCCGCACTGCTCGGCCTGGAGGACGACATCGAGGTCGTCGCCCAAGTGGCGCGCGGCGACGAGGTGTTGGCGGCGGCCCGGGAACACGCGGTGGACGTGGCCCTCCTCGACATCGAGATGCCCGGCTGCACCGGGATCGAGGCGGCGGCCCAGGTCCACAAGTCGCTGCCCGCGGTGAAACTGGTCGTCCTGACGACCTTCGGCCGCCCCGGCTATCTCCGCAGCGCGATGGAGGCGGGCGCCGACGCGTTCCTGGTGAAGGACGCCCCGGCGGCCCAACTGGCGGAAGCGGTACGGAAGGTGCTGGCGGGCGAGCGTGTCATCGACCCCACGCTGGCCGCAGCGGCGCTGGCGGAGGGCGCCAACCCGTTGACGGACCGCGAGCGCGAGATCCTGCGGGCAGCGGCGGACGGTTCGACGAACGCCGAGCTGGCCAAGGCACTTCATCTGTCCCAGGGGACGGTACGCAACTACCTCTCGACGGCCATCCAGAAGTTGGCGGTGAGGAACAGGGCGGAGGCGGTACGGATCGCGAGGGAGAAGGGTTGGCTGTAAAAACGCTGGCCAGGGGGATTCTTTTTAGGGGCGCGGGGCTGTATCGATTTGCGGCTCCGCCGCGTGGGCGCGACCAGCCACAACGCACCCGCAGACGCCAAATCAGTTCAGCCTGGCACGAGCCGATTGCGCCTGCCCCCGCACTCGATCCGCAGCAGGTTCATCCACCACAGCCACCATCTCCGCATACGCCTCCAACTCGGCAGCCCCGGTGAGGAAATCCCCTCGCTCGACCAGCAGTTGAGCCCGCTCGTACCGCAACCGAGCCGAGTGCGAGGGCAACAGCAACGCCAACTCGACGGCCCACAGGGCGACATCCGACCGTTCCGGCCGAGCCGCAGCCCACGCCCGGATGTTGTTCAGGACGCGCGAAACAACCTCCAGCGGCGCCGCAGGCACAAGCATCGAGGGCTCCAGCGAAGCTCCCGTGGCCCCCGCGACCAGCAACTCCGCGTCGCCGCCCGACAACACCCGCCCTCCGTCGAACGGATCGGCCAGCACCTGTTCCGCCGCCGGCCCGAACCCCACCACGAAGTGCCCCGGCAGCGCGACCCCGTACACGGGAGCCCCCGCCCGCCGGGCGACCTCCATCCACACCACGGACAGCAGGATGGGCAGCCCGCGCCGCCGTCGCAGCACCTCGTGCAGCAGCGAGGATCCCAGCCGCTGGTAGTCGCCGGGCGTACCGCGGAACTCGAAGCGGACACCGAGGAGTTGGTGCAGCGCGTTCGCCCACGCGGAGGGCCCGCCGGGGCGGTAGGGCAACTGTCCGGCCAGCCGGTCGAGTTCGAGCTGCGCCGCGTCGATGCCCGCGTCGTCCAGCGCCCCGTCGGCCGTCGCGCCCACCAGCAGGCACAGCGTGGTCAGATCGGGCCGTTCGGACCGCGCCTCCTCGGCGAACCGGGCACGTACGTCCGCAGCCCGCTCGGGCGACGGGGGAGAGGGACAGGGAACGGGCATGGCGAACTCGAACTCCCTCACGACGAACCGTCGCGACCGGCGCCACCGTCGGGACCGATGGCACTGATGTCACCGATGTCACCGATGTCACCGACGTCGTCGGTCGGGGCCGGCTCGCGATAGTGGTGGTAGGCGTGATGCGCCGCGAACCCCATCCCGGAGTACAGCGCCCGCGCCCCCGTGTTGTCCGTCTCGACCTGCAGCCACGCGGCCGACGCGCCCTCCGCCAGCGCCCGCGAGGCCAACGCGGCCATGACGAGCGAGGCCAGCCCCCGCCGCCGTAGCGCCGGATCGACCTCGACGGCACCGAAACCGGCCCACCGCCCGTCGACGACGCACCGTCCGATCGCCGCGGGCTCGGCACCCTCACCAGGGACCGTCGCGAACCACACCGACGGTCCGCCGCCCAGCACCTTCAGGGCCACCTCGCTCACCCCCTTGCGCTGATAGCGGGCCAGCCACGCGTCGTCGGCCGTCCCGGAGAGGACGACCCCGGCCGGGTCGGCCCGGTCCGCGATCGGGGCCAGCGCCCCGACCCACAGCTCGGCCGTCACCTCACGGGTCCAGCCGCGCCGTTCCAGCTCGGCACAGAGCAGCTCCTGCGTGCCCTCGGCGCCGGTCGCGGTCTGGACGTAGGCGGGCAGGCCACGGTCGCCGTACCACCGTCGTACGGCGGTGAGGGCCGCGTCGAGAGGCAGACCGGGATCGCCGAGCGGGAGCACGGAGTTGGCGCGGCGAGTGAATCCGGCGGCGGCGCGCAGCTCCCAGTCGCCGAGCCGCTCGCTCTCCACGGGCTGCCAGCCGCGCGCGGAGACCCGGGCCAACTCCCGGTACGTGGCCGAGGGCCCCCGACGGCGGGCCGGAGCGGCCGGTACGACCTTGCCCGCCACCAGCGAGGATTCCGAAATATGCACGGACTCCCCACCTTTCCGTGTGATCGTCAGCACACCGCTGTCCCATGATGTGAGAACACCCACCGTGTCGGTGAACTTCTCCGTCGTGTCTTCAGTACCTGTCCAGCACCTGACGGACACCCGTTTGCCCACGTCAGCAGCGGTGATGCGGACCTCGAGACGTCCGGCCGCAGAGATTTCCACAGGTCAGTTCACCCCTCCTGTATGGATCACGCCCCGGAACGGAGATACTAGGTGCGGGCATGGACGACGCCGCGCTCCAGCGCGCCTGGCGGCGGAGCCTACGGAGGCCCGCCAGCGCCCTATCGAGGAGGAACGACAGCGTGACCTACGTCATCGCGCAGCCTTGTGTCGACGTCAAGGACAAGGCGTGCATCGAGGAGTGCCCGGTCGACTGCATCTACGAGGGCTCCCGGTCCTTGTACATCCACCCGGACGAATGCGTCGACTGTGGAGCCTGTGAGCCGGTGTGCCCGGTCGAGGCGATCTTCTACGAGGACGACACTCCCGAGGAGTGGAAGGACTACTACAAGGCGAACGTCGAGTTCTTCGACGAGCTCGGCTCCCCGGGCGGTGCCAGCAAGCTGGGCCTGATCGAGCGCGACCATCCCTTCGTCGCCGCGCTGCCGCCGCAGAACCAGTAAGAGCGGCCCGCACAGACGCGCCGCCTCGGTCCCGTACGGCCTGATCACGCCCGATCAGCGCCCTACGGGGCCGAGGCGTTTGCCGTACCGGGCGTACGGGCCGCATCGGGCCGTACCGGTCGCATCGAAGAAAGTGAGCGAGTAACCGTGTCCGCAGTCACCGACCGCCTCCCCACCTTCCCCTGGGACAAACTGGAGCCGTACAAGAAGACGGCGACGGCGCACCCGGGCGGCATCGTCGACCTGTCGGTCGGCACCCCGGTGGACCCGGTCCCCGATCTGATCCAGAAAGCCCTGATCGACGCGGCCGACTCGCCCGGCTACCCCACGGTCTGGGGCACCCCGGCCCTGCGCGACGCCCTCACCGGCTGGGTCGAACGCCGACTCGGCGCCCGGGACGTCACCCACCACCACGTCCTGCCGATCGTCGGCTCCAAGGAACTGGTCGCCTGGCTCCCGACGCAGCTGGGACTCGGCCCGGGCGATCGCGTCGCGTACCCCCGCCTCGCCTACCCGACGTACGAGGTCGGCGCCCGCCTGGCCCGCGCCGAATACGAGGTCTACGACGACCCGACGCAGCTCGACCCCGAGGGCCTGAAGCTCCTCTGGCTCAACTCGCCCTCCAACCCGACCGGCAGGGTGCTCAGCAAGGACGAGCTGACGCGGGCCGTCGCCTGGGCCCGCGAGCACGGAGTCCTCGTCTTCTCCGACGAGTGCTACCTCGAACTCGGCTGGGAGGCCGACCCGGTCTCGGTCCTGCACCCGGACGTCAACGGCGGCTCCTACGACGGCATCGTCGCCGTCCACTCCCTCTCCAAGCGCTCCAACCTGGCGGGCTACCGCGCGGCCTTCCTGGCCGGTGACCCGGCGATCCTGGGCCCGCTCCTGGAGATCCGCAAGCACGGCGGCATGATGACCTCGGCCCCGACCCAGGCGGCGGTGGTCGCGGCCCTGGGCGACGACACCCACGTCCAGGAACAACGCGACCGCTACAAGGCCCGCCGCACACTGCTGCGCGAAGCACTGACCGGCCACGGCTTCCGCATCGAACACAGCGAGGCCAGCCTCTACTTGTGGGCGACGAGGGACGAGTCCTGCTGGAACACGGTGGCCCACCTCGCCGACCTGGGCATCCTGGTGGCCCCGGGCGACTTCTACGGCGAGGCGGGCGAGAACTTCGTACGAGTGGCGCTGACGGCGACGGATGAACGAGTAAGGGCAGCTGTAGACCGCCTGAGCTGAGGCGCCCCTAAGGGGTGCGGGGAACTGCGCGACAAGCCCCCACCGGCCGCAAGCCGAAAAACAACGCAAGAAGGGGCCCAGGGAACTCCCTGGACCCCTTCAACGCAGGGCGCGCTCAGCCAAGCGGAAGACCCTTGAGGGGCAGCTCCTGAGCCGTAGGCAGCCCACCCTTGGTGACCGCGTCGGTCGGCAGGCCACCACCCGCGGTGGCGGTCTTGGCGGTGTCACCGAGCAGGCCGCCGGCCTGTCCCGCCGTGTCCCCGGCGACATGCTGCGCAGCCGGAGCCACCGTCTTGGCAACCTTCCCGCCGGTCTTGCCTGCGGCCGGCACCGCCTTCTCCAGCGTCTGGCCACCGGACTTGCCGGCGACCCCCGTGACGTTCTGGCTCGCGCCGTCGACCGTGTTGCCGACGCTCGCCCCGTCCAGGGCGGTCAACGCGCCCAGGTTCGGGGTGGCCGGCAGGGAGGGGGCCGCACTGGCGGAGCCGGCCGCACCGACCCCGGCTGCCGCTCCCGCTGCGACGAGCAGCGCGGCACGGGCGATCCGGCGGGTCAGGGGGAGGGACATGATGCTCCTTGTGTTGATCTCCGGGCTCGGACGCAGTGACTACCGCTCGAAGCGCGCGAAGGTTGCGGAGCGCCAACGTAAAGAGTTGGCAATGCGTCGCATTATCAGCTACGGATAAAAACGGACAAAGAGCGCCCGGTCCGAAAGCCTCCCGAATGCCGACAGCCCTTTGTTTTCAAGGACTTCGGCGCACCCGAGAGTGACCAGGCGAAAACCTGAGCACCTCCGGCCCCGGATCGACCACGCATGACCCCTACGGGTGAGGACCCGTACTACTGCCCGGTCGGTCCCTCTGTTTGGATGCGGACCCCGCCCGCGGCCTTCGTGCCGGTCGAGTGCCACGGGTCGTTCGCGCTGCCCGCGGCCCACTCACGGCCCGCGTACGACACGCGGTCGATGTGCAGCGCCGAGGAGTTGGCGACCGCCCAGTGCGCGAGCTGCCAGCCGGTCTTCGTGCTGCCGGACCGCACCGGCAGGGTCACCGTGCTGCTCCCGCCCGTCGCACTCGCGCTCGGCGACGGCGTGGCGGTGGACTTGTCCTTGGACTTGGACTCGGCCTTCGCTTTCGACTCGGACGTGCTCTTGGACGTCGTCCCGCCGCCGGTCACCTCCGCGCCGGTCTCCTTGAGCACCTCGCGCCCGAAGTCCCGTACCAGCGCGGCCCGTACGGCGTCCGGGCCGGTGGTGGTGACGGTGGTGTCCGGGAGTCCCTGGCAGGTCAGCGTGGCGGCCGACTGCCCGGTGAGGGCGGCGGACAGCAGCGTGGCGTCGGGCTCGTGCTTGGCGTACGCCTCCGGGTAGCCGCTGCGCTGCACCCGCTGCGCGGCGACGGTGAGGGGGAGCTTCTGGTAGTCGTCCACCTTGGCCAGGTGCTCGTAGAAGACGCTCGCCGCGTACGTCGGGTCCATGATCTGCTTCTCGGTGCCCCAGCCCTGCGAGGGGCGCTGCTGGAACAGGCCGAGCGAATCCCGGTCCCCGTGGGTGATGTTGACGAGCTGCGACTCCTGGATCGCGGTCGCGAGCGCGATCGTCACGGCCCGCTCGGGCATACCGCGTCCGGTGCCGACGGCGGCGATCGTCGCCGCGTTCATCGTCTGCTCCTGCGTGAACTCGAACTCCTGGCCGTCGTCCTTCCCGGAGACCACCTTGCAACCGGGGCCGCCCCGGCCGCCGGTGACGTACTGGACGACGAGATAGCCCGCGACCGCGAGCAGCACCACGAAGGCGGCCGAGAACCGGAAGAGGCGACCGCGTCGACGCTTCTTTGGGGTGGGGGACTGCTCAGGCATCCCCACAAGGTAGCGGAGGCTCCTGTTACCGCTGAGCCGGGTGTGGACAAACGGTGGAGACGCCCTTCGCGTTAGGGTCGACGGCATGGCCGATACCCCACTTGACCTCACGCTGGACGCCGCACGGCTCACCGCGCAACTCGTCGACCTCCCCTCGGAGAGCGGCAGCGAGAAGCCCCTCGCGGACGCGATCGAGACCGCGCTGCGCGCCCTGCCCCACCTGACGGTCGACCGGTACGGCAACAACATCGTCGCGCGCACCGACTTGGGCCGTACGGAACGCGTCATTCTGGCCGGTCACATCGACACGGTCCCGATCGCCGGGAACGTCCCCTCGCGCCTCGACGAGAACGGCGTCCTGTGGGGCTGCGGCACTTGCGACATGAAGTCCGGCGTCGCCGTCCAACTCCGCCTCGCGGCCACGGTCCCGGCCCCCAACCGCGACCTGACGTTCGTCTTCTACGACAACGAGGAGGTCGCCGCTCCCCTCAACGGCCTCAAGCACGTCTCCGAAGCCCATCCGGAGTGGCTGGCGGGCGACTTCGCGGTCCTCCTGGAGCCGACCGACGGCCAGGTCGAGGGCGGCTGTCAGGGCACGCTGAGGATGTTCCTGAAGTTCAAGGGTGAACGAGCGCACTCCGCGCGCGCGTGGATGGGCTCCAACGCGATCCACGCGGCCTCGCGGGCGCTGGCCAAGCTCGCCGCCTACGAGGCCCGCACGCCGGTCGTGGACGGCCTTCAGTTCCACGAGGGCCTCAACGCGGTGCGTGTGGAAGGGGGCGTGGCCACCAACGTGATCCCTGACGCGTGCACCCTGGTCGTCAACTTCCGCTACGCGCCCGACCGCAGCGAGCAGGAGGCGGAGGCCTTCGTGCGCGAGTACTTCGCCGACTGCGGGGTCGACGAGTTCGTCGTGGACGACCACACCGGAGGGGCCCGCCCCGGCCTCAACCACCCGGCCGCGGCGGCCTTCATGGCGGCCGTCGGCGGCGAGGCCCGCCCCAAGTTCGGCTGGACCGACGTGGCCCGCTTCAGCGCCCTGGGGGTGCCCGCGGTGAACTACGGCCCCGGTGCCCAACTCCTCGCCCACAAGGTGGACGAGAGGGTCGAGGCGGCCCTCATCCCCGAGGCGGAGCGGCGGCTGCGGGACTGGCTCACCGCCTGACATCCGTATGTCCCCCCTCCGTAACCCGCGTAGACCTACGCTGAGGTACGAAACACCTGCAAGTGGAGGGAGCGCACATGGCTACAGGCAACCCCGAGGGCAAGCAGCAGCCACCGGAGGAGCAGCGCCTGGGACCGGTCCTCCGGAGGCGCGGCCAGGTGACCGCGAGCACGACCGACCAGCGTCTCCTGGACGCGGGCGGCCCCTCGGACTGGGTCCACACCGACCCGTGGCGCGTACTGCGCATCCAGTCGGAGTTCATCGAGGGCTTCGGCACGCTGGCCGAACTGCCGCCCGCGATCAGCGTGTTCGGCTCGGCCCGCACCAAGCCGGACTCACCGGAGTACGAAGCGGGCGTACGGCTCGGACACGCCCTCGTGGAGGCCGGGTGGGCCGTGATCACCGGCGGCGGCCCCGGAGCCATGGAGGCGGCCAACAAGGGCGCCCTGGAGGCCAAGGGCATCTCCGTCGGCCTGGGCATCGAGCTGCCCTTCGAGCAAGGGCTCAATCCGTACGTCGATATCGGCCTCAACTTCCGCTACTTCTTCGTGCGGAAGATGATGTTCGTCAAGTACGCACAAGGATTCGTGGTTCTGCCCGGCGGTCTCGGCACCCTCGACGAGCTCTTCGAGGCGCTGACCCTGGTGCAGACCCAGAAGGTCACCCGCTTCCCGATCGTCCTCTTCGGCAGCGAGTACTGGGGCGGCCTGGTCGACTGGCTGAAGAACACCCTGATCGCCCAGGGCAAGGCGTCGGAGAAGGACCTGCTCCTGTTCCACGTGACGGACGACGTGGACGAGGCGGTCGCGTTGGTGTCGAAGGAAGCGGGACGGTAACTCTTTCGAGTCCGCTCACCTTCAGCCCGTCCGGCGTTTGAGGACGAGGCCCTTTCGGGGCCGGAGCGGGGGTCTGGGGGCGGCAGCCCCCAGGTACGGGACGGGAAGGGGCGGCGGGGGCGAAAAAATCAGGCCAGCCCCCGCCGCGCCACAGCCGGCGGCCGATGCCCGGCGATCGACGCCACCATGTCCAGCACCTGCCGCGTCTCCGCGACCTCGTGCACCCGATACACCTGGGCACCGAGCCACGCCGACACGGCAGTCGTCGCGAGCGTCCCGACAACCCGCTCCTTGACCGGCTTGTCGAGCGTCTCGCCCACGAAGTCCTTGTTGGACAGCGACACCAGCACCGGCCACCCCGTGTCGACCATCTCCCCGAGACGCCGAGTCGCCTCCAGACTGTGCCGCGTGCTCTTCCCGAAGTCGTGCCCGGGATCGATCAGCACCGACTCCCTGGACACCCCCAGGGAAACGGCCCGCTCGGCCAGCCCCAGGGTCACGCGCAGGATGTCGGCCATGACGTCGTCGTACGTCACCCGGTGCGGACGCGTCCGAGGCTCGGCGCCGCCCGCGTGCGTGCACACCAGGCCCACGCCGTACCGCGCGGCGACCTCCGCGAGCCGGGGATCGACGCCGCCCCACGCGTCGTTCAGGAGATCCGCGCCGACCTCGCAGACGGCCTCGCCGACCTCGTGCCGCCAGGTGTCGACGCTGATGATCACGTCGGGGAAGCGCCGCCGCACCTCGGCCACGAAACCGACCGTGCGCCGCGCCTCCTCCTCGGCGGTGACCTCCTCGCCGGGACCGGCCTTGACCCCGCCGATGTCGATGATGGCGGCCCCTTCGGCCACCGCCTGCTCCACGCGCGCGAGGGCGGGCTCGTCGCGGAACGTCGCCCCCTGGTCGTAGAAGGAGTCCGGGGTCCGGTTCACGATCGCCATGATCACCGGCTCGTGCGCGTCGAATTCACGCCTGCCCAGCCTGAGCATCCCCTGTGACCTCTCCTAGTACCTACCGGTCTTCAGCCGCCTGTGACCCTAACTGTCAGCGTCGCATGGCACGATCGGACCCTGACACATTCGGCTTCGGCACGTCCGACATCGACGCCCGTGGAGACCTCAGAGATGTTCATGTTCCTGTTCCTGGTCGTCGGGCTCGCCGTCGTGGTCGGCGCCGTGACCCTCTCGGTGATCGGCGGCGGCGACAACGCCCCGCTGCCCGACGTCGCGCCCGAGCGCCTCGACGACGCGCTGCCCCCGGACCGGCCGGTCGACCAGGCCGACGTGGAGAGCATCCGCTTCCCGCTCGCCGCGCGGGGCTACCGCATGGCCGAGGTGGACGACGCGCTCAGCCGCATCGGCGCCGAACTCGCCGAGCGCGACGCCCGGATCGCCGACCTGGAGTCCGCGTTGGCGGGCGCGCAGAACCACCGCGTCTCGATCGAGAAGCCCGCGGAAGGCGACCACCAGTGAGCGACGCCGTGGCCGGTCCGGACGGCGCCCTGCGCTGTCCCTGGGCGCTGTCCACCGAGGACTACGTCACCTACCACGACGAGGAGTGGGGCCGCCCGGTCCACGGCGACGACGCCCTCTACGAACGGCTCTCCCTGGAGGCCTTCCAGTCGGGCCTCTCCTGGATCACGATCCTGCGCCGCCGCGAGGGCTTCCGGGCCGCGTTCGACGGCTTCCGCATCGCCAAGGTCGCCGCTTTCACGGACGCCGACCGCGAGCGCCTGCTCCTCGACGCGGGCATCATCCGCAACCGCCTCAAGATCGACGCGACGATCGCCAACGCGCGCGTGCTGGCCGACTGGGCGCCGGGCGAACTGGACGAGTTCATCTGGTCCCACGCCCCCGAGCCGGGCCCGGCCCCGAAGACACTCGGGGACGTCCCGGCGGTCACGGAGGCGTCGACGGCCCTGTCCAAGGCCTTGAAGAAGCGGGGCCTGAAATTCGTAGGCCCGACGACGGCGTACGCCTTGATGCAGGCATGCGGACTGGTGAACGACCACCTGGCGGATTGTGTGGCCCGCCTCCCCTGAGGCGGTTCAGCGACCCAAGTACTTCGGCGTCTCCTTGTTGACGAAGGCCTGCACGGCGATCGCGTGGTCCTCCGACGCGCCCGCCCGGGCCTGGAGTTCGTCCTCCTTCTCCAGCGTCTCCTCAAGGGTGTGCGAGAAGCCGTAGGCCACCGACTCCTTCAGCGCCGCGTAGGCAACCGTCGGCCCAACGGCCAACGCCCGCGCCACCTTCTCGGCCTCCGCGTGCAGCTCACCCGCGGGTACGAGACGGTTGGCGATCCCGAGGTCGTAGGCCTCCTGCGCGGTGATCGTGCGCGGGAACAGCAGCAGGTCGGAGGCGCGCCCGGGACCGACGACCCTGGGCAGCGTCCAGGAGATGCCGGAGTCCGCGGTCAGCGCCACGCCCGCGAAGGACGTGTTGAAGCCCGCGGTGTCCGCCACCACGCGGTAGTCCGCGGCCAGCGCGAGCCCGAAACCGGCCCCGGCCGCGACCCCGTTCACCCCGGCGACCACGGGCTTCGCCATCCCGGCCAGCGCCCGCACGATGGGGTTGTAGTGCTCCTTCACCGTGGTCATCGTGGCCCCGGTCCCGGCCTCGCGGTCGGCGGCCAGCAACGTGATGTGCTCCTTGAGGTCCTGGCCCACGCAGAACGCCCGCTCCCCGGCCGCGGTCAGCAGCACCGCCCGTACGGCGTCGTCGCCCGCCGCGGCCTGTACCGCCTCCCGGAGGGCGACCTTGGTCGCGATGTTCAGCGCGTTCATCGCCTCCGGGCGGTTCAGCGTGATCGTCGCGAGTCCGTCGCTCACCTCGTAGAGCACGGTGTCGGCCATGGTGTGTCCCCTCCGGTGTCGCCGCTTGGGCGTACCGGTCGGTACGCCCTACGTCCGTAGGACAGCATGGCGGAGATCGCCGTCCAAGCACCGGACCGGACGTGTGACCTGCGTCAAAGAATTCCGGACCGGAATCGGTGGGCGGGGGTCCGCGCGGCGGCGAAGTATCGCAGTCACATCGGCGAATTGAGTGGTTTTGCTCGCGCGCGTTGCCCAAGCGATGCCGACTGATGTTGGTCATCGGGTCCTGAGATGCGGGATAATGGCCTGGAAGCAATGTGTTCGATGCCGGTGACGCGTGTCTCATTAGGGGCCGCGCGTGCCCTCCATGGGGCCGTCGGCGACGATGAGCTGGTTTCAGGAAGGGGAACGAGCATGGCGGCCATGAAGCCGCGGACGGGCGATGGCCCGCTCGAGGTGACCAAGGAGGGGCGGGGCATCGTCATGCGCGTTCCGCTCGAAGGCGGCGGTCGGCTCGTCGTCGAGCTGACCCCTGACGAGGCCGACGCCCTGGGCGACGCCCTCAAGAAGGTCGTCGGCTGACGCGGCGGAACGCGACCATACCCCTTCAGCTGCCCCGGCATCCGAGATGGTGCCGGGGCAGCTGCTTTCCCGCGTTCCCAAGGTGTCCTACCGCTTGACGGCGCACAGCAGTCCGTCGCCCACCGGGAGCAGCGACGGCACCAGTTCCGGGATCTCGCGCACCGCCCGCAGCAGGTCGCGCAGCCGCAGCACCTCGGTGGGCTGAGGGCCCGAATCCACGGTCCGGCCGTTGGCGAAGACGCCCTCGAAGACCACCAGGCCACCCGGACGCAGCAGGCGCAACGATTCAGCGAGATAGTCCAGGAACTCCTGCCGGTCGCCGTCGCAGAACACCAGGTCGTAGCCGGCGTCCGCGAGCCGGGGCAGCACGTCCAGGGCGCGGCCCGGGATGAAGCGGGCCCGGTTGCTGGCGAAGCCGCAGGCGCGGAAGGCCTGGCGGGCGAACTGCTGGTGGTCCGGCTCCTGGTCGACGGTCGTCAGTACCCCGTCCGGCCGCATGCCGTGGAGAAGATGCATCCCGGACACGCCGGTCCCGGTTCCGATCTCCGCCACCGCCTTGGCGTCCACGGTGGCGGCCAGCATCCGCAGCGCGGCGCCCGTGCCGGGCGACACCGAGCGCAGCCCTGCCTCGCGGGCCCGGTCCCGGGCCCAGCGCAGTGCTTCGTCCTCGGCGACATAGGCGTCGGCGAACGCCCAGCTCGTCTGCCGGTTGCCGGTAATGACCCTCTCCTGTCCCCGTGGTTGCCTGGGCGTGACTGTATCCGTTGGTGCCGGGAACCTGCTGATGGGACCGGGCGTTTAGAGGGGGAGGAATGCACTGGGGGACGCGGCCGGAGGGGAGAGCGGGGGATGAGGATGGATCAGGACGTCGAGCAGCGGCGGGAGCAGGGGCCCGAGCATCGGCTCGTACCGCCGGAAGGTCGGTATGAGCGTGTATCAAATTCTCGTAAAACCCCTTATCCGGAGCTAACGGGCGAGGTGGCTATGGTAGGGACTCCACTGGACACCACCAGAGCCGACAGGGGAGGTGCGGCTGTACCTGTGGATCGGGGAGGAGTGCTCCGGCGCTTTCTCGGATCGGCGGGCAGGCCGAAATCCGTGAACGACACCGCTGCTGACCACAGCCACGCCGCTGACCATGCCCAGACCGCGACCTTCTCCACCGACGCGGACGGGCAGGCGTGGACTCCGCCCACCTGGGAGGAGATCGTCAGCACCCACAGCGGCCGTGTGTACCGGCTCGCGTACCGCCTGACGGGGAACCAGCACGACGCCGAGGACCTCACGCAAGAGGTCTTCGTCCGGGTCTTCCGTTCCCTGTCGACCTACACGCCCGGCACCTTCGAGGGCTGGCTGCACCGCATCACCACCAACCTCTTCCTGGACATGGTCCGCCGCAAGCAGCGCATCCGTTTCGACGCGCTCGGGGAGGACGCGGCCGAGCGCCTGCCCAGCCGCGAGCCGTCGCCCCAGCAGGTCTTCAACGACGCGCACTTCGACGCCGACGTCCAGCAGGCCCTGGACACCCTCGCGCCCGAGTTCCGCGCGGCCGTCGTCCTGTGCGACATCGAGGGCCTCTCCTACGAGGAGATCGCCGCGACCCTGGGCGTCAAGCTCGGCACGGTCCGGTCCCGGATCCACCGTGGCCGCTCCCAGCTGCGCAAGGCCCTCGCACACCGCTCGCCGGAAGCACGGGCCGAGCGCCGTTCCTTCGTGGCGCGTGTGCCCGCGCTGGGGGGAGGGGGCGCGACCGCGTGAGTGGATCACGTCCTACGCCTGCGGAGCAGCATCTGGGAGACCGACTTTCCGCCCTGGTGGACGGGGAGCTCGGTCATGAGTCGCGCGATCGCGTACTGGCACACCTGGCCACCTGTACGAAGTGCAAGGCCGAGGCCGACGCGCAGCGCCGACTGAAGAACGTGTTCGCGGAAATGGCCCCGCCGCCCCCTTCCGAGAGCTTCCTGGCCCGCCTGCAGGGACTTCCCGGGGGAGACGGCGACACGGACGACGAGGAACCACCCGGCGGGGGGCTCTTCGCCGGGGTCGGCCTCTTCGGCGTCAAAAGAGACGGCCCGCTCGACGCGTTCGAGTTCGGCTACGTCCCCGCGGGCCCGCACGCCGCGACAGCCCTGACCCCTTCGTCCGCACCGGCCCGCGAGGGCTTCCGTATCCATGACGTCAGCCGGCACGACACCGACCGCTCCGCCTCGCGCGGGATGCGGTTCGCGTTCGTCGCCGCCGGCGCGGTGTCACTGGCCGCGATCGCGCTGGGCGGGGTCGCCACGGTCACGCCGGGCGACACCGCCGCCGAGGCGCGGGGCGGTGCGGGCGTGACTCCGGCGCGCACCCAGGGCACGGGTGCCGCGACCGCCGACTCCGGTCGCCGCCGTGGTGTCGGGCCCCTGCTCGCCCAGGGCACGAGCCAGCGCTCGATGCTCGGCGACACCCCGGTGGTCCCGACCTCCGTGTCCGCGCCGCTGCTGCCCGGGGTGCCGTCCCCGACGGCCGTCCGGGGCGACGACGAGGTCATGCACACGCTGACGGCGCCCGTGGTGGCCGGTGCGGCGGTCATGTCCCCGCTGATACGCCCGCTCAACACGAACCCGCCGGTCGCCCTCACCTCGTGGTCCACGGCCCCCGATGTCATGGCCCCCGGCCTGCTGCGCGCACCCGACACCACCTCTTCCCCCACTCCCGCACCCTCCGCCTCCTCCCGCCCCCGCCGCTGACCGTCCCCTGCGCCACACCCCGCCGACCTGGTTGAATCCGGGGAGTACGGGGTGGCACGGCGGGCGGTGGGGAGCACATGAACGAGGGGACACCGGAACCGAGGCCCACGAAACCGAAGTGGTGGAGTCGGGGCCGAGCGGTGACGCCGGGTGCGGGTGAGGGCGGCGGTAGCGGTCACCTCGGCGTGGGCGTGAGCGCCGAAGTCGCTTCAGCCGATGCCGACTTCGAGCTGGGGCACCCCGTGGAGGCGCCCGGCGCCGCCCCACAGACCCCCACGACGGCCTCCGAGGTTCCCGTCCCAC
>NZ_JAEQAZ010000132.1 GCF_016654115.1 Streptomyces sp. MBT53
GCCGTAGACGCAGTCGCCGACGATCGTGCGGGGTCCGCCTCCGCCGCCCGGGTGATCGCCCGCTACGACGGCGATGTGGGCAGCGGTCCCGTCTGCCCGGCGACCACCGACTTCGTGCTGCACATCAGCGCCCAGGGCACCTCGGGCACGGGCCGCGACAGCGCCGTACCGAAGGGCTACGCCTGTATGCGCAACCTCGAACCCCCGCACCCCGGCGACCCGGGCGGCGGAGGCGGACCCCGCACGATCGTCGGCGACTGCGTCTACGGCTCGGGCAGCGGCCAGGTCCGGGAGACCGCGTGCGACGGCTCGGGGGCGAAGAAGCCGCAGTACAAGGTGGTCAAGGCCGTGCTAAAGCGCGCGAGTTGCCCGGCCTCGACCGCCCTGTACGTCCAGCTCGGCGGCAGCCAACCGGTGGGCTGCGCCCGGCCGGTGTAGTCGAACGACCACCAACGGCCGGGCGCGGCAAGGGTGTTACGGCCGCAGTGTCGGCTCGCGCTCGACGCCCTGGCGGTCCAGCCTCGCGTCGTACGGTGCCAGCGGCTTCGCCTGTGCCGTCGTCGCGGCGGGGACACCGGCCCACGCCAGGATGCGGGCGGTGGCCAGCGCCTTCTGGTCGGCGGTCAGCGCGGCGACGTTCGCGCCGTGGTTGAGGCCGGGCGCGGTGAAGACGTACGAGTCCTTCGCGCCCTTGCCGACGGCGAAGCGCTCGGCGCCCCACGGGTCGTTCTGGCCGTAGACGAAGAGCATGTGGTCGGCGTGGTGGCGGACCCAGCTGTCCACGTCCCGCATCGCGCCCGGCTGGAACTTCATCGGGATGGAGCGCGGGACGAAGTTGCGGGGCGGCTGGTAGCCGTAGCGGATGTACTTCTTCTCGATGTACGGGAACTGGACGGTGGGCGCGCCGAGTTGGGTGCCCGCCTGGTAGTAGTACGGGGTGTACGGGGACAGGCCCTGGTCGGTGTAGAAGGAGAAACCGGAGATCGTGTCGACCGAGGTCCAGATCTCGTCGTCGGTGGCGGCCTGTGCGTTCGCCGGGATGGTGGCGCAGTCGGAGAGCAGGCTGTACTGCCAGAAGCCCCAGACGTAGTCGAGGACGACGGCCTCGTAGGCCTTGTCCAGGCTGCCGACGGTGGTGAAGGTGAAGCCGTTCTCCGCCGCGTAGGCCGCGTACTTCTTCTCCAGCGGCTCCCGGCGCACCAGCGCCTCGCGCTGCACGGCGTCCAGGCGGTCGCGGCACTCCTTGGTGCCGACCTTGGTGAAGAAGCGGTCGTAGGCCGAATCCTCGTTGTTCACCACGTCGTTGGGGGCGACGTAGGCGACGACGCCGTCCATGTCGTGGGGGTAGAACCGCTCGAAGTAGGTGGCCGTCATACCGCCCTTGGAGCCGCCGGTGGCGATCCAGTTCCTGGTGTAGATCGACTTGAGGGCCTTGAAGACGCGGTGCTGGTCGCTGGCCGCCTGCCAGATGTCGAGCTTGGTCCAGTCGGCGGGCTCGGGCCGGGACGGCGTGAAGTAGCGGTATTCCAGGGAGACTTGGTTGGCGTCCGCGATCCGGGTCGGTTCGCTGCGGCTGGGGGTCGTGGAGACGTTGTAGCCGCTGGTGTAGAAGACCGTCGGGCGCGAGACGTCCTTGTGCAACACGGTGATCCGCTGCTGGAACGTGCCCTTGGAGGGGTGCCGGTGGTCGATCGGCTGGGTGTAGTTCAGGACGAAGTAGCGGTAGCCGGTGTACGGCTTCTCCTGGACCAGGCTCATGCCGGGTATCGCCAGCAACTGGTCCTTGATGTCAGTGACTTGACCGGCCTGGGCGGCGGTGGCCACCCCGGCCGTGCTCAGTGTGCCTATGAGTACGGTGAGCGCCAGCAGCCATCTGAGCGCCTTGCGCATGCGGTCTCCCCTGTGAGGCAGTTGTGAACCGGAAGCTATCCGAGCAACTACCGTCACACCAGAGGGTGTTGTTCACTCAGGGCACGGGCCGGAGGTTCAGCACAGGATCCATCCCGAGCCGACCGAGCCACCCGCGACCGCGCCCTTGATCCGTACGCAGCGGTGGCCGACATGCACGGTGACCGGTCCGGCCCGGCGGACGTACCGCCCCTTGTCGACGACCGGGCGGTTGCCGCGGGCCTGGACGCTGACCGACATCGTGCGCTTGGCGCCGGTGGTCTTGGGGGCGGTGTACGCGCAGATGTAGTCGCCCCGGCGGAAGACATGGACGGTGCCGGTGGAGAAGGACAGCGTCTCCACCTCCCGCCCCGGGCAGACCGAGGCCGCCTGGGCGCTGCCTGGAGCCGTGAGCGCGAGCAGTCCGGACGCGGTGAGCACGGCCATGCCGAGCGCCACCCGCCGTCGTAGCGCACCCATGTCCACAGTCATCCCTCCCGCACAGCAGCCGAACAGCGTACTGATGTACGGACGCAAGACGTATGTCGAACGGTTGCGCGCCCCTCGGCGGACCGTCCCGACCGCCCCTCAGCGGACCGTGCCGACCGGCTCCTCCGTCTCGGGCGCACCGACGAAAGTCCGCCAAAGTTCGGCGTAGTACCCATCCAGCGCGAGCAGCTCGTCGTGCGTGCCGTCCTCCACGACCCGCCCGTGATCCATCACCACGACCCGGTCCGCGCGGGCCGCCGTTGTCAGGCGGTGGGCCACGACGAGGGTGGTGCGGCGGCCGGCGAGGCGGTCGGTGGCCTGGTTGACCTGGGCTTCCGTGGCCAGGTCGAGGGCCGCTGTCGCCTCGTCCAGAAGGAGGATGTCGGGGTCGACCAGCTCCGCGCGGGCCAGGGCGATCAGCTGGCGCTGGCCCGCCGAGAGGTTGCGGCCGCGCTCGGCGACCTCGTGGAGGTAACCGCCGTCCAGCGTGGCGATCATCTCGTGCGCGCCGACCGCGCGGGCCGCCGCCTCCACCTCGGCGTCGGTGGCCTCGGGGCGGCCGTAGGCGATGGCGTCGCGGACGGTGCCCTGGAAGAGGTACGCCTCCTGGGGGACGACGCCCAGGTGGTGGCGGTACGACGTGATGTCCAGGGACCGTAGGTCCGTGCCGTCGACCGTGACCCGGCCGCCCGTCGGGTCGTAGAAGCGGGCCACCAGCTTCACGAGCGTCGACTTGCCCGCGCCCGTCTCGCCGACGAACGCGACCGTCTGGCCGGCGGGGATTCTCAACTCGACGCCCCCGATGGCCTCTTCGTCGTCCCCGTACGCGAAGTGCACGTCCTCGAAGGCGATGTCGCCGCGGAGGGAGAGGACTTCGAGGGGTTCGTCGGCGGCCCGTGTGGAGGTCGGTTCCTGGAGGAGTTCCTGGATGCGGCCCAGGGAGACCGTGGCCTGCTGGTAGCCGTCGAAGACCTGGGAGAGCTGCTGGACCGGGGCGAAGAACAGGTCGATGTAGAGGAGGTAGGCGACCAGCGCGCCTGTCGTGAGGGTCGCGTTGTCCACCCGTCCCGCGCCCGCGATCAGTACGGACGCCGCCGCCACCGACGACAGGAACTGCACGAAGGGGAAGTAGACCGATATCAGCCGCTGGCCCCGGGTGCGGGCCGCGCGGTAGCTGCTGCTGCGCTCGGCGAACCGTCGGCCGCCGTCCTTCTCACGCCGGAACGCCTGCACGATCCGCAGCCCCGCCACCGACTCCTGAAGGTCGGCGTTGACCAACGACACGCGCTCACGGGCGAGTTCGTACGCCTTCACACTCGCCCGGCGGAAGAAGAACGTGGCGATGACGAGCGGCGGGAGGGTCGCGAACACGACCAGCGCGAGCTGTACGTCGATCACCAGCAGGGCGACCATGATGCCGAAGAACGTGACGACCGAGACGAACGCCGTGACCAGGCCCGTCTGCAGGAAGGTCGAGAGGGCGTCGACGTCCGTCGTCATCCTCGTCATGATCCGGCCGGTCAACTCCCGCTCGTAGTAGTCGAGTCCGAGGCGTTGGAGCTGCGCGAAGATCTTGAGGCGGAGGGTGTAGAGGACCCGCTCGCCCGTGCGTCCGGTCATCCTCGTCTCACCGCGCTGCGCCACCCACTGCACGGCCACCGCGACCAGCGCCAGCAGCGAAGCCGACCAGATCGCGCCGATCGCCATCTTGGTGACGCCCTGGTCGATGCCGTGCCGGATCATGACCGGCAGCAGCAGACTCATGCCCGCGTCCACGGCGACCAGGCCGAGGCTGATCAGCAGCGGGGCGCCGAAACCGCGCAGCAGCCGGCGCAGCCCGTACGAGTCCTCGGCACGCACCGCGCGCGCCTCGTCGATGTCGGGGGTGTCGGTCGCCGGCGGCAACGCGTCGACCTGCGCGAGGAGTTCGGGCGTCGCGGGCATCCCGGACAGCGCGGTGTCCTTGGGCTCGCGGTCACCGGTCCACAGCCGGGGCGTGAGTCCGCGCTCCGCGTCGAACTCGGCGTCCAACTCCGCGCGTACGGAGGTGTCTTCGGCAGGTTCGCAGACGGGCAGGGCGTGGCCGGGCGAGACACCGCCGAGTTCGTCGGGGTCGGTGAGGAGGCGGCGGTAGAGCGGTGAGCGCTCCTGCAACTCCTCGTGCGTGCCGATGGCGGCGAGCCTGCCCCCGTCGAGGACGGCGATGCGGTCGGCGAGGTTGAGGGTGGAGCGCCGGTGCGCGATGAGGAGGGTGGTCCGGCCCTCCATGACCTGCTTCAGGGCCTCGTGGATCTCGTGCTCGACGCGCGCGTCCACCGCCGAGGTCGCGTCGTCCAGGACCAGCAGGCGCGGGTCGGTGAGGATCGCGCGGGCGAGGGCGACGCGCTGGCGCTGGCCGCCGGAGAGGGTGAGGCCCTGCTCGCCGACCGTCGTGTCGTAGCCCTCGGGGAGTTCCGCGATGAACCGGTCGGCCTGCGCGGCCCGGGAGGCGGTGAGGATCTCCTCCTCGGTCGCGTCGGGGCGGCCGTAGGCGATGTTGTTGCGGACCGTGTCGGAGAAGAGGAAGGAGTCCTCGGGGACCAGGCCGATCGCGGCCCGGAGGGAGTCGAGGGTGAGTTGGCGGACGTCGTGGCCGCCGATGAGGACGGCGCCGTGGGTGACGTCGTAGAAGCGCGGGAGGAGGAGCGAGACCGTGGACTTGCCTGAGCCGGAGGAGCCGACGACCGCGAGGGTCTCGCCGGGGTGTATCTCGAAGCTGAGGCCGTTCAGGACCGGGCGGTCGTGGTCGTAGCCGAAGGAGACGTCGTCGAACTCGACCGTGGCCGGGGCGTCGGCGGGGAGTTCCTTGGTGCCGTCCGTCATCGAGGGCTCGGTGTCGATGAGCTCCAGGACGCGTTCGGTGCCGGCGCGGGCCTGCTGGCCGACCGTGAGGACCATGGCCAACATGCGGACGGGGCCGACGAGTTGGGCGAGGTAGGTGGAGAACGCGACGAACGTGCCGAGCGTGATGTGACCGCGCACCGCGAGCCAGCCGCCGAGGGCGAGCATCGCGACCTGACCGAGGGCGGGGACGGCCTGGAGAGCGGGGGTGTACTTGGCGTTCTGCCGGATCGTGCGCAGGCGGCCCGCGTACAGCCGACGGCCGACCTCGCGCAGCTTCCCGGTCTCCTGGTCCTCCTGGCCGAAGCCCTTCACCACGCGTACGCCACTGACGGCGCCGTCGACGACTCCCGCGACGGCGGCGGCCTGGGCCTGCGCGTACCAGGTGGAGGGGTGGAGCTTGCTGCGGCTGCGGCGGGCGATGAAGCCGAGCGCGGGGGCGACGGCCAGGGCGACCAGGGTCAGGGGCAGCGACAGCCAGGCCATGATCGCGAGGGAGATCACGAAGAGCAGGACGTTCCCGATGGTCATCGGGAGCATGAAGAGCAGGCCCTGGATCAGCTGGAGGTCGCTGGTGGCGCGGCCGACGACCTGGCCGGTGGACAGCTCGTCCTGACGGCGGCCGTCGAGGCGGGTGATCGTCCCGTACATCTCGGTGCGGAGGTCGTGCTGGACATCGAGGGCGAGGCGGCCGCCGTAGTAGCGCCGGACGTAGGTGGAGACGTAGACGAGGAGGGCGGCGACGATCAGGGCGGCCGCCCAGGGGGCCATGGAGCGGGTGTGGCCGGTGATCACGTCGTCGATGATCACCTTGGTGACCAGGGGGACGACGGCCATGACCGCCATACCTGCGAGGGAGGCGCCGAGGGCGAGTACGACGTCCTTCGGGTATCGCCAGGCGTACCCGGCGAGCCTTCTGGCCCAGCCCTGCGGTTCCCCCTGCTTCGCTGCCACGCGGGTGCCTTCCGTTCGCCACGATCTACGGAAGGCACCAACGCGGATTGAACCGGATTTCATCCCTCCGCAATAAACGGGCGGAGGGCTGGTGGGTCAGACGCGCACCCGGAGGTAGTAGAAGCGGGTCGTCTGTACCGCGTTCTGGTTGTCGTCGCTGACCAGCAGGACCTTGTAGCCGCCCTTGTCCCGTCCCGTGATCACCATGCCCTCGATGTTGTCGAGGAGGGGGTTCGGCTGGGGCTGCTTCGCCGTCGCGCCGAGGGTCGGGCAGTCGGCGATGTCGGCGAGGAGGGTCTTCTTGATGAGGCGGACGCCGGGCTGGCCGGTGAGGGTGTCGATGCCGCTCGTGTCCGTCGCGTGGCGCGGGTCGGCCAGGTAGAGGCGGACCGTGTTGCCGACGCCGCTGGTGAAGCCGCGCTCCAGGACGAGGAGGCGGCCGTCGGGGAGGGCCTGCACCTCGGGGACGCCGAGGAAGGCCGCGTCGGTCTTGTACGCGTACTGCGCGGCGAGCTCGAAGTGGTTGCCCTTGGTCCGGGTCCAGGTCTGGAAGCGGACGGCGCCGGAGGTGTCGCCGGCGATCGGGTACTCCATCGACGCGAGGAGCGTACGGCCGCCGGGCAGCAGGGTCAGGCCCTCGAAGGTCTGGTTGGAGACGGCCCGGCCGGCCGGGGCGACCAGCAGCGAGGACGGGACCGGGAGGCGGTCGAGGATCTTGCCGTCGACGGAGTAGCGGCGGATCGACGGCTCGGTCTCGGAGGTGATCAGGCGGGTGCCGTCCCGGTCGATGACCAGGCCCTCGGAGTCGAGCGCGGCGCCGTTCTCGTCGGCGAGCGGGACGACCCGCTTCGGCTGGAGGGTCTTCGCGTCCAGATCGAACAGCGAGGAACGGTCCTCCAGCGCGGCGAGCGAGCCGTCCTTGTCCACCGCGAGCGCGGAGAAGTTGCCGACGAAGGTGCCGTCGTACGTCGTCTTGTCGAGCGCGTCGGAGAAGCGGTCGATCGAGACGGACGACGAACAGGAGTTGGCGGTAAGGGAGTTGGTGCTTGAGTTGGTGCTGGAGTCGCTGACGGCGCTCGCGGGCCCGGCGGCGGTGAGGCAGGTGGCCGCCGCCAGGCCGGCGGTCGCGGTCGCGAGTACGGTTCTCAGGCGCATGGGCGCCACCGTAGGACGGGTGGGTGACGGGCGGGAGACCTACCAGTTAAGCGAGATCCCTGTGGATCTGTTAGGCGAGGTCCTTGTGAATCGCCTTTGCGACACCCTGGATCGTGGTGATCCCGTAGCTCATCGTGCTGTTGTCCTGGGTGAGCACGGACATCATGTAGTCGCGGCCACCCCCGTTGAAGGTGCCCAGGCTGTGCACGCGCCAGCCGTGCGTGGACCGCTGCAGCCAGCCGTTCTTGACGTGCACGGTGGCGCCCGACGGGGCTCCGTACGGCGTGCCCCAGCGCTGACTGGAGATCACCTGGTTCATCAACTTCAGGATGTACGCACGGGAGTTGTCGCTCAGCACGGTGTTCTTGGCGGTGACCAGCTTGAGCAGCTTCTGCTCGTCGGTCACGGTCTCCTGGGTCAGACCCCAGTAGTTGTTCGCGCCCGGCTTGGTCTGGGTCATGCCGGCGGCGGCGAGGAAGCCCTTGATCTTCGTCAGGCCCAACTGCTTCCACAGGGTGGAGGTCGCGGTGTTGTCCGACTTGGTGATCATGGACTTGGCGAGCGTCGACTCCCGCGTCGTAAGGGTGCGGTTGTGCTTCTTCGCGTCCCACAGCAGCGTGGCGAGGACGGTCACCTTGACGGTGCTGGCCGAGTCGTAGGCGGTGCTCGCCCGCAGGGTGCAGGTGGTGTTGGTCTTGCGGTCGTAGAGGCCGACTGCGACGGTTCCCTTACGGGTCGCGAGCGCGGCGGTGATGTCCTTCTTCAGCTTGTCGGCGAGGCCGGCCTTGGCGGACGTACAGCTGACCGTCGGGGTGGCCGCGGCAGCGGGAGTCGCGGCGGCCAGCACGGGTATGAGCACCCCGGCGCCCATGCCGGCCGCCAGCACTCTGGCCCGGCGGGATGTCCAATGAGACTGAGTCATGCATGACTTGACTCACAGGAAGGCATGAAAGGTTGTACGGGTTGGGGAACGGTTGTACGACCCGTTACCCGGGCCTTTGCGAATTCACAGCCGAGTACCAGGTCCGGCACAGCACGCACCCACCCTGCCTTCGCACGATGGCCGGGTGACATCTGCCACCGATCCACACCCCCACACCGAACCCGCGTCCGCCGACTGGCCGCCGCCGGCACCGCCCGAGACGGCACCGCCCGAGAAGGCGCCCCGCTGGTCGCTGCCCGCGCTCGTCGCGATCATGGTCCTGGCCGCGGCGCTGTACTCCTGGAGCCTGTCCGGCTCCAACATGAACACGTTCTACAGCGGTGCCATCTGGGCCGGCACGCAGAGCTGGAAGGCCTGGTTCTTCGGTTCGCTGGATCCGGGCAACTTCCTGACGGTCGACAAACCGCCGTTCGCGCTCATGGTCATGGGTCTGTCCTGCCGGATCTTCGGCTTCGGCACCTGGCAGATGATGCTGCCTCAGATCGCGGCCGGCCTCGGCACGATCTGGATCCTGCACACGAACGTGAAGCGGATCTGGGGCCACGGCGCGGCGACCGTCGCCGCGCTGGTCCTCGCCCTGACGCCGATCACCGTCGCCATCAACCGCGACAACAACCCCGACACGATCCTGGTCTTCCTCATGGTCGCGGGCGCGGCGCTCGCGTTCCGCGCCACCCGTGACGAGAAGCTGCTCCCGCTGCTCGGCGCGGCGGCCTGCTTCGGCCTCGCCTTCAACACCAAGCTGCTCGCCGGCTGGATCGCGCTCCCGGCCGTCTTCGCGCTCTACCTGTACGCGTCGAAGGCGCCGTGGGTGAAGCGGATCGTCAACCTGGGGCTGGCCGCGGTCGTTCTGGCCGTCTCCAGCTTCTGGTGGGCGATCGCCGTCTCCCTGGTCCCGGCCTCCGACCGCCCGTACATCGGCGGCTCGACGGACGGCTCCGCCTGGAACCTGATCATGGGTTACGACGGTCTCGGCCGCGTCTTCGGCGGCGAGGGCAACGGAGGCGGAGGCGGCGGAGGCGGCGGCTTCTCCGGCTCCGCCGGTCTCGGCCGGATGTTCAACGACATCCTCGGCGGCCAGATCTCCTGGCTGCTGCCCTTCTCCGCGATCGCCCTGATCGGCGGCCTGGTGCTGTGCGGGCGTACCCCGCGCACCGACCTGCGCCGGATGGGACTGGTCCTGTGGGGCGGCTGGCTGCTTCTCCACTACGTCATCTTCGCGACGGCCCAGGGCACCATGCACCCGTACTACACGACCGCGCTGGCCCCCGGCATCGCCGTGCTGGTCGGCGGCGGTGGCGTGATGCTGCTGAACGCGTTCCGCACCGACAAGCGGTGGATCTGGGTGCTCCCCCTCGCCTTCGGCGTGACCGGCATCTGGGCGATCACCCTGCTGCGCCGCGCCTCCGGCTGGAACACCTGGCTGTGGCCGACGGTCGGCGTCCTGACGGTGGCCGGCATCGTGGGCATGCTGGTCTTCCGCTCCGGCAACCGCACCCGGCTGCTGACGGCCTCCGTGGCGGCGGCCGTGGTCGCGGGCCTCGCGGGCCCGACGGCGTACGCGGCGGCCGACCCGTTCGGCAGCTCCGCCGGCGGCGGCATGGGCGGTACGAATCCGACGGCCGGCCCCTCGACGGGCAGCGGCGGCTTCGGCGGCGGGCCCGGCGGGGGCACCGGCGGCACGCGCGGCGGCTTCGGCGGCGAGATGCCCGGCGGCACCCGGGCCGGCGGCCAGGCGGGCGGCGAGGCTCCCGGCGGGATGACGCCGGGTGGCGGCGGCACCGGTGAACTGCCGCAGGGCGGCGGGGCGCCGAGCGGCCAACAGGGCGGCACCACCGGGGAGTTCCCGGGCGGCGGCACGACTCCGGGCGGCACCGGCACCGACAGCGGTACGGCTCCGGGTGGCACGGCCGGCGGTACGCGCGGCGGCTTCGGTGGCGGTGGCGGCGGCATGGGCGGCAGCGTCAGCAGCGACCTGATCTCCTACCTGGAGAAGCACCAGGACGGCGCCTACTGGCTGCTGGCGGTCTCCAACTCGCAGTCCTCGGCGCAGATCGAGCTGAGCACGCGCAAGCCCGTCATCTCCATGTGGGGCTTCACCAGCAGCGACAAGGCGATGACCGTCGCCAAGCTGAAGGAACTGGTGAAGGCGGGCAAGCTGCACTACATCCAGATCAGCAGCGGCGGCGGGATGGGCGGTGGTATGGGCGGCGGCAACTCCGTCAGCTCCGCCGTGAACTCGTGGGTGCAGAAGAACGGCACGGCGGTGAAGGAGAGCGCGTACAGCAAGAGCGCGTCCAGCTCTTCGAGTTCGTCGTCTTCTTCTACGACCTCCACCACCAACACGTCGACGCTGTACCGGCTGGACCCGTCCGACGTCAGCTGACCCCAAGCACGAGTAGAACGGCCCTCGACCACACGGTCGGGGGCCGTTCCCGTGTGCCTCCGCTACCCCCCGACGCAGTCAACTCGCGTAGACACGAGGCAAATTGTCGCTTCCGGTCACCAGATAGACACGTCTCGTTTATTTACAGGACTGCATGTCCATGCCACGCTCCCGATTGCCGCCCCATTCAACCCGCGTAGATGGGACACTCTTTATGTTGTTGGTGACTCGCATGCACCGCTGGAAATCGGTGGCGCTGACCACCGCCGCGGTCCTGGTGGGCCTCGCGGCCCCGACCCTGACGGCGACTCCGGCCTCCGCCACGACGACGGCGTACGACTCGACGTACTACAAGAACGCGGTCGGCAAGACCGGTACGAGCCTGAAGTCCTCGCTGCACACGATCATCAGCACCGGCGTCACGAAGATCTCGTACTCCGCGGTCTGGGACGCGCTGAAGGCCACCGACCAGGACCCGAACAACAGCAGCAACGTGATCCTGCTGTACAGCGGTGTCTCCCGCGCCAAGTCCCTCAACGGCGGCGACGTCGGCGACTGGAACCGCGAGCACACCTGGGCCAAGTCCCACGGCGACTTCGGCGAGGTGGTCGGCCCCGGCACGGACCTGCACCACCTGCGTCCCGCCGACGTCCAGGTCAACAGCATCCGCGGCAACCTGGACTTCGACAACGGCGGCAGCGCGGTCACCAACGGCGGCGGCAGCACCGTCGACTCCGACTCCTTCGCGCCGCGCGCGGCGGACCGGGGCGACGTGGCCCGCATGATCCTCTACATGGCCGTGCGCTACGAGGGCGACGACGGCTTCGCCGACCTGGAGCCCAACGAGAAGGTCGGCAACGGCAGCAACCCCTACATGGGCAAGCTCTCCGTCCTCAAGGCCTGGAGCGAGGCGGACCCGCCCAGCGCCTTCGAAGAAAACCGCAACAACGTCATCTACAACACGTACCAGCACAACCGGAACCCGTTCATCGACCACCCGGAGTGGGTGGAGGCGATCTGGTAGGCGGCAGCACCGGGTCGGGCTCCTCGCGGTCTGCGGGGAGCCCGATCGTTGTTTGCAATCTCAGCCAACTGGGCAAACGCGCACCGGGCCGATGATTACCGATTCCTAGCCTGCTGTGCGGATCTTTGTTCTATAAGTCTTGAAGTGAAGTCACTTGAGTTTCTGAAGACCGAGGTGCCACACACCTCACTTAGTTACCCTCTCGAATCATGAACGATGAGCAGCCCGCAGGATTCTGGAGCTATACACATCGCGATGACCAATTGGACGATGGGCGAATCGTACGCCTGTCCGAACGTATCGCAAGCGCATTCGAAATGATCACCGGCGAGCCACTCGAAATCTTCCTCGATAAGAGATCCATTGAGTGGGGCGACGCATGGCGGGCACGACTGGACTCGGCTCTCACCGGAACAACATTCTTGATCCCAGTCATCACGCCGAAATTCCTCAAGAGCCAGGAATGCAGGCGTGAAGTAATCAAGTTCGCCGGGCACGCAGCCAGCCTCGGACTAGAAGAACTACTCCTTCCAATCCATTATGTAAATGTTCCCCAACTCACACAAGAGACCGACGGGCAACCAGCCGATGAAGTCGTCGAGCTAATCTCAAGACGACAGTGGGTTGACTGGCGCGAGTTGCGACTCGAAGACGAAGACCCCCCGTATATCGTCAAGCAGTCCACAAGCTGGCTCTGAAGATCGCCGATGTGCTGGAGGCGGCACCTCCAGCCACACCCGTGGAGACGCCCCAACAGGGCCGGACTAACGAAGAGCCGCCCGGCTTCATCGAGGTCATGGCAGAGGCCGAAGCAGTCCTACCTGCCTGGCTGAATATTGTCGAGAAATTCGCGGCAGTAATTGCACTTATCGGCGCAGAGTCCTCCTGGGCAAGCGAAGAAATGGCCAAATCCGATGCCCGAGGGGATGGATTCGCTGGTCGAATGAGCGTGGCAGAACAGCTCTCGGGCCGACTTTCCGAACCTGTAGAACAGGTCGAGACGCTGGGATCGCAATATTGGTCCACATTGTCCTCAATCGACCCTGGAATCATTGGATTTATCAGACATGCAGGAGAGAGTGACCTGGCTCCAGAAGACCGACAAGCCGTCCGCGATTTCTTCAAAGAAATCAAACAACTGGCCGCTGTCACCAAAGACACCACCTCGCATCTCCAGGGATTCTCCGACAGCATCGGAGGGGCCGCTCGCAGCAGTAGCCGCTTGAGGCCGCAGTTCAGGACGATTCAAGCAGCGGTGCAAAAGGTCATCGATAGTCAGACGGTGCTTGATGAGTGGAACCGCATGATCGAGGAAACCGATCTGGGAGACGACGACCAGCCCTAGGCTCCATCCGTCGGGGATGCGACCGGAAAACTTCCGCGGTCAACGGTAGCCCGTTGGGATTGATATGCACCGACCACCGGGGCTGCCTCTATCCCATGACTAACGTACACCTGGCCTGCCATACGACGACGATGCAGCCGACCCGTTCAATGAGCACCCACATGGACTGCCTCATGTGGGTGCTCATTGGTCGCCGTGTGGGAGTAGACGACGTCACAGAACAACCCCGACCCGGCCGGCCCGCACCGGTCTGCTGACTGAGCAGGTCGTCCAGAGTGAAGCGGACCGAAAGAATGCCGCCCTCGGGTCGGTCGCGGACCGTGCCCGCGTGAACTGCACTCACCCCTCGAAGTCGTACTCCAAGATGTACGACGCCGCGTCCAGCACCATGTCGTTCACCTCGACCACCCGCCCCTCCACGTCGAACGCGGTGCGTACGACGAGCACCACCGGCACACCGGACGACAGGGCGAGCCGGTCGGCCTCCTGGGCGCTGGGCATGCGGGAGCGGATTTCCTCGCGGAAGCGGACGGGCCTGCGGCCGAGTTCCTCAAGTCTGGCGTACATACCGCCGGGGCCGGTATCGGGCTGCGCGATCCGTGTACCGGCGGCCAGTTCGGCCGGAAGATACGACGTGGACAGCAGTACCGGCTTGCCGTCGAGGACGTACCGGCGACGGCGCACGCAAACCCGTACTTCCTCGTCGTCGCCCAGGCTCAGCACTCCCGCAATCGCGGCCGGGGCGTCCTCCTCAGTCACCTCGACCGAGTCGACGACGAGTTCACGGTCACCGGCATCGGTCGTCCAGATGGAACGCCCCTCGCCCCACTGCGCGTGCGCGAGGCGTTCGAGCCCGCGCCGCCGAATCGGCCTGAAGTCACGGACGAACACCCCAGCCCCTTTGCGCGCTTCCGCGATGCCCTCTGTCTGCAGAACACCCAAGGCCTGCCGAGCCGTCATCCTCGCCACACCGTGCTCGGCCATGAGGTCGTTCTCGCCGGGAAGCCGCTCACCGGGCCCGTACTCGCCGGCCTCGACAGCCGCCCGCAGTTGCGCCGCGATGCGCTGGTACTTCGGCTGACGTCCCGTGTCCCCGCCGCTCATCCAGGCCTCTCCTCCGGTCATCTCTAGACATCCTAGGCATCAGCCGCCACACCCTCACAGCCGACCGCTGATCCTGCACGAGCAATTTCCGCACATCTCTAGAGATCTATTGACGCATCTGCACACAGGGCGCTTCACTAACCACAGCCAACATCTCTAGAGATGTAGGCCTGCCTACCGCCTGCCATGGAGGTCCTCATGTCAGCCCACACCGCGACCGCACAGCCCGCAAGCCCCAACATGCGGGAGGCTCAGTGGCAACTCCCGCGCAACCCGCGCAGTGCGGGGCACGCACGCGCACTCCTTCGCTTGCAGCTCACGGACTGGAAGATCGCCGGCGAAGTCGCCGACACCGCCGAGCTGTTGCTCTCGGAACTCGTCACCAACTCCATCCGGCACGCACGGACTCCGCCCGGCCACGAAATCGGCGTGCGCTTCGCCACGCACGACGGGCGGCTGCGCGTGGAGGTTGCCGATGCGAGCGATCGCCGGCCCCAGCCCCGAGCGGCTGCCCTCGAAGACGAAGGGGGCCGGGGGCTCACCCTCGTAAGGTCTTTGGCGGAGCGCTGGGGATGCTGTCCCCGCCTGCACGGCATCGGAAAGGCGACATGGGCGGAGCTGTCGCTGCCACGATGAACGCGAGCAATACAGCGGTACGGCCGATAGCGTCGAGATCGCCGCACAACGCACCCAACGCCGCATATGAGGAGATCCCCGTGGCCGACGCCTCCGTTCCCCCGCCGGACCGACCGGCCACGCCGGACGACGCCGTCACGGTCACGCTCACTTACACCGGCGACCAGGCCGAAGTGCTGCGCACGCTCGCGCTCCTGGAGGGACGTACGCCAGAGGAAGTGGCGTTGGACCACATCGCACGGGGCCTCCCGTTGTCCTTCTCCTCTCCTTTGGGGGAGGACTCGGAAGCGATGGCCGTCCTGGCACGGGCCATGTTCGACGGACCTTCCGACTTGGCCACTGGATCTACCGAGGACCTGTTCGAGGAAGGTGGCCGTTGAAACGGCATCTGTTCGGCGTCGCGGACACATCAGTCCTCCTCGCGGTCTACAACCGGAAGGACGCCCATCATGAGTCCTCCGTACAAGCTCTCTCCCTGGTCGACCGACTCGTGGTGTCACCGATGGTCCTTGCCGAGCTGGACTACCACCTGACGACGAAGATCAGTGGCAAGGCAGCAGCGGATGCTCTGGCCAGCATGCGCGCCTGGGCGAGCACAGATCGGCTCACACTCGCCACGGTGGGCTGGCCGCTCCTGAGCGAGGCCGAGCGTCTGATGCGTACGTACGCGGATCATGACGCCATCGGCATGACCGACGCGGTCAACGCCGTTCTGGCTTGGGCGTTGCCGCAGCCGGTTGTCCTCGCCCTCGACCATCACTACCGAGATGTCATCGCACCCAGGACCGGGGCCGAGGCTCCGCTGCACGTGCTCCCAGCAGTCGGATAGCGCGCTCTCCGGCCTACGCGAACGTCCGCACTGCACAGGGAGTTTCGCCAACGACGCATACCGCGTTGAACTCACCCTGCCTCAGGTGGAGTTCAACCGTCGCAACAGCTGGCGCGCCACCACATGGGTCCCGACGGTGGCCGCGGCTGCGAGCGCCGCGCCCCTCGCCACGTCGCGCGGTCGCGTAGCGCGCAGCACCCCGGCTCGCCGCAACCGCCCCCGTGCCCACAGCGTGAAGGGGACGACCACCAGGGGCGAGGTGACCACCCCGGGGGTGTAGCCGCGGACGGCGGCGGACTGGGCCATGTGTGTCAGGGCGTGCAGCCCGAAGCCGTTGAGGGCCGCCTGGTAGAAGGCGGAACGGCCGCCCGTACGGTGGCCGTCGGCGGCGGCGAGCGCGACCACCCCGCCCATCACGGCGACGGCCGTCGCGAACTCCCGTCCGTCAATGGAATCCAGCCGCCGCCACACTCGTTCCGGCACGCGCGGGTAGCGCTGCCGCAGCTCGGGGACCCGTCCTCGGGCCCAGCCAGGCATCGTGGCCACTTCCTCCAGGTCGTGCACCGCCCAGGCCGCCAACAACCCGAAGGTCACGCCGACTTCGGCCGCTCGGCCGCCATCGCCCACCTCGCGTATGTCCATGAGCGGGAAGTCTGTCGTACCCCAAGAGACAGGTGATGGAGGGAGCCGCAGAAGTGTGACACTCGACGTTGAAGCGTCACGCTTTTCCAGAGATGGTCCCCCGTCGGCCGACGCAGGCGGGAGCGAGAGCTAAGAGCCTCTTCTGTAAATCGAGGCTTCCTCACCCCAAAACTCCTCTCGCGACACTGTCCTGACGATCCATCAGAGACTGCCAGGTCGTCAGCACCGCGGGGTGCGCGTCGAGCCAGGCCTGCTGGGCGACGGCCAGCCGGGTATAGGCCGTGCGCAGGTAGTCGGTGTCGGACTTGCAGCGGACGTCCACCTTGGCGACGGGGCTGGTGGCGAAGTCCGTGTCGCGGGGGAGGCTGTTCAGCAGGTGGACGGGGTCGTCCGTCTCGACTCCGGCGGCCAGTGCGCAGCGCGCCCAACGCGCGTTGGCCGCGCGGAAGGCCGGGTCCTTGTCCAGATTCTTGCGGGCCTGCTGCTCGCCCTCGCCGAGATCGATGGTCACCTGGAGCCACTGCCGGCGCTGGGAGCCCAGCAGCCGCTTCTTGGCCTCGGCCTGGCAGCCCGTGGCCGGCACGGACACCTTGATGAGCTTGCCCCGGGCGGAGATACGCCGGTCGGTGGGACCGTAGAGCGCGACGAGGAACGCCTTGCTCTTCTGCTGTTCCGACGCGCCCGGTTCGGGGGTGGCGGTGGCGGTGGCGAGCGACTCCAGGCCGAACGGCAGCGGATGGTCGACGGTGGCCGCGGTCGGCCGGGGGACGGCGGCCGGCGTGTACCGGTAGCCGTGGGCGGCCATGCAGGTGATGGTCAGTTTCCGGACCGCCTGGTCGATCCGCCACCGCCGGTCGCTGGGCGCGTGCCGGAGCGGGTAGAAGGGCAGGCGGGCACTCAGGCGGCCGACGTCCGGCCCCGGCCGCGGAGTGCCGGTCGCGGACGGACCCGACCGGTCGGCGTACACCCAGGCGGCACAGGCGACGACGACCACGGCGGTCGCGAGTGCGGCGAACTTGCGCGTTACCAAGGTCTTCCTCCTCCAGCAGGGTGGATCCGGCGGAACCCCGCCGGATCCACCACAGGGCACGGGTCAGTCGTCCCAGCAGCCGCCCGGGTTCGAGGTCGTCAGCGAGAGAGAGCTGGCCGACCCCCCGACGATGGCGTCCGCGTCCCCGCCGGGCGCGACGCAGAAGACCATGCCGCCGCCGTAGTTGATGTCCAGGTAGTACCGGGAGTAGTAGCTGCCGGTGCTGGAGTTGCTGGCGTAGCCGACGTTGTCGTTGACGGTCGAACCGGAGCCGGCGGTGCCGTACGTCGTGCTGTTGAAGGTGTCGTTCGTGAAGTTGCTGTCGCTGTTGAAGTACGAGTGCCTGGCGCTGCTGAAGGTGGACCAGAACACGCAGTGGTAGCCGCTGGAGCAGTGCGTACCGGCCGATGCCGGGGACGCCGTGAGGACTCCGCCGACGGTGAGCGCCGCGGCCACTCCCGCGGTTGCCGCGAACGCCCTGCGCGACCGGGCCCACCTGGACCGTAACGTCATAGACATGACATTTCCTTTGCTGTCGGTCTCGGGATGACCCGGGCAACACTGGCAGCGACCGGACCCTTTTCCCATGCTTTACGGCCCTGACCGAAAAGCACAGGTCAGCGGCGGAAATCCGGCAAGCACGGCGATGCTCGGACGGATGAACTCATGTCTGAATAACGCCTGTTGCAGGTGTTGTCAGCCGTGTCCGGCGGCGGCCATGATGACTCGCGCGGCCACAACGGCCGGACGGGGGGACCGTCATGCTGCGCATTCATTTCACCGAGGCCGATCTGGCCCGCACCCGCCTGGCGTCCGAGCCGGATCCGCTCTGGGAGACCGCTCTGAGCCTGCACCGCTTGCAGACCCAGCGAGGGCGCAGTGCGCACGCGGAGTGGTACCGGACGACCCGCGCGCGACTGGCGGACCACGGGCTGGAGGGGGTCCTGCGCCACCTGCTGCTGCCGCTCTTCCCGAGAACGGCGTACTTCCCGGACTTCCTGACCCCCGCGGAGGGCACCCATGGCCTCACGGCCGGGCTCGCGGCGCTGGTGGACACCCCCGCCGACCGGGTGCGCCGGGAGGTGGCCCGCTTCACGTCGGTCGCCGCACCGCCGTGGGCACCGCGGCTCGTGGAACGCGCGACACGTCAGGACGTGGCGGATTCCCTGCGGCGATACCACGAGGTCGCCGTGGCGCCCTACCGGGACCGGGTGCTGGCCCGGGTGGAGGCGGACCGGTCGGTCCGGGGGCGGGCCCTGCTGGCCGGCGGCGCGGACGCACTGCTCGACGGGCTGGGACCGCAGTTGCGCTGGGAGGCGCCGGTGCTCCATGTGCACTATCCGCCGGAGGACCGCGACCTCAGACTCGACGGGCGCGGGCTGACCCTCCTGCCGTCGTACTTCTGCTGGGGCCCGCCGATCGCGCTGGCCGACTCGTCGCTGCCGCCCGTGCTGGTCTACCCCGTGCTGCGCGAGGCCCGCCCGGTCGCCGTCGACCGGCCGCTCGGCGTCCTGCTCGGCCGGACCCGGGCACAGGTGCTGCGGGGCATCACCCAGGGCGCCACCACCGGCGAACTCGCCCGGCTGGCAGGGGTGTCGGCGCCCACGGTGAGCCAGCACATCACGGCCCTGCGGGACGCGGGCCTCATCAGCAGCCTCCGGTTCGGCACCAGCGTGCTGCACACGCTCACCCCGCTGGGGGCGGCGCTGCTGCGCGGGTCGGGGAAGCCGGTCTCCGCGGTCGGCTGACCCCGCGGGGCGCGGCCGTTCGGTGGAAACCGGAGCCGTGTCGGTGCTCGTACGCGGACGGCGACGCCCGGGACGGCATCGTGGCTCCCGTCCCGGACCACCCCCCGCCCAGGAGGACTTCATGCTCGGCACCGACTTCATCACCGGATCGCCCAACTGGCTCGACCTCGGCAGCCCCGACACCGACGCCGCCGCCGCGTTCTACGGCGCCGTGTTCGGCTGGCGGTTCGTCTCCGCCGGGCCCGACACGGGTGGATACGGCTTCTTCCAGGTGGACGGCAAGACCGTCGCGGCCCTCGGACCGCTCACCGAGGAAGGGGCGCGCTCCGCCTGGATGATCCACTTCAAGACCGACGACATCGCGGCCACCGTCCAGGCCGTCACGTCCGGCGGCGGCACCGTGCGGATGGAGCCCATGGACGTCATGGGCGAGGGCATGCTGGCGCAGGCCACCGACCCGCAGGGCGCGCAGTTCGCGCTCTGGCAGCCCGGCCGGACGGCGGGCCTGGAACTCACCTCGGCACCGAACACCCTGCTCTGGGTGGAACTGCACGCCACCGACCCGGAGGCGGACATCGCCTTCTACCAGGGCCTGTTCGGCTGGCGCAGCCAGGACATGCCGGCCCCCGGCATGACGTACCGGGTGCTGAGCACCAGCGCCGGCGACCAGCAGGACGCCTCCTTCGGCGGAGTCGCACCGCTCAACGCCGGCGAGGGCGAACAGCCGCGCTGGGTACCGTACTTCCACTCGACGGACGTCGACGCCACGATCGACTCGGCACGCTCCAACGGCGGTTCCGTCCTCATGCCGGCGGCGGACGTACCGGAGGTCGGCCGCATCGCCTGGCTCGCGGACCCCTTCGGCGCGGCCTTCGCCCTGCTGAAGCCGGATCCGCGGATGTGAGCTCCGCTCGGGGCGCGGTGAGGAGGAGAGCCGGCGGAGACAGCCGCCGGCCGCCCCTCCACCCGTCACCCCAGATGCGTGGCCGCGAACATCCGCAGCACAGCCGGGAGTACGACCACGGAAGGCCCCGGTTCCGCCAGCGCCTTCGCCAGGTCCGACTCCAGTGCCTCCGGGGACGTACGCACCCCCGGCACCCCGAACGACTCCGCCAGCGCCACGTAGTCCGGCCGGGTCAGTTCCGTCGCCGTGGCCTCACCGAAGGCGTCCGTCATGTACTCGCGGAGGATGCCGTAGCCGCCGTCGTCGACGATGAGCCAGGTGACGTTCAGGTCGTACTGGCGGGCCGTCGCCAACTCCGCGACGGAGTACAGCGCTCCGCCGTCGCCCGACACCGCCAGCACCGGCCGCGTCGGGTCTGCGGCCGCCGCGCCCAGTGCCGCCGGGAAGCCGTAGCCGAGGCCGCCCGCGCCCTGGGCGGAGTGGAGGTGGTTGGGGCCCTTCGCGTCGAACGCCGACCAGGCCCAGTAGGCGAGGATCGTCATGTCCCAGAAGGACGGGGAGTCGGCGGGCAGGGCCCTGCGGACCGACTCCAACACGCCCTGTTCCAGGGTCAGTTCCTGAGCGGCGATACGTTCCCGGACCTTCTCCAGAACACCCCGTACCCGCTCCTCCACCGTCGGATCCGTCCGCTCCGTCACCGTCTCCAACAGCGCCTGCACGGCGTGCCACGCGTCCGCGTGGATGCCCAACGCCGGGTGGTTCGACTCCAGTTTGCCGAGGTCCGCCTCGATCTGGATCACCCGGCCGCGCGGCCTGAACGTGTGGTAGTTCGACGACAGTTCGCCCAGACCCGAGCCCACCACCAGCAGGACGTCCGCGTCCTCCAGGAAGTCCGTCGTGTGGCGGTCCTCCAGCCAGGACTGGAGCGAGAGGGGGTGCGTCCAGGGGAATGCCCCCTTGCCGCCGGGGGTCGTCACCACGGGGGCCTGGAGCTTCTCCGCCAGTTGCCGCAGTTTCTTCGAGGCGTCCGCGCGGACCACCCCGCCGCCCGCGATGATCACCGGGCGGGATGCCTTCGACAGCAAGTCCGCCGCCACCGCCGTCAGTTCGGGGCGCGGGATCAGATCCTCCGGGGTCGCGTCCACCGCCGTCACCACGGGGAGGCGGGTCTCGGCCAGCAGGACGTCCTGCGGGATCTCCACCCACACCGGGCCGTGCGGAGCCGTCAGCGCCGACTTCCACGCCTCCGCGATCGCGGACGGGATCTGCGACTGGGCGCGGACCGTGTGGACCGACTTCACCACGCCCCTGAACGAGGCCGACTGGTCCGGGAGTTCGTGCAGATAGCCGTGCCTGCCGCCGCCCAGGCCCGCCGTCGGGATCTGGCTGCTGATCGCCAGGACGGGAGCCGAGGCCGCTCGCGCCTCCTGGAGCGCGGCCAGTGACGTCAGCGCGCCGGGGCCCGTGGACAGCAGCAGCGGCGCCGCCTCGCCCGTGATGCGGCCGTACGCGTCCGCCGCGAACCCGGCGTTGTTCTCCACCCGTAGGCCGATGTACCGCAGGTCGGAGCGGCGCAGCGCGTCGAACATGCCGAGCGCGTGCTGTCCGGGCAGGCCGAAGACGGTCGTCGCGCCGAGCCCGGCCAGGGTCTCCACGACCAGGTCGCCGCCGTTGCGCCCGGGGGGCGGGTTCAGCGCGGCGGTGATCTGCGCGGCCGTGGGGCGGAGTTCCAGGTCGTGGTCGTGGGTCACTTCGAACGAGCCTCGGCAATCTGACGGGACATGATGGTGATCAGGTCGTACGCGGTGTGGGACGCGGCCACCGACGTGATCTCGGCGTGGTCGTACGCCGGGGCCACCTCGACGACGTCCGCCGACACCAGGTTGCAGGATGACAGGCCGCGCAGGATCTCCAGAAGTTCGCGCGAGGTCAGGCCGCCCGCCTCGGGCGTGCCGGTGCCGGGCGCGTGGGCCGGGTCGAGGCAGTCGATGTCGATGGAGATGTAGAGGGGGCGGTCGCCGATGCGCTGGCGGAGCTGGTCGGCGACCTCGTCGGCGCCCCGGCGGTAGACGTCGGCGGACGTGACGATGCCGAAGCCCATCTTCTCGTCGTCCTTGAGGTCCTGCTTGCCGTACAGCGGACCGCGGATCCCGACGTGCGACAGCGCCTCGGTGTCGAGGATGCCCTCCTCCACCGCCCGCCGGAACGGCGTCCCGTGCGTGTACTCGGCGCCGAAGTACGTGTCCCAGGTGTCGAGATGGGCGTCGAAGTGCAGCAGGGCCACCGGGCCGTGCTTCTTCGCGACGGACCGGAGCAGCGGCAGCGCGATGGTGTGGTCGCCGCCCAGGGTCATCAACCGGGCGCCGGTGCCCAGGAGTTGGTCCGCGGCCTCCTCGATCGTCTCGACGGCCTCGTTGATGTTGAACGGGTTCGCCGCGATGTCACCGGCGTCCGCGACCTGTGCGAGAGCGAACGGGGACGCGTCCTGCGCCGGGTTGTACGGCCGCAGCAGCCGGGACGCCTCACGGATCGCGTTGCCGCCGAAGCGCGCGCCGGGCCGGTAGGAGACACCGGCGTCGAAGGGCACCCCGACCACGGCGACATCCGCGCTGCCGACCTCGTCGAGACGCGGCAGCCGCGCGTAGGTCGCGGGCCCGGCGTAGCGCGGGGTGCGCGAGGAGTCGACGGGGCCTCGGGGCGTCTCGTTGCTGGTCATGGGGACTGCCTTCTTTCCTACGCTTCGTCGCGTGTGGGGTTGTTTCTAACCTCTGTCAGTGAATTTACCGGTGTGCCGCGACCGCATCGGCCCCGACCGCGGGTGCACCACGCCCGGCCAGCCGGTCCCGCCAGGCGTCGAGTACGGCAGCGTCGGTCGCCGGCGTGGCGAGCGAGACCGTGACATAGGCGGCCAGGGACAGCAACAGGCCGTAGTACACAGGCTCGTTGGCGAGGATGCCGTAGCCCGCCATCAGGCCGACGACCGCGAGGCCGCCGACGGCGACGGAGGCGAGCGCGCCCTGCGCGGTGCCGCGCTTCCACAGCAGGCCGCCGAGGATCGGGACGAGGAGGCCGCCGACGAGGAGGTTGTACGCCACGGTCAGCGCCTCGACGACGTTGTTGAGCGCGATCGCCGTGACGATCACCGCGACACCCATGACGAGGATGAAGGCACGGTTGCCCCGCACCTCGTCATGGTCCACGGCGTCGCGCTTCACGGCTCCCCGCAGCTTCGACCAGATGTCGTTGTTGGCGACCGTGGCGCAGGCGATCAGCGCGCCGGAGGACGTCGACATCACGGCGGCGAGGGCGGCGGCCAGCACCAACCCCCGTACGCCGACCGGGAGTTCGTCCTTGACGATCGTCGCGAAGGCGTCGTCCGCGCTGCCGAGGTTCGGGTACAGGACCTTCGCCGCCGTGCCGATGACGGCGCCTGCGAGGGCGTAGACCAGACAGTAGGTACCGGCGACCGTGCCGCCCCACTTGGCGGTCCTGTCGCTGCCGGCCGTGAACACGCGCTGCCAGATGTCCTGGCCGATGAGCATGCCGAACGTGTAGATCAGCACGTACGTGAAGATCGTCTCGCCGCCGATGCCGAGCGGGTCGAAGTACCCGGTGGGCAGCTTCGCCTTCATCTCGCCGAAGCCGCCCGCCTTGACCACCGCGATGGGCAGCAGGAGCAGCAGCACGCCGATCGTCTTCACCACGAACTGCACCATGTCCGTCAGCGTGATGGACCACATGCCGCCGAGCGTCGAGTACGCGACGACGATCGAGCCGCCGAGGACGATCGCGACCGTGCGGTTCATGTCGAAGAGGACGTCGAAGATCGTGGCGTAGGCGATCGTCGAGGTGACCGCGAGCATCAGGGTGTAGGCCCACATGACCACGCCGGAGATGACTCCCGCGCGGCCCCCGTACCTGAGATCGAGCATCTCGGAGACGGTGTACACCTTCAGGCGGGCGATGCGGGCGGAGAAGAAGACCGAGAGGGCGAGCAGGCCGAGGCCGATGGTGAAGACCATCCACGCCCCGGACAACCCGTACTGGTAGCCGAGGCCCACCCCGCCGATGGTGGACGCGCCGCCGAGGACGATCGCGGCCATGGTGCCGGAGTACATGACCGGGCCCAGCCGGCGGCCCGCGACCAGGAAGTCGCTCTTCGACTTGGCGCGGCGCATGCCCCACCAGCCCATGGCCAGCATGCCGGCCAGGTAGACGACGATGACGGTGTAGTCGACGGCCATACGGGGGGCCTCCTTCGCGCGGTCGCTGCCTGGTCCGGGTCGACAGTAGGTGGCCGGGAAGCGGCTGCGAAGTGTACGTTTCATCCATTGCAGCACGAGGTGATGGAGGAAACGTCCACCATGCCGGACCTCACGATTCCCCCTACACCCCCTACGCCTCCCGTACCCCTCTCCGCCCTCCTGGCCCGCGAGGATCTCGGTCTGCGGCAGATCGCGGGACCCACCGACCCTGACATCGTCATCCACTGGGCGCACACGTCGGAGATGCCGGACCCGTATCCGTATCTGCTGGGCGGCGAGCTGCTGCTGACGGCGGGCGTCCACATCCCGGAGGCGGCCGGCTCCGGCACGTACTTCGCCGACTACGTCTCCCGCATCGTCGAGGCGGGCGGGGTGGCCCTCGGCTTCGGCGTCGCGCCCGTCCACGACACCGTGCCGAGGGCCCTGGTCGCGGCCTGCGACCACTACGACCTGCCGCTCCTTGAGGTCCCGCCGCCCACCCCCTTCTCCCGCGTGGCCCGCGCGGTCTGGCAGCTGATGGCACAGGCCCGCCTCGCCGAACTCCGCCGCGTCACCGAGGCCCAGCAGAGCCTGGCGGCAGCGGCCTCCCGCCCCGACCCGGTCCCTTCGGTGCTACGCCAACTCGCCCAGCGCGTCAGCGGCCGGGCCGTGCTGTACGGGCCCGACGGCACGGAGATCGCGG
>NZ_JAEQAZ010000133.1 GCF_016654115.1 Streptomyces sp. MBT53
ATCCGCTCCGCCGGGTGCGGACGCAGCCGACGTAAGGGCTGGTATGCCTGGGACCCCCATTCCTCCCCGGCCGCTCGCTCGCTTCTCAACCGGGCTGGAGCGGACCTAGTCAAGGGTGGAGCGCAGCGGAATCGCCGTAGGCGACGCGACCGCAGGGAGCGCCCTTTACTCGGTCCGCGGAAGCCCGACACTGACAAGAAGCGAGTGGCCCGACGTTCACCCACCAACGCCCTACCCATGGACAATCCGGGGCGAATTTTGGCACGGTGCGATGTCATGCCCCTCGACTCCCGCACCTTCTACACCACCCAGAGCACATACTCCGACCCGGGCGCCCTGGCCGACCGCTACGCCGATCTCCCAAGCGACCCCGCCCAACTCGCCCGTATCACCCGCGACTTGATCGTCCACCGCCTGGAAGCCGGCTTCTACGACCACGTCCACCCCACCGACCGCCTGCACAACGACGCCGAGACCCGCTACATCGACGACATCCTCCGCATCCTCGTCGACCGGAACGACGCCCCGCTCACCCAACGACGCACACCGGACGACCGGTTCGTCGGAACCTGCCGGGACTTCTCGCTGCTGCACTGCTCGTTCCTGCGGCACCTGGGCATCCCGGCCCGTATCCGCTCGGGCTTCGCCGACTACTTCAGCGAGAACACCTCCGCCCGCTTCCACGGCGATCACGTCGTCACCGAGTACTGGCACGACGACCGCGGCTGGCTCCTCGCAGACTCCCAGCTCGCGGACCCCGTCATCGCGGACCACTGGAACATCGACTTCGACCCGATGGACGTACCCCGCGACAGATACCTCGTAGCAGGCGAGGCCTGGCAGGCCATCCGCACGGGCGGCGCCGACCCGACGACCTTCGGACTGCACCCGCCGGAGGACGGCCCGTTCTGGGGCGAACGGTTCGTCGCCGGCAACATCCGTCTCGACCTCGCCGCCCTCAACAAGGTCGAGACCCTGCTCTGGGACGTGTGGAGCGAGGACGAGGGCAAGCCCGGTGAGCCGTTGCCGGAGCCGTCACGCCTCTTCTACGACCGTGTCGCCCCGGTGGTCAGCGGCGAGGTCTCCTTCGACGCCGTAAGGAAACTGTTCGCCGAGGACGACATCCTGCGCACCCCACCCACGGTGATCAGCTACGCCCCTTTCAACGGCCCCAGCCAAGTCACCCTGCGCCGCTGAGAAACGTCGCGCCGAGCCAGCGGTCATCCAGGTGCGCGGCCGTGCGGGAACGCGAGCCGGCTGATGATCTCCTCCTCCAGTGGACCGGGTGACGGCCACGGGAATCGGGGAATGTGAGCGCGGAGCAGAATGAGGCCGTGCAGGGCCGCCCAGAGAGCGGTCGCCGTGGCGAGAGCATCCTCCGCACGGGACGTGCCGTCGTGCATCGCGTCGGCGACATCGCGCAGCAGTATCGAGAACGCCTCGGCGGGAGCGAGCTGACTCGCGACGGTCTCGCCGACAATGGGCGCGAGCTGGCGTACCGCCTGGTCGACGCGTTCTTCTGTGGTGCTGCTGCCTCTGGGCCGCGGCCGGGAGAAGAGAAGGGCGTAGAGCTCGGGCTGCTCGGCGCCGAAGACGAGATAGGCGTGGCAGTCGGCCAGAAGTCGTTCACGCGCGCCTTCCGCTCCCGCCCGGGCGGCCTCCAGCTGACGCACCAGCAGTGAGCGGGTTTCGGTGACCACGGCCTCCACGATCTGGTCGGGCGTGTCGAAGTGCGCGTAGATCGACGGTGGCGCGATGCCGACCTTGCGGGCGATCGCACGCAGGGTCACCGCGCTGTCCGATCCGGTCTCGATCAGCAGCTCGCGGGCTGCGGTGACGATCTCGTCGCGGAGTTGCCCTCCCTGGCCTCGAGGGTTGCGTCTGCGTGCTGCGGATGGAGCCATGGCGATGACTTTACAGGCGTAAGTTCTCATGCTCTACTTACGGCCGTAAGGTTACGCGGGTAGCGTGAGAAAGGGTGATCATGGACGGTTCCGTTCGTATACGCACAGCCGACGGCCGCACGACCGTCGGTGCCGGCGCCGAAGCATCTCGGTGCACCGCATGAGCGCCACGACCGTCACCCCCCTCTCCATGGGCAACAGCAACGCCTACCTCCTGCGGGGCGAGCAAGCGGTCCTCGTGGACACGGGCGGACCGGAGGACGGCGACCGTCTGCGCGACGCGCTGTCCGCGCAGGGCCTTCAGCCTCGCGACATCGCCCTGGTCCTCCTGACCCACGGCCACAACGACCACAGCGGCACGGCGGCGTCGTTCGCGGAGGCCGGCGTTCCGATCGCGGTCGGCCTGGGTGACGAACAACTCCTGCGGACCGGACGGTTCGACGTACTCCCGATCAGCCATCCGGCCGGTGCGCTGCTGAAGCCCATGGTCCTGCGTGCGAAGGCCCGGCCGGTCGAAGCCGACATCCTGGTGGAGGACAAGCTCGACCTGAGTCCCTACGGCGTCGACGCGCACGCCGAGCGGTTCGGCGGCCACACCCCCGGCTCGCTCGTCGTCCGCGTCGGTGACGACACGCTCGTCGGCGACCTGGTCCGCGGTGGCGTGCTGCGCCCCCGGAGCCCGAAGCGCCATTTCTTCACCGAGGACGCCGCCGGAGTGCGCAGGGCGCTCATGGCCGAACTCGACCGCCGACCGCAGCGCCTGCTCCCCGGCCATGGCGGGCCCCTCGACGCGGACGAGACCCGACGACGCCTCGACAAGGTCGCGCCGGTGCCCGGTCGGCCCACAACATCCGGGTGAGGCAGGCGGTTCTGCGTAAAGACACCGGCTTCTAAGCCACGGTCCGCAGCCCCCGTACCTGAGCCGCCCCCATCCCCCGCACCACCCGATGCGCGCACACCGCCGCCAGCAACTCCCCCAGCAGGTCCGGGTCGTCGATCTCCAGGCCGAGCAACGACTCGATGCGTTCCAGGCGTTGGTAGAGCGACTGACGGCCGATGTGCAGCAGGGCCGCCGTCCGGGTGGGTGAGCAGCCGTGTCGTAGATGGACCTCCAACGTGCGCACCAGGTCGCTGGGATGGGCCGCCTCCCACGCCAGCAGCGGGCCCAGCGCATGCTGCACCAGCCGGGCCAGGCGGTCGCGGTTCGCGTCGACGCCGCCGCGCGTCAGCTCCCGTTCCAGCGCCAGCGCCCGCGCCGATGTCACCAACGGGCCTCCCGGTACGGCGGGTTCGGCGGCCGGGACGGTCAGCGCGAGTTCCAGCGTCGTACGGGCCGCCCGCAGGGTGTCGCTCCAGCGCAGCCAGCCGCTGCCCGCGTCGACCACATGCCCGACCGCGACGGTCAGCCCGGGCTCGGCCGCCGTACGGAAGGCCTCCTGTACGGCGCGAACGGGGTCACCCGCGACAGCGCCCGGAAGCGCGAGCAGCGCCAGTACGTCGCCGGGAAACGCAGCCCGCAGCACGCTCGCCCCGCCCAGCAGCCGTACCGCCCGGTCGACGGAGGAGACCTCGCGTGTGCCGTGCACCGAGACGCCGATCAGGCGGGCGCCGGGGCCGGGGTGGAAGCCGGCGAGTGCCGACCGTGCCTCGACCTCGGGCTGGTTCAGCGCGGCCCGGTCCGCGAGGTCGGCCAGGAGCGCGGCGGTGTGGTCGTCGCCCCAGGGTCGTACGACGGAGCGGCCGGACAGGCCCCGGGCCACGATCGCCCGGTTGGCTGCCTCGGTGATCCGCACGAAGGGCACGACCCGGTGGAGGGCCAGCAACGGAAGCCCCAGGCGGCGGGCCTCGTCCGTCACCTCCGGCGGCATCGTGGGCAGCGAGCGGCCGATCTCCACCGCCAGGCCGGACGCGCCCCGGGCCGCCAGCTCGCGGACGTAGCGGCGGCGGATCTCGGCGGCGGTGTCGGTGAGGCCGAAGCCGTTGGTGAGGAGGAGTTCGCCGCCGTCGAGGAAGTTCGCGCCCTCGTAGACCTCGCTGGAGTGGACCCAGCGCACGGGGCGGTCGAGGGCGGCCTCTCCGGCCAGGAGTTCGGGTTCGGAGGCGCGGACCGGGTCGAGGGCCAGGACCTCGCGGAGGGTGAGTGCGGGCACGGGAACCTCCAGAGGCGCGGACAGTTCGTCCGGGTACGGGTTGCGGGGAGAGTACTTTCCGCACGTTGCCCTCGTGTTTCGGCCACTGGAGAGTGAGCACATGAAGCCTTTGGATCAGGCACGGGCGAGCGCCTGGCTCGCCACCGCCGTCGAGGAGGCCCGCGCCGGACTCGGCGAGGGCGGCATCCCGATCGGTGCCGCGCTCTACGGCGCCGACGGCACCCTGCTGGGGCGCGGCCACAACCGGCGCGTCCAGGACGACGACCCCTCGATGCACGCGGAGACGGCCGCCTTCCGGGCGGCGGGGCGGCAGCGGTCGTACCGAGGGACGACCATGGTCACCACCCTCTCGCCGTGCTGGTACTGCAGCGGGCTGGTGCGGCAGTTCGGTATCTCGCGGGTCGTGGTCGGCGAGGCCGCCACCTTCCACGGCGGGCACGACTGGCTCGCCGAGCACGGTGTGGAGATCGTTCTCCTCGACGACGCCGAGTGCACTCAGCTGATGCGCGACTTCATCAAGAACAACCCGGCACTCTGGAACGAGGACATCGGTGACTGAGCCCCAGACCCCACCCCGCATTCCGACGATCGATCTCCGTCCCTGGGTCGACGGGGACGACGAGACCCGTAAGGGCATCGCCCGTACCGTCGACAGCGCCCTGCAGACGGCCGGGTTCCTGCTCGTCACCGGGCACGGGGTCGACCCGGAGCTCCGGTCCCGGATCCGGGAGGCCGCGCGTGCCTTCTTCGCGCTGCCGGTCGACGTCAAGGAGCCGTACTCCGCGAAGGTCGGCGGGCGCGGGTGGCTCGGGCCGGGGGCCGAGGCCAACGGGTACTCGGAGGGGACCGAGACACCGCCCGATCTGAAGGAGTCGCTGACCTTCGCGACGCACCGGCCGTTCGAGGACCCGGTGATCAACGCGGAGTGGTACGCGCCGAACGTGTGGCCGACGGAGATCCCGGGGCTCCAGGAGCTGTGCGAGGAGTACCTCGACCGGATGGGCGAGCTGGAGAAGCAGCTGCTGTCGCTGCTCGGGGTGGCGCTCGGGCTCGAACCCGACTTCTTCTCCCGGCACATGGACCATCCGACCTACGGGTTCAACATCAACTGGTACCCGGGCATGGAGGTCGTCGGGGAGCCGGAGCCGGGGCAGTTCCGGATCGGGCCGCACACCGACTTCGGGACGGTGACCATCCTCGACCGGCAGGCCGGGAAGGGGGGCTTGCAGGTCTTCACCGACGAGGGGGGATGGGAGGACGCGCCGTTCGACGCGGAGGCGTTCACCATCAACATCGGTGATCTGATGGCCCGTTGGACCGGTGACCGGTGGCGTTCGGGACGGCACCGGGTGCTGCCGCCGCCCGCCGACGCGCCCGCCGAGGAGCTGATGTCGCTGGTCTACTTCGGCGAGTGCACTCCGGGCACGCTCGTGGAGTCGGTGCCCGCGCCGGTCGGGCGGGTGGCGTACGAGGCCGTCGACTCGCATGTCTATCTGCGGGAGAAACTGGACTCGATCACCGTCGAATAGGCCCGCGTTCAGACATTTTCGTAACTCAACGGACACCACACGACCTAGTCCGAACCAACTCCCCCTATTTACCCTGGTGTTGATAGACAGGTTCCGGTGTGCAGGGCGACCGCTCAGGGGGAGATGCGGTGGGTAGAGGGCTGCACGGCCGCGGGGCGCTGTTCGAGGCACAGCCGCCCGGTCTCGCCTCGCGCCTGACCGGGCTGCGCCCCTACCAGCTGCTCACCACGCCGTACGAACACCCGGAACCACCCTTCGTGGTGCTCGCGGGCGCGCGCGGCCTCGGCAAGAGCACGGTGCTGGCCGAGCTGCGGACCGCGTACCGCGGGCACACGCCGGTCGCGCTGATCGACTGCGAGGCCGACCGGCTGACCAGGCTGCCGGACGGGCGACCCGCCGCGACCTGGTCCCCGGTGTGGCAGGCGCTGACCACGGTCGCGGAGCAGCTGCGGGAGCCGGTGGTGCACGGCGCCGGCGCCATCGACTTCCCGCGTCTGGAGGCCGGGCTGCTCGCGGTGTGCGCCACCGGCTGGGACGCCCGGGACGAGGACAGTGCCCGTGAGGAGGCCCGGCGGATCCTGCTGCTGAGCGATCCGGCCCGGCGCTGGTCGGTGATCGCGCAGGGCTGGGCGACGAAGGTCGCCTCCCGGCTGATCGCCAATGTGTCCGGTACCGGTCCGGTCGGCCAGGCCTTCATCGAGGCGACCCTCGACACCCTCTTCGACCTGGTGTGGACGCCGAACGGGCTGCTGAAGGCGGGCGCCGACTGGTACCGCGACTATCCGGGCGCGAGCGGCGACCCCAAGCGCGGGCTGATCGAGATCGCCCGGGACTTCCGCGCCGACGGCACCTCCCGCACGGACGCCGAACGCTGGCTGCTGCGCGCGCTGCTCGCCGATCTGGGCGACACCTACCGGCGGCGGTGGGAGCGGATGCGCCGGGTCGGGCGGCCGGTCGTGCTCGTCGACAATGTGCAGTCGGGGCCGGGGCCGGGGCTGATGAAGGCCGTATTGAAGGAACGTTCGGACGGTGTCGGCGACCAGGTGGCCTTCTTCGCCGCGCTGCGCGGGGACCGGCATCCCGATCTGCCGGACGCGGTGCGTCATCCGCTGCCGGAGGTGGGGCGGGCGAGCGGCTGGGTGCCGGGGGCTTCGCCGTCCTCGCGGGCGCTGCTGGTGACGCTGCCGCCGCTGACTCCGGAGGAGACCCGGCGGGTCATCGCGGACGTGTGCGCGACCGAGCCGATCCGGGTCGAGGTGCCGCCCCAACTGCCGTACGCCATCCACCGGTTGACGGCCGGCAGTCCGCTGGGGGCGGCGCTGCTCGGGGAGGCGGTACGGCAGACCCGGCCGGTGGGGGCCGTGAGTCCCGGGGAGTTGCTGACCGCGGGGCTGAAGCCGGAGGGCGACGCGGCGAGTGATCCGCGGCCCGTGTACCGGGAGTTGCTGGACCGGCTGGTGGCGCCCGGGATCGCGGAGGAGCTGGCCGTACTCGCGACCGCGCACGACGGGGACTCCGCGCGGGCGCTGGCGCAGGGGCGGCGGCTGCGGGACAGTTTCGGCGCGTCCGGGGTCAACCGGCTGCGCACACAGCTCACTTCGGAGGGTCTGCCGCCGGCTGCGGGCTATTTCGTGGGCGATCCGTTCCTGCGCACCCTGCTCCTGCTGCGGCTGCATCTGGACGACGCGGACCACGGGCGCTGGCGGGCCGTGCACCGTTCGCTGCTCTCGCACTACGAGGGGCTGCCGGGCAGTCCGGACGCCCCGTCCCGCGCCCGCTACCGACTGCACCACGAACTCGCCCTCGGCGACACGGTGGACGCGGTGGAGTATCTGCGGGACAACTTCCGCCTCATCCCCCCGCGCGCCTGGCTGGAGACGCTGCTCTTCGTGACCGCCGCGCCCTACTACCACGCGCACGATCCGCACGGCCGGGACATCGGCGCGGCCGGCGACCACCGCAAGGCCGTCGCGCTCGCGCGTACGGACGCCGAGGAGCGGCCGCCGGAGGGTGTGGACCCGGTCCTGCATCTGACGGTACGGCGGCTGCTGCACGCGGTGTGGCAGGTGACGGATCCGCTGGTGCTGCCGGACGGGGAGGTCGCGGACCGGATGCACTTCGATCTGGAGCAGCTGTCGACGGTCTGGCCGGCGGGCAGTGAGCTGCTGTACCGGGCCGCGCAGCGGTGGCCGGAGGACGCGCTGGCGGGGCGTGCGCTGCGGGTGCCCGCGGGGGCGGACGGCGACGACGGAAGCGGGGGGCTGCGGTGAGGCGACGGCTGCGCGAGCTGTTCGAGGAGATCCGGACCATCCCGGTCTACCGGTACACGGCCCTGGTGGTGGCGGCCGTCCTGGTCGCGGGCCTGGTGGTGCTGGTCCGTACGGCGCTGCAGGAGGACCGCTCCTGTGCGGCCGGGGTGGCCCGTCCCGAGGGCAGCGACGAGTGCGTGGGGGTGTCGACGTCGGCGTTCGACTTCGGCCAGCGCCGGCTCGCCGACACGATCAGGGCGGTGGCCCGCGAGAACAGCCGCCTGAAAACGGGGACCTATGTCTCGGTCGCGCTCTACGAGCCGTACACCGCGACCGACACCGACACGTTGAACGACGTGCTGCACGAGTTGCAGGGCGCCTATCTCGCGCAGTACGCGGCCAACCACGACGACAACGGCGAGACCCCGTACATCCGGCTGGTGCTCGCCAACCCCGGTGCCACGGGCACCCATTGGGAGCAGGCGGTCGATCGCATCGTGTCGATGACGACGTCGTCGGACCGGCTGCGGGCGGTCACCGGGATAGGGACGAGCACCGACAACAACAAGAAGGCCGTGGCGGAGCTGACCCGGCTCGGCGTCCCGGTGGTCGGCTCCTCCATCACCGCCGACGACCTCGCCAACGGGCAGCAGGGCAAGGACCCTTACCCCGGTCTCGCCCGGGTCTCCCCCACCAACACCGACGAGGCCCGCGCGCTGGCCTCGTTCGCCAAGGTGACGGCGGACCGGGCGCTGCTGGTCTACGACAAGCCGGGCGACCCGTACACGAAGACGCTTCAGCAGGCCTTCACCACGCTGCTGAAGGGATCGCCGTACGGTTCCTGGCCGTTCACCCCGCCCGCGGACCGCAGCCAGGAGGGCAGTACGCCCAACACGTTCCGGCAGATCACCGATCTCGTCTGCGACACGGACGCCAAGCTGGACACGGTGTTCTTCGCCGGGCGCCACACCCAACTGCGCCAGTTCATCAACGCGTTGGGCCGCCGCGGCTGCCAGTCACGGAAGTTCACGGTGCTCACCGGCGACGAGGGCTCCTACCTGACCGGCGACAGCCAACTCGACGCCAGTGCCCTCCAGCACGGGGTCTCCGTCCGCTACACCGCGCTGGCCCACCCGGACGCCTGGCTCAAGAACGCCCCGGCGACCGGCGGTTCGGCCCAGGACTCGCAGGAACTCGACAAGCTACTCGCCGCCTCGAAGACCGCACCGGTCGGCCCGATCGGCACGGTCGCCCTCGCCGACGGGCAGTCGATCATCGCCTACGACGCGATGCAACTCGCCGTCCACGGCGTCCGCGAGGCCACCCCGGCCCAGCGGAAGATCCCGCCGCTGTCCGACGTCGGCCTCCAATGGCCGCAGGTCAAGGGCTCGTTGCGGGTGAGCGGGGCGAGCGGCTGGATCTGCCTGGACGTCCACGGCAACCCGTACGACAAGGCCGTACCGATCGTGGAACTCACCCCGAAGGGCGCCGCCCGCTTCGTGAAACTCGCCTGGCCGGAGGGCAGGCCCCCGTCGAAGGAGTGCCTGCCCCCGGCCTAGGACCTGTCCGGCGGATCATGGTCGGAGCCAGAGTCTGATGGCGGCGGTGGTGACGGTGCCGTGGAAGATGTAGGCCCTCTTGTCGTAACGGGTGGCGACGGCCCGGGAGTGCTTGAGCCGGTTGATGGTCCGTTCGACCTCGTTGCGGCGTTTGTAGATCTCGCTGTCGAAGCCGGCGGGCCTGCCGCCCTTGCTGCCGCGCCGTTGGCGGTGGGCCCGTTGGTCCTTCGGTTCCGGGATCGTGTGCTTGATCCGGCGTCTTCGCAGGTAGCGACGGTTTCTGCGGGAGCTGTATGCCTTGTCTGCGCTGAGATGATCCGGCCGGGTGCGCGGGCGTCCGCCCTGGGGGCGGGGAACGCTGATGCGGTCGAGGACCTCGATCATCTGCGGGGCATCACCGGACTGGCCCGGTGTGAGCAGGACGGCCAGGGGGCGGCATCCGCCTTCTCCGGCCAGGTGGATTTTGCAGGTCAGGCCGCCCCGGGACCGTCCAAGTCCCTCGTCGGGGCGGTGGTTTCGGGGCGTCGACCTTTTTTCGGGACGCGCGGCCTGGTCTTGCGGGCACCGGCCGCGTGCTGATGGGCCCGGCAGGACGTTGAGTCCACACCGACCATGCTCCAGTCGATCCGGCCGGCCAGGTCGGCATCCGCCTGGACGGCCGCGAGGATCCGGTCCCACGTGCCGTCCGCCGACCACCGCCGGTGGCGTTCATAGACGGTCTTCCAGCTGCCGAAACGCTCGGGCAGGTCGCGCCACGGTATGCCGGTGCGGACCCGGAACAGGATCCCGTTGACCACCGAACGGTGGTCGTTCCACCGACCGCCACGCAGCCCTGGCGGAGGCAGATGCGGCTCCAGCCGCACCCACTCCGCGTTCGTCAGATCACCCCGCCCCACACCGAGGACAACGAGCCAGCGACCCGACAGTCACATGATCCGCCGGACAGGACCTAGGCGCCGTAAGGGACTTCAGACGTCGTAGGGGACGTCAGACGCCGGCGTAGGAGTGCTTGCCGCCGACGAAGATGTTGACGCCGTAGTAGTTGAAGATCCAGCAGCCGAAGGCGATCAGGGCCAGGTAGGCGGCCTTGCGGCCCTTCCAGCCGGCCGTGGCGCGGGCGTGCAGGTAGCAGGCGTAGGCGACCCAGGTGATGAACGCCCAGGTCTCCTTCGGGTCCCAGCCCCAGTAGCGGCCCCACGCGGACTCGGCCCAGATCGAGCCCGCGATGATCGTGAACGTCCACAGCGGGAAGACGGCCGCGTTGACGCGGTAGGAGAACTTGTCGAGGTTCGCCGAGGCGGGCAGCCGCTCCATCACGGAGGTGGCGAAGGCGCCGGGCTTGCCGCCGCCGGCGAGCTTGCTCTCGTACGAGTCCTTGAAGAGGTAGAGGAGCGTGCCCACCGCGCCCACGTAGAAGACCGCGCCGCAGATGATCGCGGTGGAGACGTGGATGTACAGCCAGTACGAGTGGAGGGCGGGAACCAACTGGTCGCTGGCGGTGTACAAGACAGTGACGGCGATACCGAGATCGAGGAGGACCGTCGTGACCAGGAACAGGCCGAGCCAGCGCACGTTCTTCTTGAGCAGCAGCAGCGTCAGGTACACGCCGACGGCGACCGTGGAGAAGGTGATGTTGAACTCGTACATGTTGCCCCAGGGCGCCCGCTCCACCGAGGCCGCGCGGGCGAGAACCCCGGACAGCTCGACGAGGAACGCGAGCACCGTGAGGGACACGGCGATACGGCCGTAGAGGTCGCCCTGTTCGTCCCCGCCGTGCGCGCCGGGACCGTCCGGTACGTCGCGGGAGCCGGACGCGGCCCGGACGACGACCTTCGGCCGCTCCAGGACGGTGGTGCCACCGGCGTTCTTGACGGTGACGGCGGGCGCGTCCGCCTTCTTCGCGGCGGCACCGGTCAGCGCGGCGGCCGTACGGCCGATCTTGCTGCGGCTGCCGAAGGTCCACTCGGCGATGTACGCCAGGAAGGCCAGGGTGTAGACGGCCATCGAGGAGTAGATCAGCGTGTTGCTGATGTTGGCCAGGTGCTCGTTGGTGGCGGCGGCGATGTTCACTGCTGCTCAGCCCCTTCGGGGGGTACGGAGGGTTCGTCGTCGGTCTTCGTCGGGGCCCGGTCGTGCACGAGTGCCGCCAGGTCGCCGAGTTCCTCGGGGAGTTTCGCGGACTCGCTGCGGCCGAGCCCGGCCATCTCGACGACGGTGCTGCCGTCGTCGCCGGTGGTGGCGCGCACCCAGACGCGGCGGCGCTGGATGAACAGGGAGCCGGCCAGACCGAAGATCGCGGTGAGCGCGCCGGCCAGCGCCCAGTCGGTGCCGGGCTGCTGGACGACCTGGAAGCCCGCCCATTCCTTGATCTGCTTGTCGAAGGTGATCGACCCGGCGCCGTTCGGCAGGGTCATCGTCTCGCCGGGCAGCAGCTGCTGCTTGAGGATGTTGCCCTTGGAGTCCTTGAACTGCTTCAGGTTCTTGGTCTCCAGCTGGTACACGTTCTGCGGGATGCCCGCGTTGACGCCCAGGTCGCCGTGGTAGCCGGTGACGTTGAGCACCGGGTAGTCGAGCCCGGGGAACTGGGAGAACATCGTGCCGCTGCTCTTGGCGTACGTCGGCACGAACACGGCGGCGAAGCCGAGCTGTTCGGCGACGCCCTGGGCGTTCTTGTAGCCGTCGAGGACCTTGATGGCGCCCTGCGAGGTGACGTTGGAGTCGAGCGGCAGCATCGGCACGGCCTGGTGGAAGACCACGTTGCCCTTGCCGTCCCGGACGGTGACGACGGGGGCGTAGCCGTGGCTGACCAGGTAGACCTTCGAGTCGCCGATCTCCAGCGGCTCGTTGACCTTGATGGTGTGCTTCTTGGACTTGCCGTAGGCGCCGACGCTGTAGGTGATGTCGGCCTGGAAGGTGCGCGGGGTGCCGCGGTTGGGGCCGGTGCGCTCGTAGGTGCCGACGAAGTTCTTCAGGTTGAAGCTGAAGGGGACCAGGTCGTCGTCGCTGAAGAGGTTGCCGGACTTGAAGTCGTCGTACTGGGTGAGGGTGTTGGAGAAGCCGTCGCCCTCGACGACCAGCTTGTCGCCCTCGGACTTGAAGAGCTGGCCCCACGCGAAGGCGATCAGCATCACGATCAGCGCGAGGTGGAAGAGCAGGTTGCCGGTCTCCCGCAGATAGCCCTTCTCGGCGGCCACGGCGTCCCCGGCGACGTGGGCACGGAAACGGCGCTTCCTCAAGGCCGCGAGGGCGACCTCGCGGACCTGCTCCGGTTCGGCGGCGGTGCGCCAAGTCGCGTAGGCGGGAAGGCGGTTGAGGCGTTTGGGGGCGCCCGGCGGACGGCCGCGGAGCTGGCCGACGAACTGCCAGGTGCGCGGGATGATGCAGCCGATGAGGGAGACGAACAGCAGGATGTAGATCGCGCCGAACCAGGCCGAGCCGTAGACGTGGAAGAGGCCGAGCTTCTGGTAGATCGGCCCGAGCGTCTTGTGCGCGGCCTGGAACTCCGACACCTTCAGCGCGTCCGTGCCGGACTGCGGGATCAGCGAGCCGGGGACCGCGCCGAGCGACAGCAGGAACAGCAGCATCAGCGCGACCCGCATCGAGGTCAGCTGCCGCCAGAACCAGCGCGCCCAGCCGAGCACCTCACGGCCGGTCCAGGCGAGCCAGCCGGTCAGGCCGGGCTTCCGGTTGCCGCCGAAGGAGCCGGGCATGGCGGTCTCGACGGGGGCGGTGGAGAGCTGGGAGCCGGCGGCGCCGAGATCCTGCTCCTCGGCGGCGGACGAGTCGGTGGTCGTCTTGCTCATCGATCAGATCCCTACAGTGAAGCCGTCGGACCAGCTCTGCATGTCCTGCACCAGCGCGTCCCAGGCACCGGTGAGCAGCAGCACGCCGGTCACGATCATCATGGTGCCGCCGATGCGCATCACCCAGACGTAGTGGCGCTTGACCCAGCCGAAGGCGCCGAGGGCCTTGCGGAACGCGACCGCGGTGAGGACGAAGGGGACACCCAGGCCGAGACAGTACGCGACGGTCAGTATGGCGCCGCGACCGGCACTCGACTGCTGCGAGGAGAGCGCGATGACGGAGGCGAGCGTGGGCCCGATGCAGGGCGTCCAGCCGATCCCGAACAGCGCGCCGAGGACGGGCGCCCCGATCAGTCCGGCGGCCGGCCGCTTGTGGAAGCGGAACTCGCGCTGGGTGAGCCAGGGCATCATCCCCATGAAGAACACGCCCATGAGGATCATGAGCACGCCCAGCACCTTGGTCAGGACGTCCTTGTTCTCCTGGAGCGTGTACCCGAAGTAGCCGAACAGGGCCCCGCCGGAGACGAACACGGCGGTGAAACCGAGCACGAAGAGGGAAGCACCCAGCACCATCCGGCCCCGGCGGGCATCGCCCAGGTCGGTGCCGGTGACTCCCGTGACGTAGGAGAGGTAGCCGGGGACCAGCGGCAGGACGCACGGGGAGAAGAAGGAGACGAGCCCGCCGAGCACGGCGATGGGCAGCGCCAGCAGCAGAGCCCCGTCGCGGACCGTGGTGTTGGGTTCGGTGATGGCGGCGGCGAGCAGCACGTCAGCTCACTTCTCCGCGATGACCGGGTCGAGCATCTCGCGCAGCTTCTCCTCGCTCAGTGCCTGGAGTGCGCGCGCCGCGATCTTCCCGTCCCGGTCGATGACGATCGTGGAGGGGATGGCCTGCGGGTTGAGGGTGCCCTTCTTGAACCGGAGCATCAGCTTGCCCGTCGGGTCGTACAGGCTGGGGTAGGGGACGGCGTACTTCTTCTCGAAGGCTACGGCCGGTTCGGTGCTGGTGTCGCGGGTGTTGAGGCCGACGAACTGGACGTCCTTGTCCGCGGTGGCCTTGGCGACCTGGACCAGGTTGTCCGCCTCCGCGCGGCACGGGGAGCACCAGGAGCCCCACACGTTGACGACGAGGACCTTGCCCTTGTAGTCGGCGGTGTCGAGCGTCTTGCCGTCGATGGTCTTGCCGGACAGGTCGGGGGCGGCCTGGCGGTCGCCCTTCTTGACGGTCGCGATGCCGTCGGAGCCGGTGATGAAGTTGGTGTTGCCGGAGCCTCCGGAGGTACCCCCGGAACTGCAGGCGGAAAGCACCAACGCGGCGACGGCAACGCCGGCGGTCGACAGGACGGCGCGGCTACGGGCGCGACTGGCGGCACTCATGTGAAAAGTTTCGCATGCCCGTTCTGGGGATCTTGCGCGCCCCCCTCAAGGGCGCCCCGCGGGTGGAAAACCGCATTTCAGACGACGTATCAGACGAAGTGTCGGGCGACGCTTCAGGCAGCGTCTCCGGTGGCCGTGGAGGAGGAGGTCGGGCTCGCGGCCAGGTAGGACTTCCAGCCGCCGGCCGGTGCCTGGCCGACATCGAGGCCGCGCAGCTTGGCGAGCACCTCGGGCTTCTGCACGTCGATCCAGTCGGTGAACTGCTTGAAGGAGACCATGCGGACGTCGGCGCCCTTCTCCTTCTCCGCGGCTATGTGCTTGAAGGCCTGCTCGACGGCGTCCATGTAGATGCCGCCGTTCCAGTGCTCGAAGTGGTTGCCGATGAAGAAGGGTGCGCGGTTGGTCTCGTACGCCCGCTGGAAGCCGGAGATGTAGGCCTGCGCGGCCTGGGTACGCCAGCCCGGGTAGTTGTAGGCGGGCGCCTTGGTGGTGTTGACCGACTGGTTGGCCAGCATGTTGTAGTCCATCGAGAGGACTTCGAAGCTGTGCCCGGGGAACGGGACGGCCTGGAGGGGGTAGTCCCACACGCCGTTCTTCTTGTCGGGCCAGACCTGCCGGCCGCCGGGCGAGGAGGCGTCGTAGCGCCAGCCGAGCGAACGGGCGGTGGGCAGCAGCTGGTTCTGGCCCAGGAGACAGGGCGTACGGCCGCCGACGAGTTCCTTGTCGTAGTCGAAGGGCAGCGACGGCAGGTCGTGCCAGCCGGTGTTGGTGCGCCACTCCTTGACGAAGGACTTGGCCTGGTCGATCTCGCTGCGCCACTGCTGGGGCGTCCAGTTGGCGACGGTGCCGTAGCCGGAGCAGAAGTGGCCGTTGAAGTGGGTGCCTATCTCGTGGCCTTCCAGCCACGCGCGCCGGACGTTGGTCAGGGTCGCCTTGACGTGTTCGTCGGTGAGGTAGCCGATGTCGGAGGCGCCGCGCGGGTTGTTCGGCGGGTTGTACAGGCGCTTCTTCGACTCGGGCAGCAGATAGAGGCCGGAGAGGAAGAAGGTCATGCTCGCGCCGTGCTGCTTGGCGAGGTCGAGGAAGCGGGGGAAGAGGCCGTTGCCGACCTCGCCGGCGCCGTCCCAGGAGAAGATCACGAACTGCGGCGGGGTCTGTCCGGCCTCCAGCGGCACGGGCTTGTGGGGCTGCTTGGGCTGGGCGCCGGTGAAGGACGTCGAGCCGTCACCGATGGGCTTGGTGCGGGGCTCCATGGACTTGCTGGGCTTGCTGGAGTGGCCCTTCCCGCCCTTCCCGGAGTCGCCGAAGGGGTCCGACCCCTGCGTGCCGCACCCCGCGAGCCCTACAGCTGCCGCGGCGCCGGCACCGGCCCCGAGCACTCCCCGTCGCGTGAGACTCCGCATTGCTTCCCCATCCGTCGCATCCTCTGTGGTCTACCTGTGAGAGGACGCGACGGACGGGAAAGTTCGCCAGGAACCATCTGGGTTCCGAAACAAATGTCACAGGCCTGTCTCGACAACCGGCCCTGACGGGTGACCGAATCGTGATATCCGCGATATCGGGGGCATCCGCGGTATCCGCGATTCTCAGGCGCCGAACGCCTTGTCCTTCCCCTTCACCGGCTTCGCGCCCGCGAGGAGATGCGCCGGGACGAGATCACGGGCCGGCTCGGTGTAGCCGACGGACACGATCTTGTCGCCGCGGTAGGTGAAGGTCGTCAGGGACGCGAGCGTGCACTGCCGCTTGCGCGGGTCGTGCCACAGCCGCCGCCGCTCGACGTAGGACCGCACGATCCAGATCGGCAGCTGATGGCTGACCAGCACGGCCTCGTGCCCGCGCGCCGCGTCCTTGGCGGCGTCCAGCGCCCCCATCATCCGCACCACCTGGTCGACGTAGGGCTCGCCCCACGACGGCTTGAAGGGATTGACGAGGTACTTCCAGTTGTCGGGCTTCTTCAGCGCGCCGTCGCCGACGCCGAAGGTCTTGCCCTGGAAGACGTTGTCGGCCTCGATGAGCCGCCCGTCGGTGGCGAGGTCGAGCCCGTGCGCCTTGGCGATCGGTGTGGCGGTCTCCTGCGCCCGCTCCAGCGGGGAGGCGACGACATGCGTGACATCGCGGGAGGAGAGGTGCTCGGCGACCCGGTCGGCCATCTGCCGGCCGAGCTCGGAGAGGTGGTAGCCGGGCAGCCGCCCGTACAACACCCCGTCCGGGTTGGCGACTTCACCGTGCCGCATCACGTGCACGACGGTGATGTCACTGGTGGCGCTGCTGCTCATCGGGTGGCCTCCGCCGCCGCTCTGGCCGCCGCCGGGAGGGCGTCGGCGATCCGCTGGATGGCCCGTTCGTCGTGGGCCGTGGAAACGAACCAGGACTCGAAGGACGAGGGGGGCAGATAGACACCCTGCGCCAGCATCGAGTGGAAGAAGGCGGTGAAGCGGTACGACTCCTGCGCCTTGGCATCCTCGTAGTTGCGCACGCTCCGGTCGGTGAAGAACACGGAGAACATGTTGGAGGCGTTCTGCAGCCGGTGCGCGACACCCTCCTTGGAGAGCGCCTCGGTGACCAGCGCCTGGATCTGCGCCGATACGGCGTCCACCGTCTCGTAGGCCGCGTCGTCGAGAAGCCGCAGCTGCGCGAGACCGGCGGCGGTGGCGACGGGGTTCCCGGAGAGGGTGCCGGCCTGGTAGACGGGCCCGGCGGGAGCGAGGTGCCCCATGATGTCGGCCCGCCCGCCGAACGCGGCGGCGGGGAAGCCGCCGCCCATCACCTTCCCGAACGTCATGAGGTCGGGGACGACCCCGTCGATCCCGAACCATCCGGCCCTGCTGGTCCGGAACCCGGTCATGACCTCGTCGGAGATGAAGAGGGCGCCGTTCTTCGAGCAGGCGTCCTTGAGCCCCTGGTTGAACCCGGGGGCGGGCGGCACGACGCCCATGTTGCCGGGCGAGGCCTCCGTGATCACGCACGCGATCTCACCGGGATGCCGGTGGAAGGCCTCGTTCACGGCTTCGAGATCGTTGTACGGCAGGACGATGGTGTCTCCGGCCTGGGCGCCGGTGACACCGGGGGTGTCGGGCAGCGCGAAGGTGGCGACGCCACTGCCCGCGGCGGCGAGGAGCGCGTCGACGTGACCGTGGTAACACCCGGCGAACTTGATGACCTTGGGCCGCCCGGTGAACCCGCGGGCGAGCCGGATCGCGGACATGGTCGCCTCGGTCCCGCTGCTGACGAGCCGCACCTGCTGCACGGGCCCGACCCGGGCGACGATCTCCTCGGCGAGCGCGACCTCGCCCTCGCCGGGGGTCCCGAAGGAGGTCCCGCGCGAGACGGCGTCCTGTACGGCGGCGATCACGTCGGGCTGGGAGTGCCCGAGGATCATCGGCCCCCAGGAACAGACGAGGTCGACGTACTCGCGCCCGTCCGCGTCCGTCAGATAGGGGCCGTTGCCGGACACCATGAACCGGGGCGTGCCGCCGACGGCGCGGAAGGCGCGCACCGGGGAGTTCACGCCGCCCGGTGTGACGACCGACGCACGGTCGAAAAGAGCCTGCGAGACGGGTGCTTCGTAGGAATAGGGCAGTGTGCTGGGCAGTACACCTGCCGGTTCGCTTGGCGTTTCGCTGGGCGTTTGGCTCATGACCTGCGACTTCTCCGACTTCTCGGACTCCGGGACCTCAGTTACCTCCTCAGGGTAGGCGGCGGGAGCGCGGGCACGGGCCCCCACCCATCTGCGAGACTGGGAGGTGATACACACAGATACACACAGCTCATGCGGGCGCCGGTGTACAGGGCTTGCGCAGATCCTGCGGACAGGTGTTTCAGCGCACGTTTCGGCGGGCGGCCGTGGGGGAGGTCACTGACACGATGATCGGGTTGCGCGGCTGGGGCCACGCGTCCCAGAAAAGCAGTCGGGTGGAGATATGCATCGCGGTGGCGGACTGGGCGAGGGGACTGACGATCTGGGTCCTCGGCGTGCCCGGCGGGGGAAGCACCGGCGCGACGCGGAGGAGGCCGAGGCACGGCAGGGCGGGTCCGGGCCGGGATCGGGATCGGGAACCGGCCTGGGTTCGGGTCCGGGAGCGAGTTCGGGTCCGGGATCAAGTTCGGGTTCGGGTGAGTCGGATCGGGATGAGCGACGTATCGAACGTCGGATCGATCAGTTGCGGGCGGGGAGCAGGAATGGTGGTCGGGTGGGGGTGACCTACAAATACTTCGGCGCGCCCGACGGCGCGACCGCGGCCCGCGTCCCGATCTCGATGCGCCCCGAGGAACTCGGCGGCGACGAGCTCGGGATGAACGGCATGTTCACCAAGATCAAGCCGGAGACGATGGCCGCGATGGTCCTCACCGGCATCGAGGGCGTCCCCCTGAACAAGGTGCCCCCGCTGGAACTGGTGGTCCTGCACCCCGACTACGCGGTCGTCAAACTCCCGATGACGGTCGTCGACCCCCTTCGGGGAATCGGCGAGGAGGCGGTCGGAGCGGCGGCGTTCATCTGGTCGACGGTGCCGGACCGGGGCGGCCCGCGGGACGCCTTCAATGTGTACCAACTGCTGCACGAGTGGCAGGACTTCAGCCATCGGTTGCATGAGGCGGGGCATCAGCCGTACTGCTTGGTGTGGCCGTGAGTTGAGGGTTTGCGGGTGTGGGTGGGCGGGGTTCTCGGACCCCGCCTTTTTCATGGTCTTGGAGGGCGGTCTGTTAGCCGCGCGCATGTGCGGTCCTCTTACCCGTCACCCAGCCGCGTCGAAAGTCGCCGAATATCGGAAGCATCAGAAGTAGTCGTCCGTCTTGAGGGCGTTGAGAGCGATCCACCGCTGCGGTGCCGTGGCGGTGGATACGCCGGCGTCCCGCGACGAGACGCGGAAGTAGTCCTGGGCGTCGAGGGCGACCCGCGGATCGTCGTCGACGCGGCGGGCCATCTCGTAGTAGGTGGCCAGCACGTGGACGCAGCGGGGCGTGTCGGCCGGGCAGGTGCAGTCGGTGCCGGCGATGTGCGGTGCGGGCCGGTGTCCGTCGTCGGCCAGCGCGCGGTACAGCTCGTCGGTGAGGACGGGGCGGGCGCCGGACAGCCGGCGGGAGATGCCGGCCGTCGTCTCGCGGGGCATCGCCGCGAGTTCGATGTTCACGGCGTAGGCGGTGCGGCCGTGGTGGACGACGGCCCGTACGGTCCGGCCGTCGAGCGTGATCTCGACCTTGCCGCCGCGGGCCAGTCCCCGCGCACGCGGGAGCTGCGGATCGGGGCGGGTCTGGCGCAGTGGTTCGGCGAGGCGGACCCAGTCCTTGCCCCATGCCGTGTAGCCGAAGTCGCTGTCGGGCATGGTCAGTTGTCCCGCTTCCGGCGCAGGATCTCTATGAGACGGTCGTCGTCCAGGAGTGCCAGTTGCGCGACACCGGACATGTCGGTGGTGTCGGCCGTACCGGTTACGCCGGTCAGTGTGGATTTACGTGCGTGCATGGCCGCGATGTGCTCCTCGACCGTCGTCCCGGTGGTCAGTGTGGTGATCGTGACGGTGCGGGTCTGGCCGATCCGGTGGACCCGGTCGGAGGCCTGTGCCTCGACGGCCGGGTTCCACCAGCGGTCGAAGTGGATGACGTCGGCCGCGCGGGTGAGCGTGAGTCCGGTGCCGCCGGCTTTCAGGCTGAGCACCATCACCTGCGGGCCGTCGGGGGACTGGAAGCGGCGGACGAGGTCGGAGCGCTGGTCCTGTCGCAAGCCGCCGTGGAAGAACGGCACTTCGATCCCGAACTGTTCCGCGCAGTGCCGTACCAGCAGTTCACCGGTCCGCACGTACTGCGTGAAGATCAGGGTGGGCGAGCCGGTTTCGAGGTTGTTGGCCACGATGTCGGTGCAGAGGTCGAGCTTCCCCGACCTGCCCGCCAGCTCGTCCCGGCCTTCCAGACCGTCCAGGCCGTCCACGCCGTCCACGCCGTCGGTGAGCAAGGCCGGATGGTTGCAGACCTGTTTGAGCGCGGTCAGGGCCGCCAGCACTTTGGTCCGGCGCCCCGCCCCGCTGCCGAAGCCGTCGTCGACGACCTGGTCCAGGACGCGGTCGTACGACTGCTGCTGTTCCTCGGTGAGGTCGCAGATCAGGTCGGCGTGGATCTTGGCCGGGAGCGAGCCGGCGACCTGGGCCTTCTTCCGCGCCAGTACGACCGGTTCGATCACCCCGCGCAGTCGGGCCGCGGCGGCGACGGAGCCTTCCGCGATCGGCCGGACGAAACGGCGGCGGAATTGCGTCCTGTTCCCGAACTGGTGCGGTGCGACCAGGTTGAGCAGTGCCCAGAGTTCTTCGAGATGGTTTTCCACGGGCGTTCCGGTCAGGGCGATCCGGGTGTCGGTGGCGATGGTCCGCGCGGCTTTCGACACCTGGGTGCGGGGGTTCTTCAGAACCTGTGCCTCGTCGAATACGACGGTGATCCACCGCTGTTCCGTCAGGGCGGGGCCGTGGAGGCGCAGGGTCGGGTAGCCGGTGAGGACGACCGTGCCGGCAGCCACCGTCTCCAGGGGGCCGCCGCGCCAGGTCGTCGTCCGCAGCGCGGGGGCGAACCGCTCGATCTCGTGGGCCCAGTTCCCCACCAACGACGTTGGGCACACCACCAGTTGGGGTCCTTCCGCGGCCCGTCCGGTGAGGTAGCCGATGGCCTGCAACGTCTTGCCGAGCCCCATCTCGTCGGCGAGCACCGCGCCGCCGTGCGCGTCGGCGGTCTCCCGCAGCCAGCTCACCCCGCGCACCTGGTACGGCCGCAGCGCGGCGGTGAGTGCGGCGCGCAGTTCGGTGGCGACGGCGCGGGTGTGGCGGAAGACGGCCACGGCGTGCTCCGCGGACGTCACGGCGACACCGGTCGCGTCGGGGACGGCGTGCGCCGCGATCGGCAGGGGCGCGTCGCCGCCCGCGAGCAGTTGCCGCCAGGCAGCCACCGAACGGCCGGGCGCGTCGAGGGGTGCGTCGGCGAGCCGGTCCGGTTCGATGAGCGCGCAGTCGACGTCGGTGACCTCGAACCCGTCGAGGCCCGGGGTCGGGACGACCAGGGCGACGGCCTCGACGGCATCGGCGGGCGGGGCGGCGATCGCACCCCGTTCCGACCAGTTCCACAGGGCGAACATGTGCCGGTCGGGCAGATAAGTGGCCTGCACGAAGAAACAACCTCGGGTGCGCTCGATAAAGAACTGACGCCTGGAAGGTAGGGAACGAACAGCCCCCTGTCAATTCCCCTTCCCCATGAACCAGCGCATTCCCAGAAGGAGTTACAAGGGACACACCATCCACTCCGCTGTCAACCAATTCAAGAGAAATGACGGCCGATTCCAGAAATCCATCGAGGACATATCGAAATCGATTTTGTCAATTCCCGATCCGGTGGAGTCGTCCCCCGGACGACAGCGGGCATGCCAGGATGATGATCTGACAGCCACTCACCAAGACGGAGCCTGGCCTCATGACCTCTCCCAGCGGGGACGGCAGTGGCGCCCAGCCACTGATCATCGACACCAGCAAGCCCCACCCGGCGCGGATGTACGACTACTTCCTCGGGGGGAAGGACAACTACCCGGTCGACCGGGACGCCGCCGAGCAGTTCATCAAGGCCGCGCCCGAGGTGCGGGAGGGCGTCCGGGCCAACCGGCGCTTCATGCACCGGGCCGTCCGGCATGTGGTGGAAGAGGGCGGGGTGCGGCAGATCCTCGACATCGGGACCGGGCTGCCGACCGAACCCAACGTGCACCAGATCGCGCACGCCGTCGCCCCGGACACCCGGATCGTCTACGTCGACAACGACCCGATCGTCAGCACCCACTCGATGGCCCTCATGGAGGGCACCGACACCTCCGTCATCCTGGCCGACCTGCGCGATCCCCGCGCGATCCTCGACCACCCCGAGGTCCGCAAGGCGATCGACTTCGACCGGCCGGTGGCCGTACTGCTGGTGGCCGTCGTGCACTTCCTCGCGGACGACGGGGACCCGTACGGCATCGTCGCCACCCTGCGCGACGCGCTGCCGGCCGGTTCCTATCTCGTCCTCTCCCACGCCACGGGTGACGTCCACGAGGACCAGCGCGAGGAGGCGGCGTCCGTCTACAACCGGGCCACCGCCACCCTGAACCTCCGCACCCACGCCCAAGTCCTGGACTTCTTCGGCGACTTCACCCTCGTGGACCCGGGCCTGGTCCGCGTCACCCACTGGCGCCCCGAGCAGACTCCGAACCCGGACGCGCCGCCCATCGGCATCTACGGCGGGGTGGCCCGCAAGGACAGTTAAAGGACGGTCAGTCGCCGACCGTGATCGTCCGGCCCTCCCGGGCCGGCAGTGAGAAGCCCAGCACGGTGCTCGTGTCGCGCAGGGTTTCCGGGAGGGCTCCGGCTGCGCCGATGCCCCGGGCGCGTTCGAGGCGCTGGGGGCGGGTCATGGTGAGGCCGAAGTCCTTCGTCAGGCCGGCGCCGTCCAGCAAGTCGCAGAGGAACAGCATGTGTTCGTCCAGCGGCACCTGTTCGGCGCGGACGGCACGGACGCCGTCGATCAGGGCGGTACGGAGGGCGGCGTCCGGGTGGTGGCGCGTTCTGGTGAGGAGGGTGCCGGGTCTCTGGCGCAGCACGCCTCGCTCGACGAGTGCGCTCGTGTGCAGCGCGAGTGCTTCCCGGCCGCGTTCCCTGAGCCAACGGGTCACCGTGAGGGGGCGGGGGTCGAGGGCGGTGCTGCGGGTCCACAGGGCGGCCAGCAGGCCATCCGCCCAAGTCAGGCTTGTGTGGGGCGTGCTGGGAAACAGCTCTATCTCGCCGCGGAGCCGGTAGATGTCGACGCCTAGCTTCCTGGTCCTCCTGGGCCTCACCAACAGCCTTCTCCGCAGGGCCAGTTCACCGAGTTCCGCCGCCGCGCAACCGGCCGCGGTCTGACGGGAGTTGGGCACCCTGCCGTTCTCCCCGTACGACAGCAGGGCGAACTCCTCGGGCAGGGACAGTCGTTGGAGCGGCGCGAGTCCGAACATGCGGTGCATTCTGCACGGCGGGGCGTTCGTGCGTGGTCCTTCTCCTCGTCCACGGGCGCGATGGTGGAGCCACCTACACCCCCGACCCGGCAGCCCACCCCCTCGTGGCGGCAGCCCCCCGGCGGGATCGTAGATCTCAGAAGGTCAGAGCCAAGGCCGAGGTCAACGGCCCACCGGAAGGAACCCGTCATGCCGCACACCGCCACCACCTCCCTCACGAAGAGCCCCCGCACCGCCCAGCCGTCGGCGGCCGCTCCCCGGCGGACCCCTCGCTCCACGCCCCGCGTGATGCCCCTGTGGCAGGCGATGGCCCACCTGTTCGCCCCGGTCGAGGGCGCCGAGAGCGCCGTGCGGTCCTGAACCCCGCCTCCCCCGCGAGTGGAGCCCCCGGAGTCACCCCCAGTGCACCCGGCGTTCACGTCCCCCGCGAAACATGCAGCTCATGAGACG
>NZ_JAEQAZ010000134.1 GCF_016654115.1 Streptomyces sp. MBT53
ACGACGTCACACAGGCCCTAGGAGATTCCGGCACGTTCGGCGACCCGGTGCGGGCCGTCGGCGCGTTTACCGTGGAGGGGTGACGAACGCCGACGTGTCCGAACGGGAGTTGCCCCTGCCGGACGAGCTGCGCCCCTGGGTCTCGCGCATCGCCGACCTGACCGTGAACCGCTTCCCGGTGGAGCCGTTCGTCCACCTCCCGGACGCGGCGACGAAGTTGGTGGTCCGTGTGGAGGGGAACGGCCGCCGCAGTGTCCTCGTCGTCGGGCCGCGCGTCCGGGCCACGTACCACGCGGCCAAACACCTCGTGGGCTGCGCGGAGTTGCGGCTGACGCCGGGCACGACACGGCCGTTGCTGGGCGTTCCGGCCGTCGATCTCGTCGGCCGGGCCATGCCCCTGGGCGAGCTGCCCGGCCCGGCCGCCCGCCAACTGGCCGCGGAGCTGCGCGGGTTGGAGCCCGGGGCGGCGATCGGGCGACTCACGGATATCGTCCCCGCCCGCCTCTCCGCCGTCGCGGACTCCACGCGCGCCGAACTCGTCCGGGCCGGTGTCGACGCGATGTCGATCCGCACGGGTCACCTCCCGGGCCCGGTACCCGCCGTCGCCCGTGAACTCGCCGTCAGCGAGCGGCAGTTGCGCAATCTCTTCGCCGAGGGGGTCGGCCTCTCCCCCAAGCACTACGCCCGTATCAACCGGGTGCGTGCCGTGGTGGCCCACGCCACCGAACTCTCCTGGGCCGAACTCGCCACCGTCACCGGCTACTACGACCAGTCCCACATGACGTCCGACTTCCGCGCCCTGATGGGTGTCCCGCCCCGGTCGTACTTCACGGGCCGGCTCCCCGAGGCCATGCCCTGCCGGGCGGTCCGGGGCGGCTGAATTCGGGTGCGGGCCACCCCGTCCACCTGCGATGCTCCGGCCCATGGCCGCACGACGCGTCAAGCCCAGTCTGTACATCTCCGTCGACATCGAAGCCGACGGTCCGATCCCGGGCCCATACTCCATGCTGAGCCTCGGCGCGGCCGTCGCCGGGGCGCAGGACGCCGACGGGTTCACCGCGGCGGACCCGGAGAAGCTGACCTTCTACCGTGAACTGCGGCCGATCGGCGAAGAGTTCGTACCGGAGGCGCTGGCGGTGAGCGGACTCGACCGGGAGCGCCTCGGGCGCGAGGGTGCGGAACCTGGCGTCGCGCTCGCCGAGTTCAGCACCTGGGTACGCGAAGTCGCCGTGGGCGCCCAGCCGGTGATGTGCGGCTACCCGGCGTCGTACGACTGGATGTTCCTGTACTGGTACCTGGTCCGCTTCACCGGCGTGAGCCCCTTCGGGCACTCCGGCTGCCTCGACATGAAGACGCTGTACGCGGCGAAGGCCCGGCTGCCGCTGCGTGCCGTCGCCAAGGGCACGATGCCGCGGGAGCTGCTGTCCCGGCGGCGCCACACCCACCACGCTCTCGACGACGCGATCGAACAGGCCGAGCTGTTCGCCAACCTCATGGTGTGGCAGGGGAGTTCACCGTGACTCGCCGACGCCGTACGGGAGGAGCCTGCCGGTGTCGGCTGCCTCCTGTGTCTTCTGCCGTCGGCCGAGGTGGTTGAAGACCAGGTTCAGGGTCACCGCCGCCACGCAGCCTGTGGAGATGCCGGAGTCGAGGACGATCCTGATCGTCTGCGGGAACGCGTGGTAGAAGTCCGGTGCCGTGATCGGGATGATGCCGACGGCCAGCGAGACCGCCACGACCAGGACGTTGTCGCCCTTCTCGAGGCCCGCCTTGACCAGGGTCTGGATGCCGCTCGCGGCGACCGAGCCGAACAGGACGACGCCCGCGCCGCCCAGCACCGGGCGCGGTACGACGGCGATGAGCGACGCGGCCGTCGGGCACAGGCCCATCAGCGCCAGGAAGCCGCCGCCGGTGGCGACGACGTACCGGCTGCGGATGCGGGTCATGGCGACCAGACCGATGTTCTGGGCGAAGGCGCTGCACATGAAGCCGTTGAAGAGGGGGCTGATCGCCGAGCCGAGGGTGTCGGCGCGCAGGCCCGCGGCGATGGTCGCCTCGTCCGCCGGGCGTTCGACGATCTCGCCCAACGCCAGCATGTCCGCGGTGGATTCGGTCATCGAGACCACCATCACGACGCACATGGAGACGATCGCGGCGAGCTGGAACTGCGGTGCGCCGAAGTGGAAGGGGGTGGGGAAGCCGATCACGTCGGCGTCGGTGACCGGGCCGAAGTCCGTTGCGCCGAAGGGGATCGCGAGGAGCGTGCCGATCAACAGGCCGAGCAGGACGGCCACTTGCCTGGCGAAGCCGCGGGTGAAGCAGCGGAGGACCAGCACGACGACGAGGGTCGCCGCCGCGAGTCCCAGGTTGGTCGTCGAACCGTAGTCGTGTGCCGAGGGGTCGGGCCCCTGCGCCCAGCCGAAGGCGACCGGCAGCAGGGACACGCCTATGAGGGTGATCACGGTGCCGGTGACGACCGGCGGGAAGAAGCGGACCGCCCTGCTGAAGAAGGGGGCGGCGAGGAACCCGAGCAGGCCGGCGACGATCACCGCGCCGAAGATCACGGGCAGCGCGTCGGACTTGTCCTCGGTGGAGGCGGCGATCGCGGTCATCGGGGCGACCCCGGCGAAGGTGACGCCGTTGACGAAGGGCAGCCGGGCGCCGATCTTCCAGATCCCGATGGTCTGCAGGAAGGTGGCGAGACCCGCGGTGAAGAGGCACGCGCCGGTGAGGAAGGTGAGTTCGGTGCCGGAGAGGCCGACGGCCGCCCCGACGATCAGCGGCGGGGCGACGACACCCGCGTACATGGCGGCCACGTGCTGCAGGCCCGTGGTGGCCATCTTGAGTGCGGGTAGTTTCTCGTCGACGGGGTGAGCGGTCACTCGGTTCCTCCGGGTCAGCTAACACGTCGGCTCTGACGTGGGTTTTGTGGAGGTGGTGCGCGGTCGTGCGGGACCGGAGGACGGAACCCAACAAAAGGGATGGGTAAAGCCGTTCCGGGGCGCACACGTCCGTGCACGCCCCGGCCACGGCCACCGGATGAGGGCCGTCCCCCTCAACCGGAGATCATGGATCGGCCGACCGGATCAGCGGCGGGGCGACGACACCCGCCTACCGGCCGAACCGCCAACTGCTCAGCCCTGTGCGGCGATCCGCGCCAGCCGCCGGGCCTCTTCCCGTGTCGCGCGGGCGATGGCGTCCTCGTCGACGTGCAACAGGTGGTTGTTGTCGACGATCTGACGGCCGTTCACGAACGACGCGGTGACCGGGGCCGCCGCGCCGAAGACCAGCGCGGTCACCGGGTCGGCGATCGAGGCATGGGCCAGGGTGTCCAGGTTCCACAGCACCAGGTCGGCCAGCTTGCCCGGCTCCAGGGAGCCGATCTCGTTTGCGCGGCCCAGGACTTGGGCGCCGCCGTAGGTTCCGAGGCGCAGCGCCTGACGGGCGTTCAGGGCCGCTTCGCGGTGGGCGCCGAGGCGGTTGATCAGGAGCGCGTTGCGCAGTTCGGTGTGGAGTTCGCCGGACTCGTTCGAGGCGGTGCCGTCGACGCCGAGGCCGACCGGGACGCCGGCGGCGAGCATGTCGGGGACGCGGGCGATACCGGCGGCGAGGCGGGCGTTGGACGAGGGGCAGTGGGCGACACCGGTCTTCGTGCGGGCGAAGGCGGCGATGTCGGAGTCGTTCATGTGGACGCAGTGCGCCATCCACACGTCTTCGCCGAGCCAGCCGGTGGACTCGAAGTAGTCGGTCGGGCCCATGCCGAACAGCTCCTTGCAGAACTGCTCCTCCTCGACCGTCTCCGAGCCGTGCGTGTGCAGCCGCACCCCGAGCCTGCGGGCCAACTCGGCGCCCTGCTTGAGGAGTTCGGTCGACACGGAGAACGGTGAGCAGGGGGCCACGGCGACCTGGGTCATCGCGTCGAAGGAGGCGTCGTGGTGCTCCCGTACCGTCGCCTCGGTCGCGGCGAGGGCGCCCTCCAGGGTCTCGACGGCGAAGTCGGGCGGCAGTCCGCCGTCCTTCTCGCTGCGGTCCATGGAGCCGCGGGCCAGCGTGAAGCGGACGCCCATCTCGCGGGCGGCGCCGATGATGGCGCCGGAGAGGTCGCCGGAGCCCTTCGGGAAGACGTAGTGGTGGTCCATCGCGGTGGTCACCCCGCCGCGCGCCATCATCGCGAGCGAGCCCTGCGCGGCGGCGCGGACCATCGGCTCGTCGATGCGCGCCCAGGTCGGGTACAGCGCGACGAGCCAGTCGAAGAGGTTGTGGTCGGTGGCCAGGCCCCGGGTGATCCACTGGTAGAAGTGGTGGTGGGTGTTGACCAGGCCGGGGGTCACCAGGTGACCGCTCGCGTCGATGCGCCGGACCACATCGGTGAGCCCCTCGGGGGCCTTGCCCGCGCCGAGCGACTCGATGCGGTTGCCGGCGATGACGACATACCCGGTGGCGTACTCGGTGTCCTGGGCGTCGACGGTGGCGATGGAACAGTTCTCGATGACGATGCGCTCAACGGCTGCCATGGTGGGTCCTTCAGAGGTTGGTGAGGTCAGCCGGGATCTTCGCCTCACGGCCGTCCCGCAGGACGGTCGCCTCGATCAGGCCGTAGGGGCGGTCGGCGGCGAGGTAGACCTCGTTGTCGTTCTTCAGCCCGAACGGCGCCAGGTCCACAAGGAAATGGTGCTTGTTGGGGAGCGAGAAGCGGACCTCGTCTATCTCGTCGCGGTTGTCGATGATCCGCGAACCCATCTGGTACAGGGTCTGCTGGAGCGAGAGCGAGTACGTCTCGGCGAAGGCCTGGAGCATGTGCTGCCTGGTCCGCTCGTAGGAGGTCTCCCAGTCGGGCATCTCCTGTGCGTCGTCGGACCAGTTGAAGCGCCAGCGCCCGGAGACCTCGGTCGCGAGGATGCGGTCGTAGGCCTCGGGGAGGGTCGTGTACTTGTCCTTGACGTAGCCCCAGAACTCGGAGTCCGTCGAGTTGAGCACCGTCAAGTCCTTGAGCCCGGAGACGACTTCCCAGCTCCGGCCGTCGTAGGTGATCTGGGTGAGCCGGGTCTCCTGGCCCTTGCGGACGAAGGAGTGGCCCCCTGTCGTACGCTCCCAGGCGTACTCCTCTATCCGGATCCGCGCGTTCTTGATCGGCTCCTGGCTGGTCACGAAGTGCCGGGCGAGGTGGATGCCGAACTGCTCGGCGGACTCGATGCCGTGCTCCTTGGCGAACGCGTACACCGTGTTCTTGGTGGTGTCGGTCGGCAGCACGTTGGCGTTCGAGCCGGAGTAGTGGACCTCGTCCATGTCGCCGCTCAGCGACACGGAGACGTTCAGATCCTTGATGTGGTGGGTGGCGCCGTCCCGCGTGATCTTGACGACTCGGTTCTCTGCTTTGCCGTACTGGTTCTGTCCAAGAATCGTGGGCATGTCTGCTAGCTCCCTCGGTATACGGAGTAGCCGAACGGGTTGAGCAGCAGCGGTACGTGGTAGTGCTCCCCGGGCTGGACGGCGAACGTGATCGCCACCTCCGGGAAGAACACTCCGGTCGTACCGCTGTCCCGATTCGCGGGGGCGTCCTGCTGCGCATCGGCTTGCTTGTCGTCTGAACGCTCGAAGTACGGCTCCACCGCGAAGTCGAGCCGCACGTGTGTGGTGCCCGCCGGCAGCGCCGGAAGATCCTTGCACCGCCCGTCCGCGTCGGTCGCGGAACCGCCGAGCGCCTGCCAGTCCGCCGACGCACCACTGCGGGCGGCGAGTTGGACGGCGACGCCGACGGCGGGGCGGCCGATGCTGGTGTCCAGGATGTGCGTGGACACCGAGGCGGTGGTGCTGCTGCTCATGCCGCTTCTTCCTCTACGAGCTTGGCCAGCCGGATGCGGTTGATCTTCCCCAACTCGGTGCGGACGATCTCGCGTTCCCGCTCCGGCGGGTTGCCGATCCGTTCCCTGACCGCGTCGCGCATCTGCTCGCCGGTGCGGCCGGTGGCGCAGATCAGGAAGACATGGCCGAACCTCTCCTGGTACGCCAGGTTGAGGTCGAGCATCTCCGCCCTGAGCTCCTCGGAGGCGCCCGCCATGCCGCGCTGTTCGCGGGCGGAGGTGGGGTCGCCGGGCTTGGGGCGACCGATCGGCGGGTGGCCGGCCATCGCCTCGCCGAGATCCTCGGCGGTCAGGTCGGCCATCGCGGCGTCGCTCTCGGCGTAGAGGTTCTCGGGTCCGCCGTACGGACGGCCTGCGAGCAGTCGCCGTGCCCACGCCGTGGATGCGCACACCTCCAGGAGGGCGGCGAGGGCCGCGTGCTCCTCCAGGGCATTGAACCGGGCGAGGCCCGGCGGCGTGGATGTCGACGTCACGGGAGCCTCCGTGGCCTTGTGCTGATCGGGCTGGCTGTAGCTAACGCCCCTCGGCAACACCACGTCAACACTTTGTTGAAAATTCGGGGTAACAAGCGGGGAGCGGCTCAGCTCTCCTTCTCGCGGTTCAGGTAGTTGTACACGGTGAACCGGCTGACCCCGAGGGCGCTCGCCACGGTCTCCACGCCGTGCCGTACGGAGAAGGCGCCGCGCGCCTCCAGTATCCGTACGACCTCCTGCTTGGCCTTGCGGTCCAGGTCCGCGAGGGGCTTGCCCTTCTTGCGCTCCATGGCGGCCAGGATGTGGTCCAGCGAGTCCGCGAGCTGCGGCAGGCGTACGGCGACCACGTCGGCGCCCTCCCAGGCGAGCACGACGTCGTCGGGGCCGGCCTCGTCGGGCGGGACCAGCTCGCCGCCCATCGCGTCGACCAGCGGTTTCACGGCCGTGATGAAGGGCTCGTCCCCGAGGCCGGTCACCGGTCGCCCTCGCCGATCACGTTGAGCTGGAGCGAGATCCGGGTGGCACCGGCCTCCAGGGTCCGGCGCAGCAGCGCGTCGACGGCGGTGAGCACCGCGTCGGTGCCGCCCTCGGCCGTGTTGCCGAACGGCCCGACGTCCACGGCGTCCAGCTCCGCCCCCTCGATGACCTCCCTGGCGACCAGCGCATGCGCGGGGGCCTCGTCGAGGTCGAAGGGCTCTGTCGTGAACTCCACTCGCAATCGCACGCGCACAACCTAACGCGCGGCGCCGTTTTCCGCCGAGCCCCCTTGACAAGCTCCGACACCCGACGGCAATCTTCCATTAAGCAGAAACGATATTCCACGATGCGGAAGGAGCGCCCCGATGCCGGCATTTAAGTGGGACACAGCCGCAGACCAGCGCTTCAACGTCAACCTGTCGATCCTCTTCACCGAACTCCCGCTCCTGGAACGCCCCGCCGCAGCAGCCGCGGCGGGCTTCAGCGCGGTCGAGCTGTGGTGGCCCTGGGTCGACTCCCCCACCCCCGCGCCGTCCGAACTCGACGCCCTCAAGCGGGCGTTGGAGGACGCGGGCGTCCAGCTCACCGGCCTGAACTTCTACGCCGGACAGCTGCCGGGGCCGGACCGCGGCGCCCTGTCGATCCCGGGCGAGGAGTCGGAGCGGTTCCGCGCGAACATCGACGTGGCCGCCGACTTCGCGGGCTCGCTCGGCGCCACGGCGCTCAACGCGCTCTACGGCAACCGTGTCGCGGGCGTCGACCCGGCCGAGCAGGACGCGCTCGCGCTGGAGAACCTGACCCTCGCGGCCCGCGCGGCCGACCGGATCGGCGCGATCCTCCTGATCGAGGCACTCAACAAGCCCGAGTCGCCGCTGTACCCGCTCGTCAGCGCCCCCGCAGCCGTGGGAATCGTCGACAAGGTGAACGCCGCGACCGGCCTCGGCAACGCGCGCTTCCTCATGGACCTCTACCACCTGTCCATGAACGGCGAGGAACTCCCTTCGGTGATCGAGGAGTTCGCGGCGAAGACCGGCCATGTGCAGATCGCGGACAACCCGGGCCGCGGCGCCCCCGGCACCGGCACCCTCCCCCTCGAAGACCTCCTCGACCAGCTGAGGAAGGCCGGTTACGACGGCTGGGTGGGCCTGGAGTACAAGCCCGGCGACCGCCCGAGCGCCGAGGCCTTCGACTGGCTGCCCAACTGACCTTCACCGAAAGGCACTTCCGATGAGCAAGCTCCCCAAGGTCGCCTGGATAGGCCTCGGCATCATGGGCTCCCCCATGTCCGAGAACCTGCTCAAGGCGGGCTACGACGTCACCGGATTCACCCTGGAACAGGACAAGTTGGACCGCCTGGCCGCCGCCGGCGGCAGCGTGGCCGGCTCCATAGCCGAGGCCGTGCGCGACGCCGACGTGGTGATCACGATGGTGCCCGCGTCCCCGCAGGTCGAGGCCATCGCCTACGGCCCGGACGGCATCCTGGAGAACACGCGCGCCGGCGCCCTGCTGATCGACATGTCGTCGATCACCCCGCAGACCTCGGTCGACCTCGCAAAGGCCGCCGCGGACAAGGGAATTCGGGTCCTGGACGCCCCCGTGTCGGGCGGTGAGGCCGGTGCGATCGAGGCCGTGCTGTCCATCATGGTCGGCGGCGACCGGGCCGACTTCGACGAGGCGCGGCCGATCTTCGACGCGCTCGGCAGGACCATCGTGCTGTGCGGTCCGCACGGCTCCGGCCAGACCGTGAAGGCCGCCAACCAGCTGATCGTCGCCGTGAACATCCAGGCGTGCGCCGAGGCCGTGGTCTTCCTGGAGAAGTCGGGCGTGGACCTGGCCGCCGCCCTCGACGTCCTCAACGGCGGGCTCGCGGGATCGACCGTGCTGACGCGGAAGAAGGACAACTTCCTCCACCGCGACTTCAAGCCGGGCTTCCGGATCGACCTGCACCACAAGGACATGGGCATCGTCACGGACGCGGCCCGCAACGTCGGCGCGGCCCTCCCGGTCGGCGCGGTGGTGGCCCAACTCGTCGCGTCCCTGCGGGCGCAGGGCGACGGCGGCCTGGACCACTCGGCGCTGCTGCGCGCCGTAGAGCGCCTCTCGGGCGCGCAGCTCTGAGACTTCCGGGCGGTGCCGTCGCCGACATCTGTCCTGTCGCGCCCAGGCGGTGGCGCCGCCCGGAATCATGCCGGACCGAGAACCACAGACGGCCCGTGTGTGCCGGACGACCCGGATGAGGGGTGGTCGCCGGCACGGCGCGGGCGGGGCCAGGACCGCGGCGGAGTGCGAGCCAGTGCGGTGGTGAAGGTCCCGGGACCTCCTTCTCGACCTGAGAGAAGGAGCCCCGGTTCCGTCGCGACCGCCGCGGTCCCAGCCGAAACACCGGCCCGTGGCACCGGCCCGTGGCACCGACCCGAAGCACCCCTCCCCATGACCCCGTCCGGCGGCGCGAACGTCCTGTCGCGCCCAGCCTCGCGCCGTCGGACGGCCATCAGGACGAGCGCCGGAGACGGCGCTCTTCTGCGTTTCCGGGTGCGGATCCGCCGTACTCGCAGGAGCCTTGACGCATGACACAACCACCGACGGAGTTTCCGCACATCGTGGTCCACCCACCGGCCCTGGACGGCTCCCGTCGGGTCACCACCGGCGACGAGACGCTCGGCCTCGCCTCCCACCTGGACGACGTCGTCGAGATCCTGCGGCTGGCCGACCTGGACCGGATCGAGGTCGAGGAGAGCGATCTCATCGAGTGGCAGGGCGGCGGGCCGGAGGACTGGCCGGGGTTGTCGGAGCACCACGATCGGTAGGCCCGCGATCGACAACGCAGCCCCACACAAGAAAGGGGGCCGTCCCTCAAGGACGGCCCCCTGTTCCTCTCCCGCGGTCTCAGACCTTCAGCGTCCTGATCGACGTCGGCGCGTGGCCGGGCTCGGTCGCGATCTCCTCGAACTCCACCACCTCGCCGATGTCGTTCGTCCGGCTCATCGAGATGTTGGTGACGCGCTCCAGGATCGCCTCGACGACGACCGGCACGCGGAACTCCGCGGCGAGCTTCTTGGCCTGCTCGAAGGCGGTGCCGAGGTCGGCGGGGTCGGTGACCCGGATCGCCTTGCAGCCCAGGCCCTCGACGACCTTGACGTGGTCGACGCCGTAGACGCCCAGCTCAGGGGAGTTGATGTTCTCGAATTCCAGGTTGACCTGGAAGTTGATGTCCAGGCCGAGCTGCGCCTGCCGGATGAGGCCCAAGTAGGCGTTGTTCACCAGGACATGGACGTAGGGGATGCGGTGCTGGGCGCCGACCGCCAGTTCCTCGATCATGAACTGGAAGTCGTAGTCGCCGGAGAGCGCGACGACGGACGCCTCCGGGTCGGCCTTGGCGACACCGAGCGCGGCCGGGATCGTCCAGCCGAGGGGGCCCGCCTGGCCGCAGTTGATCCAGTGGCGGGGGCGGTAGACGTGCAGCATCTGGGCGCCGGCGATCTGCGAGAGGCCGATCGTGGAGACGTACCGGGTCTCCGGGCCGAAGGCCTTGTTCATCTCCTCGTAGACGCGCTGCGGTTTGATCGGGATGTCGTCGAAGTGCGTACGGCGCTGGAGAGTCGACCTCTTCTCCTGCGCCGAGGCCGCCCAGGCGGAGCGGTCGGGCAGGCTGCCTGCGGCCTTCGACTCCCTTGCCACGTCCACGAAGAGCTTCAGCGCCGCCTTCGCGTCGGAGGCGATGCCGTAGTCGGGGGCGAAGATCCGGCCGATCTGGGTGGGCTCGATGTCGACGTGGACGAAGGTGCGTCCGGCGGTGTAGACGTCCAGCTTGCCGGTGTGGCGGTTGGCCCAGCGGTTGCCGATGCCGAGGACGAAGTCGGACTCCAGGAAGGTCGCGTTGCCGTAGCGGTGCGAGGTCTGGAGGCCGACCATGCCGGCGTTCAGCTCGTGGTCGTCGGGCAGGGCGCCCCAGCCCATCAGGGTCGGGACGACCGGGACGCCGGTCAACTCGGCGAACTCGACGAGGAGTTCGGCCGCGTCGGCGTTGATGACACCGCCGCCGGCGACGATCAGCGGCCGTTCGGAGGCGTTGAGGAGCGCGAGCGCCTTCTCTATCTGGGGGCGGGTCGCGGCCGGTTTGTAGACCGGCAGCGGCTCGTACGTCTCCGGGTCGAACTCGATCTCGGTGAGCTGGACGTCGATCGGCAGGTCGACGAGGACCGGGCCGGGGCGGCCCGAGCGCATCAGGTGGAAGGCCTGCTGGAAGACGCCGGGGACCTGGGCCGCCTCCAGGACGGTGACCGCCATCTTCGTGACCGGTCCCGCGATGGAGGCGATGTCGACGGCCTGGAAGTCCTCCTTGTGGATCACGGAGGTCGGGGCCTGGCCCGTGATGCAGAGGATCGGGATGGAGTCGCCGGTCGCGGAGTAGAGGCCGGTGATCATGTCGGTGCCGGCCGGGCCCGAGGTGCCGATGCAGACGCCGATGTTGCCGGGGCGGGTACGGGTGTAGCCCTCGGCCATGTGCGAGGCGCCCTCGACATGCCGGGCGAGGGTGTGGTGGATACCGCCGGCGGCCTTGAGGGCGGCATAGAAGGGGTTGATCGCCGCGCCGGGGACGCCGAACGCGTCGCTGACGCCCTCGCGCTTGAGGATCTCGACTGCCGCGCGGGCAGCGGTCATACGAGCCATGGAGTACTCCTGCTTCGGCTGTCGGATTCGCGTCACCGTCGCGCCCCGCGGTGAGCAGTTCCGCATTGAGTTCCACATTGAGCTCCACAATGACTTCCGCATTGTGGAAAATAGATTCTACTATCTGGAAGAAATGTAAGTGGAGGCACGAAGGCCGTCAAGAGACGGACAAGCAGGGGTTTCCAGGAGGACGATGGGGCGCATGTCCGAGAGCGTGCCGGTGCGCTGTCCGGCCTGCCGACGTGAGCACGTCTATGCCGCGCCGTCCTATCCCTGTGTCTGCGGTGCCCCCGTGGCCCCGCCGCTCGATCCGCGCGGCGCGGCCACGGTCGTGAGCCACCGGGTCTGGGACGAGGACTGGATCGCGGTGCGCTGCGAGGCCTGTGGGCGGCTGGACGAGTGGCCGTACCCGGAGCTGGGCTGCCCGTGCGGGACCCTGCTGCGGATTCCCGTCGCCGGGGAGGAGCCGCCGGCGCAGCCGGCCGCGAGCGTCGCCATGGTCGACGCCGGCACCCGGGACCGGCCCGCGTTCCAGCCCGTCACGATCCGCACCGCGCGCGACGCGGTCACGGCCGCCGCGCTCTATCTGCGCTGGCTCGGCTATCGCGACATCCGCCGTGCCGACCAGCGGCCCCCGTCCGGCATCGGCCTGGCCGCCCGCGGCATCCTGGCGCAGGTGGACCCCACCGTGCGCCCCGCTTCACTCCGGGACGTGGAGTGCCTGTGGCTGACGGCGATGACGGAGTCCACGGGCTGCGTCTACTTCTCCCTGGCCGGCTACGCCGACGACGCCCGAGTCCGCGCCGACGCCCTCGGCGTCCCCCTCTTCGTCCTCGACCTCACGGGCACCCCCCAGCCGATGAACGAACCGGCCGACCAACTCGACGCGGCGGGCGGTTAGTTCGAGGGCCGCGACGACCTCGGCCGCTTCGCGGCGGCCGGCGACAGTCGACGGCCGGACCCCGGTGGACCGGACCGGCTGCGGAACGGTCCGGGACGGAGCCCACGGCCACCCGGCCGGGGCAGCGTCACGAGAACCCGCCGCGGACCGCCGGCTCCGCCCCGGAACGTCCTCGGGCACCCCGGCCGGTGAGCGACCCGGCCGACCAACTCGACGCGGCGGGCGGTTAGTTCGACGGCTACTGCGAGGAGTTGGCCCCAGGTCGGCTGTCCCGGACCGCCCGTTCGCGCAGTTCGATCTTGCGTACCTTTCCCGAGACCGTCATCGGGAAGGTGTCCATGATCTGGAGCAGGGTCGGGATCTTGTAGTGGGCCAGTCTGTTCTCGCAGAAGGCGCGGAGTTCCTCCAGGGTCGGCGGGGCGGCCGGGTCGCGTGGGATGACGCAGGCCAGCACCTCCTCGCCGTAGCGCTCGTGGGGCACTCCGACCACCTGGACGTCGGCGATCCTCGGGTGGGCGTAGAGGAACTCCTCGATCTCGCGCGGGTAGATGTTCTCGCCGCCCCGGATGATCATGTCCTTGATGCGGCCGACGATCTCGACGTAACCGTCCTCCCGCATCATCGCGAGGTCACCCGTGTGCATCCAGCGGCCGGCGTCGATCGCCTCTGCGGTCTTCTCGGGCTCGTTCCAGTAGCCGAGCATCACGCTGTAGCCGCGGGTGCACAACTCCCCTGCCGTGCCCCGGGGTTGGGTGACACCGGTGGCCGGGTCCACGACCTTGACCTCCAGGTGGGGCAGCACCCGGCCGACCGTGCCCGTGCGGTGCTCCAGGTCGTCCTCCCGCCGCGTCTGGAGCGAGACCGGGGACGTCTCCGTCATGCCGTAGCAGATGGACACCTCCGCCATGTGCATCTCGGCGACCACCCGTTTCATCACCTCGACCGGGCAGGGTGAGCCCGCCATGATGCCGGTGCGGAGCGAGGAGAGGTCGTAGCTCGCGAAGTCGGGGAGGTTCAACTCCGCGATGAACATGGTCGGTACGCCGTAGAGCGATGTGCACCGCTCCTGCTGTACGGCCTTCAGGGTCGCCGCCGGGTCGAACGACGGGGCCGGGATCACCATGCACGCGCCGTGCGAGGTCGCCGCCAGGTTGCCCATCACCATGCCGAAGCAGTGGTAGAAGGGCACCGGGATACAGACCCGGTCCTGCTCGGTGTAGGTGATCGACTCGCCCACGAAATAACCGTTGTTGAGGATGTTGTGGTGGGAGAGGGTGGCGCCCTTGGGGAAGCCGGTCGTGCCCGAGGTGTACTGGATGTTGATGGGGTCGTCGCAGGACAGTTCCGGGTACGGCTCGTCACCCGTGCCCCGGCTCAGCAGCGCGTCCCAGCTCGGGTCGCCGATGTACACGACCTCGCGCAACTCCGGGCACTTTCCCCGCACTTGGCCGACCATCGCCCGGTAGTCGCTGCTCTTGTGGGCGACCGAGGAGAACAGGACCGAGATGCCCGCCTGCCGGAGGACGTACTCGACCTCGTGGGTGCGGTAGGCCGGGTTGATGTTCACCATGACCGCGCCGATGCGGGCGGTGGCGTACTGGACGAGCACCCACTCGGGGCAGTTGACCGCCCAGATCCCGACCCGGTCGCCCTTCGCCACCCCGCTCGCGAGCAGCGCGTGCGCCAACCGGTCGACATCGGCGGCGAATTGGGCGTACGTCCAGCGCCGCCCGGACGGCACGTCGACCAGCGCCTCGCGGTCGGGCCAGGCGGCGACCGCCCGGTCGAGGTTGGTCCCGATGGTGTCGCCGAGGAGTGAAGTCCCGCTGGTTCCATGGCTGTACGAGTTCATCGGCGAGGTCGTCGGCGAGTTCATCGGAAGTCCTCCTCGCGGTACTCGGCGTCCGACCCCGCGGCCGTCGCCTCGCGCAGTTCGATCCGGCGGATCTTGCCGGAGACGGTCTTGGGCAGCTCGCCGAACTCCAGCCGCCGGATGCGCTTGTAGGGGGCGAGGACGTCCCGCGAGTGCTCGAACAGCACCTTCGCGGTGTCGGGCCCCGGCTCCCAGCCCGCCGCGAGCACGACGTACGCCTTCGGTACGGCGAGCCGCAGTTCGTCCGGCGCGGGCACCACGGCGGCCTCGGCCACCGCCTCGTGCTCCAGCAGCGCGCTCTCCAGCTCGAACGGGGAGATCTTGTAGTCGGAGGCCTTGAAGACGTCGTCGGACCGGCCGACGTAGGTGATGTAGCCGTCCTCGTCGCGGGAGCCGATGTCGCCGGTGCGGTAGTAGCCGCCGGCCATCGCCTCCGTCGTACGGTCCGGGTCTCCGTGGTAGCCGGTCATCAGGCCCACGGGACGGTTGGACAGGTCGAGCGCGATCTCGCCCTCGGTCGCGCCCGGGGCACCCGAGATCGGGTCGAGGAGTTCGACGCGGTAGCCGGGGCTCGGCCGGCCCATCGAACCCGTCTTCAGCGGCTGGCCGGGGCTGTTGGCGACCTGCACGGCGGTCTCCGTCTGCCCGAATCCGTCCCGGATGGTGACGCCCCAGGCCCGCCGGACCTGCTCGATGACCTCGGGATTCAGCGGCTCGCCCGCCGCCAGGGCCTCGCGGGGCGGGGTGCGCAGCTGGGTCAGGTCGGCCTGGATGAGCATCCGCCACACGGTCGGCGGGGCGCAGAACGTGGTGACGCCCGCGCGGTCCATCTCGGCCATCAGCCGGACCGGGTCGAAGCGCGTGTAGTTGTGGATGAAGACGGTCGCCTCGGCGTTCCAGGGCGCGAACAGGTTCGACCAGGCGTGCTTGGCCCAGCCGGGCGAGGAGATGTTGAGGTGCACGTCGCCGGGCTGGAGGCCGATCCAGTACATGGTGGCCAGGTGGCCGATCGGGTACGAGGTGTGGGTGTGCTCGACCAGCTTGGGGTGGGCGGTGGTGCCCGAGGTGAAGTAGAGCATCAGCGGGTCGTCGGCCAGGGTCGGGGCGGGGTCCCGTACGAAGAGGGAGGCGGAGGTGTCCCAGATCTCCTGGAAGTCCAGCCAGCCGGGCCGCTCCGCGCCGACCGCGACGCGGGTGTAGTCGCCCGGGACCTGGTCGAACTTTCCGGTGTCCTCGGAGCGCACGATCACATGCCGGACCCGGCCGCGGTCGACGCGGTCGCGCAGGTCGGCGGGGCCGAGCAGCGGGGTGGCCGGGATGACGACGGCGCCGAGCTTCATCGCCGCGAGGGCGGTGATCCACAGTTCGGTCTGGTTGCCGAGCATGACCAGGATCCGGTCCTCGGCGCGGACGCCCCGGGTGCGCAGCCAGTGCGCGGCCTGGTCGGAGCGGACGGACAGTTCACCGAAGGACAGCTGGATCTCGCGGCCGTCCTCCTCGACGATGTGCAGCGCGGTGGCGCCGTTGCCGTCGGCGATGACGTCGAACCAGTCGAACGCCCAGTTGAAGTGCTCGGGCCGGGGCCAGGAGAAACCCTCGTAGGCCGTGGCATAGTCCTCGCGATGCGCCAACAGGAAATCCCGCGCACTACGGAACGACTCGCTAGCCGTGGTCATCTGTCCTCCTAGTAACCGGACCATTGCCGGGCGGCTCTCTGACATCGTGTAATCCGTGATGTGGGTCTCACTACCCCCGTACGGGGGTGTGTGCAGCGGAACGGCCGCAATGAAGGGGCAAGCGGGTGGCGACGGACGCGGCGGGGATGGTGGAGATTCAGGCGGCACTGGTACGGCTCCGGCGCGGCACGGGGCTGCCGGTCGCCTTCGGCGGCCTGGTGGAGAGCGGCCGGCAGCAGATGCGCATCAGCGAACTGAGCGGCACGCTGACCCCGTCGCTGCGCGCCCTCGCGGTGAACTCGGGCAACGGCCTCGGCGGCAAGGCCGTCGCCCTCGCCCGCCCGTGCGCCGTCCTGGACTACTCCGCCTCCCGCCAGATCAGCCACGAGTACGACGCCCCGGTGGCGGCCGAGGGCCTGCGCGCGATCCTCGCGGTCCCGGTCGTCGTACGACGCCGGGTGCGCGGTGTCCTCTACGGCGCGCTGCGCACCGCCCAGCCGTTGGGCGACCGGATGCTGAGCGCGGCGATGGAGGCGGCCAGGGACGTGGAACAGGCGCTGGTGGTCCGGGAGGAGGTGCGGGAGCTGCTGAGCGCGGCCCGTCCGGCACCGGCGCCCGACCCGGCGGCGAGCGCGGTGTGGGAGCAGGTCCGGGAGGCGCACGCGGCGCTGCGGGCGCTGGCCCCGCGCATCCCGGATCCGGCGCTGCGGGCCGAACTCCTGGACGCCTGCGGCCTGTTGACCGCCGAGGCGGCCTCCGGGGAGGTGGAACTGGCGCCCCGGGAACTGGACGTACTGGCGTGTGTGGCGGCCGGGGCGACGAACGCGGTGGCGGCGGAGCGGCTCGGGCTACGGCCGGAGACGGTGAAGGCGTATCTGCGCTCGGCGATGCGGAAGCTGGGCGCGCACACCCGCGGCGAGGCCGTGGTGGCGGCCCGGCGGGCGGGGGTGCTGCCATGAGACGGGCCCGGGTGCGGGCCCGGGGACCGGCTCCGGTGAGGGCCGTCTATTCATTCATCGGAGCTTTGAATTTCCTCCTGTCACACGGTTGTTATTTCCCTCACGACCCCGTCCATCCGAATTTCAAGGACTGATTGCCTAATATTGGCCCGGACACGACACGAGGGGAGCGGTGACCGTGCGACGGGACTTCAAGGAGCCTGCCAGATGCCGCCCCGACCTGGTCATCGGCCGGGAGGAGATGTTCAACGCCGCCCGTGAGCAGCTCGCCGGCGGTGGCAGTGTGCTGCTCCACGGCCCCGCCGGAATAGGAAAGTCGACCGTCCTGCGGGCGCTGAGCGCGGAATACGGCGACTCGGCGCGGACCGTGTTGCGCTGCTCGGCCACGGAGTCCGAATCGCACCTCCCCTTCCTGGCCCTCGCCGACCTCCTCGGTCTGGTCCTCGACGAGGTGTCCGAGCGGCTGCCCGCCGCCCAGCGCACGGCACTGGAATCCGCGCTCACCGGACGCGGCGAGTCCTCCCTCCAGCGCGACGGACTCGCGCTGCGCCTCGCCGTCCTGTCCGCGCTGCGCGCACTCGCCACCGACGGCCCCGTCCTCGTCGTGGCGGACGACCTGCAGTGGCTGGACCCGGCCAGCGCGGAGCTTCTCGGCTTCGCCGCCCGCCGCCTCGGCGACACCCAGGTGCAGATGATCTTCGCGGTGCGCACCGAGGGCCAGGAGTACGACCGCTATCTGAACGCCTCGCCGCCGGACACCCTCGCGTTCCGGCTCAACCCGCTCTCCCGAGCCCAGGTCTCCGCGCTGCTCGACGACCGCGGCTACACCGGACTGCCCCGCTCCACGGTCCGCGAGATCCACCGCACCAGCGGCGGCAACCCGCTGTTCGCGCTGGAGCTGGGCCGCGCCCTCGCCGAGAACCCGACCCCGCCGAGACCCGGCGAGCCGCTGCCCGTGCCGACGTCACTACGCGCGTTGGTGCTGAGCCGGCTCGACATGCTGCCCGCCGAGGCCCGCCGCACCCTGCTGGTCGCGAGCGCCGGCGCCCGTCCGACCGTGGCCCTGCTCCAGACCGCGGGCCGCGAGAACGCCGAGGCCGAGACCGCCCAGGCCGCCGAACTCGGCCTGCTGGCAACGGAACCCGAGGGTCCCGCCGTACGGTTCGCGCACCCGCTGATCTCCGCCGCCCTGTACGCGGAGGCCCCCGCGCAGGAGCGGCGGGCCGCGCACGCGGCGCTGTCCACCGCGGCCTCCGACCCCATCGAGCGCGCCCGGCACCTCGCCCTCGCGACCACCGGCACCGACCCGGAGGTCGCCGCCCGGCTCGCCGAGGCCGCCACCCTCGCCCGTGACCGCGGGGCGCCCTCGGTCGCCGCCTCCCTCGGACTGCTGGCCGCCCGGCACACTCCGGGCGACAGCGTGCCCGGGCCCGACGAGCGGCGGTTGCAGGCCTCCGAGGACGCGATCACCGCGGGCGAGCTGGACCTCGCCCGGGACATCGCGCGCGAGGTGCTGACCCGGACCTCGGTGCCCGCCGAGCGGGTGCGGGCCTGGATCATCGTCATCGACACGGCCGGCCACTCCATGGCGGACGTCGACGCCGTCTTCCCGCAGGCCCTCGCCGACGCGGGCGACGACCCCCGGCTGCTCGCCCTGGTCCGGTACCAACTGGCCTGGCGCGCCCTGCTCGTGGAGGGCGACTTCGCCGAGGCACGGGCGGAGACCGCGCGCTCCGCCGAACTCGCCGCGCTCGCCGGCGACCGGCGCACCGAACTCCTCGCGCTCTCCTTCCAGGCACAGGCCGAGACCCTGATGGGCCATCCGGACGCACCCCTCACCATCAAGCGCGCGCTGAAGGAACCCCAGGACCCGAGAGTGGCGTGCCATCACAACGGCGCCGGTTCGGCCCGCTTCCGCTGGCTGGTGATGAGCGATCAGCTGCCGGAGGCCCGCGCCACCATCACCGCGCTGCTGCGCGAGGTGCGGCGGCGCGGCTCGGTGGAGAGCGAGGTGCACTTCCTGCGCGGCTTCGCCGAGACCGAACTGCGCTCCGGGCACTGCGGCCGCGCCCTCGACCTGGCCCGCGAGGGCCTCAGGCTGGCCCGCGACTCCGGCATCGGCCAGACCGCGTCCGCGATGCTCACCGCGCTCGCCGAGGCCTCCGGCGGAGACGTCGAGGAAGCCCTCGCCCTGGCCCGGGAGGCGGTCGAGCACGCCGAGGAGGACGGCGACCAGATGTATCTGTCCCGGGCCCTCGGTGCCCTGGGATACGCCCAGTTGGTCGCCGGGGACGCCCACGGGACCGTCCGCTCGCTGCGCCGGGTCCGCGAACTGGAGCAGGCTCTCAAGGTGACCGACCCGGCACGCGGACGCTGGCACGGCGACCTCGCCGAGGCCCTCGTGCGGATCGGCGAGACCGCCGAGGCCCAGGACGTCATCGACGTGACCCGCGAACGCGCCCTGCGGCTCGGCCGCGAGAGCGTCCTCGCCGTACTCGACCGCGCCGAGGCCCTGGTGCGCGCGGCCCGCGGCGAACACGACGCCGCCGTGGCACAACTGACGTCCGTTCAGGACCGGCTCGCCAAACTCGGCTACGGCCTGGAGGAGGCCCGCGCCGCCTTCGCGCTGGCGTCGCTGCGCACCGGACAGCCCGGCCCCACGTCGTACGACGAGGCGACCCGCCTCTTCCGCCGCTGCCGGGCGCTGCCCTGGCTGCGCCAGGTGGACGAGGCCGCCGTCACCCGCCCGCCGGAGCCCGCGCCCGCGGCCACCCCCGCGCCGCCCGCCCTGGACGGACTCGACGGGCTGGCCTCGATGGAGCGTCAGGTCGCCGCGCTCGTCATGGAGGGCGCCACCAACCGGGAGATCGCCGCCCGGCTGTTCATCAGCGTCAAGACGGTCGAGGCCACGCTGACCAGGGTCTACCGGAAGCTGGGGATCCGCTCGCGGGTGGATATCGTCCGACTGGCGGCGGGGCGCCGTCCGAACTGAGGACCCTACGGGTTAACTGTGCGGCGACCGAGGGTTTTCCCTGCCCAACTCCCCTAGGGGGTTCCCTCATTGGGAGCAGGGTGTGCCTGGTTCTAGCTTATGGGTGTGCCGCTCGCCCGGGCATACGGGGGTCGGTCCCGCGACCCCCGTTGCACACCCCCACACCCGCGCGACCCCCCACCGGCAACCCTAATGAGGAGACTCATGTTCGGGCTCAACCGCGCCAAGAGAACCACCGCAGTCGTCGTAGCAGCCGCCGCTGCCGCAGCGACCGCACTGCTCAGCGCCCCCACCGCTGTGGCAGCCCCCCAGCCCATCGTCGGCGGTTCCACGACCACGACGACGTCGTACCCGTTCGTCATGCAGATCACGGACGCCTCGCAGAACCAGTTCTGCGGCGGCACGCTCGTCTCCGCCACCAAGGTGATCACCGCGGCTCACTGTATGGTCGGCGAGACCACCAGCAGCGTGCGCGTGGTCGGCGGCCGTACCTACCTCAACGGTACGAACGGCACCGTCAGCAAGGTCAGCAAGATCTGGATCAACCCCAGCTACACCGACGCCACCAACGGCGACGACGTGGCCGTGCTGACCCTCTCGACCTCGATGCCGTACACCACGGCGTCGTACGTCTCCTCCTCCCAGACCAGCGTGTACGCGGCCGGCACCACCGCCCGCATCCTCGGCTGGGGCACCACCTCGGAGAACGGCAGCTCCTCCAACCAGCTGCGGACGGCGACCGTGCCGATCGTGTCCGACACCAGCTGCAAGAGCTCCTACGGTTCGGACTTCATCGCGTCCGACATGGTTTGCGCCGGATACACATCCGGCGGCGTAGACACCTGCCAGGGCGACAGCGGCGGTCCCCTGCTCATCGGGGGCGTCCTGGCAGGGATCACTTCTTGGGGCGAGGGGTGTGCCGAGGCGGGCTACCCGGGTGTCTACACCCGGCTGACCACGTTCTCCACCCTGGTGACCACACAGGTCAACTCGTAACCCGGAAGGTCTCCTGAGTACACCTCAGGGAAGAACCAGGGTGCGTTGCGGGCTTCCACGAGCAGCCCGCAACGCACCCTATCCATGTGCGGGACAAGTGGTCCGGCTACTTGTCGGCGATGAGCTGTCCCGCCGCTCCCCAGCTGTCGGCGGGCACCTCGTGGATCCACACCTGCACGGTCTCGGCGGGGATCTTGTACGCGTCGACGAAGGCGTCGGTGACCCGCTTGACGAGGTCTCGCTTCAGCTCGACGTCACGCGGTCCCTGCTGGATGGTCACGATGGGCATGCTGAACTCCCTTGAGTCTGGCTCCTGTTCGGTGACTCCAGTTCATCGCGTCGGCCGTCCCCGACCAAGAAGCAGCTCGCGACCGCAGCGATCAGTTCTCGTGATCGCCGCAGGCCAGCAGCAGGGTGTCGAGATGCGGGGGCGTCCGCGTGGCATGCACGGCGAGCCCCGTCGAGAGGGCCAGCCCCGGCGCCGCGAACGGCACGAAGGCCACACGCGGGTGGTGCAGCACGCGCGCGTGGGAGCCGTAGACGACGGTCCACAGCGGGCGGGTGCCGATGGTGGCGAGGGTGTCCTGGAGGGACCCGCTCACCGGTCCGGGCAGCGGTTCGAAGCCTGCCCGGTGACAGGCGCCGACGACGAGATCGACCAGTGCCGGGTTGTTCCGCCGCTCGGTGAGGGCGAGGGGCAGCGCGGCCAGTTCGTCGACGCGGATCTCGGGGCGCCGGGCCAGCGGATGCGAGGCGGGGACGGCTGCGACAAGGGGATCGGGCCACAGGGGCAGCACCCGTACGCCCGGCACCGGCTCCACGGCCCGGACGAACGCGGCGTCCAGCTGCCCACCCGCGACCCGCGCGAGCCGCTCCCCGACGGGCAGCGAGAACAGCTCGACGGGCACGTCCGGTGCCCGCTCGGCGAACGCGCCGAGGACCCGGTCCAGATGCGCGCCGAGCCCGGTACTGGTCCCGATCCGCAGCCCCGGCGGCGGCGCGACGGCGGCACGGGCCCGCTCGGCGGCGGCCAGCACCGCCCGCGCCTCGGGCAGCAGCCGCTCCCCCGCCCCCGTCAGCCGCACCCGCCGGGGCGACCTGTCGAACAGCTCGGCGCCCAACTCCCGCTCCAGCCGCCGGACTTGCTGACTGACCGCCGACTGCACGATGTGCAACCGCTCGGCGGCCCGCCCGAAGTGCAGCTCCTCGGCGACCGCGACGAAGTACGTGAGCTGCCGCAATTCCATGGGTCCGACTCTAGAGGGGGCTCCTGGACTCCTGTTTCAATGAGCGCCCTGATGGGAGTGATGGCCATGGTGTCCACGGACCGTTTCCTCGCCTTCGCGGCGATGTCGTTGCTGGTGATCGTGATCCCGGGGCCGAGCGTCCTGTTCGTCATCGGCCGCGCGCTCGCCCACGGCCGCCGTACGGCGGTGGCGACGGCGATCGGCAACGTCTTCGGCTCGTACCTGCTGGTGACGGCGGTGGCGTTCGGTATCGGCTCGCTCGTCGAACGCTCGGTCGCGATCTACCTGACGGTGAAACTCGCGGGCGCGGCCTACCTCGTGTACCTCGGGGTCCAGGCCTTCCGCCACCGCAAGGACCTGAAGGCGTCGGCGATGCGGACGGCCGCCGCCACGGAGCCGCGCGGCGACCTCCGCACGGTTTTGGACGGCGCCCTGGTCGGCGTCACGAACCCCAAGGGCGTGGTGTTCTTCGCCGCCGTGCTCCCCCAGTTCGTGAACCACTCGGCGGGCCATGTCCCGCTCCAGATGCTCCTGTTGGGCCTGATCCCGATCTCCATCGGCCTGGTCACGGACACCCTGTGGGGCCTGACGGCCTCGGCTGCCCGCACCTGGTTCGCCGGCTCCGACCGCCGCCTGTCCCTGATCGGCGGCGCGGGCGGCTTCACGATGATCGGCCTGGGCGTGACGGTCGCGGTGACGGGCCGCGCGGACTGAACCTCTACCGCCCTGACCTCTACTGCCCTACGACGGTCCCGAACCGGATGTCGTACGACGTCCCCTTGTGCATGGTGTCGAGCATCCGCGCCCCTTCGGCGGTGACCTCGTCGCGCTGGGCCTTGGTCAGTCGGCCGAAGGGTTCGACGACGAGGTGGCCGTCGCCGTCGTCGATCTTCCAGACCCCGGCGAGAAAGCCGTCGACGAGGAACGTGCGGTGGGCGACGTTGCCCTGCCAGGCGCGGCCCCAGTACTCGGCCGGTACGACCCGGGTGCGGGCGGCGTGGGAGAGGAGCAGGTTGTCGAACTCGGGCAGGAAGCGCGGCGGGGCCGCGGTGTCGGCGGCGGGGCGGGGCGCGTCCGGGAGGTCGAAGAGTTCGACGCCGCTGGGATCGTAGAAGGTGACGAGTCGCGGGCGCAGCCGGTCGAAGGCCTCGCGCAGCCGGGTCAGGCCGG
>NZ_JAEQAZ010000135.1 GCF_016654115.1 Streptomyces sp. MBT53
GACGACTACCTCGTCAAACCCTTCCTCATACGGGAGTTGATCGCCCGCATGCGCGCGGTGCAACGCCGCCGCACGAACGCCCCGCCGCCCGCCCCGCACCCCTTCGAATCCGGCCGACCCGGGGTAGTCATCGACCTGCCCGCGCCCGGACGGGGACCCGACCGCCACGGCCGGGTGGTCCTCGACCGCCAAGCCCACCGCGTCTTCCTCGACGGGGCCGAAGTCCTTCTGGCGCCAAGGGAGTTCGCGCTGCTCGCCTTCCTCACGGCACGACCCGACGTGCTGGTGACCCGCGAGACCATCATGTCCTCGGTCTGGGACACCAACTGGTTCGGACCCACCAAGACCCTCGACACCCACGTCTCCGCCCTGCGGCACAAGTTCGGCGACGCCCTGAGCATCCAGGCCGTACGCGGCGTCGGCTTCCGCCTGTCGGTCGGCCCCCGCACGACGACACGCCCCTCCGCGTCATGACGCTCCGTCCGACACCGCTCAGCAGGCGGGCCGGGCCGATTCGTGGAACCGATGGATGATCTCTCGCACTGCCCGGCGCCACGCCGATGGCCGAGTGGCTTCCGGTCGTTGCCGCTCGCCTGGAGGTACGGCTTCACCGGTCGGTCGGCCGACTCCGCTCCGGGAGATGGGTCTTCGCCCACTTCGCGAGTTCTTGGAGCGCGGGCTCCAACGCTGCGCCCGCGTGGGTCAGTTGGTAGGACACCCGCAGTGGCGGCCCGTTGTCCACCGTGCGCACGACGAGGTCCGTGGCGGCGAGCTCGGCCAGGCGGTTGGAGAGCATGCGCTCGCTGATTCCGGGGATCGCCCGGCGCAGGTCGGCGAAGTAGGTCGGTCCCGTGATCAGCACGGACATGATGGGGCCGGTCCAGCGTTTTCCGAGGAGTTGGAAGACGCGTGTGATGCCCTCGTCGACCTGTATATGGGACACCTCGTCCTGCCGGGCTGCGCGCTCGTGGGTCGGGGACGTCGGGCGGTTCATACGGATGGCGCGGTCGCACGCGTAGGTCATGGCGTCTCCTCTGCGGGCAGATGCTGCTCGTGGCAGGACGATCAGTCGTGGGTCAGCCTCTGAAGATTCGCTCGGACTGGTCGCGGTGGGTGATGTGCAAGTCCCAGTAGAGGAGGGAGAGTTGATCAGCCGTGGCCCGTGGCTGCCCGTAGAAGGTGGGGGTGCCGATCGTCGCGTCGATGCCGATGTGGGCGGCCTGGATGCCGGTGTCGGCCAGCTCCTTGTGCAGGTTGATCGCCCAGTTGCGCAGTGCGGCCATGGCCGTGCCGCTGGGAGCGGTTGACGGCTGGGGGTTCATGGAGGTGGCACGGGTGGTGAACAGCAGGGTGCCCGTTCCGGCTTCGCGCATCGCGGGCAGCACCGCCTCGGTGGCGGCGATGGCACCGTAGAGCTGGAACTCGATCTCGTGCTGCACGTGCGTGAGTTCGGTCTCGGCGGGCGTGGTCGCCTTGATGGTGCCGAGCCCGGCCGACGGGGAGTACTCCAGCACGTCGATCCCGCCGAACTCCGCGGCGGCGTCCTTCAGCGCCTGCGTGAGAGCGTCGCGGTCGAGTACGTCCGCGGGGAACGCGGCGGCGGTGATGCCCTCGGCGGTCAGAGTGCTCACGAGGTCGTCGAGCTTGGTGCGGTTGCGGGCGATCAGGGCGACGTCATAGCCCTGGGAGCCGAAGGTACGGGCGATGGCCAGGCCCAGCCGAGGGCCGGCTCCGACGATGGCGATGCTGGTCACAGCGATCCTTTGAGGTCCACGACGGTCAGATCCTCTCCGTCACGCATGCGGATCAGAGCGCCTCTGAACGCCTCGACGAGACGTGCCGAGTGGGGGTCGAACGGCATCGAGTCGATGTCTGACGGGTCGGTGGCTGTGGTCACTTCTGTTTCCTTGCGTGGAGGGAAGAGTCGTAGGCGGCCCCAACCAGTCGGCCCTCTTCCGGGATCGCGCCGTGGCATGGCGAGCCGCGGCGCGATCCGGGTTCGGCGAGGGGACGGGACCGGTCCGGTGTCAGCCGCGGGGGAAGCCCTTGTCGTCGAGCTTGAAGACGAGCTCGTCCTCGTCCCGCTTGGTGGTGTGCAGCTCCCAGTACATCGGTGAGATCTGCTCGGGCCGGGCCGCCTCCACGCCGGGGAGGACGGAGACGCCGATCGAGGAGTCGATGCCGACGTGGGCTGCCTGGATGCCCGTGCCGAGCAGTTCCTTGTGCAGGTTCATCGCCCAGTTGCGCAGCGCCGCGGCGGCGGCGTTGACGTTGGCGACGCGCGGGTCGGGCCAGATCGAGCCGGCGCCGGTGGTGTAGAGCAGGGTGCCCGCGCCGGCCTCGCGCATCGCGGGCAGCACCGCCTTGGTGGCGGCGATGGCCCCGTACAGCTGGAAGTTCATCTCGAACTCCACATGGGACGGTTCGGTCCCGGCGGGAGTGGTCAGCGCGGTGACGCCGAACGTGCCCACCGGGGAGTACTCCAGGACGTCGATCCCGCCGAACTGCGCGGCGGCGTCCTTGAGTGCCTGGGTGAGGGCGTCGCGGTCGAGTACGTCCGCGGGGAACGCGGCGGCGGTGATGCCCTCGGCGGTCAGAGTGCTCACGAGGTCGTCGAGCTTGGTGCGGTTACGGGCGATCAGGGCGACGTCGTAGCCCTGGGAGCCGAAGGTACGGGCGATGGCCAGGCCCAGCTGGGGGCCGGCTCCGACAATGGCGATGCTGGTCACAGCGATCCTTTCGCGGTGCGCCGTCGAGGAGTCACGAGCGGCGCCGAAGAGACGGAGAAATATGGAGTGGGCTATCCGTTTCGTGATTCGGATAGGCTTTTCCGGTTCACTGCAATCACCGTAGCACACGAAATGGATAGGGCTTTCCGATTGCTAGACTGCCCCCATGAACCCCGGCGACCAGCACTCCGACGCCCCCGCCGCCCAGCCCGTGCGCAGCGACGTCGAGCGCAACCGGGGGCGGATCCTCGCCGCCGCGCGCACCGTGTTCGCACGCGACGGCCTCAGCGCCTCGATGGCCTCCGTGGCCCGCGAGACAGGTGTCGGGATCGCCACCGTCTTCCGTCACTTCCCCACGAAGGAAGCGCTGGTCGCGGCCGTCTTCACCGATCGCATGGACGCCTACGCCGACGCGGTCGTCACCGCCCTCGAGGACCCCGACCCCTGGCACGGTTTCACCGGCTACATCGAGGCCGCCTGCGCGATGCAGGCCGCCGACAACGGCTTCGCCGACGTCCTGACCATGACCTTCCCCACCGCCAGGGCCATGGAGAAGCGTCGGAACGAGGCGTACGAGGGCATGGTGCGGCTCATCGGTCGCGCCAAGGCCACGGGCCGACTGCGCGAGGACTTCGACCCCTCCGACCTGGTGCTGCTGCACATGGCCAACCTCGGCGTCGTCAACGCCTGCGGCGACGCCGCTCCCGACGCCTGGCGACGCGTCGTAGCCCTGATGATCCAGTCCTTCGAGGCCCCGGCCCGGGCCCCCCTTCCCGCGTCGCCCGCGCACGACGACCTCTACAGGGCCATGCTCCGCGCCCTGCCGGCAGGCGAGACCGTCGCGCGGAAGCCTGAGCCCAACGGCTGACTTACCGGCCCCCGACTCAGGGCGGTCGAGAGGCCCGTCACGGGCTCACAGGTGGAGTCGGCCGGCGAGCATCGCCATGGCGAGTTCGACGCGTGAGCCGTGGCCCGTGCGGGAGAACAGTCGCGACAACCGGCCCTCGACGCTCTTCTCGCTGGCTCGGAGGATCCTCGCGATCTGCTTGTTCGTCAGCCCCTCGGAGACGAGTACGGCGAGCAGCCGTTCGTTCTCCTCCGCGGTGGCCCGCCGCCCCGGTACGGCCACTCCGTGCGCGCGCATGAGAAGGCGCAGCCAGAACCGGGGCATCAGTGCGTCGAATTCGCCGAGCAGGGCGTACGTGTCCCGCAGCATCGCCGGATCACCCATGCCGGAGCGGATGAGTTGGTACAGGACGGCGCTCTCTTCCAGGGGCTGCTGCCGCTGCTGGGCCAGCTGCCTCGCGGCCCGCCCCGCGCCGTGGTCGGTGTGGACGGCCGCGTGCAGGACGAGCCGGATCATCTCGGCCCGCTCGGTACCCAGCCTGTGGGCGACTCTCGTCGCGTTCGCCAGGGATTCCTTCAGAACCTCGGGTCGCCCGGCGTGCATCGCGGCGTCGGCCACCCGCAGCCACAACAGGTCGGTCCCCGCCACCACGCCGTCGGACTCGGCGCGGTGCACGGCCGTACGCAGCAGGTTCTCCGCACGGTCGACCTCTGTGCAGACCAGTTCGCACAGAGCCTGGGCGGAGGTGAGCAGATGGGGCAGCATCGGCTGCCTGGCGCGGGCCAGCGCGAGGAGTTCGCCGGCGCGGGTGAACCGGCCGCCGTACACGAGCAGGACCGCAGCGTGGTGGTACATCTCGCTCTGGACGGCGTCGCAGGTGTGCACGCCGGTGATGGCGCTCCGGCGTGCCAGGTCCATGGCTTCCCGAGGACGCCCCCGGTGGAGGGCGATGAGCATACGGCTGGGCAGGCCCAGCTGCCGCCGGTTTCTCCCGGTGTCGGAGAGCAGTTGTTCGGCCCGGCGGATCTCGCCCAGGGTCAGCAGTTCACCGACCCGGCAGTGCACCTCGGCGGCTGTCGCCTCGTCGGCACGGTGACGGGCGGGCAGAGTGGTGATGCTCCGCTCCACCCCCTCCGTGTTGCCCAGCCACAACTCCGCCGTCGCGGTGAGGAATTCGGCCTTCCACTCGACCAGCCCGCTCCCGTCGCGCCGCCGGACCGCCCCCAGCAGGTCACGGACCTCGTGCCAACGGCCGAGCAGCAGCAGGGCGCAGCCGCGCGTGACGGCTCGTTCCAGAGGCCCTTCCGGGCCGGGGTGTTGGAGCCAGCCGTCAGCCGCGATCTTTTCCAGGGTGGTGTTGTCTCCCGCCCGGTACAGAGCGGCCAGGTGCGCGAAGCAGACGTCGAGGAGTTGGTCCGGACGCAGGTGGTCGCGGTGGGTCCGCTGCACGAGCCGCAGGGAGTTCAGTCCCTCCTCGGGTCTGCCCTGCGCCAGGCAGATCTTCGCGTGCTCCAGCAGAAGGCGGAGCCGCTCGACCGGGTCCGAGGTCAGATCGGCGACCGCCCGCAGCCACCGGGCGCCGCGATGGTCGTCGTACGCGTTGTCGGCGTTGTCGTGCGCCAACCGCAGGGTGGCGGCCATCAGTTCGGTTCTCGCCCGCTCCGGGTCCACCAGATTTCCCGCAGCCGCGAGTTGCTCGGGGAGGTAGGAAGGGTCGGCGCAGTGCGCGGTGCCCTGCCACAGCGCGGACACGGCGATGCGGGCCAGGTTCCGCCGCTCGTAGGGGCCGAGCGAGGCCGCGACAGCGGCCCCGGCCAGCGGCAGCTGGTACTCCCAGACGGAATCCGACCGGCGGTAGCGCAGGACGCCTGCCTCCGCGAGCCGCGTGAGCAGGCCACGGGCCTCCTGCCCGGTGACGGCGACGGCCTCGGCCGTCAGTCGTGGCACAGCCTCGCCCAGCGGGCCGAGCACGGCCACCGCTTTGGCGACCTCCCAGACCGGCCCGTCCGTGTCACGGACGGGCAGTGCCAGTTCCTCGAGGGCGAAGGGGAGCGTGCAGGTGTCGCCGCCGACGAGATAGGCATGCCGGTCGACCACCCGGACGACTCCCTGGTCCCGGGCGGTTCGCAGCACCGCGCGAGCCGCGGCGGGCCAGCCCCGGGTGAGGCGCCACAGCCAGGAGACCAGCGTCGGTTCCGCGCGGGCCTCGATCTCGGCGGCGATCATGTCACCCAGTCCGCGGCGCGAGAGGGGCCGCAGGTTCACGTGGTGCACCAGCCCGTGCTGCCGCAGTCGGCCGAGCACCGTGGCGAACGCGGCCCGGGACGCCCGGGACAGGGGAAGTGTGACGGTACCCACACATCTCGTGTTCGTCCCGTCCAACTGCCGGATCACGCCTTCCAACGAGAACAGTTCGTCCGGGGAGAGATGCTGGAGATGTTCGAGTATGAGTACCTGTCCGCGCTTTCCGTCTCCGGCCGCATAACCGATCAGGTGGTCGGAAATCTGAAATTTAGGTGAAGGATCTGCAAAGCTAATGCGCACCGTCTCCGGGGTGGCGCCGAGAGCCTCTGTCCCGTACACCCTGTCGTGCGCCGACAATTCACCGAGAACGGATCCGAGTTCCATACCGGAGGGACTGCTCAGCACGACAAGTCGCGGGGAGCCGGGCACGCGGATCGCTTCGAGCGTATCGACGGCGACACGCGCGTAGGGCGGGACGCTGTGCGCTGCATGCATGGATCCTCGCAGGGTGGCAGGGCTCAACCAGATGTTAACCGGCCGCGTCTGTCCAGCGAAGAGAACCGATACGAGGGTGAGGAGGGCGGGAGCGGTGGCACCGAGAGGGGGTCGGGTCATGTCCGGCAGGGAAGCCGAACTGTCGGCCGTCCACGAGGCATACGGGCGTCCGCTGCTCTTCGTCGTCCGTGGACAGGCCGGCATGGGGAAAACGACCCTGTTGCGGGAAGTCCACCGAACCTGGCGCAGGCGCGGACCGGGAATCGTACGGATCAAATGTTCTGCCGCCATTCCGCGATGGGACCTGTTCGGCGCCCGTGCGGTGGTGAAAGCGTTCAGCGATTCCTTTCCCGACATCGGGAATTCCTCGCTGCCCGACGCGATGGCCGCGGTGAACCGGCTCTGCCTGCCGGAAAGCTACGGCTCGCCCCGCGCGCGATCCGCTCTCTTCGCCGAACTGGTCGGACTTTTCGCGCATCTCACCGAGGACGCTCCCGGCGCCGTACTCATCGACGACCTCCGTACCGCCCCCGACCCCGCGCTCATCGTGGCCGCCGCCCACCGCGTCGGCTGCACGGTCGTGGCGACATACCGCGAGGACGGCTGGGCCACCAGGCCGAACGGCTCGGCCTCGCCACGTACGTTCGCGGATCGGATCATCGACCTCGGCCCACTGCCGGACAACCAGATCGACGACCTCGTGACAGCCGCCGCCCGGGAGCCACTGGACCAGGCCGTGGCACCCGCGCTGCGCGCCGCCCTGGGACCACTGGCCGGAAACCCGGGCACCGTGCTGGACACCTTCGAGGCACTGCGGCGCGAGGGCCGTCTCGTACGGTTCCAGGGTCACCTGTGTCTGCGCGAGCCCACTGCCGGGCCGGCCCTGCCCGACGACCATGCCCTGGTGCGGCGGGTCGCGGAGTACGGCGCCACCGGCAGGCAGTTGCTCGCGATCACTGCCTTGTCCGGCCGCTTCAGCATGGACGACCTGCCGGACTTCGCGGCGGCCACCGGCCACGCGCTCGCGTCGTGCGGCCACACCGTGGACCGCCTCGTCGCTGTCGGAGCCCTCGTGTGCGACGACCACGGGGTGCTGCGCGTCCCCTGCCCCGCGCTGGTTCCCGCCGTACTGCCCGGCCCGACTCGGGACGAGGCGGCCGAGGTGCACCGCGCCCTTGCCGAACACCACCTGCGCGGCGACGGCACAGCGGCACCGGACCCGGCGGCGACGTCCGACCACATCGTGCTCGCCGGCTCCGCGCTGCCGCCCGTCCCCTCCGTCGTGCCGCTTCTGGAGCGCGAGGCCGGCCTGTCGCTCGGGACCTTTCCTGTCCGGGCCGCACGCCGATACCGGGCCGCCCTGCGTCACTGCGGACCCGGTGACACCGCGTACTCCCGCATCCTGGCCGCCCTGTTGCCGCTGCTGGTTCGGACGGGCGACTACGAGGGCCTCGCCGAGGCCGTGGCCGAAGGAGTGCGCGCCGGTGGTGGTCCCCGGCACGCGAAACTCGCGGCGTACGCGGCGCTCGCGGCGGTCCACACCGGGCGACCGGTGCCGATGCCGGTACGAGAAGCCCTGGCCGACGACCCTGAGACCCACGGCGCCATGGAGTTCGCCGACGGCTGGTTCACCGGCCGGGAGCCGCTCCGTACGAGCCATGTCTTCTCCGCCTTCGCCTGTCTCCGCCCCGACGGAGCCGACACGGTCTCCACCGACGGGATCGACAGCGACCGCTTCGACCCGGCGGCACTCTTCGGGCAGGTGCTCGGGACGGCGGCCTACGGCGAACCGGTCACCGGCCCGCTGGCGGCCTACGGCCGGATCGTGCGGGACTACTGGGACGGGAACTGGGCCGGTATCCCGTCCGGGGCCCGGGCACTCGAACTGGCGGGGCCGCCCTGCACCCCCGTCCACCACGCGGTCCGCCTGATCGCCGCAGAGGTGCATTCGACGATGGGCGACTACGAGGGCAGCGCCGCGTGGTTGGAACTGGCGGGGCACGACTGTCCTTTCCCCGCGCTGTGGGCCTGGGCCTCCATGGGGTTGGCCTACCGGACCGGGGACTGGGAGCGGGCCCGGAAACTCGGGTGGAGCTACTGCGACGGGCCGGGGGAACGCATCGGCGGGGGGAGCGCGGTGGGCGTCGGCCGGCTGCTCATCCGGCTCGCGTTCACCGAGTGGGGGGAGGGCGGTCGCCGTGAGCTGCTGCCCCGCCTGTGTACCGAGGCGCAACGGTGGTACTCCCGGCTGGGCGGTACGGAGCTGAAGGCCGCCGCACTCATCACCCGCGCCTTCGCCGAGCGCGACACCGACAGCGCGATCGAGGCGGTGGACGTCCTGCGCGAGCACGGCGGCCGGAGCGAACTGCTGCGGGCGTGCATGACCGTAGCGTTCCTGGCCGACGACCCGCGCCCATGGCATCAGGAGGCCCACGACATCGCCCGAGGTCTCGGCGACAGCCTCCATCGAACCCCGATGACGGAAGCGATGGGGGCGTCCGGCCTGGCTCCGGCGACCTGCGACGACAGCACCCGTGGTGGCCCCGCAGCCCTGTCCGGCCTCGAAGGGCCCATCGCCGCCCTGGTCGGGCGGGGTCTGACCAACCGGCAGATCGCGAAGGAACTCCAGGTGAGTGAGAAGACCGTCGAGAACAACCTCACTCAGGTGTTCGCCAAGACGGGATGCCGCTCACGGCTGGATCTGGCCCTGGCCGTGATGGAGGGCCGGCTCACCGCGCTCCTTCCGCGTTCGTGAGGGATTCCCCCCGGGAAGTGGCCGTGCCCTCCGGTCAGGAGGTCCAGTCCACCAGGATGTCTCACAGAGGCGCCCTATCCGCCTCACGGCAAGCCGGCACACCAGCACGGAGGTAAGACCCCCACACAGCACCGCACGGCGCGACTCCGAAGCGAGCGCCCGTGAAGACCGGAACGGCCCGCGCGGCAGTCCGCTCCTGACGACGACTGCTCCTGCGCCCCCGTGAATCCCCTGCCCGTCGGCCGACCCGTGCTCGGACGAGCCCGTGGACCCGACCTGGCTGTCAACTTCTCTGCCCCGACGGGGAGTTGCCCACCCGAGCCAACCTCTGCCCCGCTCCGGTGACGTGCGACTCCTCGCGCACAAGGTTCCCCCACTCTCACACCTTCGGGCTTCCCGCCCCCAGAAAGGAAGACCATGAAAGACAGGGCCAAGGTCGAGGACCTGCTCGTAGCGTCGGACCTGCAGGTGCAGTCCTCGGAGACCGCCTGGAAGCACGTCAGGGCCGAGTACGTCGACATCATCGACGACATCCTGGCGACGCTGGCGCCGAGCGGTCCCTACGCGTACACCGTCAGCCCGTCGGTCGAGGAGGGCAAGGAGCTTCCGACCCAGCGCATCGTCACGACGTTCGACGAGATCGCCGCCTCCTACCGTGGCATGCACCGGTACGCCGCCGTGGTGGCGATCCGCCCCGTGGCCGAGATCAACACCTCCTGGTACACCTTCGTCAGCGGCCGTGGACGAGGGCGCCTCAAGACGACCGGCGAGGAGAGCGAGCGGCCGGTCATCGTGCTGTTCCCGACCATGGGCTCCGAGGGCATCACCGGCGAGTTGTTCTGGGGCAGGACCCAGCAGGACAGCATGCCGGGAGACCCGGCCGACGGGGTGCTGGCGGGCCGGTACGCGGTGGCCGGGCTGCACGAGACCCTGCTCGACGCGTATCGCAAGGGCGACGTCGACACGATCGTCGAGAAGGCCCACCCCGAGATCCAGGGGGGTGTGCGCGACTACGTCTCCCATTCCGGGACTCTGCCCGAGATGCACACCAAGGACGATCTGCGAGGCCACCTCGAAGCCTTCTACGAGGCGTACTCCGTCCGCTCGATCGAGGTCGTCAACCGGCACTTCGACGACTGGTTCTTCTTCCACGAGCTCCGGTGGACGGTCGAGGCCCGTCAGGGCGCGAACGCCGGGCAGAGCTTCCGCCACCACACCGCCGAGTACGCCGAGGTGTCGGCCGCCGGACTCGTCGTCGCGCACATCGGCCACGGCACGGACCAGATCAAGCTCGGCTGATCCGGCGTCCGGCCGACAACCCGTCGGGCAGTTCCTGCGCCGACCAGCAGACCGGGGCGCCATGAGCGGAGGCGTCCCCGGAGCGCCGACCCCGTGGGGACGGAGACCGGCGCTCTCCCCGGATCCGGCGGCGGACGGACATCTCGTTCGCCGCCGGGTCCGAGATCACCAGCGACGCCCCGACCTGACGGGACCGGCCACCTCTCCCGTACGCGGAGCAACCCAGAACCACTTGGACACGAAGGAGCACCCGCCATGAGCACCGGTCTTGCAGGGCGCAGTGTGATCGTCACCGGTGCCGGGTCCGGCACCGGCCGGGCCGCGGCCGTACGGTTCGCGCGGGAGGGCGCGTACGTGCTGGTCGCGGACGTGAGACGGGCGGGGGCCGAAGAGACCGTCAAGGCGGTCGCGGAGGTGGGAGGAACCGCCCTCTCCGTGGTCGGCGACCTCAGCGACCAGCGGGTCGTGGACCAGGTCGTCGACACCGCCGTCGAAGCCTTCGGCGGCGTGGACATCCTCGTGCACAACGCCGCGATCATGGACCGGATGTCGGTCGTCAGCGAGACCGGCGACGCCGAGTGGTACCGCGTCATCGAGGTCAACCTGACGGCGCCGTTCCTGCTGACCCGCGCCGTGCTGCCGCACATGATGGCCGAGGGGCGCGGCTCGATCGTCTTCACCGCCGCCGAGGCCGGGCTGCGCGGCAGCATCGCCGGGGCCGCCTGCACCGCCTCCAAGCACGGCGTCATCGGCCTGGTCAGGTCACTCGCCGTGACCTACCTCGGGGTCGGCATCCGTACCAACGCCATCGCCCCGGGCGGCACCGGCACCGACTTCCCGAGCGCCACCGTGTCCAAGGCCCACGGTGACAACGTTCTCGCTCCCCGCTTCGGCGGTACCAGCCGCGTCGCCACCGTCGAGGAGCAGGCCGCCGCCATCGTGTTCCTCGCCTCCGATGCCGCCGCCCACATCAACGGCACCGTCCTGCCCGTCGACGAGGGCTGGTCCGCCGCCTGACGAACCGTCCGCCCCTCCCCCGTACTCAGCAAGGTTCAGAAAGAGAGCTCCTCATGGCCACGATGAAGTCCGTACAGACCGGTGGCGTCGGCAAGATCGAGACGGTCGACGTCGAACGTCCGGCGCCCGGCCCGAAGGACGTGCTGCTGAAGATCCGCGCCTGCGGTATCTGCGGCACCGACGTCACCTTTCTCCACATGGGCGGCATGCCCGCGATGGCGCATCTGGGCGGGGACCTCGTGCCCGTGCCGCTGGGCCACGAGCCGGCCGGCGAGATCGTCGAAGTGGGCACCGAGGTCGCCGACCTGAAGGTGGGCGACCGTGTGGTCGTCAATCCGCAGGACGCCCCGACCGGGCTCATCGGCTGCGGCGGGAAGTTCGGCGGGATGAGCGAGTACCTCCTCATCGAGAACGCCGTCGCCGGCAGGAGCCTCGCGGTCTTCCCCGACACCGTGCCCTACGACGTCGCCGCCCTCAACGAGCCGATGGCGGTGGCCCGGCACGCCGTCAACCGCTCCCAGGCGGCCCCCGCCGACAAGGTGGTCGTCTTCGGCGCCGGGCCGATCGGCCTGGGCGCGGCGATCTGGCTGAAGCTGCGCGGGGTCGGGCACGTCGTCGTCGCCGACGTCATCCCGTCCCGCCTGGAGACCGCACTCGCCGTCGGCGCGGACGCGGTGATCAACTCCGCGGAGGAAGATGTCACCGCACGGCTGACCGAACTGCACGGCGAGGCCGTCAACGCCCTCGGCCAGCCCCGCGCCGGCACCGACATCTACATCGACGCCGCCGGTGCCCCCGCCGTCTTCCAGGCTGCCGTCGACTCCGCGAAGTGGGGCGCCAAGCTGGTCATGGTCGCCGTACAGAAGAAGGGGTCGGACGTCGACCTCGGCGGCATGCTCCGCAGCGAGCTGACCCTCGTCGCCTCGCAGGGCTACCCCACGGAGATCTTCGAGGTGACCCCAGAGATCGTGGAGCACCACGAGCGGTTCGAGAAGCTGATCAGCCACCGTGTCCCGTTCGCCGAGGCGGACCGCGCCTTCGAGCTCACGCTGACGCCGGGTGCCGCGGAGAAGGTCGTCGTCGTCTTCGACGAGTAGCCCAGGACGGCAGAAGACCTGCCGGGTTCCGGCAGTCGCATCTCCCTCCGCTCCCTTCCCCTTGTCCTTTCCCTGGAGGCCGTTCCATGTCCGACGCCCCTGCCCGGCCCTCAGCCGTCGGGAGCTCCGCCCCGGTGCGGTCGAACACCGTGGTGGCCGTGCTGGCCTTCGCCGGGATCGTCGTCTCGCTGATGCAGACGCTCGTCATCCCGATCGTCCCCGAGCTGCCCCGGCTCCTCGACGCCTCGGCGTCGAACACCGCCTGGGCGGTCACCGCCACCCTGCTCGCCGCCGCCGTCGCCACCCCGGTGATCGGCCGCCTCGGCGACATGTACGGCAAACGCCGCATGCTGCTGGTCAGCACCGTCCTGCTGATAGCCGGCTCGGTCGTCTGCGCGCTGAGCGACTCCGTGATCCCGATGATCGCCGGACGGGCTCTGCAGGGTCTGGCCGCCGGTGTCATCCCGCTCGGCATCAGCATCATGCGCGACGTGCTGCCCGCCGAGCGGCTGGCCGGCGCCACCGCGCTGATGAGCGCCTCCCTCGGCGTCGGCGGCGCCCTCGGACTGCCCTCCTCCGCCTTCATCGCCGACAACTTCGACTGGCACGTACTGTTCTGGACCTCGGCCGCCCTCGGCGCCGTCGCCCTCGCGCTCGTCCTGATCCTCGTACCCGAGTCGGAGGTCCGCACCGGCGGACGCTTCGACCTGATCGGCGCCTTCGGCATGGCGGTCGGCCTGATCTGCCTCCTGCTGGCCGTCTCCAAGGGCAGCGACTGGGGCTGGACGAGCGCCCCCACGATCGGCCTGTTCGCCACCACCATCGTCGTACTGCCGGTCTGGGGCTACTACGAACTGCGCACCAGCCAGCCGCTGGTGGACCTGCGCACCACCGCCCGCCGCCAGGTGCTGGTCACCAACCTCGCATCGGTGGCGATCGGTTTCTCGATGTTCGCGATGTCCCTGGTGCTGCCGCAGGTGCTCCAGCTGCCCGAGGCGACCGGCTACGGCCTCGGCAAGTCCATGCTGGCCGTGGGTCTGGTCCTGGCCCCGCAGGGCCTGGTGATGATGACGATGTCCGCCGTGTCGGCACGCGTCACCAAGGCCAAGGGCCCGAAGACCACCCTGATGTGCGGGGCCGTCATCGTCGCCGCCGGCTACAGCCTGAGCCTCGTGCTGATGTCCGAGGTCTGGCACATCACACTGATCGCCTGCACCATCGGCGCCGGCATCGGCTTCGCCTACGGCGCCATGCCCGCCCTCATCATGGACGCCGTACCCCCCTCCGAGACCGCCGCAGCAAACAGCCTCAACACCCTGATGCGGTCCATCGGCACCTCCTTCGCCAGCGCCATCGCCGGCGTCGTCCTCGCCCAGATGACCACCGGCTTCGGCGGCCACCAACTGCCCGCCGAGAACGGCTTCAAGGTGGTCATGGCCATCGGCGCGGGCTCGGCCCTCGTCGCCTTCGTCATCGCCTCCTTCATCCCACGTCGGCACACCGCCGTCGGGGAGCCATCGGCCGCCGACGGGCCGACGGCCGCCACAGAGGCCACCGAAGCCAACGTCTAGGCATCGAGAACACCGACTCCAGGGCCGCCGCACCTTTTCCGGCACTCCAGCAGACACGCAAACACGCAGACACGCAGACACCCAGTTTCCCGAAAGGAAATCCCCGTGAAGGCACTCCTCTCCTCCCGCCCCGTCCTGTGGTTCCTCTTCCTGTTCAACCTCGCCGTCGCCGCGGTCGCGCCCTTCGCGATCGACGGCACCCAGGGCCTCATCACCAGCGCCGCCATGGGCGTCATCGCTCTCGGCGCGGGCAGTGGTCTCCTCCGCAGCCGTGGGAATTGACGGCGGCCACAAGCTCGGCGAACAGAGCGTCGTAGCTTGCGGCCCGTTGTTCGGCGATCTCGTGCGGAAGGTAATCAGTGACCCAAATCAGACGCGCCCGTTCACGATGATCCACCTCGACCCGCATCTCGGCCTGGTGATGCTCAGCCCCGTTGAGACCTCGTACCGTGTACGTCGCTCTCCGGTGCACCGGGTCGACCGACACGTTTCGCTCCCAGATCTCCCGGCCGTCGGCCAACGTGACGACGCGATACTCCCCCTCCTGCCGCTCGGCCCGGCACAAGGAGAAGACATGCACCTCAGACCTGGTGTATCGCTCGATGAAGTCCCAAGCCGTATCGGCCGACACGTCGAGATCCGAGCTGCGGTAGATGCTGCTCAAAGGGTCCCCCTTCCGGAAGGTCGAGGACCGTCACCCCGGCGGACCGGCCCCGCCGCGGCGCAGCCGCCGAACATGTGCGGCACCGTTCCCCTGCTGCCAGAGGGTAGCCAGCAAGGCCGAGCAGGAGATAGAAAAGTGTCATCTATTTGGATTCGATGATGGGCCCGCGGCAAGGGCACGGAGGTCGGATGGATACGCGTGAGGCAGCGGTCGTGGGCATCGGCCGGACGCCGTTCAGCGCGTCCTCGGGCCGGACCCCCCTGGCCATGGCCGCCGAAGCCGCGCGCGCCGCACTCGACGATGCCGGGCTCCGGCCGACCGAGGTGGACGGCGTCATCGACTTCCACACCAACGACTCGGCATCAGCGGCCGACGTCGCACGGGCCGTCGGCGCCTTCGACCTCGGGCTCGCGATGGACGTGTACGGCGGGGGCAACATCGCGGTCACTGTCGTGGGTCAGGCGTTCGCCGCGGTCCAGGCCGGTGTCTGCGAGGTGGCGGTCGTCTTCCGTTCCCTCCAGGGCAGGTCGGGCAACCGCTACGGGCGAGGGGAAAGGCCAGCGCTGCCGATGAGGGGCGAGATGCAGTTCGCCGCCCTGAACGGGTTCGTCGTACCGCCGATGTGGATCGCCATGTTCGCCCAGCGGCACAAGCACGTGTACGGCACCCGGGACGAGGACTTCGGACAGATCGCCATCACCACCCGCAAGCACGCCGCGGCCAATCCCCATGCCATGCAGCGACAGGTGTTCGACATGGACGACTACCTGTCCGCCCGCTGGATATACGAACCGTTCCGCCTCTACGACTGCTGCCTGGAGACCGACGGCGCGGTGGCCCTCGTGGTCACGACGGTGGAGCGAGCCAGGTCTCTGCGACATGACCCGATCCGGATCGCGGGCTTCGGCGAAGCCCACACACACGGCGGTTCCTGGACGAACTTCCCTGACATGTCCGAGATGTACTCCGCCTACGCGTCCAAGCGCCTCTGGGCGAGCACCGGTCTGCGTCCCGCGGACTTGGACGTCGCCTGCATGTACGACTGCTTCACCGGGACCGTGCTGGCCACGGTCGAGGACTTCGGACTGTGCCCGAAGGGCGAGGTCGGCGCGTTCTTCGGCGAGGGCCGGGCCACGTACGGCGGCGATGTCGTGGTGAACCCGCACGGTGGGCTGCTGTCGGAGGGGTACCTGCACGGTCTCAACCATCACTACGAGGCGGTCCTCCAGTTACGCGGCGACGCCGGCGGCCGCCAGGTCCCCGATGCCCGCCACGCTCTCGTCACCGCAGGGGCCGGTCCGGCGGGCGGCGCCCTGATCTACGAGGCGTCGCGATGAACCGGACCGGACCGATCCCAGCACCACCGGCACCGCTGATCGACACGGACAGCGCCGGGTTCTGGGAGGCCACGCGGGAGGGACGCATCGCGCTGTGCCGCTGTTCGGACTGCGGCACGTGGCTCGCCAGACCGCTCGAACGCTGCAACCGCTGCGGCGGACCGACGTCGTTCACCGACGTCACCGGTACCGGCACCGTCTACAGCTTCATCGTGGTCCACCACGGCAGCGTGCCGGCGTTCGCGGCCCTGGTTCCCTACGTCCTCGCCCTCGTCGAGTTCGACGAGGGGCCACGGCTGCCGGGGATCCTGCTCGACGAACAGGGGCCAGGAGTGGCCGTCGGCCAACGCGTACGCGCGGAGTTGACGCGGTTCACCGGCGCCGAAGAGCGAGCCGTCGTCTACCGCCGCGTGAACGACGTCGAGCAGCCCTCGGTGCCCGACGAGTGAAGAAGTCCATACGTGGAAGCAGGTCGCCGGCCTGATGTCCGGCCCACCCGGGGCGCGGGCGCCGGTTCACACGCCCCAGCCGGCGCCGGCCGTCGGCTGTCGCATTCCGACGTACTGCTGAGCGTCCGGACACGAGGACGGCGACGGCGGGTCGCGCCACGTCGTGCCGCATCCAACGAACCACGAGGACGGGAGAGACGGATGTCCGACGACGAGTACCGGGGCAAGGTCGCGATCGTCACAGGGGGCGGCCGGGGGCTGGGACGTGCTTTCGGCGCCGCGTTGGCGGCGCGGGGCGCGCACGTGGTTCTCGCCGATGTCGACGGCGCCGCGGCCACGTCGGCTGCCGCGGCGTTCACGGCGCAGGGCGGGAGCGCGACCGGAACCGTCTGCGATGTGACCGACGAGGACGGTGTCGCGGAGATGATCAGCGGAATCGCCGAACGGCACGGTGGTGTCGACATCATGGTCAACAACGCGGGTCTGCACGCGGCCGACTACTACCAGCAGTTCACCCAGCTCGGACTCACGAAGATCCGGAGGCTGTTCGACGTCAACATCATGGGCGTGGTCATCTGTTCGCTCGCGGTGAGAGAGGCCATGCGCGGACGGGTCGGCGCCGGCATCGTCAACATCTCCTCGTCCGCGGCCTACGCCAACCGGAATGCCTACGCCGTGTCCAAACTCGCCGTCCGTGGCCTGACGATGTCGTTCGCGCGCGAGTTCGCGGAGGACGGTATCCGCGTGAACGCGATCGCACCCGGACTCATTTTCACCGACACCATCCGGGCCGAGGTACCACGGGCCGAGGTGGAGCGCGCGCTGGGCGAGCAGATTCTCCGACGCGAGGGTACGGAGGGAGACATCGTCGAGGCGCTGCTCTATCTCACCTCGACGAAGGCGTCCTTTCTCACCGGAGAGACGTTGCGGGTCACGGGCGGCTTCGGACTCTCCGTCTAGCGGCGGCACATCATTCCGGGACACATCATTCCGGGCGCACCGACCAGGAGATCGCCCCAGACGGCACGCCCCAGCACGACAGGGCGGACGTCCCGGAAGTCAGGCGTCCAGCCGCTCCTCCAGACGGACTGTCACGGTGTCTCCTTCCTCCTTGCCGATCGCCTTGCGCACTTCCGCCTTCACCGGCAGCTTGTGCGTGCCGTCTCCCAGGGCCATGAACGAACTGCGGAACGGATGCCCGTCGATCGTGCCCCGGACCTTCACCAGGCCGTGGGTGCCGAAGTACTCGGCCGACTCCGGCCATACGACATAGGTCCAGCCACCCTTGCCCGGGCTCTTCCGCAGGGTCGCGGTGAATTGCCTGTCCATCGCGGATACCGCCTGATCAGGAGCTTCCAACGAGAATGAGGGTGTTGCCGTCCGGGACCCCTGCTGGTCGGTGACGCGCATTCCGACCGTGGCCACCTGTGTGATGCGGGTGGTGTTGCTCATCCCTGCCTCCGCTTCCTTGGTATTCACCATGCAGGACGGAGCCAGGAGAGGAAACTCATCGCCGGCCACGAAGATCGGTCCGGCGCCCTGCCGCGGGCGTCCGGCAGCGAATCAGGGCGTTCCTATTGATCACGATAGCCAGTTTCGGCCGACTCACCCATGGATGCGGTATTCGCCCGGCGGAATGGTACTGCGGTACCACCCCGCCAGATCAATTGTCTCCCGTGGTCCCACGGACACGGCGGCGGTTTTCTCTAGCCTGAGCTGGCTGGATCACGGCGCAGCAAAGAGAAGCAGTTTACCTTGCGGCGGAGTCGATTTTACCTTTTCGCAAGAAAACGACTTATAGACATCCGGCCGCTTTCGATCCCGTGCTCCAGAGCACAAACGAACTCTGTTCCGACGAACACGGAAATTGAGGATCACATGGCGCTGTTCAGAAATTCCTCCACGACGTTAAGCGCGGCGGCATTCTCCGCGCTGTTCCTGGTGTACGGATCACCCGCCGCGGTGGCCTCGCCGACGGGCGTGGGCAACGCGGCCATCCACGAGGTCGACGTCACCAACATGCTGGCCACCAAGGAGGGCCAGCCGACGGTCGCCGTCAACCCGAGAAATCCGAAGAACCTGGTCTTCGTGTCGACGATCTTCCCGCCGTCGCCGGGCCTGGAGCCGGTCGACGGCGGCTGCTTCCTCGCCTACTCCAACGACAGGGGCGACACCTGGACCCAGGTCGCCTGGCCGCTCGGTACCGCGGCGCCCAAGTGCGGTGAGCCCAGCGTGCAGTTCGACGCGAAGGGCACCGTGTACGTGGACAACAACCAGGTCAGTTCAGGCCTGGCCGCGAACCTCGTCAACCACAACCAGGTCGCCAAGTCCACGGACGGCGGCCGGACCTGGACCGACCCGGTGTCCACACCGCTGCTCCTCGGCGGGGCCCCGAAGATGCGCGTGGACGCGGCGACCGGCAAGGTCTACGCGGTCGCCGGGGCGGCCTGGGAGTACCCGAGCGCGGTCTCCGTCAGCGCGGACGGCGGCAAGACCTTCAGCAGCGACTCACGGGTCATCCCGGGCCCGATGCCCTGCATCGAGGTGGCGCCCGGCATCCCGCTCGTGTGCGGCTACCCGGGCCGGGAGATCGCCGTGTACGGCGGCATCCTCGTCTCGGCCTCCCAGGAGGCGGGCCAGCCGGTGAACTTCCACGTCAGCCGCGACGACGGCAAGACGTGGACGAACACCACCCTCAAGGACGGCCAGGGCAACCCGGTCGCGGCGGGCACCGGATCCCTGGTGCCGGTGCCCGCCCTGGGCGCGGCAGCCGACCCCGTCCCATGGGTCGCCGCCGACACCTCCCACCGCGGCCGGTTCGCCGTCATGGTCCCCCGGGACTCCAACACCCTGGACGTCTACGTCACCCCGGACGCCGGCAAGACCTGGACCGGCCCGGCAACGATCTCCGCGACGGGCGCCGTGCGGCCGGCGATCGACTTCGGCGCGAACGGCGATCTGGGGGTCATGTGGCGGACCACCACGGGCGACGCGTTCTCGGCCGTCTCCTTCGACCACGGACGCTCCTTCAGCGCCCCGGTGCAGGTCAACCACGTCACCGAGCCGGTCGGCGAGACGGGCCCGCCCGGTGACCGCTGGTCGGGCATCACGCTCACCGACAAGTACGCCTACGTCACCTGGGCCGACGGGCGGAACAACTCCTCCCTCGACTCGATCATCAGCCGGGTACCGCTGAAGCTGTACAAGAAGGAGACCGCCTCGACGTCGACCAACTGAGACAACAAGCCTGACGCACGGCAGTGTGCCGCCGAGTCACCTCGGCGGCACACTGTCATGCCCACGACACCGAAGCGTGCGGTGCTCACTGCCGGGGAGCGACCAGCCCCGCGTCGTAGGCGAGGATGACCGCCTGGATGCGGTCCCGGGCTCCGACCTTGGCCAGCACCCGGCCGACATGCTTCTTCACGGTCGACTCGGTCAGCACGAAACGTTCGGCGATCTCCGCGTTCGTCCAGCCCGTGCCGATGGCGACGAGCACCTCGTGCTCGCGTTCGGTGAGCGTCGCCAACCGTGGGTCCGTACGCGGTCCCGCGTCCGGCGCGAGCACGTCGTGCGCGTGCGCGTCGAGCAGACGACGGGTCAACCGGGGGGACACGACGGCGTCGCCGGTCGCGACGGCCTGGATCCCGGCGAGGAGTTCCGCCGGCCGGACGTCCTTGAGCAGAAAGCCGCTGGCCCCGGCACGCAGTCCGGCGTAGGCGTACTCGTCGAGGTCGAAGGTGGTCAGGATGAGCACGCGGGTGCGGCCGCCCGCCGCCACGATGCGGCGGGTGGCCTCGATGCCGTCGAGACCGGGCATCCGTACGTCCATCAGGACCACGTCGGGGCTCAGTTCGGCCGCCATGCGCACCGCCTGCGCGCCGTTGTCGGCCTCGCCCACGACGCTCACGCCGGGGGAACCGTCGAGCAGCATCCGGAAGCCCATGCGGGGCAGCGGCTGGTCGTCGGCGATCAGGATCGTGGTCATGGCGTGGCTTCTCCGGAGGTGGCCTGGGCGGACGGATCGAGCAGGACGTCCACGATCCAGCCCTGGCCGTCCTCGCGTGGTCCGATGGTGGCGGTGCCGTCGTAGAGCGCGGCCCGTTGGCGGATGCCGACCAGGCCATGTCCGCTGTCCCCGCGGTGAGCCGTGGACGGTCTCCGCGAGAGTGAACCGGTGTCGGTGACCCGGACGCGCAGCAGCTCGTCCTCGACCGCGACCGTGACGTCGGCCGAGGCACCGGGGCCGACGTGTTTGAGGGTGTTGGTCAGGGCTTCCTGCACGACGCGGAACACCGTGAGCTGCACACCACGGCCCAGCGCGTCGACCGGGCCGACGGTGTGGTAGGCCACGGGCAGACCGGCCGCGCGCACCCGGGCCAGCAGAGTGTCCAGGTCCCGGACGCCCGGCTGCGGGGACCGAGGGGTGTTCTCGGGGTCCTCCTGCTCAGAGGATTCGCGCAACACCCCCAGCACGCGCCGGAGTTCGTCCATCGCCTGCCGGCCGGTGTCGCCGATGAGATGGAGCGCCTGCTCGGTGCGGCCGGGGTCGCGGGTGGTGAGTACGGCGGCGCCGTCGGCGAGGTTGACCATGACCGACAGGTTGTGGCCGACGATGTCGTGCATCTCGCGGGCGATGCGCGAGCGCTCCGCCGCAGCGGTCAGCCGGACCCGCTGGTCGCGCTCGATCTCCAGCCGCGCTGCCCGGTCCCGCAGCGCGGACAGGTACAACCGGCTGATCCGGAAGGTCAGGCCGAGGGCGACGGCCCCGATGCCGGTGCCGACCGACAGGATCAGGAAGGCCACCGGACCGGTCGTCGGGATCACGGTGACGACGAGCACCACCCACCCCAACACGGTCACCGGCAGCGCCCAGCAGATCGCTCGCGGCGAGGCGTGCAGCGCCAGGTCGAACAGGGCGATCAGCAGGACAAGGGCGGCGGCGGGCCCCAGCCCCAGCGACCACATGACCGGGCACACCACGAGGCAGACACCGAAGACCGCGGCGGGATGGCGGCGCCGCCACCACAGTGGCACGACCAGCACGGCCGCGATGCCCAGCACCACACCGACCGGCAGACCTGCACCCACCGGGCGCGACACGGGGTGATCGGGGCCGTGCACGAGCAGGTCCGGCGGCGCGGCGGCGGCGACCAGGACGACCACGATGCTGTCGAGCAGCCACGGCCGCCGCCGGTCGACCGCCCGCAGCCGACCCAGCACCCGCAGCAGCGTGCGCATGACGGGGTGTGCCCAGACAGCCTCGGCCCCTGGGCCGACAGTTGGTCGCCCGGGGATCGGCTCGGGCGAGGGCGATGCCGTTGCTGCCCGAACCGACCCGGGCGGCCGGGAAGCCGACCCCGCCCCGCCCGAGTGATCCGGCCTTGTGTGATCCATCGGGTCCATCCTCGCGGACGCGATCTCAGACGTCACTGCGACGCAACCGGTAAGCAGCACCGGCCAGCAACAACACGGCCCACACCAGCAACGCCGTCACCCCCGCCCCCGGACCCACCAAGGAACCACTCGACTCGTGCAGGGTCATCACCGACTGACCCGCGTTGCTCGGCAGGTACCGGCTCACCGTGTCCCCCAGCGAACTGGGCAGCAGCCCGGTCAGACCCGGCAGGACCAGCACCACACCGGCCAGGATCGCGATGCCCCCGGCGTTGTTGCGCACCAGCAGGCCGACCGTCACGCCGTACACACCCACCAGCCCCAGATACACACCCGCGCCCACCAGGCACCGGAAGACCCCGGGATCCCCGAGGGACAGCGCGATCTTCTCGCCGTGCAGCGCGGCGCTGCCCAGCAGGAACGAGACCAGGGCGCCCACGGTGGACGTGACGAACGCGATCGGGCCGTAGACCGCGCACTTCGCCCACAGCACGGACAACCGGCCCGGCACCGCGGCGAACGTCGAACGGACCATCCCCGTGCTGTACTCACCCGCGGAGAGCAGGACGCCGAGCGCGCCGACCGCCAGGGCCGCGAGGTTGGTACCGGCCAGCGCCAGAGTCAACGCCGCACCAGACTGCGCGTCCTTGCCGCCCAGCGGGCCGTCGGGACTGTAGAGGGCCGCGGCGATCGCCCCGATGGCCACCAGGAACAGCACAGCCACCCCCAGCGTGATCCAACTGGAGCGCAGCGACCAGAACTTGGACCACTCGGACCTGACCACACGTCGGCCGGTCACGCGGTACACCGGACTCACCGGCGTGGTGGTGATGGTGGTGTCGGCGCTCATCAGGCGGCCCTCCCCGCGTCGCTGCTCTGGTACTCCACCGCGTCCTCGGTGAGTTGCATGAACGCCTCCTCCAACGACACCGACTCGGTGACCAGTTCGTACAACGGCACCCGGTGCTCGGCCGCCACCTCACCGATCCGTCGCGTGTCCAGACCGGACACCACCAGCCGCTCGGCACCCGTCGAGGTCACCGTGACCCCCGGCGCCGCCAGCAGCGAACGCAGCCGCGTGGGCTCGCGGGTGGCGACCCGCACCCCCTTGTCCTCCGACTGGTCGACCAGCGCGTCGACGGTCGTCTCCGCCAGCAGCTTCCCCCGCCCCACGACCACCAGCCGGTCCGCGGTCTGCGCCATCTCACTCATCAGATGCGAGGACAGCATCACCGTGCGCCCCTCCGCGGCCAGCCCGCGCAGCAACTCCCGCACCCAGCGCACCCCTTCGGGATCGAGCCCGTTCACCGGCTCGTCCAGCATCACCACCGCCGGATCACCCAGCAGCGCGGCGGCGATACCCAGGCGCTGCCCCATCCCCAGCGAGAACGCCCCCACCCGCTTGTGCGCCACCGCGTGCAGACCGGCGAGGTCGATGACCTCCTCCACCCGCCGACGCGGAATGCCATGCGTGTACGCCAACGCCATCAGGTGGTTGAACGCGGAACGCCCCGGATGCACGGCCTTCGCCTCCAGCAGCACCCCCAACTCCTGCAAGGGCGCCCGGTGTTGGGCGTAGGGCTTGCCGTTGACCAGGGCCGTGCCGCTGGTCGGCGCGTCCAGGCCCACGATCATCCGCATCGTGGTGGACTTGCCCGCCCCGTTCGGTCCCAGGAACCCGGTCACCAGACCCGGCGGCGCGGTGAAACTCAGGCCGTCCACCGCTGTCTTGTCGCCGTAGCGCTTGGTCAGTTCGTGAACTTCGATCACGGTGGTGCTCCCCGCTTCCGTCGGGCCCGGCATCCGGCCGGGTCACTGCTTCCGAGGCTAGGAGCGGCCACGACGCGACCCGTGGACCCGGAGGCCACAATGACCACCGGCCACTGGTACCGCAGTACACCGGCGAGATCGTCCCGGGCTCAGCCGTGCAGCGCGCGGTATGCCGTGATCGCCCCTGGGTGCAGGGGGACGGCACCGGTGCCGATGAGGCTGCGGACGTCGAGGAACTGGGTGCCGACGGCGTTGTGGGGAACGAGGTCGGTCGCGCGCAGGACCAGCAGGCGGGTGAGCGCCTCGGCCACACCGCGGGGCAGTTCGGGGCGGCACACCAGCAGGTTGGACACCCCGATGGTGGCGACTCCGCCCGCCGCCCGGTACGCGCCCTGCGGCAGGGAGACCTCTTCCAGGCCCGAGGCCGCCTGGCCGCCTTGTCCGCCGAGTCGGGGCAGCAGGCCGGCCAGCGGCAGGAACCGCAGACCGAACCGGTCGTCGAGTTCGGACAGAACCGGCAGCGGTACACCGCCCGCCACGAGCAACGCGTCGACCGAGCGCGCCCGCAGGGCGTCGGCCGCGTCGGCCAGCGGGAGATGGCGTACGGCGACCTCGGTGCCCGGCGACAGACCCGCGGCGTGCAGGATCTGTTCGCCCAGTACGGCCGCGCCCGATCCGGCCGCGCCGAGCGACACGGTGTGTCCGGCCAGGTCGGACACCGTACGCACGCTCGAATCGGCGCGGACGACGAACTGGAGGTAGGTCTCGTACAGCCTGCCGATCGCGCGCAGGGGCACGGGGTGCGGGAAGAGGGTGGTGCCCTGGGCCGCCCGCGCGGTGTCGGTGAGGACGAGCGCGAGGTCGGCGCGGTGGTCGCGGAGCAGTTCGATGTTGGTGAGGCTGCCCGGGGTGGTGCGGACGCGGCAGCTCAGGCGCGGGTATGCCGCCGTGAGTTCGGCGGCGAGGAGGCGGCCGAAAGCCTCGTAGAAGGCAGTGGGTTCTCCGGTCGCGAAGCGCAGGACACCGCTGAGTCCGGGCCGCTGCCCGGAGGTGTCGCCCGTGAGCGCGCCCCCGAGGACGGCGGCGGTCGTGGCGCCGAGAGCGGCGTGGAGAAGGGTGCGGCGGTCGACGGGGCGGGTCATCGTGCACCGCCGTCGCTGCGGTCGGTCACGGCGCGCGGCAGAAGGGCCGTGGCCCGCAGTCCTCTCGGTCGCGCGGGCCCCAGTTCCAGTCGGCCTCCGCGGCCCGCCAGTAGCTGTTCGACGATGGCCAGCCCCAGGCCCGTACCGGCTGTCCCGTCCTGTCGCTGTCTGCCGGAGCGCCAGAATCTCGTGGTGGCCTGGGTGAGTTCCTCCGGGGTCAGGCCGGGTCCGTCGTCCGTCACGGTGAGGGTGGCGTGCGGTCCTTCGGCGGCGCAGCGCAGGGAGATCTCGGCGTCGGGGCCCGCGTACTTGATGGCGTTGTCCAGGAGGATGTCGGTGATCTGGGCGAGTTCGTGGTCCGTGCAGGCGGCCGTGACCGGGGTCGCGTCGGTGTGGAGTGTGAGGCGGGTGCCGGCGCGGTGGGCGACCGGCTCCCACAGTCGGTACTGGGCGGTCGCGACCGCCGTGGCGTCGCAGTGGGCGTCGGAGCCGTCGGTCACGGCGAGTTCCCCGGCGCGGTGTTCCGCGGTGGCGAGGGTCAGCATGTCGTCGAGCAGGGTCTCCAGGCGGTCGAGTTCGGTGGTCACGCCCGTGTACGTGCGGTCGGCGGACGCGGGCAGGTGGCGGTGCAGGGCGTCGACGCGCAGCCGTAGCGCGGCCATCGGGTTGCGCATCTGGTGGGAGGTGTCGGCGACGAGCCGGCGCTGCTGTTCCAGGGCCGCCGTGACCGTACGCGCCATGCGGTTGAAGCCGGTCGCGAGCTGGCGCAGTTCCGGTGGGCCACCGGCCCGGGTCTGTTCGGGCGGGAGCCCTGCGGCGAGTTGTCCGACCGCGCGGTCCAGGCGGCGCAGCGGGCTGACCACCCACCGCGTCGCGGCCCGCGCGAGGACCGTGCAGGCGACGGCGACCAGGGCGGTTCCCGCGATGACGGCGGCCCAGCGCCGGGTGATGTCCTCCGCCGCCGTGTCGACCGAGGCCCGGAGCACGACGGCGCCGGAGACCCGGGTCCCGGTGCCCGCGGGCTCGGCGAACATCCGGGACCCCTTCGACCAGGGACGCAGTGCGCCGGTGGGGTGTGCGGTCTGGTTGCGCAGCGCCGCGTCGAGCAACCGGCCTACGGCGGGGTCGGCGGCCCGCATCCCGCCGGTCTGCACGATCGGTCGCCGGCGGGTGTCGGTGACGACGAGCGGTTCGCCGTACAGCTGGGTGTAGCGGCGGGCCTCGGCGGTGACGGCCGAGGTGTCGCCGGTCTGTGCGGCCTGGTCCATGAGGGAGGCGAAGCGGTCGAGGTCCGCGCTGCGGGCGAGGACGAGTTGCTGGGTGCGGTCGGAGGCGGTGAACAGCAGCAGCGGTACGGCGAACGCGGCCACCGCGATGACGACGAACAGCAGCAGCGCGGCCTGGACCCGGGTGCGCACGCGTCGGCTCCTCAGTTCCCGGGGTCCCCGAAGCGGTAGCCGAAGCCCCGGATCGTGGTGACCAGCTCGGGGCGGGCGAGTTTGGCGCGCAGTTGGGTGAGGTGGACGTCGAGCGACCGGGACACGGAGTGGTAGGCGTCGCCCCACACCTCGTCCAGGAGCTGTTCACGGCTGACCGCGGTACCCACCCGTCCGGCCAGCACGGCGAGGATGTCGAACTCCTTGGTGGTCAGCTCGACGTCGGTCCCGGCGACCCGGACCCGGCGGGCGTCGAGATCCACCTCGACGTCACCGGCCCGGACCGTCCGTACCGTGGAGCCGTTCCGCGCCGCGGTCCGCCGGGTGACGGCGTCGATCCGCGCGAGCAGTTCGGCGAGGCGTACCGGCTTGACGAGGTAGTCGTCGGCTCCGAGCCGCAGTCCGCGTACGACCGAGCGCTCGTCACCGCGGGCGGTGAGCACCACGACGGACATGTCACTGACCGCGCGCAGGGCGCGCAGCACGTCCAGGCCGTCGGTGTCGGGCAGGCCAAGGTCGAGAAGGAGCAGGTCGGAGCTGCGGTGGTAGGTCAGGACGTCCCGGCCGTACCGGACGCGTCTGGTGACATGGCCATGGTCGTAGAGGACCTCCACGAGCGCCGCGGCGACCCCGTCGTCGTCCTCGGCCAGCAGTATCTGCACCCCGCCCACCTCCTTTCGGCCACTCCGACGATCCCGTCCAGCCGAATGTAGACCACACCGACCGGGTGCTCGCCGGAGTGTTAAGGGGAGGTTAGTTCTGCGTTCGGCCCTCTCGTCCGCCGGTGCGGGGCGGGGCCAGGCTGCACGGCACCCAGCAGCTCGAGAAGGACGCCGTCATGATCATCGACTGTCACGGTCACTACACGACCGCTCCGCCGGCCCTGGAGGCGTGGCGCAAGCGGCAGATCGCCTCCCTCACCGATCCGTCGGCCGCTCCCGCCCGCGCGGACCTGCGCATCGGCGACGACGAACTGCGCGAGAGCATCGAGCCGAACCAGTTGCGGCTGATGGACGAGCGCGGCATCGACGTGACGGTCTTCTCGCCGCGCGCGTCGTTCATGGCGCACCACGTCGGAGGGTTCGAGACCTCCGCCGCCTGGGCGGCGATCTGCAACGAACTCTGCTACCGCGTCGGCCAGTTGTATCCGGAGCGCTTCGTGCCCGCCGCGATGCTGCCGCAGTCGCCGGGCGTCGATCCGGCCACCTGCGTCCCCGAACTCACACGCTGCGTGGAGGAGTTGGGCGCCGTCGCGGTCAACCTCAACCCCGATCCCTCGGGCGGCCACTGGACCGCCCCGCCGCTCACCGACCGCTCGTGGTACCCGCTCTACGAGAAGATGGTGGAGTACGACATCCCGGCGATGATCCACGTCAGTACGAGCGTCAACCCGGCCTTCCACACCACCGGCGCGCACTACCTCAACGCCGACACCACGGCGTTCATGCAGTTGGTCCAGGGCGACCTGTTCGCGGACTTCCCGACCCTGCGCCTGGTGATCCCGCACGGCGGCGGGGCGGTGCCGTACCACTGGGGCCGTTTCCGTGGGCTCGCGATGGCGCTCGGGAAGCCTCCGCTGGAGGAACACGTCCTGGGCAACGTCTACTTCGACACCTGCGTGTACCACCAGCCCGGCTCCGACCTCCTCTACGACGTCATCCCGGCCCGCAACATCCTCTTCGCCTCGGAGATGATCGGCGCGGTGCGGGACGTGGACCCGTGCACCGGCCACCACTTCGACGACACCCGCCGCTACGCGGAGGCGGCGAAGCTGCCCGCGGACGACCTGTCGGCAGTCCAGGAACACAACGCCCGCGCCGTGTACCCCCGCCTCGACGCGCTGCTCAAGCGCCAGGGGCGGTGACGTACATGAGCACGCTCGCCCCCAAGTCCCCCAACTGGCTGGACTGGTACGAGAATCCGTCCGCCCCTGCCTTCCGACTGCCGCCGGGATCGGTCGACACCCACTGCCATGTCTTCGGCCCGCAGGCCGAGTTCCCCTTCGCACCGGAACGCAAGTACACGCCCTGCGACGGCGGCAAGGACCAACTGTTCGCGCTCCGCGACCACTTGGGCATCGCCCGCAACGTCATCGTGCAGGCCACCTGCCACGGCGCGGACAACAGCGCCATGGTCGACGCCGTCCGGGCGTCGGGCGGCCGGGCACGCGGCATCGCGACCGTACGACCCGACATCGACGAGGGCGAGTTGCTCGCGCTCGACGCGGCGGGCGTGCGCGGGGTGCGCTTCAACTTCGTACGGCGTCTGGTCGACGCCTCGCCCGAGGACGACCTCCAGACGATCGCCAAGAAGGTCGCCCCACTGGGCTGGCACGTCGTCCTCTACTTCGAGAGCGCCGACCTGCCCCAACTGGAGGGATTCTTCGGGTCGTTGCCCGTACCGCTCGTGGTGGACCACATGGGCCGTCCGGATGTGACCCGGCCGGTGGACGGGCCGGAGTTCACCCGCTTTCTGCGCTTCGTCGAGGACAACGACGTGTGGGTGAAGGTGACCTGCCCCGAGCGCCTCAGCGTGACGGGACCGGCCGCCCTCGACGGCGAACGTCACGCGTACACCGACGTCGTCCCCTTCGCCCGCCGCGTCGTGGCGGAGTTCCCCGACCGGGTGCTGTGGGGCACCGACTGGCCGCACCCCAACCTCACCGACCACATGCCGGACGACGGTCTCCTCGTCGACCACGTCCCGCAGGTGGCGGTCACCGACGAACAGCGCCACAAGCTCCTCGTCGCCAACCCGATGCGCCTGTACTGGCCCGGCGAGGACAGCTGACTCCCCGAACTCCCCTTCCAACTCCCTTTCCTGCTCCCCGACTTCGACAAGGGCCGCTCATGCAACACGCCAACGCGCTGAACCGGCTGGACCGGCTTCCCCTCTCCCGCTTCCACAAGGTCACCCTGCTCGCCGTCGCCTTCGCGTACTTCTTCGAGTTCGCGGACATCAACAGCTTCGCCACCACAGCGCCGAAACTGATCAAACTCTGGGGCGTGACGGTCGATCAGATCGCCTACGTCACCTCGCTGTCGTTCGTCGGCATGTTCGTCGGCGCGATCGTCGCCGGTTCCATCGCCGACCGGTGGGGCCGCAAACGGGCCCTGCTGTGGACGACTCTCTTCTTCGGCCTCTCCTCGTTCGCCGCGGTGTTCTCCTGGGACCTGGTCTCCCTGGGCGTCTTCCGCGTCCTGACCTCGGCGGGCCTCTCGGCGATGACCGTCGTGGGAGTCGTCTACGTCAACGAGATGTACCCGTCGGCCACCCGTGGCAAGTATCAGGCGTACGCCATCGCCATCGGCATCTGCGGCACCCCCGTCACCAACCTCATCGCCAGCGCGGTCGTCCCGCTCACCGACTGGTCGTGGCGGCTCGTCTACCTCTGGGGCTCCCTGGGCATCCTGCTCGTCCTGTTCACCCGGCACCTCAAGGAGTCACCGCGCTGGCTCGAAAGCAGGGGCGACCACACCGCGGCGGACGCGGTCCTGCGGGAGATAGAGGCACGCGTCGCCGCGGAGAAGGGCCCGCTCCCCGAAGCCGCGCCCCCGGTGGACGAAAAGCCCTCGGCGAAGGCACCGCTGCGGCTGCTCCTCCAGCGCAGGTACCTGCTCCCGACGCTCCTGCTCACCGCGCTGTGGATGACCCAGACCATCGGCTTCTTCGGCTACTCCAGCTGGGCACCCACCCTGCTGGCCAAGGAGGGCTTCAGCGTCGAGAAGTCCGTCTTCTACGTGGCCCTGACCACCGTCGGCGCACCCCTCGGCTGCTACCTGGCCTCCCTGGTCACCGACCGGTTCGAACGCAAGTGGTGCCTGGTCGCCTTCGGCACGGTGATCGCGGTCTGCGGCCTGCTGTACGGGCTGACCTTCAATCCGGTCCTCATCGTCGTGTTCGGCTTCCTGGTGAACCTCTTCGAACGCGGCTACACCGCCCTCGCCTACGCCTACTCCCCCGAACTCTTCGACACCCGCAGCCGCTCGCTCGGCACGAGCGTCTCCTACGGCCTGGGCCGCCTGTCCAACGCCGCCGGCCCCCTGATCGTCGCCGCGCTCTACAACGGCCACGGCTACCAGAGCGTCTTCTACTTCATCGCCGGCACCTGGCTCCTCGGCGCGATGATCCTGGCCGCCTTCGGCACCCGCACACGCTCGGCACGCCTCGCGGAGGCGGAACGGCAACGGGTGAGCGTCCCCGCCTGACCAGGGACCGACACAACCGACAGCCATCGGACGCGCGGTACGGCTCGCCCGCCGGGTCGAGGCCGGGCAGGTCGCCGTCAACACCGTCGGCGACGGCGGCCCGACGGGGTCCCAGATGAAGGTGGTCGTCATCGACCGAGCAGGGCGGGTCTCCCCTTCGGTTCAGTCGCCGAGCGCGAGGCGGAGTCCGAAGACGGCGATGGCCGCACCCGTGACGCGGTCGAGGCAGCGGCGTACGGAAGGCCGTTGCAAGCGGCCGCGGAGTACCCGCGCGAAGGCGATCAGGGCGCAGGACCAGCAGACGGCGAGAAGAATGTGAACACCGGTCAGGAGTACGCCCGTTGCGAGGTGGGGGGCGCCGGCGGGGATGAACTGCGGGAGCACCGCGACGTAGAAGGCACCCATCTTCGGGTTGAGGAGGTTGGTGGTGATCCCCTGACGCCAGCCGCCGAGCACCGTGTCGTCGTCGGCGCGCGGCCCGCCGCCGGCCTCGGTCGGGTCCACCTTCGCGTGCTCGTCGGCCGAGCGACGCCAGGAGGTCCACAGGAGTCGGCCTCCCATCCACATGAGGTACGCGGCCCCGGCCCAGCGGAGTACTTCGTAGGCGAGGTGAGAGGCGGTCAGGAGCGCGGTCACACCGAGCGAGGTGAGCACGCCCCAGATCAGCGTGCCGCACTGGATGCCGAGGACCACGCCCCAGGCACGCCGGCGGTGGCCGAGTCCGGCGGTGCGCAGGATGAGCGCGGTGTCCAGTCCGGGAGTGACGGTGAGCAGTCCCACCATCAGGGAAAAGGTCCACAAGGCAGCTATGGCGATCACGAACGACGACCATAGGACGCGACATCACACCGCCTCCACTTTTCTGCCCGAAATCGGGCAGGATCACTCGCCGGTGGCGCCGTCGATGGCCTCGCGGAGGAGATCCGCGTGGCCGACGTGACGGGCGTACTCCTCGATCACGTGCTCGAGGACGAACCGCACGTCGGTGTCACCGAATTCCGGGTTCGGCACGATGCGCGCGAGGTCTGCCGTCACCCTCGCGAACACCTGCCGCGACTCCTCGCACGCCTTGAGGTAGTCCTCGTGGACCTCCCTGGCCGGCGTGGCGTCCGACTCGTCGTACCACTCGTCGCCGTCAGCGGTGACGTAGGTCCGATACGGGAAGAAGCGAGGCGTCGCTCCGGCCAACGTCCGCTGGAACCAGGCGCGTTCGACCCCCTGCAGATGGCGCATGAGCCCCAGCAGGGTCAACGCCGAGGACCCCAGGGGGCGTAGCCGCAACTGTGCGTCCGAGAGGCCCTCGCACTTCCACAGGAAGGTCGCCCGGTGGTAGTCGAGATTCGAGGCGATCACCTCCAACCACGGGCCCGACACGGTGCGTTCGGGCCTGACGATCTTCTGGACGACGAAGTCATGATTCCGCATGCCCAAGAAGACCTCTCTTCGCATCGGAACTCATCGCTCGACAGCTCACGGCGCAGGGCAGTCGGTCGCGATGAAGTGGTGCATTTCCTGGAGGAGTTGCTCGTCCTCCGATATGCCCGGGGGCATCAGTCCGTGTGGGGCCGCTTCGAAGACGTGGAGCTCCGCCGGGATTCCCGCCGCTCGCAGCGCGCCGTGCATGCGCCGGTCCGTGTCCCAACGAAACCTAAGTCCCCGGCGACTTGCGCGACTTGCGCGGTCTGCTCCAACCCCCCGCCGGCCGGTCCCGCTGCCGGGTCGCCGTCGCCGCGTCGAACTCGGCCTTGCTGATCACCGCTCGTGGTTCGGGGACGAGCGTGGTCGCAGTCGATCGCCATGGGACGGCCGAGGACCAGCCGACCAGGGGCATGGTCTCGTCGTAGTGGGGAGCGAACCGCGCGACGGCGATGGTGGGCATCCGGTGGCGGAGGCCGCGGACGTGCTCGACGAACGCGGCCGGCAACGCGACGTGGTGTGTCTCCACGTAGTGCGGAAAGTCCATGCGCCACAGCCAGTTGCCGTCGGTCATGAGTGACGAGCATCCCGGAGAGTGCCGGTGGGGACTCCCGGTGATGACGTCGTGGCCGCCTTCCATGACGTCGAGGAGGACGTGCCCGCCGTCCAGGTAGGCGACCAGTTCCGCTTCGTCCGGTTCGCCGACGGGCCGGACGGCGTCCCGAATCGATCCGTTCGGTTGCGCGGACCTGTCGTCCAACTCGTCGTAGAAGCCCAGCAGTCCCAGCACCATTACTCCTTCGACCACTCCTCCGGCGTGCCTTTCCGCGCCAAAAGCAGATGACCATGTTCCGTCGGGCAGGCACCATGCCTCGGTGAGCATCATCGCCAAGTTCTTCGCCGCACCGAGTCACGAAGCTGCGGCTGCCGTCGTGGACGGCGGCCCGGACGGGGTCTTCGAGTCGCTGTCGTACGGCAACTTCGACGCTGAAGAGGCGCTGATCGAGTGGGAGGGCATCTTCACCGGTCGGAGCTTTGACGAGCTGGTGGCCGCTGGTGAACCCGAAGTCGTCGCGGATCCTGACGAGGGCGAGGGCGAGGGCTCGATGCTCTTCGCCGCCTCCGATGCCCTTCAGGACGCACTGGCTGCTGCCGGCCCGTCCCGGATTGCCGAGGTCAGTCGGCTGTGGGTCCAGGAGCGGGCGGCGGACGGCGAAGTGTTCGACAAAGGGATCACGCACCGGATCCTGAGCGATCTGGCCCGGCTTGCCCACGGCCTCCGCGGGCAGGACCACCGCCTGTACTGCTGGACGGCATAGAGACGGCATAGAGACGGAGCGAGCATGTGGGACGGCCCCTTCTACCGAGTCGGACGCACCGGTTACGAGATCTGCTTCGTGCCCAGTGCGGGCGAGGACCTCGACGAGGTCTGCAACGTGGACATGTGGGTCATCCGTGACGACGGCGAGCGCTGGTCGGGAACCGTGTTCACGCTCGACGAGGTGCGCCGCGTCATGGAAAGGCAGCGCCGGGCGGGCGAACCGGAAGGCGACTACTGGTGGTGCTGGGACGGCCTCATCGTCCGCGCCCCGGGCGTGCCGTCGATGGTCGAGGTCATCGACGGGCTCGTCGCAACGGGCGAGTACCGGACGGTCCTTCGCCACGTGGGCCCCGAAGAGGACGCCTGAAGCCGTCCCCTCCGACCGACCTGGCAAGTTACAGAGCGCCACAGCCGACGAACGACAGGCCCCCGCTCACCCGCCCTCCTCCCC
>NZ_JAEQAZ010000136.1 GCF_016654115.1 Streptomyces sp. MBT53
GGTGGGAAAAGGTCCCGGGCGTAGCCCGGGTGGTTGCCTTTACGGCACCGTCTCAACCCACCGAGTCGGGCGGGCGGGTGGGCAAAACCCCCGCTACAGAAACGCGAGGTTCACAACCCAGAACGAGCACGCAGCGACCACCGCAGCCGCCGGCATCGTAATGAACCACCCCATCACGATGTTCTTCGCAACACCCCACCGCACCGCGTTCACCCGCTTCGTCGCCCCGACCCCCATGATCGCCGAGGTGATCACATGCGTCGTGGAAACCGGCGCCTTGAAGAGATAAGCGGTCGTGAACATGATCGCCGCCCCCGTCGTCTCGGCGGCAAACCCCTGCGGCGGATCCAACTCGATGATCTTCCGCCCCAGCGTCCGCATGATCCGCCACCCACCCGCGTACGTCCCCAGCGACAGCATCAGCGCGCAGACGATCTTCACCCACACCGGGATCGGATCGCCGTAGGTCGAATGCCCGGAGATCACCAGGGCCATCACCACGACACCCATGGTCTTCTGCGCGTCCTGGAGCCCGTGCCCGAGAGCCATGCCGGCCGCGGAGACGGTCTGCGCGATCCGGAATCCCCGCTTCGCCTTGTGCGGATTGGCCTTCCGGAAGATCCACATGATCGCGGTCATCACCAGATAACCGGCGACGAGCCCGACGACCGGCGACACGAACATCGGGATGATGACCTTGTCGACGACCCCGTGCCAGATGACATCCGTACCGCCGGCCAGCGCGGCCCCCACCATCCCGCCGAACAGCGCGTGCGAGGACGAGGACGGCAGCCCGAAGTACCAGGTGATCAGGTTCCAGGTGATCGCACCGATCAGCGCGGCGAAGAGGATCCCCATCCCCTTCGACCCCTCGGGCGTCTCGATCAGCCCCTCACTCACCGTCTTGGCGACCCCGGAACCGAGAAACGCGCCCGCGAGATTCATGACCGCGGCCATCGCCAGCGCCGCACGCGGAGTCAGCGCCCGCGTCGAAACCGACGTAGCGATGGCGTTGGCGGAGTCGTGAAAACCGTTCGTGTACGTGAAAAAGAGCGCGACCAGAATGGTCACGACCAGAGCGAAGGTGTCCATGGAGAGGTCAGGACTCCTTGACGGCGATGGTCTCCACCGTGTTCGCCACGTGCTCGAACGCGTCCGCCGCCTCCTCCAGCACATCCACGATCTGCTTGAGTTTGAGCACCTCGATGGCCTCGTACTTGCCGTTGAAGAGCATGGCCAGCAGCTTGCGGTGGATCTGGTCGGCCTGGTTCTCCAGCCGGTTGACCTCGATCCAGTACTCGGTGAGGTTGTCCATCGTGCGCAGGTTCGGCATGGCCTCGGCAGTGAGCTCCGCCGCCCGCGCCAGTACCTCGATCTGCTGCTCGACGCCCTTGGGCAGTTCCTCCACGTTGTAGAGGACGACCAGGTCGACGGCCTCCTCCATGAAGTCCATGATGTCGTCGAGGCAGGAAGCGAGGTTGTAGATGTCCTCGCGGTCGAAGGGCGTGATGAAGGAGGAGTTCAACTGGTGGAAGATCGCGTGCGTGGCATCGTCACCGGCATGTTCAGCGGCCCGCATACGCTCTGCGATCTCGGCCCGGCCGGCGGTGTCCGCCCCGAGCAGTTCCATGAGGAGTTTCGAGCCCGTGACGATGTTGTCCGCGGACGCGGCGAACATGTCGTAGAAGCTCGTCTCCCTGGGGGTCAGACGAAAGCGCACAAGGGGTCCTCGGGATGCATCGGTTTCGGTCAGGCTGATGCTAAGTGCATCATCCGGCCACGGCTAATGGGCCGTCCCCCAGTGTCGCCCATCAGGCACAGTGATCCGCACGGGGGCGTACCAAGGGCCCTATACCCAGCAAAGTTCGTTACGATATACCCACTAGGGGTATATGTCTGGAGGACGTGATGGACGCGACGGACGCGATGACGACCACCGAGGCCGACGCGGCGGCAGCGCCCTCCGAACCGGCCAGCGGAACGGCCCACGAATCGCCTCAAGCACCGGTGACGCATGGTTACCACAAGCAGAAGGACGAGCACCTCAAGCGGCTGCGCCGGATCGAGGGCCAGATCCGCGGACTGCAGCGCATGGTCGACGAGGACGTCTACTGCATCGACATACTCACCCAGGTGTCCGCCTCCACGAAGGCCCTGCAGTCGTTCGCGCTGCAGCTCCTGGAGGAGCACCTGCGCCACTGCGTCGCCGACGCCGCCGTCAAGGGAGGCGCGGAGATCGACGCGAAGGTCGAAGAGGCGACAAAGGCGATCGCCCGACTTCTCCGTACCTAGTACCTACGGCCTGCTGGAGGCGTCCCGCTCCTCGGCCACCTTCAGCACCTCGTCGATGCTCTCCAGGCTGAGCCGGTCCTGGGCGGCCGAGGCCGCGATGATCAGGTCTCCGCACAGCTCGATCTCGGCGAGTGCCACGTGGTCCTGAACTGCCGTACCGCCGACCGGAGCCACGTGCGTCACCTCTTCTCTGCCGTCACCGACTTCCTAGAGTAGGGAGCGGTCTACACACCGCGCATGGCACGGACGGGCTAGTTCTCACACCGACTCGTCACCGATCGGATCAGGTCACTTCTCGGCGATCTGCCCGGCATAGATGTCCTTCGACGCCGGAAGCCGTACGTCCACGGGGGCCCCGAAGTCGTACAGCAGCGTCGTCGAGGCGACCGCCACGGTGCTGCGGCGCTGCCCGTTGACGAAGCTGAACCGCTGGCGGACCTTGCGGACGCGCCCCTGGTCGTCGAGGTAGACGTCGAAGGGCACCCGGGCGGTGGCGAACCCTTTCGCCGCCGACCGCAGAGCCGCCGCGTTCCCCTCCGAAGCGCTCCGCGCGGCGACGGAGAGATCGGCGACCCCCCGATAGTGACGCACCAGGGCCCCGGCCACCTCCGTCTTCCCCAGATACGTCGCCGCCGTCGTCCCGCGCAGCACCTCGGCGGCGGCGTACGGGTCGGTGGCCCCGCCGGTCACGAGGTTGCCGTCGGACAGCGTCCCGGTGTCGACCCGTACCCACTTGTCGGCGGGCACCCCGGCACCCCGGTTCTTCATGAACAGGGCGCCTGGCGCGAGGAGTTCGGTGATCGGCCGGTGCTCGCTGGCCCCGGCCGGGTCCTGCGGCAACTGCACGGTGAGTCGGCCCAGTTGGCGGCGGAAGTCGTAGCCGCCCGCGCCGCGGATGGTCACGCGGGTGCCGCCGGTGGCCATCTCCATGGACGTACGGGCCTGTGAACTCCCCGCCGCGACAAGGGTGTCGGCCGCGCGCCGCACCACCGCGACCGCGTCCCCGCCACCGCGCGCGTCCGCCGTGGCCGCCCCGTCGCCACCGCCGCACCCACCGGCCCCGACACAGACCCCGACCACGAGTCCCGCCGCGACCACCGCCCCACCGGTGCGCCTGCGCTGCCGCTCCTCCATCGCTGCCGTACCCCCGGTACGTCGTCACGGGCCCCCTGTCGCCCCGCCTAACGAGCGGGCAGGTGGCCCCGTCACGCGGATCCGGGCCGGGTACAACGACTTCCGGCCGCCATACGAACCCTTTACGGAACCTCGGTAACGTTGTCGGAGTGGCACAGCAGGACAGCCTGGCGGCTCCCCCCGAACATCCGGAACACCGCACGACACTCGTCGAGCAGGGACCTTTCTGCTTCGGCCGGTGCGTGTGCGGCTGGCGCGGTCCTGCGAGACGGGCGAGAAGCCAGGCCAGAACGGACGCCGCGGGGCACCTGTCTGTTCCGAACCCGTCTGTTCCGAACCCGTGACATGAGCGCGAGAACTTGTGGGGCGCCGGACGTATCTCATCTCACGGAATCCCCACAGGAGGCGAAATGGAACGGCGTACGTTCATAGGCGGCGGCGCGGCCGCGATAGCGGCGGTGGCCACGGCCGGATGCAGCGGCGGCAGCCTGGGCATCGGCAGTGGTGACACGTCCACCGTGGCCAACGCCGCCAAGACGACCGGCACCGGCAGGCTGCCCGCCGCCGCGGCCAACTGGACCGCCCTCGCCCGGGACCTGGACGGCACCCTGGTCCGCCCCGGCGACGCCTCCTGGAAGACGGCCCACCAGCTCTACAACACCCGCTTCGACAACCTGAAGCCGGCCGCGGTGGCCTATGTCGCGAACGCCGACGACATCCGCTCCGTCCTCTCCTACGCCCGCGCCCACAGCATCAAGGTCGCGATCCGCAACGGCGGCCACTCCTACGCCGGTTGGTCCTCCGGCGACAACCGGCTGATCGTCGACGTGTCGAAGCTGAACAAGATCCGCGCGAGCGGTTCCACCGCGGTCGTCGGCGCAGGCTCGAAGCTCATCGACGTGTACCGGAGTCTCGCCGCGAAGGGCGTGACCATCCCCGCCGGCTCCTGCCCCACGGTCGGCGTCTCCGGCCTCACCCTCGGCGGCGGCCACGGCGTGGTCTCCCGGGCGTACGGCCTGACCTGCGACAGCCTCACCCAGGCCACCCTGATCACCGCCGACGGCAAGCAGCTGATCGCCAACGCGAGCGAGAACAAGGACCTGTTCTGGGCGCTGCGCGGCGCCGGCAACGGCAACTTCGGCGTCGTCACCGAGCTGCAGTTCAAGACCCACCCCGCGCCCCAGGCCGTATCGGGCTACCTGACCTGGCCGTCGTCGATGGCGGCGGCCGTGGTGAAGGCCTGGCAGGAGTGGGGCCCCGACCAGCCCGACGAGATCTGGTCGTCCTGCCACCTCTCGAACACACCCGGCGGCACCCCCAAGGTCTCCGTCGCCGCCTTCTCCCTCGGCACCTACAACGAACTCCAGAACGCGGTCGACAAGCTGGCCCACCTGGTCGGCGGCAACGCGTCGAGCGTCTCGCTCAGGCGGCACACGTACGAGGAGTCGATGAACGCCTACGCGGGCTGCTCGTCCTTCTCGACGGACGCCCAGTGCCACCTCCCGGGTACGACCCCGGGCCGCAACCCGCAGGGCGCCCTGTCCAGGGAGACCTACACCGGCCGCTCCGACTTCTTCGACCGCTCGATATCCGACGCGGGCATCCAGACGATGCTGGCGCAGATGCGATCGGTCAGCGGCAACGGCGACATCGCGCTGACAGCCCTGGGCGGCGCGGTCAACCGCGTCTCCCCCACGGCGACGGCCTTCGTGCACCGCCGCTCCCGCATGCTGGCCCAGTACCTCGTCTCCTGGCCGGCCGGCACCGCGGGCGCGGCCGCCCAGTCCTGGCTGACCCGCTTCCACACCGCCATGAAGCCGTACGCCTCCGGCGCCGCCTACCAGAACTACACCGACCCCACCCTCACCAACTGGCGCAAGGCGTACTACGGCGACGCGGCAACCCGCCTGACGACGTTGAAGAAGCAGTACGACCCGAATCACTTCTTCAGCTACCCACAGGGCTTGTAAGCAGGCAGTTCTGCAGGGCGCCCCTCAGGGGCGCGGGGCTGTGTCTATGTGCGGCTCCGCCGCGTGGGCGCGCCCAGCCCCCACGCGCCTACAGACGACAAAGCACCCACGCTTACGCAGCCAGGTCCCGTTCCTCAGTCCCCGAAGTCTCCGACCGCGCCCCCGGGATCACCGCGTCCCGGGCCAACCGACGCGCAGCACCGGACCGCACCAACCACGCACCCCACGCCGACCCCTCAACCGCCTTCAGCACAGGCGTAAGCAGCGCCATCGCCAGCGGGGACAGCAGAAGAGCCACAGCCGTCCCGAGCGCGAACCCACCGATCACGTCGGTCGGATAGTGCACGCCCATATAGACCCGGCAGAACCCCTCCACCAGCGCGAGCCCGATCCCCAGCAGCCCGAACCGCCGGTTCGCGACGAACAGCGCGACGCCCATCGCCATGGTGATCGTGGCGTGATCACTCACGAAGGAGTAGTCGGTCTTCCCGGGGACGAGGACGTCGATGCCGGTGTGGTCGAGGAAGGGGCGGGGCCGCTCCACGAACCCGCGGATGGGCACGTTCACAAGTACGGCGATCGCCGCGGCCAGCGGAGTCCAGACGAGCGCGGCGACGGACTGGGCGGCGTCCTCGTCGGCTCGCCGCCGCACGGACCACCAGCACCACACCACGAGCAGCACCATGGCGACGAGCAGTCCGTACTCACCGACGAACTCCACGACCCGGTCGAGCCAGTGCGGCGCGTCCTTGGCGAGGCCATTGATGTCGTAGAGCAGATCGACGTCGGGGTTCGACCCGGATTCGGCGAGTACAGCCATGGTGCTGCGGCTCCTTCGTCGTCGTTCCGGGCGCACCTCTCGTGCGCATTACTGCAACAGGAACGCACGGCCTCACTTGATACGTTCCACACTCCACCGAATGATCACTCAGACGTTATCGAAGAGAGACTCATCGCCGCAGCTCAGGGGGTGGGTTCACGCTCGGTTCACACCGTCGTGGGGAGCGCTTTCGCGCCATCTTCGGTGACTCTGGTGGCGCCGAAGTAATCAGGGGTGTCAATAGGGTCGAAACGGATCACAGCACCCGTCCGGGGCGCGTCGATCATGTATCCGCCGCCGACATAAATCCCCACATGCCGGATGGCGCGGGAATTGGTGAGGTCGTCCGAGAAGAACACCAGATCTCCCGGCAGCAATTCGGCCCGCTGGGGATGCGGTCCCGCGTTGTACTGGTCGTTCGCAACGCGTGGCAGCGTAATGCCCGCGCTCTCGAACGCGGCCTTGGTCAGCCCCGAGCAGTCGAAGCGCCCGTCCTGGTCGGCGGTGCCGTTCCCGCCCCACAGATAGGGGGTGCCGAGCTTGCTCTGGGCGTAGGTGATGGCGGTGGCGGCCTGCTGGGAGGGGTCGACCCGGCTGACGGGCGCGGCGAAGCTCTGCTCCAGGGACGTGATCGTCTTCACGTAGTTCCTGGTCTCCGCGTACGGCGGCACACCCTGGTACTTGATGACGGCGTACGCGCCCGCGTTGTACGAGGCGAGCATGTTCTCGGTCTGGTTGCCCGGCACGCTCTTCACATCGGCGGCGAGCTGGCAGTCGTAGGTCGCCGCGGACGGAATCGCGTCGTTCGGGTCCCATACGTTGCGGACGCCGTCGCCGTTGCCGTCGATGCCGTGCGTGGCCCAGGTGCCGGGGATGAACTGCGCTATTCCCTCGGCCTTCGCGGGGCTCTTCGCGTTCGGGTTGAAGCCGCTCTCCTGGTAGAGCTGGGCGGCGAGCAGTGCGGGGTTGAGGGCGGAGCAGAGGTTGCCCCATTTCTGCACGAGTGACGAATAGGCCGCCGGTACCGCGCCCTTGGCGAGCGAGACGCTGCCGCCGCCGGCTCCGTTGACGAGGTTCCCGGCGACGAGGTAGACCCCGACGACGAGCAGCATCACGAAGCTGAGCCCGAGCCCGGCCGCGACCCCACCGATCACCCATACTTTTCGCACGGCTCAACCCTCCCCCATGTCAGCCCTGTTCAAGGCCATTTCGGGGCAGGGTGGCGGCATTTCGCTGTGTTTCCGCCGGATGTGACGCGTATTCAGCGAGCGGAGCGGGAGGTGCGGCGGCCCTTATTACGGGTCGCTCGTGGCGTCCTTGTACAACTCGGCCGCTTCTTTCCCGAGCACGACACTGTAGGAGATATCGGGCGTCAGTCCGCCCTGTTCGTGTCCGCCGATGACGCCCACGACCTGCTGGTCGCCGTTCACCCAGGGGCTGCCGCTGGTGCCGCCGGTGAAGCCCGGGCAGTCGATGCGCTGCTGGGTGGCGCTGTGCTGGGTGGGCTTGTTGGTGCAGGTGATGGGCTGGTCGGTCGCGGAGGGGTAGCCGGTGATGGTCACGGCGGTGGCCCCGGTGGCCATCCCGGTGGCGAACCGGTCGGCGCCGACCACGTCCTCGATGTTCTTACCATCCACCTCTGCGACCGTGGCGAAGCCGATGTCGCTGTCCTCGGCCTGCCCCTGGTTCCACCCGTCCGGCAGGATCCGCCGTACGACCTTCCACACCCCGTACGGCGCCCTGCCGTCCCGGTAGCCGGGTACGAACACGTCGCCGGGGTCGCCGTCCAGGCAGTGGGCCGCGCTGACGATGAGGTTGTGCCCGGCGCTGTGCACCACGGACGCGGTGCAGTGGTGGCCGCCGGCCAGGCTGGTGGCATGGGCCGCGCCGAACAGGGCTCCGACGCGGAGGCTCTCCTTGTTCACCTCGGTCACGGTGGTCACGCCGAAGGGCCCGGGGCCGTCGTCGGCGGTCGCCACGGACGCCGAGGTCAGGGCCAGCGTCACCACGGCGACGAACAGCGCGTACCGGCGGTTGCCCGCGAGGCGAGCGGAACGGGAGATGCGTGAGCTGCGCTTCATCGGCCCCCACTTTGTCCCACGAAGGTGAGAAAGGACGTCGACGTTTGCTGAGATTTCGCTGTGAACGGCTCGTGCAATGACTCGTTCGGCGCTTCGTTCGGCGGTCAGTCCACCGTACTGTCCTCCCGTCTCTTCTGCCCCCTGAGCGATACTCGATGCCGCCCCGGCTCCAGAAAGAGGAATCTCCCGTGTCCGACATCCCGCCCGACCTCACCTGGGAACGCGCCGCCCCGCCGGACGCCACCGGACCCGGCCCCTGGATCGAGATCGCCTTCGGCGCGGGGGACGACGGCGAGGCCCCGGTCTACATCCGCGAGACCAGCGACCCGGAGAACGTGGTCACCACCAACCGCCGCAAGTGGGACGCCTTCGTACTGGGCGTCCAGGCAGGCGAGTTCGACCACTTCGTGGAAGGTGTGGAGGGCGTGGAGGAAGCAACCACTCCTGAAAACGGGCCAGATGCATAGAACCCGCGTCTTCGCCCTGCTGATCGACACCCCGGGGCCGGAGGCCGCCGCCGCGGCGGCCTTCTGGTCGGCGGCCCTCGGCGCCCCCGCCGCACCGGTCCCCTCGGAGGAGCAGTTCACCAGCCTGCACGAGGCAATCCCCGGTCTGGTGACGGCGGTTCAGGCGGTCGACGATCCCAACCCGCGCTTCCACATCGACATCGAGACCGACGACGTGGAGGCGGAGACCGCCCGCCTGCTCGCGCTGGGCGCGACCCCGGTCTCCCGCTGGCTGGAGTGCCGCACCCTGCGCGCGCCCGGCGGCCACCTCCTGTGCGTCCTGCCGGTGCACAGCGACCCGGCCGTCTTCAACGCCGAGGCACGCAGCTGGAGTTGAGCCCACCTGACTGTTACGCCACGGCCCCCACCGAGAACCGCACCCCGGTGAGCTCCTCCGAAGCCGTCCACAGCCGCCCCGCCGCCTGCACGTCACTCGCCTCGGGGCTGCGCCCCACCAGCGTCGGCGCCCCGCGCATCTCGCCCAGTCCGCTCGGGCCGACGTAGCTCGCGCCCGGCAGGTCCTGGGTCGCCGCGTAGAGCGTCGGCAGGGCGCCGCCCTTGTCGTCCTGGGCCAGGACCCTGTTGCCCACGGCCATCAGCGCGCGGCCGACCGGGTTCGCCGTATGGCTCTGGAGGTTGGTCGCCGCCCAGCCCGGGTGGGCCGCCAGCGCCCGGACGCGTGAGCCCGAGGCGGCCAGCCTGCGCTGGAGTTCGAGCGTGAACAGCAGGTTGGCCAGCTTGGACTGGGAGTAGGCGCGCTGGGGGCCGTAGATCCCGTCGAGGTTCAGGTTCTCGAAGTGGATGTAGCCGTCGCCCATCCTGTGCGCTCCGGAGGAGACGGTCACCACGCGGTCGGTGATGTACGGGAGCAGCAGGTTCGTGAGGGCGAAGTGGCCCAGGTGGTTGGTGCCGAACTGCGTCTCGAAGCCGTCCCGGGTGCGCCCCTCGGGGAGCATCATCACGCCCGCGTTGTTGATGAGCAGGTCCAGCGGGCCGTCCCACGCCTCGCCGAACTCCCGCACGGACGCCAGGTCCGCGAGGTCCAGCCGCCGCACCTCGGTGCTGCCGCCCACCTTCGCCGCCGCGGCCCGCCCGCGCTCCGGGTCCCGTACGGCGAACACGACGTGCGCGCCCGCGCGGGCCAGCTCGGCTGCGGCCGCGAAGCCGATACCGCTGTTGGCGCCGGTGACGACCGCCGTCCGGCCGGAGAGATCGGGGATCCGGCTCGCGTCCCACTTGGCGGCCTTGCCGGGGCCCTTGCCACTGATGGTCTTGTCCGTGTTGTCCATGCTCCCCAATGTAGGCAACGACTACAATGCTGTCAATGACAACAATGATGTCGGCAGCAACAATGCTGCCGCCGTCTACATCGGGATACGATGGTTCGCATGCCTGTACGCCCCTATCACCACGGAGACCTGCGCTCAGCCCTGCTCGCGAGCGCGGAGCGCACCCTGCTGGAGAAGGGCGTCGCGGCCCTGTCCCTGCGTGAGCTCGCCCGGGACATCGGGGTCAGCCATGCCGCCCCCGGCCGCCACTTCAAGGACAAGCAGGCCCTCGTCGACGCGCTGGCCCTGTCCGGCTTCGAGCGCATGGCCCGGCTGCTGAACGACACCGACGACGCGCAGGCACCACTGGAGGACCGCCTCGTCGCGCTGGCGAAGGCCTACGTCCACTTCGCCGCGTCCAACGCCGAGCTGCTCGAGGTCATGTACACCCGCAAGCACGACCCGGACATCTCCGAGCAGCTGATCGCGGCCGTGGAGAGCACGACGGTCCCGTTCGTGCGGATCATCTCCGACGCCCAGGAGCGCGGTGAGATCGTCCCCGGCGACGCCTGGACGGTGAGCCTGGTGGTCGGCGCCGCCCTGCACGGCACGGCCTCCTTCGCGGCCCAGGGCACCCTCACCCCGGAGGCCGCGGTCGCCGGCATCCCGACGCTCGTCCACCATCTGCTGAACGGCCTCAAGCCCCGCGAGAGCGAGCGGTGAACGAGCAGTGAGCGAGCAGTGAGCGACAACTACTTGACGGTGATCCCGGCCGACCCGCACTGGCACCCCGACCGCGCCGCCGCGAACCACGCCACAGCCGCCCTGTCCGCCCTGCTCCCCGACGCCGACGCCCGCCGCGGCCTGTCGGCCCGGTGGCACGACACCGTCGAGATGGTCCACTGCGGCGCGAACCTGAAGACGGTCCACTGCCCGCACTGCGGCGCGGACTCCGACGGCTGGTGGGGCGAGGCCGTCCAGGAGCGCTACGACGAGGACTTCGCCACCCTCCTGGTCACGGTCCCCTGCTGCGGCGCCGAGACATCGCTCAACGACCTCGTCTACGACTGGCCGATGGGCTTCGCGAGCTTCAGGATCGAAGTCCTGTACCCGAACCGGGGATGGCTCACCGAGGACGAACTGGCCTCCGTCACCACCGCGTTCGGCCACCCCCTGCGCCAGATCCTCGCCCACTTCTAGCCCACTTCCAGCGCACTTCCAGCACCCCTCTCCGACGCGGGTCAACGCGCGTCACGCTGTGGATTTTCCGTGGAGAGAGTCAAGCCCGGGCCATTGCCGTGCCATCCCGGCGCCATTGATCAGCAATCCCCCAACCCCCTTGAGTAACGCGGAAGTCAGAACTCCGGAACCCTTCTTGTTGTCACGTACTCAACAAGGGAAGGTCGTCACGGGCCGCCGCCCCCACCGGGAACCTCACCGGTGGATCCCCCACCCGCAGGCCTCTGCCCACCTCTCTCTGGAGGCTGTACGTTGCGTACGTCACCCCCAAACTCCCCCCACATACGCGGCAACTGGCGAAGAATCGGTTCTGCCGCCGCCGCGACCGCCGCGCTCCTGATCGCCGGCCTCGGCACCGCGGCCCACGCGAGCGCCACCACCACCACCTCACACAAAGTGAGCGCCAAGACGATCGCCGCACAGGTCGCCAAGGCCCACGTCCAGTACGAGAAGGCCGCCTGCGGCGCCACCCCGAAGAAGGGCTTCGCCGCGTGTAACGCACTGCGTGTCACCGGCGGCACCACCGCCTTCATGGAGAAGCAGGCCGCCCTGAAGGGCGTCACGCCCAAGACCATCTCCCCGAAGGCCGCCACCGACGACCCCACCGGCTACGGCCCCTCGGACATCCAGTCCGCCTACGGCCTCGCCGACGCGGCCGCCGACAACGGCTCCGGCCAGACCGTCGCGATCGTCGACGCCTACGACGACCCGAACGCCGCCGCCGACCTCGCGACCTACCGCTCGTACTACGGCCTCTCGGCCTGCACGGTCGCCAACGGCTGCTTCAAGAAGGTCAGCCAGACCGGCTCGACGACTTCCCTCCCCTCCGCCGACAGCGGCTGGGCCGGCGAGGAGTCCCTCGACCTCGACATGGTCAGCGCGACCTGCCCGAACTGCAACATCCTCCTGGTCGAGGCCAAGTCCGCGAGCGACGCCAACCTCGGCACCGCGGTGAACGAGGCCGTCAAGCTGGGCGCCAAGTTCGTCTCCAACTCCTACGGCGGCTCGGAGTCCTCCTCCGACACGACGTACGACACCTCGTACTACAAGCACCCGGGCGTCGCGATCACCGCGAGCGCGGGCGACGAGGCCTACGGCGCCGAGTACCCGGCCGGCTCGCGCTACGTCACCGCCGTGGGCGGCACCAAGCTCTCCACCTCCTCCAACTCCCGTGGCTGGACCGAGAGCGTCTGGAAGACCAGCAGCACCGAGGGCACCGGCTCCGGCTGCTCGGCGTACGACGCCAAGCCCACCTGGCAGACCGACGCCACCTGCACCAAGCGCATGATCTCCGACGTCTCCGCCGTCGCCGACCCCGCCACCGGCGTCTCGGTCTACGACACCTACGGCGCCGACGGCACCGGCTGGGGCACCTACGGCGGCACCAGCGCCTCGTCCCCGATCATCGCCTCGGTCTACGCCCTGGCCGGCACCCCCGGCAGCAGCGACTACCCGGCCTCCTACCCCTACGCGGCAGCCGGCACCTCCGCCCTGAACGACGTGACCAGCGGCAACAACGGCACCTGCTCCACGTCGTACTACTGCACCGCGAAGTCGGGCTACGACGGCCCGACCGGCTGGGGCACCCCGGAGGGCGTCTCCGCCTTCACCGGCTGAGGCACTCCCGCAGAGCCTCCCCGTCGGGTCACGGGGAGCCGCCGGCAGAGGGGGACGTGGGGTCCCCTCGGCGGAGCAAATGGCAACGGGCCGCGGCAACCAGCCGCGGCCCGTTCGCCGTCTCCCAGGCCCCTGGCAGTCCCCAACTCCCATGAAAAACCTGTGGGTTTGGTAAAGAGCCAGACCCTGTTCGGTAAGCCGGAAGTCAGGATTCCAGCAGCCTCTTGTTGTCGCGTACTCAACAAGAGATGGTCATCGCGGGCCGCCCCCCACCGCCGGGGAAACCGCACCGGCGACACGCACCCGCACCGCCCCTGTTCCACCGACTCAGGAGGCTGCACCTTGCGTACCACGACCCCCAACTCCCCCCACACGCACGGTAGATGGCGCCGCATAGGGTCCGCCGCCGTAGCCACCGCCGCACTCGTCTTCACCGGCCTCGGCACCGCCGTACAGGCCGACGCGGCAGCCGGCGCCACCACCTCCACCGCGGTGACCTACGCCGCGACCCCCTGTGCGACCCCCAAGCACACGGGCGATCTCACCTGCAAGTCCTACCGCGTCACCGGCGGCCTCACCGCCTTCCAGAAGATGCAGGCCGCGAAGACCGGCATCACCCCCAAGGCCGCCGACGCGACAACCCCCTCCGGCTACAGCCCGACCAACCTCCGCTCGGCCTACGGCCTCACCTCCGCCGCCGCCTCCAACGGCTCCGGCGAGACCATCGCGATCGTCGACGCCTACAACGACCCCAACGCCGAGGCCGACCTCGCGACCTACCGCTCGTACTACGGCCTCTCGGCCTGCACCACGGCCAACGGCTGCTTCAAGAAGGTCAGCCAGACGGGTTCGACGACCTCGCTGCCTTCCAGCGACGCGGGTTGGTCCGAGGAGATCTCCCTCGACCTCGACATGGCGAGCGCGATCTGCCCGCTGTGCAACATCACCCTCGTCGAGGCCACCAGCGCCAGCTACGCCAACCTCGGCACGGCGGAGAACGAGGCCGTGACCCTGGGCGCCAAGTTCGTGTCGAACTCCTACGGCGGCTCGGAGTCCTCGTCCCAGACGTCGTACGACACCTCGTACTACAACCACCCGGGCGTGGCCATCACCGTCTCCTCCGGTGACAGCGCCTACGGCGCCGAGTACCCGGCGACCTCCCGGTACGTGACGGCCGTCGGCGGCACCAAGCTCTCCACCTCCTCCACCACCCGCGGCTGGACCGAGGCCGTCTGGCGCACCTCCAGCACCGAGGGCACCGGCTCCGGCTGCTCCGCCTACGACGCCAAGCCCACCTGGCAGACCGACACCGGCTGCACCAAGCGCATGGAGTCCGACGTCTCCGCCGTCGCCGACCCCGCCACCGGCGTCTCGGTCTACGACTCCTACGGCGTCACCGCCGGCTGGTACACCTTCGGCGGCACCAGCGTCTCCGCCCCGATCATCGCCGGCGTCTACGCCCTCGCCGGCACCCCGGCCAGCGGCACCTACCCGGCGCAGTACCCCTACGACTACGCGGGCACCTCGTCCCTCAACGACGTGACGAGCGGCTACAACGGCTCCTGCACCACGGCCTACTTCTGCACCGCCGAGACCGGCTACGACGGCCCGACCGGCTGGGGCACCCCGGAAGGCATCTCGGCCTTCGCGAACTAAGGCCGACCGAGCGCACCCCCACTCTGTTCGGCTCTGATCTGATCCACAGTCACATGTCATGCCACCGTGGGTCGTGGGGGCCACACGTGGCATGAGAGAACGGGCCGCGGCATCCAGCCGCGGCCCGTTCATCATGAGAACATCAGCACGAGCAACTCGATAATCAGGGGCTAACGACCGAACCACGCACAGGTTCCGCCCAGGCCTCGTTGCCCGGCGTTACCTACCGTGATACACAGAGTGACCGTACGTAGTATTCGTACGAAACTCGCCAACCAATGACGCCAAGTCGACATACGTCGGCGGCATTGTCGGCGACAATGATGCCTGACCTCTGCGCACCTGCAGGGGATGCGGAACTACCCACCAGGGGCGGTGACTTACATGCTCTTTGCGGCCGACAAGGGAGACATCAACACCATCATCGGCGGGATCGCTCCGGACTGGGGCCCCTTCGGCAGCCTGGGCAACGAGGCCAAGGTGATGATCGAGGTGGTGATGGCGGTCGCCATCCTGCTCTGTCTCGGAATCGCCGTATGGGGTGCGGCCAAACAGCGCATCGGCGCGACGGCGCTCCGCGACACGTTCAGCGCGGAACAGGGCAAGGGCCTCATCATCGCCGGGCTGACCGGGGTCTTCATCATCGGCTCCCTAGGCACCCTCTTCACGATCGTGTACGGCATGGCCGTATAGCCGCCGGACTCGACCGCCTCACTCCCCACCCCACCCGCCCGTCGCGCCCACCGGCTGAGGTTGCGTTTCCCTGATGTCGAGTCACCACACCGCGCCCGCGCGGGAACCAGCACGGCTACCGTCGTACTTCCAGATGTTTCTGGACGACGGCGAAGGGGCGTACCCGGCATGAGTTCCGGAGACGAGCACGAGACCTCCGGCGGTTACGGCGGCACCGGCCAGACCCGCACCCGCTACCCCCAGACCGCGGGCGACGTCTACGGCGGCGCCCGCAGAGGCGGCCGGTCCTCCTCCAGAAGCCTGGTGACGGTCGTCGGAGTAGTCGTCCTCCTCATCGCAGCCATCGCCTTCGCGAACCGCGGCGACGGCACATCATCGTCGAACTCCGAAAGCACCAACAGCGGTTCACAACCGGACTCGGCCTCGACGGCGGCGAGCGGGACCAAGCCGGTGGAGACGAAGACCGGGGGGATTCCCTCCGGGTTCGCGCGCACCCGACAAGGAGCGCAGTCGGCGGCGGCGAACTACTCCGTGGCGCTGGGTTCGACCGGCATGTTCCAGAAGGAAATCCGGCACACCCTGGTGAACTCTCTCTACACCGCCGGTGCCGCGGGCAAGTTGACGGCTCCGATGGACCGGGCCTACTCGGCCGACTTCCTCAGCAAACTGGGCCTGGACGCCAACGGCAACGCACCGACCGGCAGCACGTTCGTCTCCCGGGTGATCCCGGTGGGCACGACCGCCCAGCAGTACAGCGACACCAGCGCGAAGGTCGCCGTCTGGTACGTGGGACTCCTGGGCATGGCCGGGCAGACCTCGACCGACCCCGTCACGACCTCCTGGAAGACCTGGACCTTCGACCTCCAGTGGTCCGACGGCGACTGGAAGATCGCCACGGACTCCCAGAAGGACGGCCCAGCCCCGGTACCCGGCGACGACACGGCCGCCACCTCGGACGAGATCAGCAAGGCCATCGACGAGTACGGAGGGTTCACGTATGCCCGGTAACCCGCAACGCGTGCTCCGGCTCGCCGGAATCGTGACGACCGTACAGACGTCGCTGGTGCTGCTGGCCACCCATGCCGTCGCTGCGACCCCCAGCCCGTCCACCTCACCGTCGGCCTCCCCGTCCCCGAGCGTCGACTGCAGCGCCATCGTCGGCGAGGCCAAGAAGTACTGCGAACGCGGCAACGCCGGCAGCGGTTCCACCAGCACCCCCAGTGTCACCGACAGCACGGACCCCCTCTCCTCCCTCGCCAAAGGCTGCGCCGAAGCCGCCTCCTGGACGATCGACAAGCTCAGCGACGCCGTCAAGGACACCGCGAACGTCGACTTCACGAACAACAGGTTCCTTCAGCAGTACGCAGTCGTCTTCGCCGCGTCCACCATCCTCACCCTCCTCCTGTGGCTCCTCGCGGTAGCGAAGCGCGCGGTCCGAGGTGTCCCCCTCACCACCGCGATCTCCGAGGCCGTCGGCTTCCTCTGGCTCACCGTCATCGCCTCCGCGTTCACACCCCTGATCCTGTACACAGTCGTCTCCGCCACGGACGGCGTCACGGACGTCCTCGCGAAGACGACCGGCAACCAGACCGACACCTTCTTCGGCACCTTCTCCGGCGCCCTCGCCAAGGGCGACAACATCGGAGGCGGCCCGATCATGCTGATCGTCGTCTCCCTGGTCAGCATCCTCGCCGCCGGCGTCCTCTGGCTGGAGCTCGTCATCCGCGCCGCCCTCCTCTACGTCGGCGCCCTCCTCGGCACCGTCGTCTACGCGGGCCTCGTCGACAAGAACCTGTGGGGCCACGTCCGCCGCTGGGCGGGCATCATGATCGCGGTGATCCTGGTGAAACCGGTCATCGTCATCGTGCTCGGCCTCGCCGGCGCGCTGTCCTCCGCCGACGGCCCGGACTCGTTCTCCGCCGTCGTCTCCGGCCTCGCCATCATCCTGCTGGCCATCTTCGCCAGCGCGATGATCTACCGCTTCGTCCCCGGCTTCGGCGACGAGATCGCCAACGGCCGCAACAACCGCATCATGCAGGGCGCCGAGGGCAAGGCCGCCGCGGTCATCAGCTCCCCGGCCACCATGGTCGCCCAGGGCATCAAGACCCACAGCGCCCGCACGAACGACGGCGGAGGCGGCGGCCAGTCCTCCGGCGGCGCCCGCCCGTCCAACCCGGTCTCCGGCGGCGTGGCCGCCCACAGCAGCCGCCCCTCGGGCGGCGGCGGAGCAGTCCCCACCTCCGCGCCCCCGCCCCGCCAGAGCCCGGCGAACACCCCGCACGCCAGCAACGCCCGCAACAACCGCACGGGAGGTGAAGGGCGTTGACGACAGAGTCCCACCTGTCCCATCCGATCACGCCCCGCCGGACATATCTGATCGGCCGGGCACGGCCGAACGCGATCGTCGGCAAGAATCGTGAGACCGGCGAGATCGCGCTCATCATCGTGGGCGCGTTCCTCGGCATGATGTGCGGGCTCCTCGTCCCGGTCCTGTCCCTCCGCATCGTGCTGCTGACGGGCTTCCCGATGCTGGCGCTGATGGCGGTCTACGTGCCGTACAAGCGCCGTACGTTCTACAAGTGGTTCGAGATCAACCGCAGTTACAAGCGCACCCTGCGCAACGGCACGGCGTACCGCTCCTCCGTCATGGAGGCCGGTGTCCACCTCGACGGCCGCGAGGTGGAGATCGGCCCGCCTCCGGGGATCGGCCGCATCAACTGGCTGGCCGCCCCCTTCGGCCCGGACGAGATCGCCGTACTCCTGCACGCCGACCGCCGTACGGTCACCGCCGCGATCGAGATCGAGGGCCCGGGCGTCGGCCTGCGCGACAGCGAGGACCAGGAGGCCCTCGTCGACCGCTTCGGCACCCTCCTCAAGCATGTGGCGAACGGCGACGGCTTCGTCACCCGCCTCCAGATGCTCGCCCGCACCCTCCCCGCCGACCCGGACGCCCACGCCAAGGACGTCGCCCAGCGCGGCGACGAGAAGTCACTGACGTGGCTGCAACAGTCGTACGACCAGCTGCAGTCGATGGTGTCCACCAGCAGCGAGCAGCACCGCGCCTACCTCGTCGCGTGCATGCACTTCAACCGCGAACTCTCCGCCGAGGCCCACGCGATGGCCCGCGCCTCCCGCCCCCAGGCGGGCCGCAAGCTCGACCGGGACGCGGGGCTCGCGGTCGTCATGGCGCGTGAACTCACCGACATCTGCTCGCGGTTGCAGGAGGCGGACATCCGCGTACGGCAGCCGCTCGGGCAGGGCAGGCTCGCCTCGCTCATCCACTCCATGTACGACCCGGACCACCCCATCGACCACATCCAGGCGATGACGAAGCGCAACGCCTGGCCGGCCGAACTCGACGCCATGGAACCGACGTTCCTCCAGGCGAAGACCCGCGAGTCGTCCACCCGCGAACCGTGGTGCCACGCCACGGCCTGGGTGAAGGAGTGGCCGATGACCCCGGTAGGAGTCAACTTCCTGGCGCCCCTTCTCGTCCACACCCCGGACGTCATCCGCACGGTCGCCGTCACGATGGACCTCGAACCCACCGAGGTCGCCATCGAGCGCATGCTGACCGAGAAGACCAACGACGAGGCCGACGCCTCCCGCGCCGCCAAGATGAACCGCACCGTCGACCCCCGCGACGTCGCCGCCCACGGCCGTATGGACCAGCGCGGCGAGGACCTGGCGAGCGGCGCGGCCGGCGTGAACCTGGTCGGCTACATCACCGTCTCCTCCCGCAATCCGGAGGCCCTCGCGCGCGACAAACGCACGATAAGGGCGTCCGCCGGCAAGTCGTATCTGAAGCTGGAGTGGTGCGACCGCGAGCACCACCGCGCGTTTGTGAACACACTGCCGTTCGCCACCGGCATCCGGAGGTAGGGCTCAGATGCGGGATCCGCTGTCCGTCCTCACCGACGCCTTCACGTCCTTCCTCTTCGGAAAGATCGAGTCCACCCGCCTCCCGGTCCGCACCTCGACGGGCCAGGCCCAGGCGGTCTATCTCCCCACGGCCGCCCCCGGGTTGGGCGACTCGGGCGTCATCATCGGCCGCGAGGTCTACTCCGGCAAGGGCTACATCTACGACCCCTTCCAGCTCTACGGCCAGCAACTCCCCGCCCCCCACTGGCTGGTGCTCGGCGAGTCCGGCAACGGCAAGTCGGCCCTGGAGAAGACGTACGTCCTACGCCAACTCCGCTTCCGCGACCGCCAGGTCGTCGTCCTGGACGCCCAGGGCGAGGACGGCGTCGGCGAATGGAACCTGATCGCGGAGGAGTTGGGGATAACCCCCATCCGCCTGGACCCAACAGCCGCCCTGGACATGGGAATCCGCCTCAACCCCCTCGACCCCGCGATCACGACGACAGGCCAACTCGCCCTGCTCCGAACGATCATCGAGGTGGCGATGGGCCACGGCCTCGACGAACGCTCGGGCTTCGCGCTGAAGGTGGCGCACGCCTACGTCAACGAGACGATCGTCGACCGCCAGCCCGTCCTCATGGACATCGTCGAGCAACTACGGCACCCGGAACCGGAGTCGGCCGAGGCGATGAACGTCGCCATAGACGACGTACGCGCCTGGGGCCTGGACGTGGCCCTCGTCATCGACCGCCTGGTCGACGGCGACCTCCGAGGCATGTTCGACGGACCGACGACGGTGGGCATCGACCTCGACGCCCCGCTCATCGTCTTCGACCTGTCCCACATCGACCGCAACTCCATCGCCATGCCCATCCTGATGGCCATCGTCGGCGTCTGGCTGGAACACACCTGGATCCGCCCCGACCGGAAGAAGCGCATCTTCCTCGTCGAGGAGGCCTGGCACATCATCAACAGCCCCTTCGTGGCCCAACTCTTCCAGCGCCTGCTGAAGTTCGGCCGCCGACTGGGCCTGTCGTTCGTGGCGGTGGTCCACCACCTGTCGGACGTGGTGGACGGAGCGGCGGCGAAGGAGGCAGCGGCGATTTTGAAGATGGCCTCGACGCGAACGATCTACGCCCAGAAGGCGGACGAAGCACGCGCAACGGGCCGGGTGTTGGGGCTACCACGCTGGGCGGTGGAGATCATCCCGACCCTCACCCCCGGCATCGCGGTGTGGGACGTCAACGGCAATGTCCAGGTGGTCAAACACCTCATCACCGAGACGGAACGCCCGCTCGTCTTCACCGACCGCGCGATGACCCAGTCCTCCCGCGACCACGACCGCGAACTGACCGACGACGCCCTGCGCGCAGCCGAGTTGGAGGCGGAGGAACGCGCGGCGGCCTTCATGGAACAGCACTTGAGCGATCTCGACGGCTCCTCCGAGTCCACGGTGGCGTGAGAGGCGAAGAGGCGAGATGAGACCGAACGACGAACGGGAACGAGAACGGGAACGCCGAGGAGGCATCCCCGACGGCCTGTTGATCGGTCTGCTCGCCTTCCTCCTCGGCATGACCCTGCTGGTGTGGTCGGCCGCGGGCCTGGCAGCCCTGTTCTCCAAGGGCGCCTGGCCCACGGGCGTCACCTTCGCCCGCACTCCCCTGGCCATGCGCCACCTGATCGGCCAGCCGCACGACATCACCGGCGCCTGGCCGGAGACCCCACCCGCCCAACTCTCCGGCTACGGCCTCTTCTGGGGCCTGTTCATCGGCCAGTTGATGGTCCTGTTCGTCCTGACCGTCTTCACGATGGGCACGGTGGCGAGATGGCGGGCGGTACGGGCGAGGGGCCGAACCGCGGTACAGTCACCGGAAGTTCAGGAAGTACCGGCACCGAGACCGGAGCCACAGCCGACGCCCGTCATCGAACAGACGCCGAGCGCACCGCCGCTCGCCTCGGCCTCAGCTTCTCCGATGAACGGTGAACGGGTGGGTAGGTGGGAAAGGCTTTTCGTGGCACCGCCGGAAAGCCGCCAAACAACCGCAACCCAAGCCGTACGGGACGCGGAAGGCCCCGCCCTCGTCGTCACGTCAAACCCCACCATCTGGCAGGACACCAAGGACGCTCGAGCCAAACTCGGCCCGGTCCTCCTCTACGACCCCACCCACCTCTGCGACACCCCGGCCCGCCTCCACTGGTCCCCCACCACCGGCTGCGAGGACAAACAGACCGCGGTGAGACGAGCCGCCGCCCTCCTCGCCCCCGTAAAACCCACCGCGAAGATCGACCAGGCGGTGGCGGACACCGCCGAAACACTCCTCCGCAGCTATCTGCACGCCGCCGCGATCGACGGCCGCACCATCCGCCACGTCCACCGCTGGTCCCAGGGCACCCAGATCCAGGACGCCGTACGAACCCTCCGTACAAACCCCAAGGCGGCCCCCGGCGCGGCAGGCGAACTCGAAGCCGCGCTCACCTCCCACCCCGAACGCCGGGACATCGCCCAGGAGTTGACGAGCCGCGCACTGTCCTCCCTCTTCACGGTCAACATCCGCGAAGCCTGCACACCCAACAGAACTGACGCGCTCTCCTTGGATTCCTTCGCGAACGAAGGGGGCACGCTTTATCTGGTAGGTGAATCCATCGAGGACCCCCGTACGAACCCGGGTGCGATGCCTCTGCTCACCGCCCTCGCATCAAGCGTGGTCGAGCGCGGCCGGCACATGGCCGAACGGTCATCGGCCGGTCGCCTCGACCCACCAATGACGCTCGTCCTGGACGACGTCGCCGCGGTCGCCCCGCTCCCCCAACTCCCCGACCTCCTGGCCACCGGAGCCGACCGCGGCCTGCCCACCCTGGCCCTCCTCCGCTCCCGGGAACAGGCCAGGGCCCGCTGGCCGCACCACGAACTGCCGGTGTAGCACCAGGACTTACGGCACTCCACGGCTACGGCCGCTCGAACTCCATCTCCAGCTCCCGCTCGTCCGCTTTGCCGGACAGCGGCACGACGACTCCCGTGGGCACGAAGCCGACCTTGCCGTAGAACCGTCGCGCCCGTTCGTTGTCCTCGTGCACGATGAGCCGCACCCGCTCGACACCGCGTCCCCAGGCCCACTCCAGGGCCGCGTCGAACAGCACCTCGGTCAGTCCGATGCCCCGGACCTCCGGGCGTACGAACACCCCGACGATGTGCCCCTGCTTCCGCTCGACCGCGAAGCCGGCCCAGTCGACGGTCCCGGCCTCCTCAAGAAGCACGGTCACCGTCCCGACCCACTCGCCGTCCGGCCCCTCGGCAATGATCTGCTGAGCCTTTTCAGCACCTTCGGCGGCCCCTACGGCCCGCTCCTGGTAGAAGGAGTCCGGCTGGGCCTTCGCCGCCTCGTAGGTCTCCATGAAGGCGAGATGCGCGACGGGATCCTGCAGGGCGACAAGCCGCAGTTCCTTCATCGCGGCCCACTCGTCGGCACGTATCGAACGGATCTTGTAGTTCATGTCTGCCACGGTAGCCGAAACGCAGAAAACCCCTGTAC
>NZ_JAEQAZ010000137.1 GCF_016654115.1 Streptomyces sp. MBT53
CCCGCCACCCCTCCGGGTCCACCCCACCCGGCACAGAAGCGCTCTCGTCGTACGGCTGACGCGTGAAGACGAAGGATCCGAGGTCCAGGTGACTGACGGACCCGTCCGGGCGCCGTACGGGCCGTAGGAGCTCTCCGGCGTAGTACCCCTCCAGGCCCGTCCAGGTGCCGTCGCCGTTGGCCCGGAAACGTGAGCGGCGGCCCCTGCCTGCCAATGGCTCCAGCGAGGCCTTTCCATCCGCCGTCAGCCGCAGGGCGAAACCGTGCGTACCCCAGTACCACTGGCCGGCCAACTCCAGTACGGCGGCGTCGACTTCGGGCATCGGGCGCCACGGCTCGGGAATCCTCGGTTCGGCCTCGGCGACGATACGGACGAGGTCGGCGCCCACCGATGCCAGCAGTGGTCCGGAGGTGCAGTTGGCCAGCACCACCGCCGAGACGTCGTCCTCCAGGCTGATGGTGAGGTTCGCCAGGAAGCCGGGCAGCGATCCGGAGTGGCCGATGAGCAGTCGGCCGTCGCGCTGCTGGATCTGCAGGCCGAGACCGTAGGCGGCGCCGTCCACGACGTCAGCCGCCTCTGCCGGTGCCGCGGGGGTCCGCATCTCCCGTACGGACTCCGCGGTCAGGACCCGGTCGTCGCCGTCGGCCAGGAAGACGGCGAACCGCGCCAAGTCGCCCGTGGTGGACCAGAGTTGCCCGGCCGGCGCCATGAGGCCGAGATCCTCGGCGGGTTCCGACAGCAGCGCGTCGGCCCACGGATGCACCGCCCAGGCGCCCGCGTGGGGTGCCTGGGGCTGAACACTCGTGCGGTGGAGGCCCAGGGGTTCGAGCACTTCCCGCCGGAGTACGTCCTCCCACGGCGCGCCGCGCAACTCCTCGACGAGCGCGCCCAACACCGTGTATCCGGGGTTCGAATAGTGGAACCGGCGGCCGACCGGATGCAGCAGGGGCTGCTCGCCCAGTACATCGCGGAGTTCGGGGCGCAGGGAACCAGGTGTCCGTTCCCACCAGGGCGCGGGCGACTCGGCCGCCAACCCGCTTGTGTGCGCGAGGAGTTGGGCGATGGCGGCCTCCCCCGCGCCGGTGCCCGGCAGATACTTCTCCAGGGGGTCACCGAGATCGAGGACGCCTTCGTCCCGCAGCCGCATCACCAGGACGGCGGTGAACGTCTTGGTGATCGAGCCGATCCGGTACTGCACGTTCTCGTCGGGCCCGTGCCCGTCCACCGAGGTCCGCGCTCCGTGCCACACCGCCCGCCCGCCCCGCACCACCGCGGCGACCAACGAGGGTGCCCGCCCCTCTGCCTGGGCCACGGCGATCCGACGCAGCAGCGCCCGGCGGGTACCGGGAAGCAAGTCGTCCTGAGATGTCGTCATGCCCCCAGTCCATCCGGCGGGGCGGCCGTACGTCGAGCACATTTCTCGGGACACGGCACCGGGTCGGCCGCGCACAGCCGCCCGGTCAGGTCTGCGCCATGTCCACGAAGCGCGAGTAGTGCCCCTGGAAGGCGACAGTGATCGTCGCGGTCGGACCGTTACGGTGCTTGCCCACGATGATGTCCGCCTCGCCCGCGCGCGGTGACTCCTTCTCGTAGGCGTCCTCGCGGTGCAGCAGGATCACCATGTCGGCGTCCTGCTCGATGGAGCCGGACTCACGCAGGTCGGACACCATCGGCTTCTTGTCGGTGCGCTGCTCGGGGCCACGGTTCAGCTGCGAGAGCGCGATCACCGGGACCTCCAGCTCCTTCGCCAGGAGCTTGAGGTTTCGGGACATGTCCGAGACCTCCTGCTGACGGCTCTCCTGGCGCTTGGAGCCACCGGCCTGCATCAGCTGCAGATAGTCGATGATCACCAGCTTGATGTCGCTGCGCTGCTTGAGCCGACGGCACTTCGCGCGGATCTCCATCATCGACAGGTTCGGGGAGTCGTCGATGTAGAGCGGGGCGGACGACACCTCGGGCATCCGACGCGCCAGCCGGGTCCAGTCCTCGTCGGTCATGGTGCCGGAACGCATGTGGTGCAGGGCGACGCGGGCCTCGGCGGACAGCAGACGCATCGCGATCTCGTTGCGCCCCATTTCGAGGGAGAAGATGACGCTTGGCAGGTTGTGCTTGATCGATGCCGCACGCGCGAAGTCCAGCGCGAGTGTGGACTTGCCCATGGCGGGACGGGCGGCGATGACGATCATCTGGCCCGGGTGCAGACCATTGGTGAGCGAGTCGAGGTCCGTGAACCCGGTGGGCACACCCGTCATTTCTCCGCTGCGTGAGCCGATCGCCTCGATCTCGTCGAGCGCGCCCTCCATGATGTCGCCGAGCGGGAGGTAGTCCTCGCTGGTCCGCTGCTCGGTGACGGCGTAGATCTCGGCCTGGGCCCGGTTGACGATCTCGTCGACGTCGTCGTCGGCCGCGTATCCCATCTGCGTGATGCGGGTACCGGCCTCGACCAGGCGGCGCAGGACCGCTCGCTCGTGGACGATCTCCGCGTAGTACTCCGCGTTCGCCGCCGTCGGCACGGTCTGGACAAGCGTGTGCAGATACGATGCGCCGCCGACCTTGTTGATCTCGCCGCGCTTGGTGAGTTCGGCGGCGATGGTGATCGGGTCGGCCGGCTCGCCCTTGGCGTAGACGTCGAGGATCGCCTGATAGATCGTCTCGTGCGCGGGCTTGTAGAAGTCGTGGCCCTTGAGGACCTCGACGACGTCGGCGATGGCGTCCTTGGACAGGAGCATGCCGCCGAGTACGGACTGCTCGGCATCGAGGTCCTGCGGCGGCACACGTTCGAAGGCCGAGCCCGCGCCCTCCCACTCGCCGCCTTCCCGGCCGCGGTCGTGCTGTTCGTCGCGACCCCGGCCTCCGTCACCGCGCCGTCGGGAAGCGGGCAGACGATCACTTGGACCGCTCTCGGCCCACGGGTCGTCCAAGGGCTCGGAAATACTCAACCGAGCCACCTCCTCCCGTCCGCCGAGCGGACCTCGCCGTGCCCCTCATTTCTACGGCACGGCACTGACAAATGAGACGCCCAACTCCGGTACGGGCGCGTCGGTTTTGTGATGGTTTTCAGGCCGACGGACGGAGCGGGCGCCGGTCCACCGTAGGCCCGCGGGCACCGTCAGCCAATCTGGTTATCCACAGGCCATGTGGACGACGGCCCGGATGCTGTGGAGAACCCGCCAAAACCTGTGCACGACCCGGTGGACAGCCCTGTGAACAAGACCGCTCCACTCCGAGAACGACCCATCTGACCTGCCCTTTCCCCGTCCACCGGCTGTGCAGAAGAAAAACTTCTCCAGGCGGACCAAGATCGCTTCGAACAGTGCGCGAGAGGACACGGGGCGAGACGAGAGGTAAGGGTCACACAATAATTGCATCTCTTACCTGTGGACGATTAGATTAGTGCTCATGACACAGGCTCCCGCGACCACCAGGGCCACCCGACGCCGGCACGACCGCGAGATCGTCACGCTGGCCGTCCCGGCCTTCGGCGCACTCGTCGCCGAGCCCCTCTTCGTCATGGCCGACAGCGCGATCGTGGGCCATCTCGGCACAGCACAACTGGCCGGACTCGGCGTGGCCTCCGCCCTCCTGATGACAGCTGTGAGCGTCTTCGTCTTCCTCGCCTACGCCACCACGGCGGCCGTCGCCCGGCGTGTCGGCGCGGGCGATCTCCAGGCGGCCATCCGCCAGGGCATGGACGGCATCTGGCTCGCCCTGCTGATAGGTGCCACCGTCATCGCCGTCGTCCTCCCCTCGGCACCCGCCTTCGTCAACCTCTTCGGGGCCTCGGACACGGCAGCCCCCTACGCGACGACCTATCTACGGATCTCCTCCCTCGGCATCCCGGCGATGCTGGTCGTACTCGCCGCCACCGGAGTCCTCCGCGGGTTGCAGAACACAAAAACACCGCTGTACGTCGCCATCACCGGCTTCGTCGCCAACGGCGTCCTCAACCTGGGGCTCGTCTACGGCGCCGACCTCGGCATCGCCGGTTCCGCCTGGGGCACTGTCATCGCCCAGTGGGGGATGGCCGCCGTGTATCTCGTCGTGGTCGTCCGAGGGGCTCGCCGGCATGGAGCCTCGCTCCGCCCCGACGCAACAGGGATCCGCGCATCGGCACAGGCGGGCGCACCTCTCCTGGTGCGCACGCTCTCCCTGAGAGCGATCCTCCTGATCGCGACAGCGGTCGCCGCCCGCCTCGGGGATGCCGACATCGCCGCCCACCAGATCATCCTGTCCCTGTGGTCCCTCCTCTCCTTCGCGCTCGACGCCATCGCCATCGCGGGCCAGGCCATCATCGGCCGCTACCTCGGTGCGGGCGATGCACAAGGGGCCCGAGCCGCCTGCCGCCGCATGGTGCAGTGGGGCATCGCCGTCGGAGTGGTGCTCGGTCTCCTGGTGATCGTGTCCCGACCACTGTTCCTCCTGCTGTTCACCAGTGACTCCACCGTCAAGGACACCGCGCTGCCCGCCCTGATCGTGGTGGCGCTCTCGCAGCCGATCTGCGGTGTCGTCTTCGTCCTGGACGGGGTGCTGATGGGTGCGGGAGACGGGCCGTATCTCGCAGGAGCCATGTTGGTGACCCTGGCGGTCTTCGCCCCGGTGGCTCTGCTCGTACCGGTCTTCGGTGCCGGACTGACCGCTCTCTGGGGAGCGATGACCCTGATGATGACGGTGCGCATGCTGACCCTTCTGCTGCGCACTCGCTCGGGCCGATGGGTCGTCACGGGCGCGACCCGCTGACCGTTTCACGTGAAACACCGCTCGCCGTCACGTTTCACGTGAAACATGTGCGCCGTAGCACCGCCATGAACACAGCAGAGGGGCCGCACCCCAACGGGTGCGGCCCCTCTCTCAGCTATGCCGAGCGCAGCGGTCAGGCCGCGATGACCTCGATGTTGACCTTGGCGGCAACCTCGGGGTGCAGACGCACGGACGTCTCGTGGGCGCCCAGCGTCTTGATCGGGGCAGACAGCTCGATACGACGCTTGTCGACCTCGGGGCCACCGGAAGCCTTGATCGCCGAAGCGATGTCGGCCGGGGTGACGGAACCGAAGAGACGACCGGCGTCGCCGGAGCGGACGGCCAGACGAACCTTGACGCCTTCGAGCTGGGCCTTCACGGAGTTGGCCTGCTCGATGGTCTGGATCTCGTGGATCTTGCGAGCACGACGGATCTGCTCGACGTCCTTCTCGCCACCCTTGGTCCAGCGGATAGCGAACTTCCGCGGGATCAGGTAGTTGCGAGCGTAACCGTCCTTGACGTCGACGACGTCGCCCGCGGCACCGAGGCCGGAGACCTCGTGGGTGAGGATGATCTTCATTGGTCGGTCACCCTTCCCTTATCGCGCGGTGGAGGTGTAGGGCAGCAGCGCCATCTCACGGCTGTTCTTCACGGCCGTGGCGACGTCACGCTGGTGCTGCGTGCAGTTGCCGGTCACGCGGCGGGCACGGATCTTGCCGCGGTCGGAAATGAACTTCCGCAGCATGTTCGTGTCCTTGTAGTCCACGTACTGGACCTTGTCCTTGCAGAATGCGCAGACCTTCTTCTTCGGCTTGCGCACAGGCGGCTTCGCCATGGTGTATCTCCTGTGTGATCAAGAAGTGTGGGTACGACCCACCCTCGGCCCGAAGGCCTAGAAGGGGGGTTCGTCCGAGTAGCCGCCGGCACCGCCGGCACCGCCGCTGGAGTTTCCACCCCAGCCGCCACCGCCGCCGCCCTGGCTGCCACCGGCGGGAGCGCCGGTGGCCCACGGGTCGTCGGCGGGAGCGCCGCCGGCCGGCTGACCGCCGCCGGAGTTTCCACCCCAGCCGCCGCCACCCTGGCCGCCACCACCGCCGCCGCCGCCGAAGCCGCCGCCCTGGCCACCGCGAGCGCCACCGGCGGTCTTGGTGACCTTGGCCGTGGCACTGCGCAGGCTGGCGCCGACTTCTTCGACGTCCAGTTCGTAGACCGTGCGCTTGACGCCCTCACGGTCCTCGTAGGACCGCTGCTTCAACCGGCCCTGCACGATGACGCGCATGCCTCGCTGGAGCGATTCGGCGACGTTCTCCGCCGCCTGCCGCCAGACCGAGCAGGTGAGGAAGAGGCTTTCGCCGTCCTTCCACTCGTTCGTCTGGCGGTCGAAGGTGCGGGGAGTGGACGCGACACGGAACTTCGCGACCGCCGCACCGGAAGGGGTGAAGCGCAGCTCGGGGTCGTCGACAAGATTGCCGACGACCGTGATGACGGTCTCGCCTGCCATGGGGGAACCTCTCGGCGGGTTTGCTGCTGGCTGCTTGGTGCTGCTACTCGAATCCCGAGATCAGCTGAGCAGGATGCTCAGTGGGTCTCGGGGCGGAGGACCTTGGTCCGGAGGACCGACTCGTTCAGGTTCATCTGGCGGTCGAGCTCCTTGACGACCGCAGGCTCGGCCTGCAGGTCGATGACCGAGTAGATGCCCTCGGGCTTCTTCTTGATCTCGTACGAGAGACGACGACGGCCCCAGGTGTCGACCTTCTCGACCTTTCCGTTGCCCTCACGGACGACGGAGAGGAAGTTCTCGATCAGGGGGGAGACAGCGCGCTCCTCCAGATCGGGGTCGAGGATGACCATCACCTCGTAGTGACGCATGTGGAACCCACCTCCTTTGGACTCAGCGGCCACGGTCGATCCGTGGCAGGAGGGTTGTGATGCGTAAGCAACAGTGTGTGCCAGTAAAACAGCCGCCACTGACATCGGGTGCCCCTTGCGGGGATTCCGATCCATGACGACGTGGGCAGACACCAGTGCAGAGGGTACAGAGTACCCGCACACCGGCTTCCGGTTGAAATCCGGTGGCGGAGAGCGTCAATCTGTACACATCGGGTGTGTCCGGCGCGACGACGCGCCGCCTTCCGCAGGAGGTGCCACATGGCACAGGCATTGCGACCCAACACCGCCGGTTCCCTTTTCGCGACGGACGGCAAGCCCCATCCGCTCCAGGACACGCTGCTCGCGGTGACCGTGGTGCTCGGGCTGATCGCGTTCGTCACGGGCTTCTTCCACAACCTGCATCTGCTCAGCTCATGGACCGGCCTGGTGGGGATCCTCACCGGCGCGTACGGCCAGTGGATCTCGGAGACGACGAGGGAACGCTTCGGCCTGATCCTGGGTCTCGGTGCCGCCGGTGTCGGCTTCTTCCTCGGCATGGCGCACGGCGGACTGTTCGGCGGCATCATCAGCTGACACTCCGGCACCACGGTCCGAACACCGCGTAAAACACCACGGAACGCCTCGGCGACCCACAGGCCGAGGCGAAGGTTGCATACGCCCAGTCGGGGCGCTCGCAAGGCGCAGTAGGCTTCGGCGCGAGAGCCGGAGCCCCTGTACCCATGGGGACACACCAGCCCGAGGAGCGCCCCGAATGAGCCTGACCCTGAGGACCATCAGCCGAGAGCAGCATCTGGCATTCATCCAGAGCCTGCCGTCGGCTAGCCACATGCAGGTCCCGGCATGGGCTGATGTGAAGGCGGAGTGGCGCTCCGAGAACCTCGGCTGGTTCGACGAGAAGACCGGCGAGCTGGTCGGCGTGGGCCTGGTCCTCTACCGGCAACTCCCCAAGATCAAGCGCTACTTGGCCTATCTGCCCGAGGGCCCGGTCATCAACTGGTTCGCGCCGAATCTGGACGAGTGGATCCAGCCGATGCTGGCCCACCTCAAGCAGCAGGGCGCCTTCTCGGTGAAGATGGGCCCGCCGGTCATCATCCGGCGCTGGGAGGCCACGTCCATCAAGGCGGGCATCCAGAACCCGGACGTGAAGCGGCTGCGTGACATCGAGGCCGACTACATCGAGCCGCGCGCCTTCGAGGTGGCCGACAAGCTGCGCCGTATGGGCTGGCAGCAGGGCGAGGACGGCGGCGCCGGCTTCGGCGACGTCCAGCCGCGGTACGTCTACCAGGTGCCGCTGGCGAACCGTTCGCTCGAAGAGGTCCACAAGAACTTCAACCAGCTGTGGCGCCGCAACATCAAGAAGGCCGAGAAGGCCGGTGTCGAGGTCGTCCAGGGCGGTTACCACGACCTTGAGGAATGGCAGCGGCTGTACGAGATCACGGCCGTGCGCGACCACTTCCGGCCCCGCCCGCTGTCGTACTTCCAGCGCATGTGGACGGCCCTCAACACCGAGGACCCCAACCGGATGCGGCTGTACTTCGCCCGCCACAACGGGGTGAACCTGTCGGCGGCGACGATGCTCGTGGTCGGCGGACACGTCTGGTACTCCTACGGCGCCTCCGACAACATCGGGCGTGAGGTCCGGCCCTCGAACGCGATGCAGTGGCGGATGCTGCGTGATTCCTACGCGCTCGGCGCCACCGTGTACGACCTGCGCGGCATCTCCGACTCGCTGGACGAGACCGACCACCTCTTCGGTCTGATCCAGTTCAAGGTGGGCACCGGCGGGCAGGCCGCCGAATACCTCGGCGAGTGGGACTTCCCGCTGAACAAGCTGCTCCACAAGGCGCTCGACATCTACATGTCGCGCCGCTGACCAGACGGTCCTCGCTTCGATAGCGTCGACAGTTCTCATACTCCTGATACACCGCAGCCACCCGAAAGGTTCCAGGTCCGGCCATGGCGCTCACGCTCTACGTCGACACTGCGCGCTGGCGGGCGCATCACAAGCACGTGGCCGAGCAGTTCCCGGGGCTCGTCCCGGTCTGCAAGGGCAACGGCTACGGCTTCGGGCACGAGCGTCTCGCGGAGGAGGCGACGCGTCTGGGCGCGGACGTCCTCGCCGTCGGCACGACGTACGAGGCCGCCCGGATCAAGGACTGGTTCGGGGGCGACCTGCTGGTGCTGACGCCGTACCGTCGCGGCGAGGAGCCCGTTCCGCTGCCGGACCGGGTGATCCGCTCGGTGTCGTCCATCGACGGTGTGTACGGCCTCGTGGGCGCCCGTGTGGTGATCGAGGTGATGTCCTCGATGAAGCGGCACGGCGTCAGCGAGCAGGAACTGCCGCAGTTGCACTCGGCCATAGAGAACGTCCGCCTGGAGGGCTTCGCCATCCACCTCCCGCTGGACCGCACCGACGGCTCGGACGCCGTCGAGGAGGTCATCGGCTGGATGGACCGGCTGCGTGCCGCGCGGCTGCCGCTGCACACGATGTTCGTCAGCCACCTCAAGGCCGAGGAACTCGCCCGGCTGCAGCAGCAGTTCCCGCAGACCCGCTTCCGCGCCCGCATCGGCACCCGGCTGTGGCTGGGGGACCACGAGGCCACCGAGTACCGCGGGGCCGTGCTGGACGTCACCCGGGTCGCGAAGGGCGACCGCTTCGGTTACCGGCAGCAGAAGGCGGCCTCGGACGGCTATCTGGTGGTCGTGGCGGGCGGTACGTCGCACGGGGTGGGCCTGGAGGCCCCCAAGGCGCTGCACGGCGTCATGCCGCGCGCCAAGGGCGTCGCCCGCGCCGGCCTGGCCACGGTGAACCGGAACCTTTCCCCGTTCGTCTGGGACGGCAAGCAGCGCTGGTTCGCCGAGCCCCCGCACATGCAGGTCTCGATCCTGTTCGTGCCCTCGGAAGCGGCCGAGCCGAAGGTGGGCGAGGAGCTGGTGGCCCATCTGCGGCACACCACAACCCAGTTCGACCGCATCGTCGATCGCTGAGCCTCCCCGAAGCAGCAGAAAGGCCGTACACGGAACCTTCCGTGTACGGCCTTTCGCGTGTCCTGGCCAGGCCCTGTTCGCTCAGAGCGAACGGTCTGTCATGCCGTCGCCGCCCCATTCCACCTGCGGTCCGTCGAAGGGGGCCGCATGCCGTCCGGGACGGGCTGCGGCTCCGAACACGAACACGTCCTCCGCGCGGTCGAGCACCCCGCCCGAGGGGTCGTCGTCGCCCGCCAGGCGCACCACGTCCCGCTCCGGCATGAGGATGTCGCGCACGATCATGGCACACAGGTAGAGCGTGCCCAGGAGGTGCAGACCGATGGCCCAGTGATAGCCGTCGGTCGGCAGGCCCTTGTGGGCGTCTCCGCTGGTCGTGTATGCGAGGTACATCCAGATCCCCAGGAAGTACGCCACCTCGCACGCCTGCCAGATCAGGAAGTCCCGCCACTTCGGCCGGGCCAGCACGGCCAGAGGGACCAGCCACAGCACGTACTGCGGCGAGTAGACCTTGTTGGTCAGGATGAACGCCGCGACGATCAGGAAGGCCAGCTGGGCGAAGCGCGGCCGGCGCGGAGCGGTCAGCGTGAGCGCCGCGATGGCTCCGCAGCACAGGAGCATCAGCAGGGTCGCGAACGTGTTGACGGTGTCGGTGCTGAGGGGGTCGGTGGAGTTCTGGGCCAGGATCAGCCAGAACGACCCGAAGTCGACGCCCCGTTCCTGGCTGAACGTGTAGAACTTCGACCAGCCGTCGAAGGCGAAGAGCATCACCGGCAGGTTCACCGCCAGCCAGGCGACCGCGGTTCCGCCGAACGCCTTCCCGAAGTCCCGCCACTTGCCCGCGCGCCAGCACAACAGGAACAGCGGGCCGAGGAGAAAGACGGGATACAGCTTGGCGGCCGTGGCAAGGCCCAACAGGACGCCGAAAGCGAGGGATCGGCCCCGGGACCACATCAGCATCGCCGAGGCCGTCAGAGCGACCGCCAGGAGGTCCCAGTTGATGGTGGCGGTCAGCGCGAAGGCGGGTGCCAGGGCGACCAGCAGTCCGTCCCAGGGCCGGCGGGCGTGCGTGCGGCTGACGCATACGACGATGACGGCGGCGCACACCATCAGCATCCCGGCGTTGACCATCCAGTACCACTGTTCCTGGTGCTGGATGCTGCCGCTGCCCGGGGTGAGCCAGGCGGCCACCTCCATGAACACACCGGTCAGCACCGGGTATTCGAGGTACTGCATGTCGCCGGGGAGCTTGTCGAAGTACGGGACGAGCCCGTCGGCGAAACCGCGTCCCTGGTAGAGGTGCGGGATGTCCGAGTAGCACGCGTGCGTGTACTGCGAACTCGCGCCGAAGAACCAACCGCTGTTGTAGCAGGGCGCCTTCTGGACCAGTCCGAGGGCGAACATACCGATCGCCACCAGCGCGACGACCCGTACGGGAGTCCACCAGGACGCCCCGAGAAGGGCCCGCCGGCCGATGGGGCCACCGATCAGTTCGCTACCGGCGGCGGCGACCTGGTCGACCTTGGTCGGCTTCACCGGATCCGGCTCGTGCACGCTCGTGGGCGTCAGTTCTGCACTGGGCATGGGGCACATCCTGCCGTACACACCTAGGAGTACGCCGAGGGCCGCCGCAACCCGGTGGATGCGACGGCCCCTGTTTCACGTGAAACACCCCGTGTTGGGTGTTTCACGTGAAACACCCAACACAGACGGTATGGCGGCTAACCGGTTGAGCCTCCGAAGATGCCCCCATTGCCGTTGCCATTGTTGGTGCCGCTGGACTCCGTCGCAGTAGCCGTGTCCGTCGGCGTGGACGTCGCGCCTCCGTCGGTGCCGCCGTCGTCACTGCACTGCCAGCTGAACCGGCAGGACTCGGTTGCCGATGGCGTCGAACTCGGCGTCTCACTGGGCGTCTCGCTCGGCGTCTCGGTGGGCGTCTCGCTCGGCGTCACCACGGGCGTCGGAGTGGGAGACGGTGCTCCGTCCTCGTTCTGGACCTTGTCGATCTTGGTGGCGTCCGGGAAGCCCGGGTCGGAATCGCCCTTGAGTGCGGACTCCATGTACTCGGTCCAGATCGATGTCGGGATGTCACCACCGTGGATGGACGCCACGCCCGCCGTGCCGTTCATGGAGAGCAGCTCGGCGTCCTTGGGGTTCTCCCTGAACATCGCGATCGACGTCGAGAGCTGCTGGGTGTAGCCGACGAACCAGGCCGACTTGTTGCTGTCGGTGGTACCGGTCTTGCCGGCCGCCGCACGACCCAGAACCTTCGCGTTCTTCGCCGTACCGTTCTGGATGACGTTCTCCAGGGTGTCCGTGACGTTGTTCGCCACGTTCTCCGGCATCGCCTGCTTCACAGCGGGCTTCTCGAAGCCGGGTACCGGCTGTCCGCCCTGCTTGACGGACGTCACCGAGTACGGGTCCGCCTGCTTGCCCGAGGCGGCGAACGTCGCATAGGCGTCGGCCATCCGGATCGCGCTGGGTGTCGACGTACCGATCGCGAAGGACGCGTTGAGATCCTTCGCCATACTGGAGTCCAGGATGCCCGCCGACTTCGCGACGGCCTTCACCTTCGTCATCCCGACATCCATACCCAGCTGCACGTACGGCGTGTTGATGGACTGTTCCATCGCCTTGCGGAGCGTGATGTAGCCCCAGGGATAGTTGCTCTCGTTGTTCTGGTAGAACGTCGAGCCGTCCTTGTTCAGGACGTACGAACCGTCCTGGTTCTCGACCTTGAGGTGATCGTCGCCGTTGTACTTGCTCAGCGGCGAGATACCCACGCCATCGGTCTTGTAGGTGCCGTACTCCATGGCCGCGGCGAGCACGAACGGCTTCCAGGTCGAACCCACGGGGACACCCGAGGTGTCGGCGTTGTTGGTGAAGTGGCCGTTCTCGTAACCGTCACCTCCGTAGAGGGCGACGATCGCTCCGTCCTTGGGCCTCACCGACGCCGCGCCGAACTGGACGTACTTGTCCAGACTGCGCTTCTTCGGGTCGATGCGCTCCTTCTGGACCTTCTTCACGGCCGCGCTCAGTTCGTTGACCTTGTCCTTCTCGAAGGTCGTGTAGATCTGGAAGCCGCCCTTGTCGAACTCGGTCTGCGAGATGTTCGAGTGGTTCAGGACGTACTTCTTGGCCGTGTCGACCAGGTAGCTGATCTGGCCGGTCATGCCCTTGGTCGCCTTCAGGCCCTGGGGCTCGGGGTACTTCTTGATGGCCGTCTGGTACTCGGCGTCCGTGATGTGTTTGTCGTTGTGCATCTGCTCGAGGATCCAGCTCCATCGGTCCTCGGAGCGTTTGCGGTTGGCGTCGGAGGTCGCCGCGGGGTCGATGTTCGTGGCGCCGATCGGGTCGTAGTACGTCGGACCCTTCAACAGGGCGGCCAGGAAGGCACACTGACTGGGCGTCAGCTTGACCGCGTCCACGCCGTAGTAGGTCTGCGCGGCGGCCTGTATGCCGTAGGCGCCGCGGCCGTAGTACGAGGTGTTCAGGTAGCCCTGGAGAACCTGCTCCTTGCTGAGCTGCGTCCCCACCTTGATGGAGATGAACATCTCCTTGAACTTACGGCTGACCGTCTGTTCCTGGCTCAGGTAGGTGTTCTTGACGAACTGCTGGGTGATCGTCGAACCACCCTGCGTCTCACCGCCCCGGGCCATGTTGACCAGGGCCCGGGCGATACCCATGGGGTCGACGCCCGAGTCCGTGTAGAAGCTCTTGTTCTCGGCCGAGATCACCGACCACTGCATGGCCTTCGGGATGTCGGCGATGGTGATGTTCTGACGGTTGGCGCCGGTGCCCGTGGCGACCATCTGATCGCCGTTGGACCAGTAGTAGACGTTGTTCTGCGACTTGGCCGCGGTGTTCTCGCTGGGGATGCTGACCATGGCGTAGCCGACACCGACCGCGGCCACGATGCTGCCGAAGAACAACAGGCACAGGGTGGAGACAAGCCGCCAGGAGGGCACCCAGCGGCGCCATCCGTACTTGTCGAAGCGCGGATAGTCGATGAACCTCTTCTTGCCGGGCGCGGGACCGCGTCCTCTGCCCCGGCCGGGCCCGTTCGGACCCCCGGGACCTCGGCCTGCCGGCTCGGCCCCTCTACGACGGCCGCCGCCTCTCTGCGTGGCCCGACGGGCTTCGGCACGGCTGCCGTACTGGCGGTCGTCACCCCCCGCGTCGGCGGGGTTGGACCCATAGGAATCGGATGGAGACCCGGTGGTGGCGCCTCGCGGTGCCGCGCGGCGGCCGGAGGTCGGTCCGGACTGGCCGCGTCGGTCCGCGGCACGTCCGCCTCCCTGCGGCTGCGGCGGTTTGCGACGGTGCTCGCTCATCGAACGATTACTCCTCGGGCAGGCGCACCCGTGCGCGCCTGGAAACGGCGGCTGGTTTCCGGTCCCCCCGAAGTACGGATGTGGTCGGTTCTGCATTCATCCGTACCGCACCGGGGACGTTGACGCCCCCACGCGTCACTTGGTTCCCGGTGGTGTGCATGCCGCACAGACTACGCACCGTCAAAACCTGCTTAGCCCCGAAGTTCACCCCAAATCAGGCAACTTGCTTCCAACGAATCAGTGATGTGACGCCGCTCACCATCTCCCCACTTGTCGCATCCGGAAGGCCGTTCTATCGTCTGGATGTATCGAGTCGATACATCAGCTCGGCATAAGGACCGGCACGGTCGGACCGCGGACAGGGAGGAGGCGACGATGAGCAGACGCTCCGGCATCCTTGAGTTCGCCATCCTCGGCCTGCTCCGCGAATCCCCGATGCACGGCTATGAGCTGCGAAAACGACTCAACACATCACTGGGTGTGTTCCGTGCGTTCAGCTACGGGACGCTCTATCCCTGCCTCAAGACGCTGGTCGCCAACGGCTGGTTGATCGAGGAGACGGGGAACACTCCTGAGGACGCCCTCACGGCCACACTCGCGGGGCGTCGCGCCAAGATCGTCTACCGGTTGACGGCGGAAGGTAAGGAGCACTTCGAGGAGCTGCTCTCGCAGACGGGGCCCGACGCGTACGAGGACGAACATTTCGCCGCTCGTTTCGCCTTCTTCGGGCAGACGTCACGCGACGTACGCATGCGCGTACTGGAGGGCCGCCGCAGCCGGCTGGAGGAGCGTCTGGAGAAGATGCGTTCCTCCCTGGCGCGGACCCGGGAGCGCCTCGACGACTACACCCTTGAGCTCCAGCGCCACGGAATGGAGTCCGTGGAGCGCGAAGTGCGCTGGCTGAACGAGCTCATCGAGAGTGAGCGGGCCGGACGTGACCTGAAGGGTCCCGTTCCGGACGGCACCGCTCAGCAGGACAGCACATCTGGGGAGTCGGGCGGCCTGCCCCGGCTCGGGGGTGCCACCCCCGGGCCGGATCCGTCCGATGACACCACCACATGAGGTCCAGTCAGGGCCTCACCTCGCACACACAGGGAGCAACCGGAATGGGTTCGGTTCGCGTAGCCATCGTCGGCGTGGGCAACTGCGCCGCCTCACTGGTACAGGGCGTCGAGTACTACAAGGACGCCGATCCGGCGGCCAAGGTCCCGGGTCTGATGCACGTCCAGTTCGGCGACTACCACGTCGGTGACGTCGAGTTCGTCGCCGCGTTCGACGTCGACGCGAAGAAGGTCGGCCTCGACCTCTCCGACGCCATCGGTGCCAGCGAGAACAACACCATCAAGATCTGCGACGTCCCGAACAAGGGCGTCACGGTCCAGCGCGGTCACACCCTCGACGGCCTGGGCAAGTACTACCGGATGACGATCGAGGAGTCCGACGAGACCCCGGTCGACGTCGTCCAGATCCTCAAGGACAAGCAGGTCGACGTCCTCATCTGCTACCTGCCCGTCGGTTCCGAGGACGCGGCGAAGTTCTACGCCCAGTGCGCCATCGACGCCAAGGTCGCGTTCGTCAACGCCCTCCCGGTCTTCATCGCCGGCACCAAGGAGTGGGCGGACAAGTTCACCGAGGCGGGCGTCCCGATCGTCGGCGACGACATCAAGTCGCAGGTCGGCGCCACCATCACGCACCGCGTGATGGCGAAGCTGTTCGAAGACCGCGGTGTCCGCCTCGAGCGCACGATGCAGCTCAACGTCGGCGGCAACATGGACTTCAAGAACATGCTGGAGCGCGACCGCCTGGAGTCCAAGAAGATCTCGAAGACGCAGGCCGTCACCTCGCAGATCCCGGACCGCGACCTGGGCGAGAAGAACGTCCACATCGGCCCGTCGGACTACGTCCAGTGGCTCGACGACCGCAAGTGGGCCTACGTCCGCCTCGAGGGCCGTGCCTTCGGCGACGTCCCGCTGAACCTGGAGTACAAGCTGGAGGTCTGGGACTCCCCGAACTCCGCGGGTGTCATCATCGACGCCCTGCGCGCCGCGAAGATCGCCAAGGACCGCGGCATCGGCGGCCCGATCCTCTCCGCGTCGAGCTACTTCATGAAGTCCCCGCCGGTCCAGTACTTCGACGACGAGGCCTACGCGAACGTCGAGAAGTTCATCAAGGGCGAGGTCGAGCGCTAGGACCCGCCGGTCCGCTCGTCGAGGGTCCCCGGGGCATTCCGCCCGGGGACCCTCCTCGTATGTGAGGCTGTGCCCATGGCCGTCGTCCATGACCTGCGCGTCCTTCTGCGCTTCCAGGGCTTCCGGCGCCTGCTCGCCGTACGACTGCTCTCCCAAGGCGCGGACGGCGTCTATCAGGTCGCACTCGCCGCCTACGTCGTCTTCTCCCCTGAGAAACAGACCTCGGCCACCGCGATCGCCTCCGCGATGGCGGTCCTGCTCCTCCCGTACTCCCTCGTCGGCCCCTTCGCCGGCGTCCTCCTGGACCGCTGGCGCCGCCGCCAGGTCTTCCTCTACGGCAACCTGCTGCGCGCCCTGCTGGCCGCGGCCACCGCCGTCCTGATGGTGAGTCACGTCCCGGACTGGCTCTTCTACGTCTCCGCCCTGTGCGTCACCGCCGTCAACCGCTTCGTCCTCGCCGGCCTGTCCGCCGCGCTCCCTCGCGTGGTCGACGACGAACGGCTCGTCCTCGCCAACTCCCTTTCCCCCACGGCCGGAACGCTGGCGGCGACCGCGGGCGGCGGCCTCGCCTTCGTCGTCCGGCTGCTGGTCGCGGACACCGCCGCCACGGTGGTCCTGCTGGGCGCCGCCCTGTATCTGTGCGCGGCCCTCACCGCCTTGCGCATGGCCCCCGAACTCCTCGGCCCTGACCTCGCGTTGACCCGCCCCCGACTGGCAACAGCCCTCGCCAGCACCGCCAGGGACCTCAACGCGGCGCTACGCCATCTCGCCGCGCCGCAACGCCGGGAGGCGGTCCGGGCTCTCCTCGCGATGACACTGATGCGCTTCTGCTACGGCGCCCTGACGGTCCTGCTGCTGATGCTCTGCCGGTACGCCCTGTCGTCGACCCCGGACGACGGACTGCGCCTGCTGGGGCTGGCGTTGGGGGTTTCCGGCGCCGGCTTCTTCGTGGCGGCCGTGGTGACTCCCTGGGCCGCCGGACGACTGGGCCCCGGCCGCTGGATCGCCGTGTGCGCCGCGGGCGCCGCGGTCCTGGAACCGGCCCTCGGCCTCCTGTTCACCACCGCCCCGATGCTGGCTGCGGCCTTCGTCCTGGGCCTGACCACACAGGGCGCGAAGATCGCGACGGACACGATCGTGCAGTTCTTGGTGGACGACGGCTTCCGTGGCCGGATCTTCTCCGTCTACGACGTACTGTTCAACGTCGCTTTCGTCGGCGCGGCGGCGATGGCAGCCCTGGTACTGCCGCCGGACGGCCGCTCGGTGACTCTGGTGGTCACGGTCGCCGTTATCTACTCGGCAGTTGCTGCGGCTATGGCCCACTTTGAGCGCCGGAAAGTGTCACATCACTGACACGGAGTCGATCCGGGTCACAGCGGTGTCAGTGGGTGCCGGTAACTTACGTGCGTCTTACTTCGCACCATGCCGCGTGCCGATGCCGCGTCATGCGCCCACGTTCCAGGGGGGACCCCAATGACAACTCCGCCGCCTCAGAGCCCGAACCCATACGCCCAGGGCCAGCAGCCCTACGGCGAGCCTCAGGCACAGGCTCCCTACCCGCCGCAGGGCCAGGCTCCGTATCCGCCTCAGGGCGGCTACCCGCAGCAGCCCGGCCAGCCCGGGTTCCCGCCGCAGGGCGCGGCTCCGTTCGCCCCGGTCCCGGCGCAGCCGAGGCGCCGGTTCAGCCCCAAGCTGATCCGGCTCGCCATCATCATCGTGATAGGCATCGGCGCCGCCATCTACGGCGTCATATCGAACCAGAACGCCCCCGACACGGCGAAGGTCGGTGACTGCATGCACCGGGGCAGCAGCAGCGACACCGACCCGAAGCTCAAGGTCGTGAAATGCAGCGACGCGAAGGCCCAGTACACGGTGCTGGCCAAGATCAGCGGCAATTACTCTGCGAGCGAGGCCGACACCAAGTGCTCGGCAGCCGCGAAGGACTTCCAGTACTCGTACACCGAGAGCGGTGACGGCAGCGACTTCCTGCTCTGCCTGAAGGACTACAAGAAGTAAGGCAGTTGCACAGCGCGGGGCGGTGTCTCATGTTTCACGTGAAACACCGCCCCTGATGCTGTTCGGGGTCATGTTTCACGTGAAACATGACCCTGTTCCATGGCCTCAGTTCTCCGAGGCCCACCACTCCTTGAGTGCGGCCACCGCCGCCTCATGCTCCATCGGCCCGTTCTCCAGCCGCAGTTCCAGCAGGAACTTGTAGGCGCGACCGATGACCGGCCCCGGCGTGACGCCCAGGATCTCCATGATCTGGTTGCCATCGAGGTCAGGACGGATCGAGTCCAGCTCCTCCTGCTCCTGAAGCTGCGCGATGCGTTCTTCCAGCCCGTCATACGCACGGGACAGTGCGGCGGCCCTGCGTTTGTTCCGTGTGGTGCAGTCCGAGCGGGTCAGCTTGTGGAGTCGGTCGAGGAGCGGGCCGGCGTCACGGACGTAGCGCCGGACGGCCGAGTCGGTCCACTCGCCGGTGCCGTAGCCGTGGAAACGCAGGTGGAGTTCGACAAGACGCGAGACGTCCTTCACCAGCTCGTTGGAGTACTTGAGCGCCAGCATGCGCTTCTTGGTCATCTTCGCGCCGACCACCTCGTGATGGTGGAACGAGACCCGGCCGTCGTTCTCGAAGCGCCGGGTGCGCGGCTTGCCGATGTCGTGCAGCAGCGCGGCCAGGCGGAGGGTCAGGTCGGGACCGTTCTCCTCCAGTTCGAACGCCTGCTCCAGCACGATCAGCGTGTGTTCGTAGACGTCCTTGTGCCGGTGGTGCTCGTCGCTCTCCAGACGCAGGGCGGGCAGCTCGGGCAGGACATGGTCGGCGAGACCGGTGTCGACGAGCAGCGTCAGGCCCTTGCGGGGGTACGCGGAGACGATCAGCTTGTTCAGCTCGTCGCGCACCCGCTCGGCCGAAACGATCTCGATCCGCCCGGACATCTCCGTCATCGCCGTGACGACTTCGGGGGCGACCTCGAAGTCGAGCTGCGCGGCGAAGCGGGCCGCTCGCATCATCCGCAGGGGATCGTCCGAGAAGGACTCCTCGGGAGTACCCGGGGTACGCAGCACCCGGGCCGCGAGGTCGCCGAGACCGCCGTGCGGGTCGATGAACTCCTTCTCCGGGAGTGCGACAGCCATCGCGTTCACCGTGAAGTCGCGCCGGACGAGATCCTCATCGATGGAGTCGCCGTACGACACCTCGGGCTTGCGCGAGGTCCGGTCGTACGCCTCCGACCGATAGGTGGTCACCTCGATCTGGAAGCGTCGGTCGACGTCTCCGACACGGGCGTCCTTCTGGACCCCCACCGTGCCGAAGGCGATCCCGACCTCCCACACGGCGTCCGCCCATGGACGGACGATCTTCAGTACGTCCTCGGGTCGCGCGTCCGTCGTGAAGTCCAGGTCATTGCCGAGCCGGCCTAGCAGCGCGTCGCGGACCGAGCCGCCGACCAGGGCGAGGGAGAACCCGGCCTCCTGGAAACGGCGGGCGAGGTCGTCGGCGACGGGAGCCACCCGCAGCAGTTCGCGCACCGCGCGCTGCTGCACCTGGCTCAGGGCACTGGGGTTGTCTTCGTTGGCGTTCGGCACAACAGAAAAGGGTACGTGGCCCGGGCGACCATGGGCGCCTCCATTAAATGTCCACGAATACATCCCCCGATACCTGCACAAGCTCAGCCCTTGCGACGTATCTGAGTGTTCCCCTTTATGCACGCACATACAGGACTCACCGATATCGATCTGCGATCTTGTGGAGCAGTCCGCGGCACTTCCCCTCAGCGCGCATCGTTACCATGCGTGGACGCACATTGCGACGACCACTGACGATGACGAGGGACGGGCGAGCGCGTGGCCGAGGCGGCAGACTTCCAGGGGACGTGTCCCTCACCTGCCCGCCGGTGGCTCCGGCGCACCGGCGCACTGCTCGCCGGGGCGCCTCTGCTGGCCGGCCTCCTCCAGATGTCCGTCGCCGCGCCCGCCGGCGCTGCCGAGCAGACCTCCGCGCTGGCCGCCTCCGGCTCGCAGACAGTGTCCGTCTCGGTGGACACACTCACCCCCGGCATCCCCACGGACGGGGACACCCTGACCGTCTCCGGGACGGTGACGAACAACGGCAAGCAGGCGGTCACCGACGCGCATGTGGGCCTGCGCCTGGGACAGGCGCTGAGCACTCGCTCGGCGATCGACAGCGTCGCCGAGCGCACCGGCTACGTCCAGGGTCTCGACGGCTCGGAGATCGACGACAAGTACACGCAGAAGTTCTCCAAGCTCACTCCCGGCGTCGCAGAGCCCTTCACGCTCTCCGTGCCGGTCGACAAGCTGGATCTCGGCGACGACGGCGTCTACCCGCTCGGTGTCTCGCTCTCCGGTCAGACCTCCGCCCAGCCGTGGGACCAGGTGCTGGGCATCCAGCGGACGTTCCTGCCGTGGCAGCCCGACGACGCGGACACGAAGACGAAGACGACGTATCTGTGGCCGCTCGTCTCCACCGTCCACATGACGGCACAGACGGGTTCCAACGAACAGCAGACGCCGGTCTTCCTCAACGACGACCTCGCCAAGGAGATCGCCCCGGGCGGCCGGCTCGACCAGATGCTCTCCCTGGGCAAGGATCTCGACGTCACCTGGGTGATCGACCCGGACCTGCTGGCCTCCGTCGACGCGATGACCCGCAGCTACAAGATCCAGGGCGACGGCGACACCACCACGACCGGCACCCACCAGGCGGTCGCCAAGGCGTGGCTGGCCGCGCTGCAGTCCGCGGTGGCGGGCAAGGAGGTCGTAGCCCTCCCCTTCGCCGATCCGGACCTGGCGTCCCTCGCCCACAACGGCACCAGCGTCACCGGCTCGCTGAGCCACCTCAAGGACGCCACGGACGTCGCCGCGACCACCGTGGAAACAGTGCTCCACGTGACACCGACCACCGACTTCGCGTGGCCGGTGAGCGGCGCCGTGGACCCGTCGATCATCAAGGTCGCCACCTCGGCCGGAGCCGACAAGGTGATCGCCCGCAGCGACAGCCTCCAGGAGACCGGCGGCCTGCCGTACACGCCCTCCGCGGCCCGCCCCATCGGTGGCGGAACGACGGCGGTGGTCGCCGACGCACGCCTCTCGACGGCGTTCGAGGGCGATCTGACGAAGGCCGGGGCGGCCACGCTCGCCGAGCAGCAGTTTCTGGCCCAGAGCCTGGCGCTCGACCTGCAGACGGACAAGCAGCGCAGCATCGTCGTCGCCCCGCAGCGCATGCCGACCGCGAGCCAGGCCCAGGCGATGGCCGAGGCACTGACGACCCTTCAGGGCAGCACCTGGACCGAGTCGCAGGATCTCGCCGCGGCGGCCAAGGCCAAGCCGGACCCGGGTGCCACCACGAAGATCCCGTCGTCCTCCAGGTACCCCTCCTCGCTGCGGAAGCAGGAGCTGCCGAGGTCGGCCTTCGAGGAGATCGCGACCACTCAGGACAAGCTGGACAACTTCCAGGTGATCCTCAGCAACGAGTCCCGCGTGGTGACCCCCTTCGGGCGGGCCATGAACCGCGAGATGTCCACGTCGTGGCGCGGAAGGGCGGGCGAGGCGGAGAACTTCCGCCAGAGCGTGCTGGGCTATCTCGACGATCTCACTGACCAGGTCAAACTGATCGACAAGTCCGAGACCAAGCTCTCGGGCCGCAGCGCCACGATCCCCGTGACCGTGCAGAACAACCTCGTGCAGGGCGTCGACCACCTGGTCCTGCGCCTCACCTCGACGAACCCCACGCGCCTCAAGATCGGCGGCGAGGCCTACACGGAGCGTCGGGTCACGGTCAACGGCGGGCACAGCCAGTCGGTCAAGTTCACCACGACGGCCAACGCCAACGGCAAGGTCGAAGTGGTCGCCCAGTTGTACACGGAGGACGGCCAGCAGTACGGACAGGCCGTCCGGTTCGACGTGAAGGTCACCGAGGTCACGGCCACCGTCATGCTGGTCATCGGCGGCGGTGTCCTGCTGCTCGTCCTGGCCGGCTTCCGGATGTACACCCACCGCAAGCGCGCCGTCGCCCGCCAGGCCGAGGAGGAGGGCCCGGAGGGGCCCGACGACGGGGCGGCCGAGGATCCCGACGGGCCGGAGAGCCCAGAGGGCCCCCAGGACCGTCTCAAGGAGGAGTCAGGCACTCCGTCCCGGGCAGACGACCCGGAGCAGCCGAGTGACCCGACACCGGACACCGCACCGGAAAGCGCCGACCCGTCCGGCACGGGTGAGAGAGTGGACCGTTGAGCGATGTCGTGGCCGGTGGGCCCGGGGACGATGAGGTGGGGTAACCATGAACGCGCCGTACGACGGTGACCGCGGTCAGGGCGCGGGCGGCTCGGGCTACCCCGAGGGTCCGCCGCCCGAACACGGCCAGGTGCCGCCGCAGCCCCCCGCGGACATGTACCTCCAGGACGCCTACGACCAGGATCCCTACCGGGCGCAGGATCTCTCCGCCCAGGACCCGGTCGCCGAGGCGCGCTACGACCGCGCCGCCCACCCCCCGCCGCCTCCGGGCACGTACCT
>NZ_JAEQAZ010000138.1 GCF_016654115.1 Streptomyces sp. MBT53
GCCTCAAGGCGATGGCCCGCTTCGCCCGCGAGGGCTCCGTACGACCCCGCCCCGAAGGCCTCGCCGACATCCCCCGACTCCCCTTCGCCCCCGAGCCGTTGCCCCAGGTCGACTCCCTGACCGTCGCCGTCACCTGGGCGGGACACGCCAGTTGGGTGGTGCAGATCGGCGGCCTGACCATCCTCACCGACCCGGTCTGGTCCCGTCGCATCCTCGGCACCCCGGCCCGGATCACCCCCGTGGGCGTCGCCTGGGAATCACTCCCGCCGATCGACGCCGTCGTCATCAGCCACAACCACTACGACCACCTCGACGCCCCCACCCTGCGCCGACTCCCGCGCCACACCCCGGTGTTCGCCCCGGCCGGCCTCGGCAGCTGGTTCCGGCGCCGCAGATTCACCCGCGTCACCGAACTCGACTGGTGGGAGGCGGCCCAACTCGGCGGCGTACGGCTCGACTTCGTACCCGCCCACCACTGGTCCAAGCGCAGCCTCACCGACACCTGCCACTCCCTGTGGGGCGGTTGGGTGATGACGGCACCGGACGGACAGCGCGTCTACTTCGCGGGAGACACGGGCTACGGCCACTGGTTCTCCCGCATCGGCGCCCGCTATCCGGGAATCGACCTGGCCCTCCTGCCCATCGGCGCCTACGACCCGCGCTGGTGGCTCAGCGACGTCCACTGCGACCCGGAGGAGGCGGTGCGGGCCGCCCAGGACTTGGGTGCGAGGCGGATGGCCCCGATGCACTGGGGCACGTTCGTCCTGTCGGCGGAGCCGGTCCTGGAGCCGCTGACACGGGTCAAGGCAGCATGGGAGAAGGCAGAGTTGGCGCGCGAGAACCTGTGGGACCTACCAGTAGGAGGCTCAAGAGTGCTTGCCTAGGCGGGAGTTGTCTTCCGCACCCTGCGCCACACGGTCGGGGCCGCGCTGATCACCACGGTCAGCGCGACCGCGGCCACCACGCCCTCCCACGGCTCGGGGAACAGCGAACCGCCGAGGATGCCGATCAACTGGTACGTCACCGCCCAGGCCAGACAGGCCGGCGCGTTCCCCCGGGCGAACCGCCGGATCGGCCACTCGGCCAGCAGACAGGCCAGCATCACCGGGATACGGCCCGCCGGCACCATCCGGGACAGGATCAGCACCGTCACCCCATGGTCGGCCAGCTTCTCCTGCGCCTGTGCGAGCCGTTCCTCCGGTGCCCGCGCGCGGATCGCCTCCAGCCAGCGTGAGCCGTTCTTCGACCCCATCCCGCGCCGCCCCAGCCAGTACAGCGCGATGTCCCCGAGGAACGCGGCCAGCGACGCGGTCACGAACACCAGCGCCAGCGCGAACGGCGCCGTCTGATGGAACGCGACCACGGCCGCCGAACTCACCAGCGCCCCCGTCGGAATCACCGGCACCAGCGCCCCGAACAGCACCAGCAGGAACAACGTCGGGTAGCCGATGGCCTGTTGGGTGGACTCGGGTGACGTGGTCGCCGTCGCGGACACCGCCTGGGCGATCCAGCTCACCGCGCGACCTCCGGACGTACGCTCTCGCCGTGCCCGAGCCGGTGCACGGCCACCGAGGGCGCCAGTTGGGCCGCGATGCGCACGAACTCGTCGCCGGGCGTGTGGAATTCGTGCGGGCGCACCGCGTCCATCCCGATCGGCCAGTACGTGCCGTAGTGCACCGGCACCGCACTGCGCGGCGCGAGCCGGGCCAGTGCCTGGGCCGCGCGTCCCGCGTCCAGATGCTCCTCGCCGAGGTACGGCCCCCAGCCGCCGACGGGCAGCAGCGCCACGTCGACCGGCCCGACCTCCTTGGCCATGTCGTCGAACAGTCCAGTGTCCCCGGCGAAGTAGGTGCGCGCCTCGCCCTCGACGACGTAGCCCAGCGCGGGGGAGCGGTGCGGTCCGACCGGCAGCCGCCGCCCGTCGTGCCGTGCGGGCACGGCCCGTACCACCAGGTCACCGACCATCGTCCGGTCGCCGGGGGACACCTCGTCGATCCGCAGCTGCCGGAGCCGGCGCAACCCGGGCACCGCGCGGAGTGCGCCCCGGGGCACGAGCAGGCGCGTGCCCGGGGCGAGGGTGCCGAGCGAGGGAAGGTGCAGGTGGTCGGCGTGCAGATGGGAGACGAGCGCCAGGTCCGCGCGATGGGCCTCGGGCGGCGGCACCGCGCCCCGGCGGCGTCGTAGGTGCGCGAGCCGGCGGGCGAACAGGGGGTCGGTGAGGACACGTACGCCCGAGTCCTCGATCGTGCAGGTGGCGTGACCCCACCAGGTGATCTCCACCGGCACCTTCTTTGCCTCCTTCGCGCGACTCCCCCGAAGCCTACGGGCAGGAGTAGGGTCGGCGGCGAAACCCGGAGGTGAGGGGGACGCCATGGGACAGGTACGCGGTGCCTCCGGTATGCCCTCGCGGGTCAGGGTCACGGCGATCGCCAGCCTGACACCGCTGGAGGAGCTGGACGAGGACCCCTTCCTGGTCGACTCGCGCAGCCAGCACGCCATGTGCGCCCGCTGGGCCGCCGACCACGGCTATGTGATCGCCCGCGAACTCCTGGTGCGCGGACTACGGCCCGACCACAGCGCCCTGTGGGACGGCGTCCGCCCCGGCCTCGACCTGTTCGTCGCCCCCAGCCGCCGGGTCCTGGAGAGCGCGCTGTCCTCCGTCGAGGAGTTCACCGACGAGTGCGCGCGGCGCGGGGTGCGGATCGAGACCGTCGGCCGCGCGGAACCCTGCTACGACGCCCAGATGAAGGCCAGCGTGCACCGACGGCTGTCCATGCCGACGGCGGGCTACGACGGCCGGTGACATCTGGACCGTTCCACCCGTTGTGACAAGGTGGGTGGAGGCCCGCCAGGTCGACGGGCCCGGGACGTGAGGTGTACGGGGCGTGGGTGGAGCGCGTTGGCGGCGGCTCGCCAGTCAGGTCGGGCGGAGCATCGCGGTGTGGGCGGTCTCCACGGTCACCATGCTGGTGCTCGCCGGGATCCTGCCGGACTTCAAACTCCAGTCGGCGGACGGTGACAGTGCCACCCGTATCGGCGTCACGGCGGCGTTCGGCGCTGGCGCCTTCGGTGTGCTGTCGGCCCTGGTCTGGCCGCTGCTGGTACGGCTGTTGCTGCTGGTGCCCGCGCTCGTCCTCGGCCTCCTCGTCTTCGTGCTCAACGGGTCGCTGCTGCTGATCGCCCTGCGCATCAATCCGGACGGCGGGCTGCGCGGCCAGGTCGCCCCCGAGACCGCCGTGGTCGTCGCCGCCGTGATGTCCGCCGTGGCTTCGGCGACCGGCGGTGCCCTGGCCGTCCGCGACGACGACGCCTACCGCCGCCGCCTCTACCGCCTCGCCGACCGCCGCCGCAGAGCCCTGCCACCGGGCCCCTCCAGCCCCGGCACCGTCTTCCTCCAGCTCGACGGCGTCGGCCACGACGTCCTGCTCGACGCGATGGAGAAAGGGCTGATGCCGACCGTCGCGCGACTCCTCGGCGGCGAGCGCCCCACTCACCGCCTCACGCCGTGGCGCACCGACTGGTCCAGCCAGACGGGTGCGAGCCAGCTCGGCATCCTGCACGGCTCCAACCACGACATCCCCGCGTTCCGCTGGTACGAGAAGGACACCGGCGAGGTGATGGTCTGCAACCGCCCGACCAGCGCCGCCGAGCTCCAGCGCCGCGCCATCGAGCACACCGGCGACGGAGGCCTCCTCACCGTGGACGGCGCCAGCCGCGGCAACCTGTTCAGCGGCGGGGCCGACGAGCAGGCCCTGGTGCTGTCCATCGCGATCCGCCGCCGGGGCCGGGAGAACCGTTCCCGCGCGGGCTACTTCGCCTACTTCTCCGATCCCGCCAACGCCGTCCGCACCGCGATGTCCTTCGTCGCCGAGGTCGGCCGCGAGATCGGCCAGTCGACCCGCTCCCGCCTCACCAGGCAGCGCCCCCGCGTCAAACGCGGCGGCCTCTACCCGCTCGTCCGCGCCTTCGCGACCGTCGTGGAACGGGACGTCGTCGTCGCCGCGGTCATGGGCGACATGCTGGCCGGCCGCACCGCCGTCTACGCCGACCTCGTGGCCTACGACGAGGTAGCCCACCACTCCGGCCCGCGCAGCCGCGACGCCGCCAAGGTCCTCCAACGCCTGGACCGTTCCATCGCCTTGATCGAGAACGTCGCCGAGCACGCCCCGCGCCCGTACCGCATCGTCGTCCTCTCCGACCACGGTCAGAGCCCCGGCGAGACCTTCCAGGGCCGCTACGGCCTCACTCTCGGCGATCTCGTCCGGGCGGGCTGCGGGCTGCCCGTGCCGCGCCGGGCCCGCCGTACCCACAGCGGCGCCGAGGCCCGGGCCGCCGTCCGCGCGGCGCTGCGCAGGCCCGCAAAGGACGGTGACGAGCGGCAGGTGCACGCAGGCCGCCACTCGGAGCCGATCGTGCTGGCCTCCGGCAACCTCGGTCTGGTCTCCTTCCCGGACGTGCCGCACCGCATGACCAAGGAGGAGATCGACGCCCGCCACCCGGCGCTCCTCACCACGCTCGCCAACCACCCCGGCGTCGGCTTCGTCCTCGTGCGCAGCGAGGAGCACGGCGGGCTCGTCCTCGGTGCGCACGGCGCGGAGCTGCCGGTGGCTGAACTCGACGACAAACAGGGCCCGTTGGCGGACTTCGGCCCCGGCGCCGCGGACGCCGTCCGGCGCACCCACTCCTTCCCGCACACCGCCGACATCATGGTCAACTCCTGGTACGACCCCGCCGAGGGCGAAGTCCTCGCCTTCGAGGAGCAGATCGGCTCGCACGGCGGTCTCGGCGGCTGCCAGGGCAAGCCGTTCCTGCTGTCGCCGTACGCCCTCTCCGCGCCGGTCGAGGACGGCGAGGATCTCGTCGGCGCCGAGCACATCCACCGCGTACTGCGGCGCTGGCTGCGGGAGTTGAACGGCCCGCAGGTGCCGCTGACGGCGGAGCCGGAGGAGCGGGCCGCCTGAAAATGGGCTGCGGTGGGCGGTTCGCGAGCACACACTGTTCGAGTCTCCCCACCCCGACCTCCTTCAGGAGTTGCTGCTTTGCAGGCTGCCGTCACCGTCACTCCCGCCCGGATCCCCGAACTGCTGCTGGGTCTCGCTACCGTCCGCCCCGTCTTCCTCTGGGGCGCGCCCGGCATCGGAAAGTCGTCCCTGGTAAGGGAGTTCGCTCAGGCGCTGGGGCTGGAGTGCGTCAGTCTGCTCGGTACGCAGCTCGCGCCCGAGGATCTGATCGGCGTACCGCAGATCCGCGACGGACGGTCGGTGTTCTGCCCGCCGGAGGCCATCGCGCGCGACGAGCCGTACTGCCTGTTCCTCGACGAACTCAACGCGGCCACACCGGATGTGCAGAAGGCGTTCTACTCGCTGATCCTGGACCGCCGTATCGGGAACTACGAACTCCCCAAGGGATCCATCGTGATCGGCGCCGGCAACCGCGCGACCGACAACGCGCTGGCCCGCCCGATCGCCTCCGCGCTGATCAACCGGCTCACCCACGTCCACCTGGAGGCGTCCCCGAAGGACTGGCTCAAGTGGGCCGCCGCCAACGGCATCCACCCGTGGATCCTGGACCACCTCACCGACCGCCCCGACCACCTGTGGTCCAAGCCGCCGAAGACCGAGGAGCCCTTCTCCACGCCCCGCTCCTGGCACATGCTCTCCGACGCGCTGGGCTCCTTCGGACCCGACCTGGACGAGGACACCCTCAAGGTCGTCGCGCACGGCACGCTGACGCCCGCGCACGCGGTCGCGTTCTGCGGCTACGTCAAGATCGTGCGCAGCCGCTTCGGCATCGAGGCCGTCCTCAAGGGCGACGCCCGCTGGCCCAACCGCACAGAGGACCGCGACCTCCTCTACTACCTCGCCGAGTCCTTCCGGGGCCGCCTCATCAAGGAACTCCCCGCCAGCAAGGACCACTTGTCGGCCAACGGCCGCCAGACCGCCTACCGCGCCAAGTCCCTCCTCGTCCAACTCGCCGAGATCTCCGTCGAGGTGGCCCAGAGCGTCATCGCCTCGGACGACGACGGCAACTCGGTCCTCCCGGCCTGGTTCCTGGTGGAGGCGGCCCGGGACATGCCCCGGCTGGTGGAGGCACGCCGATGAGTTCCACGGAGGTGCCCCGGTGAGCCGTACCCGCAAGAAGGACCCCGAGAAGCAGAAGCCCGACCCGGCGACCGAGGCGTTCACGGCCGGCCTGAAGCTCGTGTGGGCCAACCCCGCGTTCGCCGCGATCGACTTCGAGCTGTGCCGGAAGGCGGAGTGTCAGGCCGCGCCCCTCGACGGGCTCGTCCTCGTCAACTCCAACGGGTATCTCCACGCGCACCCCACCCGGCTCGCCGAACCCACCGAATGGGCCTGGGCGATCGCGCACGCGCTCATCCACCTCGGCTTCGGACACGTACCCGGCGCCGACGGCGAGCGCGAACAGCCCGATCGCTTCGACCTCGCGGCCCGCTGCGTCGTCGTCAACCGCTTCCTGCTCACCTTCCCCATCGGCCGCACCCCGGAAGACCTCCCCGCCACCTACCCGTCGGGCGACGAGGAACAACTCGCGGCCCGCTGGCGCCGCGACGGCATCCCGGCCGCCTACGAACACTGCGGTACGGCGGGCAGCGCGCCCGACCAGCGGCTCGTACCGTGGCACGGCTGGCCCGGGAAGCCCGTCGACTGGCAGATCGCCTTCGCGAGCGCCCTCACCCGCACGATGTCCGTCGCCATGGACCTCGCCGGCGGCCGCCGTGACTCGATGTACGGCGGCCCCACCCGACTCCAGCCCTGGGAACGGGCGTTGAGCTGGTTCGTCTCCAACTACCCGCTGCTGGGCGGCATCGCGGCCGGTATCACCCTCGTCGCCGACGTCGAACTCGCCCGCGCCCAGGGCATCTCCGTCGCCGCCGTCGACACCGAGGCCGCCGAGATCTACATCAACCCGCTGCGTCAATTCGACAGCGAGGAATGGCGGTTCGTCCTCGCCCACGAGATGCTGCACGCCGCCCTGCGCCACGGCGACCGCTGCGGCACCCGCGACCAGTTCCTCTTCAACGTCGCCGCCGACTACGTCATCAACGGCTGGCTGCGCGAGATGGACATCGGCACGATGCCCGAAGGCCTGCTGTACGACCCGGAGTTGAAGGATCTCTCCGCCGAGGAGGTCTACGACCGGATCACCGCCGACCTGCGCCGCACCCGCCGCCTGGCCACCCTGCGCGGCAAGGGCACCGGCGACATCCTCGGCGGACCGCTCGGCAGTCCGCGCGACTACGTCGACCTCGACGAGTTCTACCGGCGCGGCCTCGCCCGGGGCCTCGACCTGCACCAGCAGCACGAACGCGGCTTCCTGCCCGGCGGGTTGGTCGAGGAGATCCGCACCCTCAGCCATCCACCCCTGCCCTGGGACCCGCAACTCGCCCGCTGGTTCGACGAGTTCGTGCCCAGACCGGAGCCCGTGCGGTCGTACGCCCGTCCGTCGCGCCGCCAGTCCTCCACGCCCGACATCCCGCGCGCGGGCCACTATTTCCCGCCGGAGGAGGTCGCCCGCTGCACCTTCGGCGTCGTCCTCGACACCTCCGGCTCCATGGACCGCACCCTCCTCGGCAAGGCGCTGGGCGCGATCGCCTCGTACGCCGAGGCCCGTGACGTACCGGCCGCCCGGGTCGTGTTCTGCGACGCGGCCCCGCACGACGCGGGCTACGTCCCGGTCACCGACATCGCCGGCCGGGTGCGGGTGCACGGGCGCGGCGGCACCGTACTTCAGCCCGGAATCGACCTGTTGCACCGTGCCGACGACTTCCCGCCGGGCGCGCCCGTCCTCGTCATCACCGACGGCTGGTGCGATGTGCTGAGGGTGCGGCGCGAGCACGCCTATCTGATTCCACAGGGTGCTCGCCTGCCGTTCACCCCGCGTGGGCCGGTCTTCCGGGTGCGCTGAACCGGAATGTGATCGGATGGCCTCGAACGACATCCGCGTCGAAAGGAATCACCGTGGCTACCACGCGCACCGCACACACCGTCTGGGAAGGCGAACTCATCAAGGGCAGCGGCGAGGTCACCTTCGACTCGTCAGGCATCGGTGTGCAGCCGGTGACGTGGGCGTCGCGCGCCGAGGAGGCCAACGGCAAGACGAGCCCCGAGGAACTGATCGCGGCCGCCCACTCCAGCTGCTTCTCCATGGCGCTGTCGCACGGCCTCACCGGCGCGGGCACCCCGCCCACCCGCCTGGAGACCAAGGCCGACGTCACCTTCCAGCCCGGCGAGGGCATCACCGGCATCCACCTCACCGTCCGCGGCGAGGTCCCCGGCCTGGACGCGGCCGGCTTCGCGGCCGCCGCCGAGGACGCCAAGAAGAACTGCCCGGTCAGCCAGGCGCTCGCGGGTACGACGATCACGCTGACGGTCGAATCCGCCTGACCCCGGCCCCCTCTCCCACCTCGATGCCGCACCCCGAAAACGGGTGCGGCATTGACTTTCCGCCACTCAAGTTTTGTGCTGGAGATCGGGCAGCGCCTGGCGGAAGGGGACGGCTATGGGACGAGCGGTCGGGATCGATCTGGGGACCACGAACTCGGTGGTCGCGGTGCTGGAGGGCGGGGAGGCGACGGTCGTCGCCAACGCCGAGGGAGCGAGGACCACACCCTCGGTCGTGGCCTTCGCCAAGAACGGCGAGGTACTGGTCGGCGAGGTCGCCAAACGGCAGGCCGTGACCAACATCGAACGCACCGCGCGCTCGGTGAAACGCCACATGGGCAACACCGACTGGCGGTTCCCCGACACGGGCGCCATCGACGGAACGCGGTACCGCGCCCAGGAGTTGTCCGCGCGCGTACTGCAGAAACTGAAACGGGACACGGAGGCCTACCTCGGCGAGGACGTCACCGACGCGGTGATCACCGTCCCCGCCTACTTCGACGACTCCCAGCGCCAGGCCACCAAGGAGGCCGGCGAGATCGCGGGCCTCAAGGTGCTGCGGATCATCAACGAACCGACCGCCGCCGCCCTCGCCTACGGCCTCGACCGCGGCGAGGAACAGACCGTCCTCGTCTTCGACCTCGGCGGCGGCACCTTCGACGTCTCCCTCCTGGAGATCGGCGACGGCGTCATCGAGGTCAAGGCCACCAACGGCGACACCCACCTCGGCGGCGACGACTGGGACCAGCGGGTCATGGAGTACCTGGTCAAGAAGTTCCAGGGCCAGTACGGCATCGACCTCGGCAAGGACAAGATGGCGCTCCAGCGTCTGCGCGAAGGCGCCGAGAAGGCGAAGATCGAACTCTCCTCGGCCGCCGAGACGACGATCAACCTGCCCTACATCACCGCCTCCGCCGACGGCCCGCTGCACCTCGACGAGAAGCTGACCCGCGCCCAGTTCCAGGAACTCACCGCCGACCTCCTGGACCGCTGCAAGACCCCCTTCCACCAGGCGGTCAAGGACGCCGGCGTCAAACTCTCCGCCGTCGACCACGTCATCCTCGTCGGCGGCTCGACCCGGATGCCCGCCGTCACCGACCTCGTCAAGGAACTCACCGGCAAGGACCCGCACAAGGGCGTCAACCCCGACGAGGTCGTGGCGGTCGGCGCCGCCCTCCAGGCCGGTGTCATCCGCGGCGACGTGAAGGACGTCCTGCTCCTCGACGTCACCCCGCTGTCCCTGGGCATCGAGACCAAGGGCGGCATCATGACGAAGCTCATCGAACGCAACACGACCATCCCCACCCGGCGTTCGGAGATCTTCACCACCGCCACCGACAACCAGCCCTCGGTCGGCATCCAGGTCTACCAAGGTGAGCGCGAAATCGCCGCGTACAACAAGAAGTTGGGCGTCTTCGACCTCACCGGCCTGCCGCCCGCCCCACGCGGCGTCCCGCAGATCGAGGTCGCCTTCGACATCGACGCCAACGGAATCATGCACGTCTCGGCCAAGGACCTGGCCACCGGCCGCGAACAGAAGATGACCGTCACCGGCGGCTCCGCGCTCCCCAAGGACGACATCGACCGAATGATGCGCGAGGCCGAACAGTACGCCGACGAGGACCGCAGGCGCCGCGAGGCCGCCGAGACCCGCAACCAGGCCGAACAACTCGTCTACCAGACCGAGAAGTTCGTCCGCGAGAACGAGGAACGCATCCCGGCCGACACCAGGACCGAGGTCGCGGCGGCGGCCACGGAGGTGAAAGCTCTCCTGGAACACGAGGCGGACACCGCCGAGTTGCGTGCCGCCGTGGAGAAACTCGCCACCGTCAGCCAGCGGATGGGGCAGGCGATGTACGCCCAGGCGGCCGCCGAGCAGTCACCCACGGAGCAGACGGAGACCCCCACGGAACACACCTCGCCCCAGGAGGAGGAAGGCGTCGTCGACGCGGAGATCGTCGACGACGAACGCGAGGCGAAGGGCGGCGCCGCCTAACTCCCGGTCCGCTCCCACCCACGCCGCTCCGGCCGCGGCCCCAACTCCCTGGGGTCGCGGCTGCGGTAGACCACGTACGGGCGGAACAGATACTGCACCGGCGCGCTGAACATGTGCACCAGCCGGGTGTACGGCACGAGCGCGATCAGCGCCATGCCGATCACCGCGTGGACCTGGTACAGCACCGGCACGCCCGTCATCAGCTCTGTCTTTGGCTGGAGAGTGAAGAGACTGCGGGCCCAAGGGGCGATGGACTGACGGTAGTTGTAGCCGTCACCGGCCGCGTGGGTCAGCTTCGCCACCATCCCCATCGCGATCGCCGCGAGCAGGACGACGTACATCAGCTTGTCGTTGACCGTGGTCGCCCGGAACACCGGTGCGTTCGTACGGCGGCGGTAGAGCAGCAGCAGGATCCCGCCGACCGCGAGGACACCGGCCGCGGTGCCGCCGTAGAGCGAGAACAGGTGGTACACGTGCTCGCTGATGCCGGCCGAGTGCGTCCACGACTCGGGGACGAACAGGCCCACCAGGTGCCCGGCGAGGACGAAGAGGATGCCGTAATGGAAGGCGGGGGAGGCGATGTTGAGGAGCTTCGACTCGTAGACCTGCGAGGAACGTGTCGTCCAGCCGAACTTGTCGTAGCGGTGGCGCCAGAACAGGCCGGCGACGAGGAGGACGAAGGAGAGGTAGGGCAGGGCGCCCCACAGGAACGTGCTCATCGGCGTGCCTCCGTGGGGGCGGGCGGCAGGGTGGCGCAGACTGCGTCCAGGACGGACGCGTACGGCGTGCCGAAGTCGGCCAACCGGGCGCGGAGTCGGTCCAGTGCGGCGCGGTACTCGGTGAGGAGGTCGAGGTTGCCGGTGCGGGCCGTGAACTCCAGGACCGCGGGCAGGAAGTCGGGCAGCTCCTCGCCGGTGAACTCCAACTCGTGGGCGCGGTACAGCTCTTTGAAGCGGACCAGGGACATGCCCCGCCGCCGGGTGTCGCCGTCGTGCCACCAACTCAGGTACAGGCTGTGCCGGTTCTTGAAGTCGAAGACCTGCACATAGTGCGCGGCGAGTTCCTGGGGCGGGGTGAGGGCCGCGTGGTCGACGAACTCCCGCAGCTGCGGGGCGGCTTCGCGCAGCAGGGGGAGCCGGGCGCGGAAGTCGTCGTCGGGGTAGGTCAGGCAGAGTGCGGCCCCTTGGTACAGCACGGCGTCCGAGGGCATCAGGCATCCTTCGCATCGAGGTCCGGCCGGTCCGGCCGGTCGGGGTGGTCCGCGGTCTGCCGCTCGCGCAGCGCGTGGAAGTTCTCCACGGACACGATCGGCAGCAGCTTGCGCCCCGAGTCCCGGCCGAACGGCCCGTCGCCGACCGTGCCGGGACCGTCCTGGTGGCCGACACTGCACTCGTCGGGCAGCGCGGACTCCTCAAGCCGCCGCGCGTCCCCGACCGCCGCCGTCGGAATGACGTACCGGTCCTCGTACTTGGCGATCGCCAGCAGCCGGTACATCGCCTCGATCTCCTCCGGCTCCATCCCTACGGCCGCTGCCGCCGCCGGATCCGGCTCCTCGCCGAGGTTGATGGCCCGCATGTGGGAGCGCATCGCGGCCAGCTTCTCCAACGCGGCCCGCACTGGCCCGACTTCACCGGCGGTGAACAGCTCCGCCAGATATTCGAGCGGGATACGCAGCGTGTCGATCGCGCCGAACAGATTGCCCGCGTCCTCGCCGTCGTGCCCGGTCTCCGTCAACGCGTCGACGACCGGCGACAACGGCGGGATGTACCAGACCATCGGCATCGTCCGGTACTCCGGATGCAGCGGCAGCGCCACCCGGTACTCGCTGATCAGCCTGCGCACGGGGGAGCGGCGAGCCGCCTCCATCCAGTCGTACGGGATGCCCGCCTCCTCGCAGGCCCGCTGCACCCCGTGGTCCTCGGGGTCGAGGAACACCCCCAACTGGGCCTCGTACAGCGCCTTTTCGTCCCGTACCTCGGCCGCCTCCGTCACCTTGTCGGCGTCGTACAGCATCACCCCGAGATAGCGCAGCCGCCCCACACAGGTCTCCGAGCACACGGTGGGCAGGCCCACTTCGAGGCGCGGATAGCAGAGCGTGCACTTCTCGGCCTTGCCGGTGCGGTGGTTGAAGTACACCTTCTTGTACGGGCATCCCGTCACGCACATCCGCCAGCCCCGGCAGCGGTCCTGGTCGACCAGGACGATGCCGTCCTCGGCCCGCTTGTACATCGCGCCCGACGGACACGACGCCACACAGGCCGGGTTGAGGCAGTGCTCGCAGATGCGCGGGAGGTAGAACATGAAGGCCTGCTCGAACTCGAACTTCACCTTGTCCGAGGCCTGTTGACGGGTCCGCTCCACCATCGGGTCGAAGTCGCCGTAGGCGGGGGCGCCCGCGAGGTTGTCGTCCCAGTTCGCCGACCACTCGATCTTCATCGGCTTGCCGTCGAGCTGCGAGATCGGTCGGGCGACCGGGTAGTCGTCGCCGAGCGGGGCGTCGGTGAGGTTCTTGTAGTCGTAGGTCCAGGGCTCGTAGTAGTCCTTGATCTCCGGGAGTTCGGGGTTGGAGAAGATCCCGGCGAGCTTCCTGAACCGGCCGCCCGCCTTCAGCTTGAGCGCGCCGCGCCGGTTCAACTCCCAGCCGCCGCGCCAGCGTTCCTGGTCCTCGTAGCGGCGCGGATACCCCTGACCGGGGCGGGTCTCGACGTTGTTGAACCAGACGTACTCCATGCCCCGCCGGTTGGTCCACGTCTGCTTGCAGGTCACCGAACACGTATGGCAGCCGATGCACTTGTCGAGGTTCATCACCATGGCGATCTGGGCCATCGGACGCATCAGTACTCGACCTCCTGGCTGCTGCGACGGCGGATCACCGTCACCTCGTCCCGCTGGTTGCCGGTCGGGCCGAGGTAGTTGAAGGCCCAGCTCAACTGGGCGTAGCCGCCGATGAGATGGGACGGTTTGAGGATGAGCCGGGTGAGCGAGTTGTGGATACCGCCGCGCTTGCCGGTGGTCTCCGTCACGGGGACGTTGACCGTGCGTTCCTGCGCGTGGTGCATGTAGACCGTGCCGGGCGGCATCCGGTGCGAGACGACCGCGCGGGCCACGACCACGCCGTTGCGGTTGACCGCCTCGATCCAGTCGTTGTCGACCACGCCGATCGCGTCCGCGTCCTGCGGCGACATCCAGATGTTCTGACCGCCCCGGGACAGGGCCAGCATGAACAGGTTGTCCTGGTACTCGGAGTGGATGGACCACTTGTTGTGCGGGGTGAGGTAACGGACCGTCACTTCTCTTTGCCCGTCCGGTCCGAGGGCCGGTTCGCCGAAGAGGCGGTGCATGTCGAGCGGCGGCCGGTACACGGGGAGTGCCTCGCCGAGTTCGTGGATCCAGTCGTGGTCCAGGAAGAAGTGCTGGCGCCCGGTGAGCGTGTGCCAGGGCTTGAGCTGCTCGGTGTTCTGCGTGAACGCCGTGTAGCGCCGGCCGCCGGACTCGCTGCCCGACCACTCCGGCGAGGTGATCACCGGGACTGGGGCCGCCTGCGTGTCGGCGTAGGTGACGCGCTTGCCCTCGTGCTCGGCGGCCAGGTGGGCCAACTCCCGTCCGGTGCGCGCCTCCAGGGTGCGGAATCCCTGCACGGCGAGACGGCCGTTGGTGGTGCCGGAGAGCGCGAGGATGGTGTTGGCGGCCTTCACCGCCGTGTCGAGGGAGGGGCGCCCCTGGTATCCGACCCCGTTCAACTCCCTCAGCTGTTCGACCTCTTGGTCCGGCTTGAGGGCGATCCCCTTGGCGGGCATGCCGAGTTGCTCCACCAGCGGACCGAGCGCGGCGAACTTCGCGCCGATCGCCGTGTAGTCCCGCTCCACCACCGTGAGCGTCGGCATGGTCTTCCCGGGTACGGGTTCGCACTCGCCGCGCTTCCAGTCCAGGACGACACCGCCGGGCTGGGCGACCTCGCCGGGTGTGTCGTGCTGGAGCGGGGTGGCCACCAGGTCCTTGCGGACGCCGAGATGGTCCACGGCCAGTTCGCTCAGCCGCTCGGCCAGCGCCTTGAACGTGTCGAAGTCCGTCCGCGCCTGCCACGGCGGATCCACGGCCGGTGTGAAGGAGTGGACGTAGGGATGCATGTCCGTGCTGGACAGATCGTGCTTCTCGTACCAGGTCGCGGCGGGCAGCACCACGTCCGACAACAGCGTCGAGGAGGTCTGCCGGAAGTCCAGCGACAGCAGCAGGTCGAGCTTCCCCTCCGGTGCCTCGTCGCGCCAGGTGACGTCCCGCGGCCGTACGTCCTCGGGCGCCTCCTCCGCCCGCAACGACGAGTGCGTGCCCAGGAGATGCTTGGTGAAGTACTCGGCGCCCTTCGCGGACGAACCCAGCAGATTCGCCCGCCACAGGGTCAGTACGCGCGGCCAGTTCTCCGGCGCGTCCGGGTCCTCGCAGGCGAACTTCAGGTCCCCGGAACGGAGTTGGGCCACCGCCTTGGCCACCGGGTCGCCGAACGCCTCGCCCAGTTCCAGGGGGTTGCGGTCGAAGGTCGGGTACGACGGCATCCACCCCGTGCGCGCCGAGAGGGCGAGACAGTCCGCGCCCGTCATCCCCGTGAACCGCCCCTCCCCGAGCGGTGAGGCGAGGACATCGGCGGCGAACCGGTCGTAGCGCCACTGGTCGGTGTTGAGGAACCAGTACGCGGTGCCGATCATCTGCCGGGGCGGCCGGGACCAGTCGGAGGCGGCGGCCAGGGTCGCCCAGCCGGTGGAGGGGCGGCACTTCTCCTGGCCGACGTAGTGTGCCCAGCCGCCGCCGTTGCGGCCCTGGCAGCCGGTGAGTTGGAGCAGGGCGAGGAAGGCGCGGTAGATCGTCTCCGAGTGGAACCAGTGGTTGGTGCCGGCGCCCATCAGGATCATGCAGCGGCCTTTGGACCGTTCCGCCGTCCGCGCGAACTCCCTCGCGATCTTGATGCACTTGGCGGCCGGGACGGAGGTGTGCGCCTCCTGCCAGGCGGGGGTACCCGGGGTGCGCGCGTCGTCGTAGGAGGCGGGCCAGGTGCCCGGCACACCGTGCCGGAAGACACCGTACTGTGCCAGCAGTAGATCGTAGACAGTCGTCACGAGGGGGCCGTCGGGGCCGCCGAGCCGGGTCGCCGGGACGCCCCGGCTCACCACCTCGCCGCGGCCCTGACCGTGCTCGCCGCCCTCGGTGTCGAACCTCGGGAGCAGTACCTCCACACCCGCCGCGACTTCGCTGCCGTGGAGGCTCAACTGCGGCTCGATGTCGCCCAGTTCGAGGTTCCACTTGCCCTTGCCCGACTCGGTCCAGCGGAAGCCGAGGGAACCGTTCGGGGCGACCGCGCGGCCCGTCACCGTGTCCAGGACGACCGTCTTCCAGTCGGCGCCCTCGTCGGACTGGCCGAGGTCGGCGGCGCGCAGGAACTTCGACGGGACGTACGCGCCGTCGCGTTCCGTGAGGGTGACCAGGAAGGGGAGGTCGGTGAACTGCCGTACGTAGTCCTCGAAGAAGGGTGTCTCGCGGTCGACGAAGAACTCCTTGAGGACGACGTGGCCCATCGCGAGCGCCAGCGCGCCGTCCGTGCCGGGGTGCGGGTGCAGCCACTCGTCGGCGAACTTGGCGTTGTCCGCGTAGTCGGGGGCGACGACCACGACCTTCTGCCCTCGGTAGCGGGCCTCCGCCATCCAGTGCGCATCCGGCGTGCGGGTCACCGGGACGTTCGAGCCCCACATCATCAGATACGCGGCGTCCCACCAGTCGCCCGACTCCGGCACGTCGGTCTGGTCGCCGAAGACCTGCGGGGAGGCCACGGGAAGGTCCGCGTACCAGTCGTAGAAGGACAGCATCGGGGCGCCGATGAGGGAGTGGAAACGGGCGCCCGCCGCGTGCGACACCATCGACATCGCCGGGATGGGGGAGAAACCGGCGATGCGGTCGGGGCCGTACGTCTTGATCGTGTGGACGTGCGCGGCGGCGACGATCTCGACCGCCTCGTCCCAGCCGGCCCGGACCAGTCCGCCCTTGCCGCGCGCCCGCTGGTAGCGGCGGCGGCGCTCGGGGTCGTCCTGGATGTCGGCCCACGCGGCTACAGGATCCTGTATACGGTTTTTCGCCTCCCGGTACATCTCCAGCAGCACGCCCCGGATGTACGGGTAGCGCACGCGAGTGGGGGAGTAGGTGTACCAGGAGAAGGCCGCGCCGCGCGGGCAGCCCCGGGGCTCGTACTCGGGGCGGTCCGGGCCCACCGACGGATAGTCCGTCTGCTGGGTCTCCCAGGTGATGATGCCGTCCTTGACGTACACCTTCCACCGGCAGGAGCCCGTGCAGTTCACGCCGTGCGTGGAGTTCACGACCTTGTCGTGGCTCCAGCGGTCCCGGTAGAAGGCGTCCGCCTCCCGGCCGCCCGCCAGCCCGATGCTGTGCAGGTCCGGCGCCGCCGTGCCCGGGCGGAAGAACCGTCCGGCCCGCAGCAGCGCCGCTCCCGGCTCGGTGGGCGGTGTCCGCGTGTCCGTCACCTGCGCTCCCTTGCTCGCCCGTGGTGTCGAACCTAGGGCGGGGCAGGGGAGCGCACCCGTTCACGGCGCCCGTACGGGTCAGAGTGCGCGGGCGTACGGGTCGTGGCTCTCGGGTGGTACGGGTCGTACGGGTCAGGCCTTGCGGGCGACCCCGCCGTAGACCGGGACGATGCCCTCCGCCTGGGCGGCCACGTCCTCCGCCTCCGGGCGCCAGCCGTAGACGGCGATCACGCCCGGGCCGAGCAGCTCCAGACCGTCGAAGAAGCGCGAGAACTCGGCCAGCGAGCGCGGGTAGAACGGGGTGCCGCTGCGCCGGAAGTGCTCGGCCGCCTTGGCGATGGCCTCGGGGCTGAGATCCGGGGTGACCTGCGAAAGGGTCAGGTAGCTGCCCGGGGCGAGGACGTCGACGTACCGCTCGATCAGGCCGTACACGTCGTCGCCGTCGGGGTCGTCCCCCAGGTAGTGGGTGAGCGCGACCAGCGACAGCGCGACCGGCTGTGCGAAGTCGAGGGTCTCGCCGGCCAGCCGCAGGATCGTGTCCGGGTCACGGACATCGGCGTGCACGTACTCGGTGCTGCCCTCGGGCGCGCCGTGCAGCAGTGCCTCCGCGTGCCGCAGCACGATCGGGTCGTTGTCCGCGTACACGACCTTCGCGTCCGGGGAGACACCCTGCGCCACCTGGTGCAGGTTCGGCTCGGTGGGGATGCCGGTGCCGATGTCCAGGAACTGGCGTATCCCGGCCTCGGCGGCGGTCCGCGTCGCCCGGTGCATGAACCGGCGGTTGGCCCGCGCGCCGCGCACCGCCGTGCCGTCCGAGGCGAGGATCCGGCGCGCCAGCTCCTCGTCCACCGGGTAGTTGTCCTTGCCGCCGAGCCACCAGTCGTACACCCGCGCCGGATGCGGCCGGCTGGTGTCGATACGGGTGGGCGCGGCTTCGGATCCGGTCATGCGGTGTCGTCTCCTCGGGAGTTCGGGTCGGTGTACCGGGCCGTGCGGTGCCGGGAACCGTGCTGTGTGCGGGCCGTGCTCAGAAGGTCTCGCGATAGTCCCGCAGGATCTTCTTGGTGCGCTGTGCGGACGCGGCGTGCGCCGTCATGTGGTCGAGAACCTCCAGATGCGCGGAGACCTCGGTACGGGAGTCCAGATACAGGGCGCCGGTCAGATACTCGGTGAACACCATGTCGGGCAGCTCCGGTTCGGCGAAACGGAACAGCGAGAACGGGGCGTACGTCCCCGGGTGCGGGCCGCTCTCGAACTCCGCGACCTGGAGCGTGACCCGGTCGCGCTCGCCGAACTCCAGCAACCTGTCCAGCTGTTCGCGCATCACCTCGCCGCGCATGCTCACCGGACGCCGCAACACCGTCTCGTCCATGATCACCCACAGGTGCGGCGGATTGTCCCGCTCCAAAAGCCCCTGGCGCGCCATCCGCAGGGACACATGCCGCTCGATGGTCTCGGGACCGGTCTGGCCGATCGTCCCGGCCTCCATCACGGCCCGCGCGTAGCCCTCGGTCTGCAACAGGCCCGGCACGAAGTGCGGTTCGTACGAACGGATCAGCCCGGCCGCGCCCTCCAGGCTCACATACAGGCTGAACCACTCCGGCAGCACATCGTGGAACCGCTGCCACCAACCTGGCTGGTTCGCCTCCTCGGTGAGCGCGACGAACGCGTCGGCCTCCTCGTCGGGCACCCCGTACGTGCTCAACAGCACCTGTACGTACGGCACTTTCAGCGCGACCTCGGCCATCTCCATCCGCCGTACGGTCGCCGGAGCCACCCGCAGGACCTGCGCGGCCTCCTCGCGTTTGATGCCGGCCGCCTCGCGCAACTCCTGGAGCCTTCTGCCCAGCACTACTTGACCCACGGTGGGCGCGGGCCGCCGTTCACTCACGCCACGCCTCCCCATACGCGCCGAAGTCTGGGGGCAGTGTGCCATGTTCCGGCCATTGTCTCAGCGGTTCGGGGATGATCATCCGTCAGTCACCCTGCCCGCGAAGGTACTTGGCCGTCGCCGGATCGGCCGGGAGGAACGTCTCGATCGCCAGCTCCGACACCGTCACATCCATCGGAGTGTTGAACGTGGAGATCGAGGAGACGAACGACAGCACCCGTCCCTCGTGCTCGATCCGCATCGGCAGCGCGAAGTACGGTACGGAAGCGTCCCGTTCGGCCTCGCCGCCGACCGCCTTTGGCACCGGATACGCGGCGACCTCGTCGTACAGCGCCCGCAGCGGCTCGGACCGGTGCAACGCGATCTGCCGCTCCATCTGCGCGAGGAGATGCCCGCGCCATTCACCCAGATTGCGGATGCGCGGCGCCAGGCCCTCGGGGTGCAGCGTCAACCGCATGGCGTTCAGCGGCGGTTGGAGCAGGGACTCCGGTACGCCGTCCAGCAGCATCGTGATGCCCCGGTTCGCCGCGACCACCGTGTAGACGGCGTCGACCACCAGCGCCGGATACGGCTCGTAGCCCTGGATCAGCCGCTCCAGACCCTCGCGCAACGCGCCCAACGCCGGGTCGTCCAACGGGGTCTCCGGATAGCGCGGGGCGTAACCGGCCGCCAGCAGCAGGGAGTTGCGCTCCCGCACCGGCACGTCCAGATGCTCGGCCAGCCGCAGCACCATCTCCTCGCTCGGCCGCGACCGCCCCGTCTCGACGAAGCTGATGTGCCGGGCCGAGGAGTCCGCCCGCAGCGCCAGCTCCAGCTGGCTGACCCGCCGCCGCTCCCGCCAGGCACGCAGCAACGGGCCGACACCCCTGCCCGCGGAGGCGTCGGTACCGGTCGCGACGATGGTCATACGCACGACCGTAGTCGAAGCGGCCCGCCCGTGAACGAACCGAGGAACCCGTCCGGGGGAGCCGTGTACCGAACACAACCCGGGGCACTCTCCTGACCAGGCACGCGGCCCACCGCCTGTGGCACGCTGAAGTGGCCGAAGAGCAACCCGCCCCCCAGGAAGGACCCAGGCCATGCCCGTCGCACCGCTGTCGCAGAAGGAGATCGAGGACCGCCTCGCGGAACTCCCGGGCTGGTCCGCCGACGCCGACCGCCTCACCCGCACCTACCGGCTCGGCACCCACTTCGCGGCCACCGCGATGGTCGTCCACATCGCCCAGGTCCAGGAGGAACTCGACCACCACTCCGACCTCACCCTCGGCTACAACACCGTCACCCTCACCGTGAACACCCACAGCGTCGGCGGCGCGATCACCGAACTCGACTTCCAACTCGCCCGCAGAGTCGAGGACTTGGCACCGGGCCACGGCGCGGCCTGACCGCACGGGACGGGTGGGGGTGACAGCGCGTGCTCGACTACGACAAGGAAGCCGACGCCTACGACGCGACACGCGGCGGCGAGCCCCGTGCCGCCGCCGCTGCCGAAGCCGTACTCGGCCTCGTCCCGCAGGAGGCCCGCGCCCTCCTCGACGTGGCCTGCGGCACCGGCATCGTCACCCGCCGCCTGGCCGCCGCCCGCCCCGGCCTGCGGGTCATCGGCCTGGACGCCGCACCCGCCATGGCCCGCACGGCGGCGACCCGGCTGCCCGGCGCCGTACTTCTCGCCGACAGCCGCCAACTCCCCTTCCCCGACGGGGTGTTCGACGCCGTCACCACGATCTGGCTACTGCACCTCGTGACGGGCCCCGAAGACGCCGCGGCGATCATCGCGGAGTGCGCACGCGTACTGCGACCGGGCGGGGTGTACCTCACCACCGCCGACAAGGCCGCCGCCCACGACGTCGGCAGCGACATCGACGCCGTCCTCGCCCCGCGCCCACGCCGCCCCGCCCAGGACCGACCGGACCACGTCCGCGCCTACGCCGCCCGGCAGGGCCTGCACCCCGCCGGAACGGCCCGCTTTCGTGGCCACGGCCAGGGCCGCAGCCCCCGCAGCACCGTCGCCGACCTGCGACGCGGCTGGTTCACCATGCTGCCGCCCGGCGAACCGCTCACCGAACGGTTCGCCGAGCGACTGCAGCTGCTACCCGACCAGGAACGGCCGCGCGCAGACCCCGAGTTCACCGTCCTGGCCTTCAGGAAGCCTCCGGCCGGGTGAAGTCCATCGTCCAGTTGGTCACCCAACTCGCCCCGTCGTCCACCGAGAACGCCTGCTCCCAGCGTGCGCCGCTCGCGGAGACCCCCGACCACACGAACCGCACCCGCACGTGTTTCCCGTCGTGGGTGTCGTCGCCGTAGAACTCGCCCCGGCCGCCCGCGAAACGGCCCGTCACCGGCGGGAACAGCTTCCCGCTGCGGCTCGACGACCAGTTCAGGGACCACAGTTCGGCCTCCGGGTCGAAGAGCCGCAGGGTCAGCCCCTTCGAACCCAGATACGGCATGTCGATCTCGTCGACGTTCGCCGCGCCGTCGAAGAGCGGCCAGCAGCGACTGACCCCGGTGAACTCCTCCCAGCCGCTGCCGGGTTGGAGGAAGTCGGTGAGACGACGGTTCACGACCTCCCACTCTCTGTGCAGGAAGTCGAAGTCATGCGGGCTGCTCATGAGCGGTCTCCAGTGGTTCCGGCGGGCAGGGAGTCGGCCAAGTAGGCGTCGAGGTCCGGGACTTCGGGCGCGAGCAGATGCCGTACCCAGGCGTCCCGTTCGTGCAGGATCGGCGGCAGCTCCCAGACACAGCCGATCCACGGCAGATCGGGTGTCACGAAGTGGGTGGGGTCGAGGTCGGGGCAGCCGAGCACCGGCTGGCCCGCCGACGCGCCCCGGAAGTGCAGGACGTTGTCCCACACCCAGCTGTAGGCGTTCAGATAGGCGCCGTCGTCACCGCCCCGGTGCAGGACGACGAACGTGGCCGGGGGAGTGTCGTCGGGCTCGGGCAGCAGCTTCGGCAGGATCGCGTACGCCGCCGCCTCCACCTCGGGCGCGATCCCGGTGGGGTCGGCGGTGACGTGGTAGCGCTTGATGTGCCGCCCGGCCACCTCGATCGGCGGTGGCACGGTCAGCAGTTTCTCCGTGAAGGGCATGACAGGACGCTAGGACCGCTTCACTGACATCCTGTGTCAGTGAAGTCCAGCAGACTCCTCTCGATCCTGCTCCTGCTCCAGACCCGGGGGAGGATGACCGCCGCCCAGCTCGCCGAGGCCCTGGAGGTGTCGGTCCGCACGGTCTACCGGGACGTCGAGGCGCTGAGCGCGGCGGGTGTCCCGCTGTACGGCGACGCGGGCCACGCCGGCGGCTACCGCCTCCTCGACGGCTACCGCACCCGCCTGACCGGCCTCACCACGGACGAAGCCGAGGCCCTGTTCCTCGCTGGGGTGCCGGGACCGGCCGCCGAGCTGGGCCTCGGCCCGGTCCTGGCCGCCGCCCAGCTGAAGGTGCGCGCGGCCCTGCCGGCCGAGCTGCGCGAGCACGCGGACCGCATCAGCGGCCGGTTCCATCTGGACGCGCCGGGCTGGTACGCGGACGCCGACGACACACCGTTTTTGCATACAGTCGCCGACGCCGTATGGCACAACCGCGTTCTGTATGCCATCTACCGCCGCTGGCGCGAGCCCACCGACGTGGAACGCCGACTGGAGCCGTACGGGCTCGTACTCAAGGCAGGCCGCTGGTATGTCGTAGCCGGTCCCGGCCCGCGCACCTTCCGCGTCGACCAGATCCTCGCCCTCACCACCCCCGCCCCCGACTCCGACGAGAGGTTCACCCGCCCCGACGACTTCGACCTCGCCGCG
>NZ_JAEQAZ010000139.1 GCF_016654115.1 Streptomyces sp. MBT53
CTCCCATGTACACAGCATCGTCCTCCGTGTCCGCCCCGCCCCGGTCGCTGCACCCCCGCCCGGGCGCCGGCGGCCCCTACCTCGACCCGGCGCGCCCGGCGGCCGGCCCCGTGCTCGGTGCGGGCAGGCCGCGGCGCGTTCCGGGGCTCGGCACCCAACCGCTCAGCGGGAGACTCGACTTGTCCGGCCCTCAGGGCGCCCAGCTGCGTACGGCGATCGCGTCGGTGCACCGGATCTGCCCGGAGTTCGCTCCGGTGCAGGTGCTACGCCGCAACGGGCGCTCCGTGCTCCTGGTCGGAACGACCGGACGCAGCACGGCCGTAGCGAAGTGTTTACTGGACCACTCCCCCGCGTGGGCCGAGCGGATCCGGCACGAGATAGCGGCATACCGCTCGTTCGTCCGGCACCGCCCGCCGGTGCGGGTGCCGCGGCTGATCGCGGCGGACCCGGACAACTGCACGCTCGTCATCGAGCGGATGCCGGGCCGGGTGGCCGCGCTGCACCGGCACCCGGCGGAGGCCCCGCCGCGGGCGGACATCAGGGCGGCACTCGGCGCGATCTGCCGGCTCAACGCCTGGCGACCCCCGGCGGGCACCTTCGACGCCCCGCTGGACTACGCGGCCCGCATCTCGCGCTTCCACGAGCTGGGGCTGCTCACCGACCGGGACATGGGAGACCTGCAGAAGCTGCTGCACGGCATCGCGCACTCGGCGGGCCGGCAGGGCATGGGCCAGTTCTGCCACGGTGACGCACTGCTGTCCAACATCCTCCTCTCGCCGGCCGGTCCAGTGCTGGTGGACTGGGAGCACGCGGGCTGGTACCTGCCGGGCTACGACCTCGCCACGCTGTGGGCGGTCCTCGGGGACGCGCCGGTGGCCCGGCGGCAGATCAGCCAGATCGCGCAGTCGGCGGGACCGGCGTCGCGTGACGCCTTCCTGGTGAACCTGATGCTGGTGCTGACCCGGGAGATCCGTACCTACGAGATGGCCGTGCAGCGTTCGATGCACGACACGACCCCGGCGGCACCGGGAGCTGCCCACCCGGGTGCTGCGCCGTCCGGCGAGGAACAACGGCTGCTGCTGAGGCGGCTGCACGACGACTGCCAGTTGGCCCGCCGGGCCGTGCGTGCGGCGGTCGGCACTCGCTGACGGGGATGACGGTCCGCGGTGCGCCCTGCAGCGGCGCACCGCGGACCTTCGTGTGTCTCAGCCACATGTGCGTCCCCCACATGCAGCTCACCCATTGGTGTAGTCCACTGACGCCCCGCAGGCCCGGGAGCCGCCGCCACGAAACTCCTCGTATCCCCTGGTGACAAGGGAAATCACCTCCCTCTGGGCATGATTGACGGATCGTCGGCCAGCCGGTACCACTGACGCACGCCCGGCCCCGAACGGATCGTCACACCCCCACCGTCCCAGGAGGCTGCATTGCGAGGATCCTCGACCGACCCCACCCGCGCTCCCGGGCACAGACGCGCGCGCGGAGCCGCCGGCGCGCTCGCCACCGCCGCCCTGCTGCTGCCCCTGCTGGGCGCGGCCCCCGCCGAGAACACCACCGGCTCCGCCGCCTCCACCCTCCAGCGGGCGTTCGCCTCGGCGTCCGCCGAGTACCACGTACCGCAGACGGTGCTGCTGGCCGTCTCCTACCTCCAGTCCCGCTGGGACACCCACGGCGGAGCGCCGAGCCTGACCGGCGGCTACGGGCCGATGCACCTCACGGACGCGCGCACCGCGCTCGCCACGACGGAGCACCTGAGCGAAGGCACCGAGGACGCCCGCGGCGACAGCGCCCGCCCGGCCCTGCACCCCACCGCGCAGCTCCCGGCGAACTCCCAACTCCCCGCCCGGCTGCGGACGTTGACGAAGGCGGCCGAGCTGACCGGACTCCCGGCCGCCGACCTCCGCACCGACGAGGTCGCGAATGTGGCGGGCGGCGCCGCGCTGCTGGCCGACGCGCAGAAGGGCCTGGGCGAGCCGCTGAGCACGGATCCCGCCGAGTGGTACGGCGCGATCGCGCGCTTCTCCGGCGCGGACGACACCGCGACGGCCGCCTCCTATGCCAACGATGTCTACGACGTCATCCACACCGGCGAGCAGCGCACCACGGACTCCGGGCAGCAGGTCGCCCTGGCCGCGCAGCCCGAACTCGCCCCCGACACCGCACAGTTGGCGGAGACCGGACTGCGCACCGTCTCGGCCGACGGCACGGAGTGTCCGAAGAAGGTGTCCTGCGAGTGGATCCCGGCGCCGTACTCCCAGTTCGGGGACAACGACTACGGCAACCACGACCTGGGCGACCGGACCGCGTCGCAGAGCATCAAGTACATCGTCATCCATGACACCGAAGGCCAGTGGGAGGGTGTCCTGAACCTGGTCCAGGACCCCACCTATGTGTCGTGGAACTACACGATCCGCTCCAGTGACGGTCTGATCGCCCAGCATGTGAAGGCCAAGGACGTGGCCTGGCACGCGGGCAACTGGTACATCAACGCCAAGTCGATCGGCATCGAGCACGAGGGCTTCCTCGCCTCGCCGGACGCCTGGTACACGGAGGCGATGTACCGCTCGTCGGCCCGCCTGGTGAAGTACCTGACGAAGAAGTACGGCATCCCGCTGGACCGGCAGCACATCCTCGGCCACGACAACGTGCCCGGGCCGACCACCTCCACCGTCCCCGGGATGCACACGGACCCGGGCCCGTACTGGGACTGGGCGCACTACTTCGCCCTGCTCGGCCACCCCTTCGAGCAGACCGGCAAGAAGAGCGGCGGCATGGTGACGATCCGCCCCGACTACACCACCAACCAGCCGGTGTACACGGGCTGCGTCACCGCGGGCCAGCCGTGCGCGGTGCACGGTTCGAGCGAGGTACGGCTGTACTCGGGGCCGGGTGAGACCTACCCCCTGATCAAGGACATCGGCCTCGGGACGACCCCGACGACCGGCGTCAACGATCTCTCCTCGCGGGTGTCCACCGGACAGCAGTACGCGGTGGCGGACCGTTCCGGCGACTGGACCGCGATCTGGTACCTGGGCCAGGAGGCCTGGTTCAAGAACCCGAGGAAGCATCCGACGGCGGTCGGGGCGGCCGGCTGGGTGATCACACCGAAGGACGGCGTGGACAGCGTCCCGGTGTACGGCCGCGCCTACCCTGAAGCCTCGGCCTATCCGACCGGGGTGCCCGTCCAGGCGGTGTCCCCACTGCCGTACACCCTGCCCAAGGGCCAGAAGTACGTGGTCGGCGGCAAGGTGCCCGGCGAGTACTACTACGCGGTCATCTTCACCACCGACTCGCACAAGGTCGTCGTAGGAAAGGATCTCTACTACGAGATCCAGTACGGGCACCGGGTGGAGTTCGTCCGGGCCGCCGATGTGACGCTGGAGCGGTCGGGCCGGTAGCCGGGCCTCAGCCCTGCTGGAAAAGCTCCGCCGGGAGCGGTTTCAGCAGGGCGTAGAGGTCGTCCGTGATGGGGCGGTCCCAGGCGGCGATGGTGACCAGGACGTTGTCGCTGCGGTCGAACTGGACGCAGGAGATGCGGCTCTCGGAGAGCTTGAGGCGGCGCACGATCAGCAGGTTGTCGCCCTGCATCACCGGCATGTCCTCGGTGCCTACGACGGTCACCTCCTCGTCGTTCTCCAGCGCGAGGAGCAGTTGCGCGACCTCGAAGGGGACCTCGTCCTCGGCGACGTCACGGGCCGGGGAGCCCTCCGGGAGGTTGCCGATGACCATCGCGGGGCCACGGCCGCCGAACAGGTCGTACCGCAGGAACACGCCCTGGCAGGTGCCGTCGGGGGCGGGCAGCAGACCGGCGCCAAGGTTGCCGGGCCAGTCGCCCGGGTCCATGGCCAGCACATCGAATTCGGGGCCGGCGGGAGTGGCGCTGCGGCGGCGGAGGAACGACATGGGGCCATGGTACGGGGTGCCGTCCGGCGGTGGAGCCGTGGTGAGGTGCCAGGTGCGGTTCGTCGTTCGGGTGCGGCTTGGTGGGGGCTGGGCGCGCCCACGCGGCGGAGCCGCATATCGACACAGCCCCGCGCCCCTAGGGAGTTCGACCTTGCGCCGGTTTGATCAGTGCTGTTTCTAGGCCTGTCCTGTCTGTGCCCAGCTTTTGGTAGGCCGATGAGAGCAGGCGTACCGCCGTTTGTTCGTCTGTGTGGAGTTCTACGGCGATCTCGTGGTCGGTGTTCCCGTGCGCGGCCAGGGTTGCCGCTGTGCGTTCGTCTGTGGTGAGGGTGTCTGTTTCGGGGCTGTGGAGGCGGCGGGGGCGTAGGCCGGCGGCGGCGAGTTCGGCTCGGGTGGTGTCGGCGAGGCCGTCGGCGCCGCAGTGGACGGCCGCGTCCAGGCCTCGGTAGAGGTAGTCGGCGGCTTCCCTGGAGCGGCCGGTACGACGGAGTTCGGTGCCGAGGGCCACCAGTGCGCACGCCAACTCGTAGGCGGCCGGGGAGCGTTCGAGGTGGGCGACGGATTCCTCCAGGAGCTTGGCGCGGGCCGAGCCGGAGGAGACCTCGGCGGCGACGCGCAGGGCCTGGCCGATGGCGGAGGGGGTGCCGAACTGGCGGGCGCGGGCGACCGCTTCGTGGGCGGTGGCGACGGCGCGCTCGGGGGTCTCGTGGCGTTCGGCGCGGGCCAGGTGGAGCTGCCAGGGGCACCAGGCGGGGTTGCGGATGCCGCGCGGGTCGAGGCGGCGGCCCGCGGAGGCCAGTTCTTCGGCGGCTTCCTTGGTGAGGCCGCGGGCCAGCAGCAGTTCGCCGTACACGGTCTGGGCGTCCGGGAAGACGACGGCGGCCGGGAAGGGTTCCGCGAAGGCGTGGTCCTCGGCGAGTCGCGCGGCCTCCGCGACCCGGCCGCGGGCGAGCAGGACCTCGATGAGGATGCCGGTGCCGTACCAGTAGACGGGGGTGCCGGGTCCGACCCGCTCGGCGAGACGCAGGCCCGCGCGGGCGAAGTCCTCGGCCTCGGCGAGCCGGCCGCGCCGGTAGCGGAGGTAGCCGAGGAGGGTGTAGCCGAAGGCCAAGTGGGCGCCGCGCCAGCCCTGTTGCTCGAAGTCGGCGATGCCGGTGGCGAAGAGCTCCTCGGCGCGGCCCGGCCGGTCGCAGTACATGTGGGCGAGGGCGACCAACACCGGTACTTCGAAGCCGCGGTCGGCTTCCGCCCAGCCGAGGCCACCATTGAGTGCGCGCTCGGCATGGTGGAGGGCCACATGTGCGGGTTCGCCGCGCAGTACGGCGTCCCAGGTGCGGAGGCCGATGATGTATCGCTCGGTGAGGTCGCGGCCCTTGAGGCGGTCGGCGAGTTTGGTGAGGCGGCGGGAGCGCGAGGGGTGGTCGGGTTCGTCGGCGCGGAAGGCGTCCCACATGAACTGCTCGGAGAGCATGCGGAGTTTGACGCGGGCGTCGTCGGTGACGCGGATCTCGCGGGCGAGGGTGTCGGAGGCCTCGGCGAGGCGGTCGCTGTGGGCGAGGACCTGGGAGAGGCGGTAGACGATGTTCTGTCGCAGGCCCGCGTCGCTGATCGGCTCTTCGAGGGCGGCCCGCAGATGGTTGACGGTGGTCGCCGGTTCGGTGAGCAGGGAGGCGCTGCCCAGTTCGTAGAGGACGGCGGCCCGGTCGTCGAAGGGCGGGGGTTCGCGCAGGGCGCGGGCGAGGTAGCTGCGGGCCGTGTCCGGGGCGCCCGCGCGCAGGGTTTCGCCCGCTGCCGCGCGGAGTTGCTGGACGACCCAGTTGTCGCCGTCGGGGTGGGTCTCCATGAGGTGGCGGGCGGCGGCGGAGGGGCCCTGGCCGTCGTTGATGACGCACCAGGCGGCCTGGCCGTGCAGGGCCACGCGGACGCCGGAGGGGATGGCCCGGTAGACGGCGGTGGCGATGAGCGGGTGGACGAATTCGAGGGTGCCCGCGACGGTCGGCGTACTGGTGAGGATGCGGGCGCCGCGCAGCGCCTCGGCGGCGTCGGCGGCTTCCTCGTGGCCGAGTCCGGCGACGGCTGCGGCGAGAGCCGGACGGGTCTCGGTGCCGAGCACCGCGCACGCCCAGGCGAAGCGGACGGTCGAGGTGCCGAGGCGTTCGAGGCGGGTGAGGAGACCGGTGCCCTTGACGGCGGCGGCGAGATCGCGCAGGAGGTAGGCGCCGGACTCTGTGGGGGTCAGGCCCCGGTCGTGGATCTTGGCGGTGAGTTCCACGGTCTCGAACGGGTTCCCGGCGGTGACCGCCCAGCACTCCCGGCAGAACGCGTCGTCGGCGTGCTCGCCGAGTGTCTCGCGCACGAGGCCGGCGACGGCGTCGACGCTGAGCGGTTCCAGGTCGAGGGGGCGTCCGCCGGCCCGGCCGGGCAGTCCCCTGAACGACTCGGCGTGGTCGGGGAGTTCGTCGGGACGGTACGCGACGACGACCAGCAGCGGGAGTTGCTCGGCGCGGGGCGCGAACGCGGCCAGCCAGCCCAGGGATTCGGGGTCGGCCCAGTGCGCGTCGTCGAGGACGAGGACCATCGGGGCGCGCTTCACCGCGAGGTGGGTGAGCACCCAGTCGAGGCCGTCGCGCAGACCCTGTTGGTCGGGCGGTGAGCCCTCGGTGGGGGCGCACAGACCGAGGGCGGGGCCGACGATGTCGTACCAACTCCCCAGCGCGGTACGGAGATCGGCGTCGGCGGAGCCGGCGAACTGCGGTTGCAGCAGTTGGCGGGCGACGTGGAAGGCGACGCGCTGTTCCTGGTCGCCGCCGCGCGCGGACAGCACGGTGCAGCCCTGTGCGGTGGCGCGGCGGCGCACCTCGGTGAGGAGGGTGGTCTTGCCGATGCCGGCCCGTCCCGCGAAGGCGAGCAGGGCGCCACGAGGCCGGTGTCCCGGCTCGGCGCCGTCCGTGCGCAGGCCGGTGAGCTCGCCCAACGCGTCGTCCACGGCGGAGAGTTCACCCTCCCGTTCGAAGAGCGTCCTGTTGCCGCGCGCGCTCCGCTGTCCCATCCCCATACCCCCTGCCACGGCGGGCACGTCCGCGCGGGGAGCGAACGCATACCGTGAGCTACAGGGACCTCAGCGTACGCTTTCCGAGGGTGTGACGACCTGTTAGTCGACAAAGGCGTACTGGCCAGTTTTCCCGGGTGCGCGGTCCGGAGCGATCTCACTCCTCCAAGGCCTGCGGCGGCACCACCGCGACCGGGCTCGCCGCGTGCAGCAGGACCGCCTGGGTGACCGAGCCGATCAGCCGGGCCGGCGCCAGCAGACGGCGGCGATGGCGGCCGACGACGACCAGGTCCGCGTCCTTGGAGGCGGCGACCAGGTGGCCGGCCGCGTCGCCCGGTGCGACGTACGGCTCGACGCGGACGTCCGCGTGGTTCTTGCGGTGCGGGGCGAGGAGGGCCTCGGTGAGGATACGGGTCTCGTTCTCGATGGCGTCCTGGTCGATGACCGGCGGGACGAGCTCACCGGCGGACGCCCAGGCCTGCGGCGGCCACGGGTAGGCGGCGACGACCTGGAGGCGGGCTCCGCGCAGGGCGGCCTCGGCGAAGGCGAAGGCGAGGGTGGTGTCGTCGGGGCTGTCCACGTGCACGCCGACGACCACCCGGGGTCCTGGCTCGGCCGGCGGCGCGTCGTGGACCTCGCGTCCGGGCCGGGGCACCACGACGACGGGGCAGTCGGCGTCGCGGGCGGCGGCCATGCCGTTGGAGCCGAGCAGCAGGCTGGCGAAGCCGCCGCGGCCACGGGAGCCGAGCACCAACAGCTGTGCGCCGGTGCCGAGTTCGGGCAGTACTGCACCTGGTGCGCCCTGCAGTCCGAGGTACTCCATGACCGGTCGGTCGGGGCGCCCGTCGAGGTAGGTGCGGACCTGGTCGAGCACCTCGTCCTCGTCAGGGCCGGGCGGCCCTGCGACCAGGACGCCGGGCGGTGTCCAGGCGGCCGCGTACTGCCACACATGGACGACCCGCAGTGGCGCCCCGCGTCCGCGCGCGGCGTCGAGGGCCCAGTCCAGGGCGCGCAGGCTGTCGTCCGAACCGTCGACCGCCGCGATGACCGGCAGAATGCTCATGGGTTCCTGACCTCCGGGATGACGGGACCTTCCCCTCCGGGGCCAGCCTGGCTCAGGCGTCGGCTCCGGAAGGGCACTCGAGGTCGCGTGTCCGGAAAAACAGGTGGAACGCCCTTCAGGTCAGGTCGAACTCCCCTTCCCGCGCCCCCGACACGAACGCGCCCCATTCCGCGGGCGTGAAGATCAAGGAAGGGCTTTCCGGGCGGCCGCTGTTGCGCATCGCGATGAATCCCTCGACGAAGGCGATCTGGACATCCCCCAGTCCACGGCTCCCTGAATGCCACTCGGCGTCACTGAGGTCCAGCTCCGGCTTGTCCCAGCCCGCAAGCGGGTGCTGCTGGATGGTGCTCTCGGCCACGTCCGTGCTCCTCCCGGTTCGTCGTCCGCGGCCAGCCTAGCGATCGGTTTCTGATGCCAACAGGCCACGTGAGGGGGACCTTTCAGGAGGCGGGGGGTTCACTGCCCACGAGCCACATCGAGAAGAACTGGGATCCGCCGCCATAGGCGTGTCCCAGAACCCGTCGGGCCCCTTCCACCTGGTGTTCTCCGGCCTGGCCGCGCACCTGGAGGGCGGCCTCCGCGAAGCGGATCATGCCGGAGGCGCCGATCGGATTGGTCGAGAGCACCCCGCCTGACATGTTCACGGGAAGGTCGCCGTCCAACTCGGTCACCCCCGACTCGGTGAGCTTCCAGCCCTCACCTTCGTCGGCGAATCCGAGGTTCTCCAGCCACATGGGCTCGTACCACGAGAACGGCACATACATCTCGACGGCGTCGATGTCCCGGCGCGGATCGGCGATCCCCGCCTGCCGGTACACGTCGGCCGCGCAGTCCTTGCCGGCCTGTGGCGACACACAGTCCTTTCCGGCGAACAGTGTGGGCTCGCTCCGCATGGCGCCCCCATGCATCCAGGCCGCCGGACGTGGTGCCCGGGCCGCACCCGCCCGGTCGGTGAGGACCATCGCGCAGGCGCCGTCCGAGGAGGGGCAGGTCTCCGAGTAGCGGATCGGGTCCCACAGCATCGGCGAGGCCTGGACCTTCTCCAGGGTGATGTCGTGCTCGTGGAGATGGGCGTACGGGTTCTTCAGCGCGTTGCGCCGGTCCTTGTACGCCACCAGGGAGCCGACCGTGTCGGGCGCTCCGGTGCGCCGCATATAGGCGCGCACATGGGGCGCGAAGAAGCCGCCGGCACCCGCGAGCAACGGCTGCTGGAAGGGGATCGGCAGGGACAGTCCCCACATGGCGTTCGACTCGGACTGCTTCTCGAAGGCGAGGGTGAGGACGGTGCCGTGCACACGGGCCGCGACGAGGTTGGCGGCAACGAGAGCCGTCGACCCGCCCACCGAACCGGCGGTGTGCACCCGCAGCATGGGCTTGCCCACGGCGCCCAGCGCGTCGGCGAGATACAGCTCGGGCATCATGACGCCCTCGAAGAAGTCGGGCGCCTTCCCGATGACGACGGCGTCGATGTCGGCCCACGTCAACTCGGCGTCGTCCAGGGCCCGTTGAGCTGCCTCGCGCACGAGCCCGGCAATCGAGACGTCCCGCCGCGCGGCGACATGCTTGGTCTGGCCGATCCCTACGACGGCCACGGGCTCCTTGCTCATCGCGGATCCCCTTCGAGTACGGCGACCAGGTTCTGTTGCAGACAGGGTCCGGAGGTGGCGTGGGCGAGGGCCCGGTCGGACTCGCCCCGGTGGATACGGGCGGCCGCCTCGCCGATGCGGATGAGCCCGGCGGCCATGACGGGGTTCGCGGCGAGGGCTCCGCCGGACGGGTTGACGCGCACGTCGTCCCCGAGGCGCAGCGCCTTGCGCAGGACGACCTCCTGCGCGGTGAACGGCGCGTGCAACTCGGCGGTGTCGACGGGCCGTTCGAAGGCGCCGGCCTTCTCGGCGGCGAGCCGCGCGGACGGCGAGTCGGTCAACTCCCTTACGCCCAGGCCGTGTGCCTCGATGCGGTGGTCGATCCCCCTGATCCAGGCGGGCCGTTCACACAGTTCACGGGCGCGGTCCCCGGCCGCGAGGATGATGGCGGCGGCGCCGTCCCCGATCGGCGGACAGTCGCCGGTGCGCAGCGGCCGTACGACATACTCCCCCTGCGGCACCGAACCCCGCACCTGCGCATGGGAGTTGGCGCTCGCGTCGGTCCGGCTGCGGGCGGCCACGGCGGCGAGCGCGGGTTCGTCGGTGTCGCCGGCGTCGATGAGGGCCTGCGCCTGGAGGGCGGCGAGGGCGACGGAGTCCGGCCACAGGGGCGCCACGTAGTACGGGTCGAGCTGCCGGGTCAGGACATCGCGTACGGAGCCCGGGGACGACTTGCCGTACGAGTAGACGAGCGCGGTGTCGGCGTCGCCGGTGAGGAGTTTGGTCCAGGCCTCGTAGAGCGCCCAGGCGCCGTCCATCTCGACATGGGACTCGGAGATCGGCGGCCAGGCGCCGACGCCGTCGAGGGCGAGGGTGAAGGAGAAGGCGCGCCCGGCGAGGTAGTCGCTGGAGCCGGAGCAGGTGAAGTCGATGTCGGCGGTCTTGAGGCCGGTCTGTTCGAGGACGCCGTGCAGGACCGGCATGAGCATCTCCACCTCGGAGAGCTCGTCGGTGGTGCGCCGGTGGTCGGTCTGCGCGAAGGCGACGACGGCGATCTCCCGCATCGCGTCAGCTCCAGGCATCACAGCAGCTCCTTGTAGGCGTCGTAGTCGGCGTCGGGCTCGCCGGTCGGCCGGTAGTGGTCCGGGTAACGACCCCCCTCGCTCCACACCGCCTCGACCCGCAGTCCCATGCGCACCTGGTCGTACGGGATGCCGCCGATCCGTCCGTGCAGCGCGAGGTCGGCGCCGTCGAGGGCGATGTGCGCGTAGACGTACGGCACCTCGATGTCGAGGTTCTTCGCCTTGATGTTGACGATGCAGAACGTGGTCACTGTGCCGCGCGGACCCACTTCGACATGTTCTGCTGTGGCGACACCACATGTGGGGCACGCACCCCTCGGCGGTACGTACACCTTCCGGCAGGAGGGGCAGCGTTCGCCGACGGTGCGCTGTTCGGAGAGCGCGTGGATGTAGTCGGTCTGGGCACGGCCTGGCGAGTAGACGTAGTCGAGGCGGGCCGGCGCCACGATGCCGGTGACCATGTTCTCGAACTCGCCGCTGTGGTCGGCGGGTTGACCCGTCTCGTCACCGTCGTACGGCTCGAAGCAGGCGATGTCCGTGATGGCACCGGTGCGTTCCTCGGCCCACCGGACGCGGACGCGCATGCCGGTGCGGACGGCGTCGGGGCCGGGGGCGTCAAGGGCGTGCAGGAGAGCGGTGTCGGCGCCGTCGAGCCGGACCAGAACCCAGGCGAACGAGGTGTCGAGGGGCTGCCCGCGACGCGGTTCGTGATTCCAGGCCCAGGTGGTGACCGTCCCGGTGGGGGCGACCTCGACGAGATCCCGGATCTCCTCGGCGGTGACGGGGTCGTACTCGACGGGAGGGACGAGGGTGCGTCCGTCGCCGGTTTTCACACCGAGGACGACGCGCTCACGCAGCCCGGTGAGAAAGGCACTCTGGACGGGCCCGAGGGAGCGGGTGAAGGGAAATTCGAGGGTCAGGGGGGCTTTGAGTATTTCGGGCACGGCATCTCCTAACTGAACAGCCGGCGCCACGGATCCCCACCCAGGGGCGCGGGGCTGTGTTGAATATGCGGCTCCGCCGCGTGGGCGCGACCAGCCACAACGAACCCGCAGACACGAACCGGCCTCTGTGCGGAGCACTACGCCCGCTTGTAAACAGGCGGCCGTTTCTCCGCAAAGGCACGCGCCCCCTCCTTCGCATCGGCGGTATCGAAGATCGGCCACCCGCGCTTGAGTTCGGCCGCGAGCCCATCCGTCTCGGTCTGCTCGGCGGTCTCATACACAGACGCCTTGACCGCTTCAACAGCCAACGGCCCACACGCGTTGACGAGTTCGGCGATCTCCAGAGCCTTGGCGAGGGCCGTACCGTCCGGCACGACATGTCCGACCAGCCCGATGTCCGCCGCCTCCCGCGCGCTGTACGGCCGCCCGGTGAGCAGCATCTCCAGAGCGTGCGTGCGCGGAATCTGTCGCTGGAGACGGACAGTTGAGCCCCCGATGGGAAAGAGCCCGCGCTTGACCTCGAACAGCCCGAAGGTCGCGGACTCACCTGCCACCCGGATGTCCGTGCCCTGAAGGATCTCCGTACCGCCGGCCACGCAGTACCCCTCGACGGCCGCGATCACCGGTTTACGGGGCCGGTGATGCCGCAGCATCGCCTTCCAGTGCAGATCCGGGTCGGCCTTGAGCCGGTCGCGGTACTGCTGCCCCTCCATGCCTTTTCCGGCCAGGGCCTTGAGGTCCATACCCGCGCAGAACGCACCGCCCGCTCCGGTCAGCACGATCGAGCGGATCTCGTCGTCCGCGTCGGCCTCGATCCACCCGTCGTAGAGCCCGACGAGCATCGGCAGCGAGAGCGCGTTCTTGGCCTCGGGCCTGTTGAGCGTGAGCACCAGTGTGGCGCCTTCGCGCCGCACGGTCAGGTGTTCCGTACCGCTCATGGTCGTCCTCCCGTCGCCGTACCGCCTCCGGAACGAGAACAGGTTGCAAGAAGTGTCCTGCCAGTACAAGAGTTTTCTGACACTCAGTCAGATTTCTTCTGCGCGGACCCTTCACAGTTGCCGAGCCCTTTGCTCTGATGACCGGCGAACCGACGTCAGGAGGAGTGGTGGAGTACAACATTGCCGACCTGTTCGAGTCGGTCGTCGACGTGGTCCCGGACCGCGAGGCGCTCGTGTACATCGACCACCCGGGGACGGGCGCGGAACGCCGCCTGACCTACGCGGAGTTGGACGCGGCGGCGAACCGCGTCGCCCATCACCTGATCGACACCGGGATCCGCCCGGGTGAGCATCTGGGGCTCCATCTCTACAACGGCATCGAGTACTTGCAGACGGTGCTGGGCTGCCTCAAAGCCCGGGTCGTGCCAGTCAACGTCAACTACCGGTATGTCGAAGAGGAGTTGGTGTACCTCTACCGGGACGCCGATCTCGTCGCGCTGGTCTTCGACACGGAGTTCACCGAGCGGGTGGCCGCCGCGCTGCCTCGCACGGAGAAGCTTCGGCACCTGGTTCGGGTGGGGACTCCGGCCCAGGACGCCCCGGACGTACCGGCCGTGGCCTTCACGGACGCGGAGGCCACCGGGTCTCCCGAGCGCGGGTTCCCGGCCCGTTCGGGGGACGACCAGTTCATCATCTACACCGGTGGCACGACCGGGATGCCCAAGGGTGTGATGTGGCGCCAGGAGGATCTGTTCTTCTCGGGGCTCGGCGGTGGCGCGCCCACCGGTGAACCGGTCAAGACGCCCGAGGAGTTGGCCGAGCGGGTCGCGGCCGGCGGGGCGGGGATCACGTTCTTCCCCACTCCCCCGCTGATGCACGGCACCTCCACGCTCACCGCGTTCATCGGCTTCAACTTCGGCCAACGCATTGTGATCCACCGCAAGTTCGTGCCGGAGGAGGTGCTGCGGACCATCGAGAAGGAGAAGGTCACCAGCATCTCCCTGGTGGGCGACGCGATGCTGCGACCGCTGATCGACGCCCTCAACGGGCCGATGAAGGGCACGGACTGCTCGTCGGTGTTCAGCGTCTCGTCGTCGGGCGCGATCATGTCGGAGACGGTGCGCAGGCAGTTCCAGGAGCTGCTCCCGAACACGATGCTGCTGAACAACTACGGTTCGTCCGAGTCCGGCTTCAACGGCACGGCGACGGCGGACTCCGGGGCCGGGCAGTCCTTCCGCATCCGGGTCAACTCCCGTACCCAGGTGGTCGATCCGGTCACCAACGAGCCGGTGGCCGTCGGTGAGATCGGGCGGGTCGCCCAGTGCGGTCATGTACCGCTCGGCTACTACAACGACCCGGCGAAAACCGCCGAGACCTTCTTCGAGAAGGACGGCAGGCGGTGGGTGCTGCTCGGTGACATGGCGACCGTCGACGAGGAGGGCGTCGTCACGGTGCTCGGCCGCGGCTCGCAGTGCATCAACACCGGTGGGGAGAAGGTGTATCCGGAGGAGGTCGAGCAGGCGCTCAAGTCGCATCCGGATGTCTACGACGCGCTGGTGGCCGGGGTGCCGGACTCGAAGTGGGGCAACCATGTGGCCGCCGTCGTGGAGTTGCGCGCGGGTGCGGTGCAGCTGTCGCTGGACGACGTCCAGACGCACTGCCGCTCCCATCTCGCCGGGTACAAGATCCCGCGGCAGTTGGTGATCACGGAGTCGATCCAACGTTCGCCGAGCGGCAAGGCGGACTACCGGTGGGCGCGGGAGGTGGCGGTCGCCGCAGATCAGTGAGTCAACAGTGGGTCAACACGCAGGCCAGGTTGAACTGACGGTAGCGTGCGACCGTACTGATGGTGACGGATCTGGTGGCCCGGGCCAGGTACGTCATGCCATCACCGGGCTCAGCACGGAAGGACGTTCGGGTGCCGCTCTTCACTCGCTCTCACCCATTGGCTCAGCAGAAAGCCACCGGGGAGACCGACTCGACAGCGGCGACGGAGACCGCCGCACCGCCCGAACCACAGGGCCCACCCGAGGCGGCCGAGGCGGCGGACACGTCCGAGCAACTCGAAACGGCCGAGGCGGCCGAGGCGGCGGGATCTGCGGAATCCGCCGCCGACTCCGCCGAGCAATCGGCTCAACTCCCGGCCCGCGCCGGTTGGTTCGGCTGGCGGACTCGTTACCCCCGCACCGCACGTGCCGTAGGGCTGGGCACGACCGTGCTGGCCGGTGTGCTGCTGATCGTCGCGCTGCTGGTGCCCGACCGGCTCGACCGGATCACTCTCCAGTCGTTCTTCCGCTTCCCGGTCGAGGCGATCGTCCTCGCGATCGTCCTGCTCGTACTGCCCGCGAAGGCACGGCGGATCGTGGCCGTCGTGCTGGGGGCGTTCGTCGGGCTGTCCACCGTCCTGAAGTGCCTCGACATGGGCTTCTACCAGACCCTGGCCCGGCCGTTCGACCTGGTCTTCGACTGGGTCCTGCTGAGCGACGCGGCGGACTTCCTGAAGGACTCGGTCGGCCGCTCGGGCGAGGTGCTCGCGATCGTCGGGGTGATCGTGGCGCTGATCGCGGTGCTGGCGGGGAGCGCGCTCGCGATGGTGCGGCTGTCGGACGTGATGGCCAGGCACCGCCCCATGGCGGTACGCACCACACTCGTCCTCGGTGTCGTGTGGATCATGTGCTTCACGCTGAGCTTCCAGGTGGGCGGCGTCACGCTCGCCACGAAGGGCTACAGCACGTTCCTCGCCAACCGGGTGCAGTACGTCCGCGAGGGTCTGGGTGACGCCGACGTCTTCAAGAAGCAGCTCAACGTCGACGCCTTCGCCAAGACCCCGCCGAACCAGCTGCTGACCGGGCTCCGCGGCAAGGACGTCATGTTCACCTTCATCGAGAGCTACGGCCGGGTCGCGATCGACGACCCGACGATGGCACCGGAGATGGACAAGACGCTCGCGGCGGGCGACGCCCGGCTCAAGGCGGCCGGTTTCGCCTCGCAGAGCGGCTGGCTCAGGTCGCCCGTGACGGGCGCCGGCAGCTGGCTCGCCCACTCGACGTTCCTGTCCGGCCTGTGGGTCAAGAACCAGCAGCGGTACCGGACCGTGACCACCAGCACCCGCGCGACGCTGACCAGCTACTTCCAGAAGACCGGTGCCTGGCGCACGGTCGGCATCGTCCCCGGTGTGCGCAAGGCCTGGCCCGAGGGCAAGTACTTCGGCCTCGACAACATCTACGACTCCACGCACCTGGGCTACAACGGCCCGTACTTCAGCTGGACGCCGGTGCCGGACCAGTTCAGCCTGGAGTCCTTCGAGAAGCTGGAGTACGGCAAGAAGAACCGCGACCCGATCATGGCGGAGATCATCCTCGCCTCCAGCCACAACCCCTGGTCGCCGATCGCCCACACGATCCCCTGGAGCCAGCTCGGGGACGGCACGATCTTCAACCAGATCAAGAAGGAGGGCACGAACCCGACGGAGGTCTGGAAGAGCGCGAAGCGCGTGCGCACCGAGTACCGCAAGGCCATCCAGTACTCCGTGGACAGCCTGACCCAGTGGATGCAGCGCTACGGCAACAAGAACACCGTCCTCGTCTTCCTCGGCGACCACCAGCCCGTCCCGACGGTCACCGGAGGCACCTCCGACCGGGACGTGCCGATCACGATCGTCGCGCACGACCCGAAGGTGCTGGACAAGATCTCCAGCTGGGGCTGGACGGACGGGCTCAAGCCGGCGGACAACGCACCGGTGTTGAGCATGGACAAGTTCCGGGACAAGTTCATGACGACGTTCGCGAAGTGACGGTCGCCGTCCGGTCGTCGCCGGGCGGCCCGCTCCGCCGGGCGAGGAACGGCTCCACCGCCGCCAGGAACTCCTCCGGCCGGTTCTCGTGCACGAGATGCCCGGCGTCGACGGTCACCAGACGGCCGCCGGGGATCCGCTCGGCGACCGCGACGACCCGGTCCTGAGGAATCCCGCTGGTGGGACCACCCGCGATCACCAGCATGGGCATGGTGATCCGCTCCATGTGGTCCCACCACATGGGGTCGGGGCGGTTCGCCCGGACGTCGGTGGCCTCGATCATGGCCCAGTCGAACGGCAGCTTCCCCGCGGGTCGTTCGGTGGGCGGCCTCGGCGGATCGAGGGGAATAGGCGCCGGCACATCCTCCAGCACCAGTCGCCGCACGACGTCGGGCGCCTGCTGGGCGAGCAGGTACGCGACGATGCCGCCCAGGGAGTGGCCGATGACGTCGGTCCGTTCGATGCCGAGGACGGTGATGAGGGCGCGTATGTCGTCCCGCATCGCGTCGTACGCGTACACGTCGGCAGTGGCCCCCGGCTCGGTGCCGGGCCAGTCGCTGCGGCCGTGGCCGCGCAGGTCGGGGGCGTACACGCGGCGCGCGTCGGGTCCGCCGGCGAGCCGTTCGGCGATCGGCGTCCAGTCGGTGCCGTCGGCGGCCCGGGAGTGGAGCAGGAGGACGGGCGGTGCCTCCTCGGGCCCCCAGGTGTGCAGAGCGAGGGTGATGCCGTTGGCCTCGACGGCTCGGGTCTCTCTGTGCATGGTGGGAACGTAACCGCCGGGACGACGGGCGGGGCGCCTACTCTGCCGAGGGCAGAACCGCACCGCCCGCGTCGAGGAACGCGACGACATGCCGCACGAACCACTCCGGATCGTCCAGCCACGGGTAGTGACCCGCACCCGGCTGCACCACCAACTCGGCGTTCCGGAACGCCTCGGCGGTGCGACGGGCGAGTTCGGGCCGTGGGCCGCCGTCGAGTTCGCTCGCGAGAACCAGGACGGGTGCGGGCAGCCGGCCGAGGGCGGCCCGGAGGACCGGTGGGTCGAAGGCGCCCTCGGCGAAGTACAGGTCGGCGGCTTCGTCGTTGGTCTGTTCGTCGGCGCGTGCGGAGTGTTCCTCGGCGACGGCATCCCAACGGCCGTGGAAGAAGGGCTCGAAGACCGGGTCGAAGTCGGCGGTGCCAGCGAGCCACGCCTCGAAGGCCGGGAACGCGCCCTCGAACCACGGTTCCCCCTTCCGCAGCCGGGCCGCGGCGAGCCGTCCCTCGGGCGTGGCCGGCATGCCCAGGGCCCATGGGGTGGCGGTGATGAGCGCCAAGCGTGTCACCCGCTCCGGGTGGCGGGCCGCGTAGAGCATGGCGAGACTGCCGCCGGCCGAGTGCCCGAGCAGATCCATGTGGTCCAGGTCCATGTGGGCGCGCAACACCTCGACGTCGTCGACCAGTCGGTCGCAGCGGTACGTCTCCTCGTCGGTCGGCGGCGCGGAGTCGCCGGTGCCCCGGAGATCCAGCAGGATCAGCCGTCGATGCGCGGTGAGTCCGCCCAGGTCGCCGAGGTAGGCGGAGGCCCGCATGGGCCCGCCGGGCAGGACGACCAGCGGTTCGCCCTCGCCCCGTACGTGGTAGGCGAGTTCGGTGCCGTCGGTGGCGGTGAAGGTCGGCATGCCCCGAATCCTCGCCGCTCACCGCACTCGGCCACAAACCGGTTCCTCCGTCATCCCAGGCCCAGCAGCTCCGCCAGATTGCCGCCCAGGACCCGGTCGCGGACCTCGCCCGGCCGGGTGACCCGTTCCACCGTCGTGCGGGCGACCACCGGGTCTCCGTACGGAGCGTCCGAGCCGAAGAAGGTGCGGGTGGGGAGTTCGTGGACGGCCAGGCGGACGGCGAAGACGATGTTCGCGGTGGACAGGTCGAGGTGGAGGTTGGGAGTGGCCCGGGCGAGTTCGATCGCGTCCATCCAGTGGGCGCCGCCCAGTTGGCTGATCACCAGCGGCACCTTGGGGTAGCGGGCAGCCAGGTCGGCGAGCGTGCGCAGGTCCACGGCGGTGGTGGGCGCGGAGCCGTGGACGACCACCGGGAGTCCGGCGTGGTCGTGGGCCGCGCGCAGCACCGGTTCGACCAGGGCCAACTGGTCCGGAGGCGGGGTGAGTTCACCGATGCCGTACAGCCCGCGGGCGGTCACCTCGCGCTCCACCCGGGCCGCGGTCTCGGCGTCGGGGCGGCCGAGCGGGACGGAACCGAAGCCGAGGAAGCGGTCGGGGTGAGCCGCGAGGGCATCGTCCAACTCCCGCATCGCCAGGGCGAATGCGTCGTCGCCGGTGCCGCCGGCCAACGCCCGTTGCAGCAAGGCCATTTCGTGGCGGAGGGAGTCCAGGTCGGTGGCACGTTCCGGATGCGGGCGAGTGGGGAACAGCACCGTACGGTCCACACCCGCCTCGTCGAGCGCCAACAGGTGGGCACCCAGCGGGTCGTGGACATGGCTGTGGGCGTCGAGAATCATGCGGGCCTCCCTGAACGTGTCCGCCGCCCGGTGGAATGCGGGCGGCGGGAGCCAGTGTTGAGCCCTGACACCGTGGGAAGGTCAAGTCGGAGAAGGGTGCGTGTCCGTGCTGATCGGAGAGCTGGCCGAGCGGACCGGGACCAGCGAGCGGCTGCTGCGCCACTACGAGCGGGCGGAGCTGCTCCGTCCCGGGCGGTTGCCCAACGGCTATCGGGAGTACGCCGATTCGGACATCGCGGCCGTCCTGCGCATCCGCGCGCTCCTCGCGGCCGGGCTGCCGACCCGGATCATCCGCCGGGTACTCCCCTGCACCACCGACGAGGTCGCCGTACGGCCGTGTCCGGGTGTACTCGACGCGCTGCGCGAGCAGTTGAGCGCCCTGGACCGGCGGGCCGCCCAACTCGACGCGGCCCGCGCGGTGTTGCAGGAGACCATCGCCGGAGCGGAGGCCCGCACCGATTCCGCTCCGGCCTCCCGGTGAAAGCGCTCAGTCGCCGAACCGCTCCCGCAGCTCCCGCTTCAGGATCTTTCCGCTGGCGTTCCGTGGCAGTTTCTCGACGAACACGACACGCTTCGGCGCCTTGAAGTGGGCGAGTTTCTCGCGGGCGTGGTCGATGAGTTGGGTCTCGGTGACCTCGCCGCGCGGGACGACGACCGCGGTGACCGCCTCGATCCAGCGGTCGTCGGGGAGGCCGATCACGGCGACCTCGGCGACGCCCTCGTGGGTGTAGAGCGCGTCCTCGACCTGGCGTGAAGCGACCAGTACGCCACCGGAGTTGATGACGTCCTTCACCCGGTCGACGACGGTGAAGAAGCCGTGCACGTCCCGTACCGCGAGGTCGCCGGAGTGGAACCAGCCGTCGCGGAAGGCCGCGGCCGTCTCCTCGGGCTTGTCCCAGTAGCCCTCGCACAACTGCGGTGAGCGGTAGACGACTTCGCCCTGTGTGCCGTCGGGTACGTCCTTGCCGTCCTCGTCGACCACCCGGGCGTCCACGAACAGGACGGGCCGCCCGCAGGAGTCCATCCGGCCCTTGTGCTCGTCGGGTCCCAGGACGGTGGCCAGGGGGCCGATCTCGCTCTGACCGAAGCAGTTGTAGAAGGCGAGTTCGGGGAGCCGTTCGCGCAGCCGCTCCAGGACGGGCACCGGCATGATCGACGCACCGTAGTACGCCTTGCGCAGCCCGCTCAGATCGCGGGTCGCGAAGTCCGGGCGGTTCGCCAGCCCGATCCACACGGTGGGCGGGGCGAACAGGCTGTCCACCCGCCCGGCCTCGATCAGGTCCAACAGGCGGTCGCCGTCGGGCGCGTCGAGGATCAGGTTGGTCGCGCCGACCGCCAGATACGGCAGCAGGAACACATGCATCTGCGCCGAGTGGTAGAGCGGCAGCGCGTGCACGGGCCGGTCCCCGGCGCTCAGGTCCAGGGCGGTGATCGCGCTCAAGTACTCGTGCACCAGGGCCCGGTGGGTCATCATCGCGCCCTTGGGCAGCGCGGTCGTGCCCGAGGTGTAGAGCAACTGCACCAGGTCCTCGGTGCGCGGCTCGGGACCGTCGTACGGCGACGCGGTCGCGAGCCGCTCCAGCAGCGAGCCGTCCGCGTCCCGCAGCGGCAACGTCCGTACATCGTCGGAGAGTTGACCGGAGAGATCCGGGTCCGTGAGCACCAGCGTGCTGCCGGACTGGCCGACGATGTACGCGAGGTCGTCGCCGGTGAGGTTCTGGTTGATCGGTACGTGCACGAGGCCCGCGCGGGCGCAGGCGAGGAAGCCGATCAGATAGGCGTCGGAGTTGTGGCCGTAGGAGCCGACCCGGTCGCCCGGTGCGAGGCCCTGGTCGAGGAGTACGCTCGCCGCGCCGGAGACGGCGTCGTCGAGTTCCTGGTACGTCCAGGAGCGCTCGCCGTAGTCCACCGCCACGCGGGCGGGAGTGCGGTGGGCACTGCGTCGCAGTACCCCGTCAACCGTGCTGCCGTGTCCGGGCGTCATGACACATGATCCTCGGGCCGAGGCCCGGGCGGGTCAAGCCGGGAGGTCGAGGTGGGCCCGGCCCACATGTGCCGGGCCCACACAGGACGCACGCACACAGTCCGCACGCATACAGGACGCACCCATACAGGCCGGACTCACATGGGCCGGACGTGCCCCTCCCAGTACGGGTCCCGCAGCCTGCGCTTGTACAGCTTGCCGTTGGGGTCGCGGGGCATCTCGGTGATGAAGTCGATGCTCTTGGGCCGCTTGTATCCGGCGAGTTGCTCGGCGCAGTGGGCGAGGAGAGCGGCGGCGAGATCCGGACCGGGTTCGTGGCCCGGGGACGGTTCGACGACGGCCTTGACCTCCTCGCCCCAGTCGTCGTGCGGGATGCCGAAGGCGGCGGCGTCGGCGACGGCGGGGTGGGCGAGGAGCGCGGACTCGATCTCTGCGGGGTAGATGTTGACGCCACCCGAGATGATCATGTCGATCTTGCGGTCGCGGAGGAAGAGATAGCCGTCCTCGTCGAGGTAGCCGAGGTCGCCGACGGTGAAGAAGTCGCCGATGCGGTTCTTCTTCGTCTTGGCCTCGTCCTTGTGGTAGGCGAAGCCGCCGGTGCTCATCTTCATGTAGACGGTGCCGAGTTCACCGGGCGGGAGCCGGTTGCCGTCGTCGTCGAAGATCGCGAGTTCGCTGATGGGCCAGGCCTTGCCGACCGTGCCGGGCTTCTTCAGCCAGTCCTCGGCGGTCGCGAAGGCGCCGCCGCCCTCGCTCGCCGCGTAGTACTCCTCCACGCAGTCGCCCCACCACTCGATCATGGCCCGCTTCACATGGTCGGGACAGGGGGCGGCGCCGTGGATGGCGTGCCGCATGGACGAGACGTCGTAGCGCGCCCGTACGTCCTCGGGGAGAGCGAGGAGACGGTGAAACTGGGTCGGGACCATATGGGTGTGGGTGCACTTCTCACGGTCGATGAGGCGGAGCATCTCCTCCGGGCTCCACTTGTCCATCAGGACCAGGCGGTGGCCGATGTGCAGGCTGGCGCTCGCGAACTGGAGGACGGCCGTGTGGTAGAGCGGCGAGCAGACCAGGTGCACGTTGTCGTCGAACGGCTTGATGCCGAAGATGCCGAGGAAACCGCCGAGATACGCCGACTCGGGCGGCTTGCCCGGCAGGGGGCGGCGGATGCCGCGGGGGCGGCCGGTGGTGCCCGAGGTGTAGTTCATGACCCAGCCGAGCGTGCGGTCACTGGGCGCCGACTGCGGTTGTCCGTCGAGGAGTTCGGGGTACGGCCGGAAGCCCTCGACGGTGCCGACCGCGTACCGGTGGGTGGCGGGGAGGCCGGCCTCGTCGGCGGCCTGGCGGACGGGCTCGGCGAACCGCTCGTGCGCGATGAGCACCTTGGCGCCGGAGTCGGCGACGATCCAGGCGATCTCCGGGGCGACGAAGTGGTGGTTGACGGGGACGAGGTAGAACCCGGCCTGGGTGGCGGCCAGATGGGCCGTGAAGAACTCGACGCCGTTGGGCAGGACGACGGCGAAGGCGTCACCGCGTTCGAGTCCGGCCGCGCGCAGGCCGTGGACGAGTCGGTTGGCGGCGGCGTGCAGACGGCCGGCCGTCCACTCCTCGCCGTCGGGTGCGACGAGGACCGTACGGTCGGGGTTCTGGGCGGCCTGGGCCCAGAAGCCGGCGGGGGGTGTGCTCACGCCCTGTGTGGCCCCGCCCT
>NZ_JAEQAZ010000013.1 GCF_016654115.1 Streptomyces sp. MBT53
GCGAGTTCGGCGGGGCGGGTGATGGATTCCCGCAGTTCGGCCACGGACATGGGAAGCAGGACGAACAGTCCGTCGGTGAACACCGGGGCGAGTTCCGGGAGTTCGAGGCAGCGGCCGGTGAAGTCGGCGCGGACGCCGAGCACGACGACGGCGGGGTCCGGGCCCGTGGACAGCGACCGCAGGACCCGGACGAAGGCCCGTCGCTCGCCCTCGTCGGAGCAGAGCGTGAACAACTCCTCGAACTGGTCGACCAGCAGCACCGGGAGGACCGGTGGCGGGCGGCGGCCGTCGGGGCCGGGCGGAGCGCCTTCCGAGCGGGCACGGACCGCTTCCAGCAGGGCCTCGGGCCGCTCGGCCACCTGCCGCGCGGTGAGGTCGAGGTCGCTGCCGAGGACCTTCGCCGTACGTTCGAGGAGTTCGTCCAGCGGATGGGCGGTGGGGGTGACGGCGACCACCGGCCAGCGCTCGGCGCCGGGCATCGGGAAGCCGCCGGGGCGCCGCAGGGCGGGGACGAGACCGGCGTTCAGCAGCGAGGACTTGCCGGCGCCGGACGGCGCGACCAGTAACAGCGGTCCGCCGCCGACGCGTTGGAAGACCCGCTCGACGAGTGCGGCCGTGGCCCGCTCCCGGCCGAAGAACCAGGCCGCGTCCCGCGGGGTGAACGCCGCCAGTCCGCGATACGGACAGGCGGGCGCGGTGCCGTCGGCGGCGGGTCCACCGGCGCGCTCCGCCGGGGCGGCCTCGCGCACCAGCTTGAGCAACTCGCCCTCGGCGCCCAGGATGTGGTCGCACTGGCGGGCCACGTCGACGGTCGCCCGCTTGACGCCGGTCTCGATCTTGCTGAGATAGCCCTTGCTGTAGTGGGTCCGGCGTGCCAGATCGGCCAGCGACAGTCCGCGCTCCCGGCGCAGCCGTCTGAGTTGCGCGGGAAAGGACGGCGTGATGTGCGCGGTGCTCTCCGGCTGGTCGGACCGGTCGGCTGCCGCGTGCTGGTACTGCTGGTCCCCCAAGGCGTCCCCCCTGGCCCTGCCTGCCCGGATCGTGAGACAGCGGATGCCCAGGTTACTGCGGGGGTCGGACAGGGAGCGAAGCGATTCACCCGGAGTGGCGAAAAACGGGACTGCCGGGACCGTCGTGGACCGGTCCCGGCAGTGCTCCCCCGCGGTGAAGGTTTCCGCTACGGGCGGTTGAGGACGATGGAGTTGATGGGTGTGAAGTTGCGGAGGAGGCCGTTGTTCTCGGCGATCGTGTCGGTGCAGTTCGTGCCGTTGGACCCGTTGCACAGGCTCACGGACGCGCCGCCGTACTGGTTGTTGAGGATCCAGTGCTGGCCGAACTGGTTGCTGAGGTTGTGGGCGCCGTAGCTGTAGTACACGTCCGTCGGGTGCGGGTTGTCCTTCGGGACGACTCCCTCGCCGTAGATGCAGACCGCCCCGGACGGGCATCCGTCCCAGGGGACCGTGCCGGCGGGCTTTGCCTGGGCTGCCCCGCTCATCGCGACCAGTGCGGTGGCCGCGGTGGCGAATACGGCGGCGGCGCGGAACATCTTGCGCATGTTTCCCCCTAGCGGGTCTCCTGCGGTGTCGCAGGCCGTGCTCGGTGCTGTCGGGGATCAGCCTGACCCGAGGGACTCCCGGGGTCGACGGGTTTCCTGTTGCCCGTCCGGGGGACGACCGGGAAACCCGGTGTGAGCTGGGATGTCGTGGGGCGGAGGTCAACCGGCGCGGCGTTCGGCCGCCCTCCGCGGGCCCAGTCCGAGCCGCTTCGGCGCGTAGGTGTCCAGCCAGGTCAGCAACCCGTGCAGGATCAGGGTCATCACCACCAGGACGATGAGGCCGGCGAACTCGGTCGCGGCGTCAAGGTTCATGGCGGAGGTGAAGAGTTCGTGGCCGACACCTTCGGAGGAGGCGATGAACTCGCCGCCGATGACGCCGAGGATCGCGAGCGGGCCGCCGGTCCTGAGGGCGGCGAAGAAGGGGGCGGCCGGGGTGGGGATGTTCCGCGGTGAGTTCGGTCAGCAGGTGGGCCTTGCGCCCGTCCGGGTGGAAGACGAGCCGTCGCGGCCCTGCTCCGGCGTCGGTGGCGTGGGCGCCGGGACCGGTCCAGCCCGGGGACAGCGCACCCGTCGTTCCGTCGAAGCCGTGGACGAAGACGCGGTCGGCGCCGAAGTCGGGACCAGGGCGTGGCGGCGGCCGGGTGCGACGACCACCTGGTGCGGGTGCGGGCCCGACTGACGTGGCTGGGCCCCGATCCGGTGTCCACCACGACCGACACGGGCGCGCCGAGTGTGCCGTCCCGGCGGATCGGGAGCGAAGTGGCCAGGCCGCCTCGAAGTTGGCGACGAGGAGGGTGTCCGTGGACCGGTCCACGCCGAGGTACGAGAGGCCGCCGCCGGCCGTGGCTTCGTCGTCCGTGCTCACCTCACCGAGCTGGGCCGGCGCGCCGGTCGTGCGGTCGACGGCGAAGGCGGTGACGATTCCTCCGTTCCGCTGGCTGCCGACGTAGAGCAGCGGGCGGTCCGGATGGGCCGTCACCCAGCCCGAACTGACCTGCGCCACCGGCCCGTTGGGCGTCAGGACTCCTTGGACGGGGTCGAACGCGACGCCGTAGACCTGTCCGCCGTTCCAGCTGCCGACGTGGAGCAGATCGGGTCTCGCCTGTGGAGCGGCTTCGGCGCTCGGCGCTCCGAAGGTCAGCGGCACGGTCGCCGCGGTCGCCGTCGCCGTCATGGCGCCCAATGACGTTCTGCGGGACACAGCCGCTTTGATCTCGACCATGGGAGGCAACAGTTGTCGCGATGCGCGGCAGCGTCCACAGCGTGTACGAAGCTGTCCGTGCGAGTCGCGCGAGTTGAGCTTGCGCGATCAGCACGCCCAACTCGCCTACTGGTCGGGGGCGTTGGGGCGGGCGAGGCCGAGGTCGTAGGCGAGGATCACGGCCTGGATGCGGTCGCGGGCGCCGACCTTCGCCAGGACGCGGCCGACGTGGGTCTTCACCGTCGACTCGGAGACGAAGAGGCGCTCGGCGATCTCGCCGTTGGTCCAGCCCTGGCCGATGGCGAGGAGGATCTCGCGCTCGCGTTCGGTGAGGGAGCGGATGCGGGGGTCGTCCGTGGCCGGAGCCGCCGGAGGGCCTTCGGGTGCGCGTTTCGGCAGGTGTTGGGCGTAGGCGTCGAGCAGGCGGCGGGTGAGAGCGGGGGCGATGACGGCGTCGCCGGATGCCACCGCGCGGATGCCGGCGAGGAGTTCCTCGGGGTGGGCGTCCTTGAGGAGGAAGCCGCTGGCTCCCGCGCGCAGCGCCTCGTGGGCGTACTCGTCGAGGTCGAAGGTGGTGAGGATCAGGATGCGGGAGCGGTCGCCGGCCGCGACGACCCGGCGGGTGGCCTCGATGCCGTCCATGCCGGGCATCCGTACGTCCATCAGGATCACGTCGGGCCGCAGTTCGGCGGCCATCCGCACCGCCTCGCCGCCGTGCCCGGCCTCGCCGACCACCTCGGTGTCGGGGTTGGCCTCCAACAGCATGCGGAATCCGAGGCGTTGGAGGGGCTGGTCGTCCACGATGAGCACGGTCGTCATGCCGCTCCCCCGATCGCGTCGAGCGGGGTGAGGTCGAGGGTGGCCCGTACCGTCCAGCCGCCGCCGGGGGCGGGGCCCGCGGTGACGGTGCCGTGGTAGAGGGCGGCGCGTTCTCTCATGCCGGCGAGTCCGTGTCCTTCGTCGTGGCTCGGTGCGGGTCCTGGAACGGTCCCGGCCGGGCCGGTGTCGTGGCAGTCGATGCGCACCCGGGCGTCCTCGACGTGCACGGTCAGTTCGACGCGGGTGTCGTGGCCCGCGTGCTTGAGGGCGTTGGTGAGGGCCTCCTGCACGATGCGGTACACGGTGAGCTGGACCCCGCGGTCCAGGGCGGCAGGGTCGCCGCCGGTGCGGTACACGACCTGCGGACCGGCCGCGCGGATCCGGGCACACAGGGCGTCGAGGTCGGCGACGCCCGGCTGCGGACTGAGTTCGGGGGCGTCGGGGGTGGGGCTCTGGACGCGCAACACGCCCAGCATGCGCCGGAGTTCGCCGAGGGCCTGGCGGCCGGTGTCGCCGATGAGGAGCAGGGCCTGTTTTCCGCGTTCGGGGGCGAGGTCTGTGGCGTAGGCGCCGCCGTCGGCGAGGGTGATGATGACGGAGAGGTTGTGGCCGATGATGTCGTGCATCTCCCGTGCCACACGGGTGCGTTCGGCGGCGGCGGCGAGCTTGGAGCGCTGGTCGCGCTCCACCTCCAGGCGGGCGGCGCGGTCGCGCAGCACGGCGAGCTGGGCGCGCCGGATGCGGACCACGAAGCCGAGGGCGACGGCCGCGGTGATGGTGCTGAACAGCACGAACAGGGCGTCCAGGACCGGGACTTCGGACGGCAGCCGCAGCGCGAAGAGACCCAGGGCCGCGAGGGTGACCGCGCAGGCGGCGGGCAGTCGCCGCAACTGCCCGTGCAGGACCAGGCTGTAGAGGGAGATCAGCAGGGCGACGTCGGCGCGCAGCCAGACCCCGAGACCGGCCTGGACGAAGAACACCGCGGCGATCAGCGCGAAGGCCAGCGTCGGCCGACGGCGGCGCCACAGCAGCGGCAGCACCAGACCCAGCTGCAGGGCGATGGTCGCCGGCCAGGGCAGGTGGATGAAGCTGTTGTCGAAGCCGCGCCGTCGGCCGTCGTCGCCGTCCAACATGTCCGGCAGGCAGAACATCAGGACGACCAGGACGATCAGAGCCGTGTCCAGCACCCAGGGGTGCCGCCGGTCGCCCTGTTTGACCCGGCGGCCGAACCGGGACAGCCGGCCGGCCACGGGGTGGCTCCACGGGAGGTCCGTCTCCGCGAACAGCACGTGGGCGGGGTCGTCGGCGCTCATCGGTGTCACCGGTCCGGGTTCATGGAGGTCACCTGTCCATTGTGGGGCCCCACGCCGATGCGGCATCCGACCGTCGAGCAGGCCGGATGCCGCGTCGCGTGGCTCAGGCGTCGGACTTCACCAGCCGGTAGGCGGCCCCGCCCAGCGCGAGCGCGGTCCAACCGAGGAAGACCAGGAGTCCGGCGCCGGGCGAGAGGGTCGTCGAGTCGTGGGTCAGCGCGAACATGGCCTGGCCCGCGTTGCTCGGCAGATACGGGCTGATGTTGTCCTGCCAGGAGCTGGGCAGCAGCTCGATCAGTCCGGGCACCAGCATCAGCGAGGCGACCAGCACCGAGATACCGCCGGCGACCGAGCGGAGCCACGCGCCCAGCGCGGTGCCGATCACACCGACCAGGCCGAGGTAGAGCCCGGCGCCGAGCAGGCTCCGGACGACTCCTGCGTGCGAGAAGGAGAGGGCGGCGGGGGTGCCGGAGACGATGCCGCTGACGATCGGGAACGCGACGAACACTCCGACGACGGAGATGCCGAGCGCGACCAGGCCGAACACGAGGGCCTTGGACCACAGCACCGGCAGGCGGCGCGGTACGGCGGCCAGCGTGGAGCGGATCATGCCGGTCGAGTACTCGCCCGCGGTGACCAGGACGCCCAGCACGCCGAGGGCGAGCTGCGCGAAGTTCGTGCCGAAGAGGGAGATGTCGAGCGCGGTGGAGTTGGCGTCGTCGGGCCTCAAGTGCCCGCCGTCGTAGGAGGACTTGTAGTGCGCGGCGGCGATCAGACCGAACGCGATGAGGAACAGCAGGCCGAGGCCGAGGGTGATCCAGGTGGAGCGCAGGGACCACAGCTTGGCCCACTCGGAGCGCAGCACGCGGCGCCCGGTGACCTTGTACGGCGGACGGGCCGGCCGTACGGCTGCGGGTGCGGCGCTGTCGGTCGCGGTGGCGGTGCTCACGCGGCCCTCCCGGGGGTCTCGACGGTGGTGGTGCCGTGGTACTCGACGGCGTCCCGGGTCAGGTCCATGAACGCCTGTTCCAGGGAGACGGTCCGTGCGCTGAGTTCGAAGAGCGGGATGCGGTGCTCGGCGGCCCTGATGCCGATGGCGCGCGCGGTCAGCCCGGTGACGTGCAGTTCCTCGGAGCCGACCTCGCCGGTGATCTCCACACCGGGACCGGCGAGGATCTCGCGGAGTCGGGCGGGCTGCTCGGAGGCCACGGTGACGGTGTCGCCGCCCGCGTGCCGGACCAGGTCCTGCACGGTGGTGTCGGCCAGCAGCCTCCCCCGTCCGACGACGATCAGGTGGTCGGCGACCAGTGCCATCTCGCTCATGAGGTGCGAGGAGACGAAGACGGTACGGCCGTCCGCGGCGAGCCCGGTCAGCAGGTTGCGGATCCACAACACGCCTTCTGGATCAAGGCCGTTGACGGGTTCGTCGAGCATCACGGTCGCCGGGTCGCCGAGCAGCGCGGCGGCGATGCCGAGCCGCTGCCCCATGCCGAGGGAGAAGGCCCCGGCCCGCTTCTTGGCCACGGACTGGAGGCCGGTCAGTTCGATGACCTCGTCGACGCGGCGGCGCGGGATGCCATGCGTGTAGGCCTGTGCCATCAGGTGGTCGAACGCGGAGCGGCCCGGGTGGATCGACTTGGCCTCCAGGAGCGCGCCGACCTCCTGGAGCGGTGCAATGTGCTCGGCGTAGGGCCTGCCGTTGACCGTGACGGTGCCGGCGGTGGGTGCGTCCAGGCCGACGATCATGCGCATCGTCGTGGACTTCCCGGCACCGTTCGGGCCCAGGAAGCCGGTGACCGTGCCCGGCTTGACGACGAAGTCCAGCCGGTCGACCGCCGTCTTCTCCCCGTACCGCTTCGTCAGCTGTTGCGCCTCGATCATCGAATTCCCTCACGCTCACGTGCCACTGCCCCTACCGGACACCGGCAACGCTAGGAGGAAGGGGGCCCCGAACCCGTCGTACCGAGGGGCCGTTGCGGGGACGGGCGTAGTACCTCGGTACGACTATGTGATGCGTGTTGTGTACGTTCCCACTCCATTCGCGCGAACGTCACGTCCACCAACTGCGGGAAATACAACCGTCACACATATTTACAGTGCCTGTTACCTCTCTTACTGTGAACGTTCTCAGAATCCAACCGCATGCGCATGTCAGTCGACCCAAGGAGGTCGGGTACCCCGTGAAAATCCCGGGCCGCATAGTGAAGGCCGCCTTGCTGCTGGCCGCCGTCGCCCTGCCGGCGGCGATGCTCACCCCCACGGACGCCGCCGCCGCGAACTCGCTCACCATGCTCGGCGCCGACGTCTCGTCCGCTCAGCGCGCGATCGACCTCGGCGCCAAGTACTACGACTCCAGCGGGACCGCCAAGGACCCGCTCGACATCCTCAAGGGCGCCGGCGTCAACTACGTCCGCCTGCGGATCTGGAACAACCCCGCCAGCGGCTACAACAACAAGGCGAAGGTGCTGGCCTACGCGAAGCAGGTCAAGGCCAAGGGCCTCAAGCTGCTGATCGACTTCCACTACTCCGACACCTGGGCCGACCCGGGCAAGCAGTACAAGCCGGCGGCCTGGGCGAGCCACGGCATCAGCGCGCTGCAGACCGACGTCTACAACTACACCTACGACGTCTGCAACAGCCTCAAGTCCCAGGGCACCACCCCCGACAGCGTGCAGATCGGCAACGAGATCAACGTCGGCATGCTGTGGGACGACGGCAAGGTCGTCAACAACAGCTTCACCAACCTCGGACTGCTGCTGAAGTCCGGCTACAACGCGACCAAGGCCTGCAACAGTTCCACCCAGGTGATCATCCACACCGCCGACGCGGACAGCGACTCCAACGCCCGCTGGTTCTACGACGGCATCAAGGCGCAGGGCGTCAACTGGGACATCACCGGGCTGAGTTACTACTGCATGTGGCACGGCACGCTGGCCAACATGGGCAGCGTCGTCTCGGACATGAAGTCCCGCTACGGCAAGGACGTCATCATCGCGGAGACGGCCTACCCGTTCACCTCGTCCGACGCGGACAGTACGGCGAACTCGGTGACGTCGGGGTGCTCGGGCTATCCGCTGACCTGGGCGGGCCAGGGCGCGGAGTTCACCGCCGTGCAGAACACGGCGCGCAGCGCGGGTGCGATCGGCGTCTTCTACTGGGAGCCGACCTGGTACGCGGTCACGGGCAACGGCTGGGACCCGGCCAACATCGCGACCAGCGGGGACGGTTGGGACAACATGGCGATCTTCAACTGGACCGGGCAGGTGAATCCGAACGTGAAGTGGACGGCGTAGCGGGGTAGTTCGAGGTCGTCGTCCCGAACGGCATCGCCTGCTTCCACGGGCGGTGCCGTTCTGCGCGTTCAAGGTACGGGGCAGTCAAGGTACGGGGCAATCAGGGCTGATGATCCGTCAGCGCACGGTATACGGCCGCCGACTTGGGGTTGGCGCGGCAGCGCCACACTCCGTGCGGGCAGTAGTCGCTGATGGTCTGGTAGAGAGGGTGCTGTCCTGCCATCCAGGTCAGCATGCCGCGCATGTAGGTGGGGTTGTCGCCGTTGTCGAACAGGCCCCACTCGGGGTAGGCGATCGGCTTGTGATGGGCGCGGGCGAAGTCGACCTGCGCCAACAGGCCGTACGGTTCGGTGAGTTGGCCGGTGAAGGACAGGCCCCGGGGGGCGTCGTAGGCGTCCATGCCGATGACGTCGACGTAGGCGTCGCCGGGGTAGCAGTCGGTCCAGGGGATCGCGTCGTGACCGCGGTTCGGGGTGAAGTCGAAGCGGAGGCGCTGCCCGGGGACGGATCGCATCGCGGCGACGATACGGGTCCAGTACTTCTTCCACGCCGCGGGATCGGGCGCGCAGCGGTGGGTGTAGGTGGTGCCGTTCATCTCCCACCCGAGGACGATCTCGGTGTCCGGGGCGCCGAGTTGGACCAGACGGCGGGCGAGTGCGCGGAAGTGGTCGTCGTAGCGTCCGCCCGCCCCGTCCCCCAACTCGGCGCGGACCACGTCGTCGGGCAGGTGGGCCTCGTTGCGGTCCAGCATCGGGACGTTGAGGACCAGCAGGCGCTCCTGCCGGGCGCGCCGCCACTGGGCCCACTGGTCCAGGTCGCCGGTGGCGCCCTCGATGCCGGTCCAGGTGTCGCCGGGCAGATACGCGTGGCCGACCCGGGGTTCGGGCCGGCCGAGCCAGGCGCCGAACTCCGCGACCCGGCGGACGGCGTCGGGGCCGTAGCCGACGTAGGCGCCGTAGGCCGTCGGGGGGCCGGACGGGTGGGCCGGGGCCGCCCGCACGGGTCGGGGCGAGGGCTCGCCACCGGGCACACAGGCCGGTCCGGCCAACAGCACGAACGCGAGCACGGCGGTGAACAGGGCCGGCAGACTGCGGCGCGTCCCGTGCGGGGCCACTGGACGCCTCTCCTTCTTCCCGGGTGCGTGGGGCGCCGAACGGCTCCGACGCCCGAGCAACGTACCAGCGCGGGGCAGAAGATGACGTAGCACGCCATTCACGACATGCCTACGAGGCGGCGGCGCGGGCCGGGGCGTCGTCGGTGCTCGGCACGCCGGATGAGGGGTCGCGGCTCAGGCCCCGTGCCCTGTGACTGCTGCTGGACCTCTCCGGGGTCGCGATCCGCACCGACCGGCACGAGGAGGCGGCGGCGCGCCATGCAGACGGACGCCGGGGCGATGGCCGTCGCGGACTTCGTCGGCCACGACCTGTTCGAGGCGACGGCCGTCACGGCACCGACGAACAAGCAGATCGGCGCGCGGCTCTTCCTGTCCCCGCGCACGGCGGCCGCTCATCTCCCCAGCCACTCCGGGAAGTTGGACGTCCCCGTCCCTTCCTGGAGCGGTCCACACGGCGCGCCGACCGCCCCGGTTCCGTGACACCCCGGCTCAGTTCCCGGGCGTGCCCGCCTCGTCGGGGTTCAAGTGCCAGCGCCAGTTGGGGCGTTCGTAGGCGACCTCGAAGCCGAGGCGGAGCATGTTGTGCAGGGAGCTGTTGTGGGTGCCGGGCTGTTCGGCGCCCGTCTCGGCGACGAGGACCCGGCAGCCCAGCTTCCGTGCCGCGCGGGCCCGGGCGGCGAGCAGTGCGGTCTGGCCGCCGTGACCGCGTGCGTGGGGCAGTACGGCGCCGGCGAACATCTGCGCCGTCTCGCCGCGGACGAGCAGGGTGCCGGTACCGACCAACTCCCCGTCCAGCCAGGCGGCGTAGGGATGCCAGCCCAGCCGGGTCACGGTCGAGGCGGCCATCTCGGCGTAGTGCTCGACCGGTGTGCCGAAGGCCCGCATCATCACCGTGCCCCATTCCAGGGCCTCTTCGGCGGCCAGCGGGGTGACCCTGATGCCGTTGGAACGGTCCAGGGCGTCGGCGCGGGCGACGGCCTCTTCGGTCGGGCAGACGAGCTTCACCCAGGACGGGGCGCGGACGATGCCCTCCCGCGCGCAGATCTCCGGCCAGTCCTCGGGCAGGAAGGCGGGCGCGATCTGCAGAACGGCCTGCGGGGTGCGCTCGGCACGGTAGAAGTCGCAGACCTCCTCGACCAGTTGGGCGGTGACGGGGGCGGTCACTCCGAAACCGAGGGCCTTGCTCCAGAAGTGGGTGCTGTCGTTGCGCATCGACAGCACGACCCCGCCGCCGATCCGGGTGGCGCTCATGCCGAGCGCGGTGCGGACGGGCTCTGGGGTCTCAGTCTGGAATCGGTAGAGGGCCTCCGCCTCGGACTGCTCGGCGACGGACGGCTGGACGACGGTCGTCAAGGTGCTGCTTCTTTCTCGGGTGGTCCCGGGAGGGGCACGCGGGCAGCCCGCCTGAGGGGAACAGGCGGGCTGTCGCGGTGAATTGACAGGTGGTCAGGGGGGCGATTCGTCAGAGGGTTCGAGTCGTCAGGGGGTTCGGGTGGCCAGTGGGTGTCGGAGGGAACGGCGTACCGGGTGGCTCCGGCGACCCGGTACGGAGTGCACGGTCGGCCGCGGCCCGCTTGATCAGTTCCACGACCGCCTCCGGGCGGGAGACGTAGATGGCGTGGCTGCCCTCGGCCTCGGAGACGGTGGCGCCGGCCCGCTCGGCCATCCGGTGCTGGACCGGCGGCGGGATCATACGGTCCTCGGTCGTGACGAGGTACCAGCTGGGCCTGGTCCGCCAGGCGGGCTCGGTGATCGTACCGCCGAGCGCGTCCAGGCCCCACGGCACCTGGGCGTCGGCCAGGAACGCGGCGTCCTCGGCCGGCAGGTCGCCCGCGAACGACGCGGCGAACTTGTCCCGGTCCAGGAACAGGAAGCCGTCGACCGGCGGCAGGATCGGCGGTACGGGCGCGCCGGGCGCCGGGTCCGCGACCAGGGTGCCGACCGACTCGTCCTTGTCCGGCGCGAACGCCGCGATGTAGGCGAGCGCGGCCACCTTGTCGTGGCGGCCGGCCTCGGTGATCACGGCGCCGCCGTAGGAGTGGCCGACGAGCACCGCCGGACCGTCCAGGGCGTCGAGGGCGCGGTGGGTGACGGCGACGTCGCCCTCGAGGGACAGGGTCGGGTTCTGTACGACGCTGACGCGGTATCCGTCCTGGGTGAGCAGGCGGTACACGGACTGCCATCCGGAACCGTCGACGAATCCGCCGTGCACGAGGACGATGTTCTTGACGGCGCTCATGCCGTTGCTCCTTGTTTGTCGGAAACCCTCCGGACAGCTCCACGCTAGGCCGGACCGTTCGCGGGGGCTTCGACCGAATGACCTAGTTCCGGCCGGTGGCCTCGACGAACGCGGTCACCGCCTTCGCGAAGGCCTCCGGTTCCTCCAGGTGCCCGAAGTGCCCGCTGTTCTCCAGGATCACCAGATCCGAACCCGGGATGAGTCCGTGGAGTTCCTCGGCCCAGCGCACTCCACAGATGAAGTCGTGGCGGCCGACGAGGACGAGGGTCGGCACCGTGAGCGCGCCAAGGGTGGCGCGGTCGTCGACGACGTCCGGGGTGTGGTCCTCGCCCAGTCCGGAGATGTGGGTGGCCGCCACGGCCTCCCGGACGGGGGCGAACTCGGCTTCCCGGCCCCAGAAGTCGGCGAAGTAGGCGGGGAAGAGCCCGCGGGCCACGGCGGTGGTCCCCGCGTCGTCGGAGATGCCGGGGATGTTCTGGAACGCTTCAACGACCTCGGGGAGCCCTGGGTTGTCCGCGTGCCGGGCGGCGAACTCCTGCACCAGGCGCATGGCCTCGGCGCCGTGCTCGGGACCGGTCACCGGTGCGCTCTCGTAGAGGATCACGCCGGCGAGGCGGTCGGGCTGGTGCAGCGCGTGGTACTGGGCGACGAAGCCGCCGTGGGAGTGTCCGAGGAGGTGCACCTTGGGGACGCCGAGGTGGTCGATCAGTGCCGTGAGGAAGCGGCTGTAGCGGGCCCGGGTGTAGCCGTGCGGGTGGGTGGGCAGCCGGCCGGAGGCGCCGGTGCCGACGGGTTCCGGGTAGACGACCGTGAGGTGCTCCTCCAGCGCGGGCATGCGCAGGTACTCCCAGAAGATGCCGGGTCCCCCGGAGTGCGCGACGCACACTGGACCGGTCCCGTGGACGTGGTAGCGCTGTGTGACTCCGTCGATCTCGACGGTGTGCGTTCCGGTGGCGAGCGGGTCGGTCGAAGAGGTGGTGCTCATGGGATCTCCTTGTCCGGCACGTGGCGATGAGGCGATGACACGGACAGGACGCGGGAGAAAGGGCGAAGTTCGAAACGGGTCGCGTGATGCCCGTCACACCAGCAGGGAGTGCGGGACCGGTACCGGCCGGGGGTGGACGAGGCGGAGGCGGTGCACCCGTCCGGCGGCGTCCAGGCTCATCAGCCAGGCCACGGCGGGCGGGCAGTGCTCGGGGTCGTCGTCGGGGTTGCTGATGTCCATCTCCCAGACGACGAGCGACCGGCTGGCCACGGCGTGCGCGAGGTGCTGCCGTACGCCCGCCTCCAGGTCGCACTCCATTCCGCGCACCAACAGGCTTCTGCCGCCCACCGGTTCACCGCCGCGGACCAACGCGGCCTCGGGCGACCACCGTTCGGTGACCAGCTTGCCGAAGTGTCCGCTCTCGGCCGCCTCCAGGGTCTCGCGGGCCTCGACACGGCTGGCGCGGGTACGGCGGCCGGCGTCGCCGTGCGGTGCGTCGGCCGTGGCGGCGAGGGCCAGCGCGAGCCTGGCCCGCCCCTGGCTGAGGCGGCTCCGAACGGTGCCCACGGGGATCCCGCAGGCCTCCGCGATCCGCTCGTACGAGGTGACGCCGACGCTGAAGTGCCGTAGTACCAGGGGCAGTCGGAGCGCGGGCGACAGTTCCTCGATGGCCTCCCAGATCCAGTCCCGCATCGTGTGGTGCTCCAGCCACTGTTCCGGGCCGGACTCCGTGGCGGGCACATGGAGGTCGTCAAGGGGCCGGAGGTCGACGGTGCCGCGCAGCAGCGAGCGGGCGGTGTTGCGCACGATCATCCGCAGCCACGGCCCCACGGCCTCCGGGTCGCGCACGTCACCGATCCGCCGCAGGGCGGTCAGCGCCGCGTCCTGCACCACGTCGTCGACGTCGGGCCCTGGCCCGAGCACACTGACCGCGACCGCGCGCATCCCGGCCCGGTGCCGCTCCAGCAGCAGCCCGAGGGCGGCGACGTCACCGGCCTGCGCGGCCAGGGTGAGCGCCGCGTCCTCGATGCGCGTGATCTCGCCCGTGTTGCGGCTGCTCATGCTGTTCCTCTTCCGGCGTTCCCGTCGTCCCCACGAACGTAACGGGCGTGCCGGATGACGTCACATCGCGGGGGTGGTCCGACTGGACCGGTCCGGGTTGGGTCCAGACCGGTTTGGAGCGGTCCAGAGCGGGCTCGGGCGGGCCGGGCGCCCGTTACCGCCACACCCGCTCCGCCACTCGGCGGAAGTTGCCGCCGAGGATCGCGGCGACAACGTCCTCGGGATATCCCCGGGCTCGCAGCGCGCCCTCAACGGTCAACAGGCCTTCCGGCGGCATGAATTGGATCGGTCCCCAGCGGGTGTAGCACTCGGGGTACAGCTCCGGGCTCCGGGCGAGCATCGCGTTGAAGTCCCCTTCGTCGAAGGGGTAGTCGGTGGACACCCCGACGTGTTCCGGCCCGACGAGGTCGACGGCGTGGTCGATGTGCCGTACGAGGGCCTCCACGGAGGCGTCGTTGGGGCCGAGGAAGATGCCGACGCCGGTGATCCCGACGACGCCACCGGTGGCGGCGCACTCCTTGGCCTGTTCGTCGGTGATGTTGCGGGGGTGGTCCCACACCGCGCGCATGCTGGAGTGGCTGTAGACGACGGGGAGTTGGGACACCTCGCACAGGTCGAGGCCGGTACGGGCACCGCAGTGCGAGCCGTCCGCCACCATGCCGACGGCGTTCAACTCCCGTACCAGCGCCCGCCCGTAGCCGGTGAGTCCCTCGTCGACCGGGTCGAGGCAGCCGCCGCCGGCCGCGTTGCGGGTGTTGTAGCTCGGCAACAGGGTGCGCACACCGAGGTCGTAGAAGTACTTGACCCGGTCCAAGTCCCCTTCCAGCGGCCTGGAATCCTCCAGGTCGAAGGCGACCGCAACCTGCCCCGCGCGCACGGCGTCGTCGATGTCGTCGACGGCCGCGACCAGTCGCAGCCGGTCGTCCGCCGCGATCCGTTCCCGCCAGTTCGCCACCAGGCCGGTGACGTCGTCGGCGCCGTGCGGCGCGTAGCCGACGTTCACCGAGACGAAGCTGCCGCCGGGTCTGCGGTAGCGGGCGAGTTCACCGACGTCGGCGTTCTTCTCCAGGGCCAGGCAGCAGTGTTGTTCCCAGAGCAGGGGCGGGCGGCGCGCTTCCGTGGATTCGTTCGACACCGTACGGATCATGCCCGCGTCGGAGCTACTCCGTCGAGGGCGGTCCCGTGCTCCCTCGCACCTCGAGCCTCGGCTCCGACAGCACCGTCTCCTCCGCCCGCCTCGGGTCCTTCATCCGTTGGATGAGGAGCTGCGCGGCGCGGCGGCCGATGTCATGGCTGCCGTTGTCGACGGTGGTGAGCCAGAGGTGTCGTAGGCGCGCGAGGTATGTGTTGTCGTAGCCGACGAGGGACAGGTCCCGAGGCACCTGAAGGCCCAGTTCCTCGGCCGCCGAGAGCGCGCCGACGCACGCGATGTCGTTGAAGGCGAAGACGGCCGTGGGGCGTTCCGGGGCGGTGAGCAGGCGGACCATCGCGCGGTAACCGCCCTCCTCGGTGTGGTCGCCCTGTTCGACCGTCGCGAGGTCGGTCAGGCCGTGGGCGCCCATGACCACTTCGAAGGACATGCAGCGCAGTGCGCCGGCGACGCCCTGGCCGGCGATGTGGGCGATGCGACGGTGGCCCAGGTCGATGAGGTGCTCGGTGGCCAGGGTGGCGCCGTACGAGTCGTCGCCGGCCACGACGTCGACGTGGCGCAGGACCGGCTCTACGGCGCCGGCGATCACCGTGGGGATGTGGGTGGCGGCGGTGAGGAGTTCGTCGGAGCCGGGGAGGGTGCCCACCGCGATCAGGCCGTCGACGCGGAGTTCCGTGAAGATGCGGGTGAGGTCCTCGCCGAGATGGCGGTTGAGGCGGCCGTCGGCCAGCATCATGTGCAGGCCGTTCTCGTGCAGGCGGGAACCCAGGCCGTCGAGGAGTTCCACGAACCAGGGGTTGCGCAGGTCGTTCAGCAGAACGCCCACCGAGCGGGTACGGCGCTCGCTGAGGCTGCGGGCGGCCGCGTTCGGGCGGTAGCCGAGTTCCTTCACGGCGGCCAGCACGGCCTGCCGTTTCTCCGGTCGGACCTGCTCGGATCCGCGCAGCACCAGGGAGACCAGGGATTTCGACACGCCGGCCCGCTCGGCGACATCACGGATGGTCGGAGCGCTCATGGCTGGACCGTTCCATGCGGTCGCGCCCCCTGTCAAAGGCGCGGACACTCGGTGTTGACATCCACGTATTGACATCAGGACGAACGGGTTCCACTGTGGCGGAGACAGTTTATGGACCGGTCCAAAGAAGGGCAGTCATGGTGACCTCGCTCGGTGTAGCCGTCGTGGGCTTCGGATGGATGGGGCGGGTGCACACCCAGGCGTACGCCCGTGTCCCGCACCACTTTCCGCAGCTGACCGTGCGGCCGCAGCTCGTGTCGGTCGCCGAGGACGTGCCCGGGCGGGCCGAGCAGGCGGCCGAGCAGTTCGGCTTCGCCTCCACCACTCGCGACTGGCGCGAGGTGGTCACCGACCCGCGCGTGCAGGCGGTCAGCATCACCGCGCCGAACTTCCTGCACCGCGAGATCGGCGTCGCGATGGCCGAGGCCGGCAAGCACATCTGGATCGAGAAGCCGGTGGGCCTGTCGACCGCGGACGCCTCCGCGGTGTCCGACGCCGTCGCCAAGGCCGGAGTCCAGGGCGCGGTCGGCTTCAACTACCGCAATGCGCCCGCCGTGGAGGCCGCCCGCGACCTGATCGCCTCCGGCGAGCTGGGCCTGGTCACCCACATCCGTGTCCGCCTCTTCAGCGACTACGCGGCCCACCCGGACGGCGCCCTGACCTGGCGCTACGAGCTGGAGCGCGGCGGCCACGGAGTCCTCGGCGACCTGGCCTCGCACGGCGCGGACCTCGCCCGCTACCTCCTCGGCGACATCACCTCCCTCGCCGCCGACACCGCGATCTTCCTGCCGCAGCGGGCCCGCCCCACCGGCGCGACCGCGGGCCACGCACTGGCCACGGGCGGCGAGTTGGGCCCGGTGGAGAACGAGGACTACGTCAACTGCCTGCTGCGCTTCGCCTCCGGCGCTCGAGGTGTCCTGGAGGCCTGCCGGGTCTCGGTCGGCGAGCAGAACAACTACGGCTTCGAGGTGCACGGCACCAAGGGCGCGGTGTTCTGGGACTTCCGCCGGATGAACGAGCTGGCGGTCAGCCGCGGCACCACGTACCAGGACCAGCCCGTCACCACGGTGTATGTCGGCCCGGGCGACGGCGAGTTTGGAGCGTTCCAACCCGGTGCGGCGAACGCGATGGGCTACGACGACCTCAAGGTGATCGAGGCCTACCGCTTCCTGCGCTCCGTCGCCGAGGGCAAGCCGTACGGCGCCACGCTCCCGGACGCCGTGCACAGCGCGGCGGTACTGGACGCCATGGTGCGCTCCGTCGAGAGCGGCGGCTGGGCGAGCCCGGCATGAACGGCACCCGGGTGAGCCCGGCCTGGAGAGGCACCCCGGTGAGCCCGGCATAGAGAGGCGCCTGGCTGAGCCCGGCGCGAGGGGCGCGCACTGCGCCGCCCCGCACGCCCCCGCACTGAGCCACCGGCGCGATCTCGCGTCCACCCGCCGGACTCGACTACCGTTCACGCTCGGGAGTCACTCGCCTACGCTGTGGTGACCGGTTGGCGGACGGGTATGGGGGCGGCATGGGATACGGCTTCGGACAGCGGCGCGGCGGTCAACTCCCCGTCGAGTTGACCAGCTTCGTCGGACGCACCGGCGAACTCGCCGCGCTGCACGCCGAGTTGGCGCGTTCGCGGCTGGTCACGCTGGTCGGTCCGGGCGGTGTCGGCAAGAGCCGTACGGCGTTGCGGGCGGCCCGCGCGGTCACGGACCGGTTCGCCGACGGGGTGCGGCTGGTGGAGCTCTCCGCCCTGCGCGACCCGGAGTTGGTGCCGCCGACCCTCGCGGGCGTACTGGAACTTCCCGAGCAGTCCGGCATGACGCCGCTCGACGCCATCGTGGAACACCTGCGCGGGCGGCGGATGTTGATCGTCCTCGACACCTGCGAGCACCTGGTCGACGCGTGCGCGATGCTCTGCGACGTCCTGCTGCGCGAGGCTCCTGGGCTGAGCGTGCTCGCCACCAGCAGGCAGCCGCTCGACGTGCCCGGCGAGCGCTGTCTGCCGATCGCGCCGCTGACCCGCGCCGACGCAGTCGACCTGTTCACCCAGCGCGCCGCCGCCGTCACCGGCGGCCCCGCCCTCGACGGCGCCGACCGGGAGCACGCCCTCGCGCTCGTCGACCGCCTCGACGGCATCCCCCTCGCCCTCGAACTCGCGGCCGTACGACTGCGGGCCGTACCCCTCTCCGAACTCGTCGCCCGCCTGGACCGCCACTGCGAGGTCCTGACCGGCGGCCGTCGCACGGCCCTCACCCGGCACCAGACCCTGCGCGCGGCCATCGACTGGTCCCACGACCTGTGCACACCCCAGGAGCAACTGCTCTGGGCACGGCTGTCGGTGTTCGCCGATTCCTTCGGACTGACCGCCGCCGAGCGGATCTGCGCAGGCGGTGCAGGCGGTGCGGGCGGTGCGGGCGACCTCGGTGGCGAGGATGTCGTCGAGGCGCTCATCGGACTCGTCGACAAGTCGGTCGTCCAACGCCTCGGCGAGGACGGGGGCCGCTACCGGCTCCTGGACACCATCCGCGAGTACGGCGCCGGGCGGCTCGCGGAGACCGAGGACGCCGAGGCCGTACGGCGGCGGCACTTCGCCCACTACGACGAACTCGTCGGCCGTTTCTGGGACGGCCTGGTGGGCCCGGCACAGGTCACGCTGCACCACGCGGTGCGCGCGGAGATCGCCGACGTGCGGGCGGCCCTGGAGTACGGCTGCGCCACCGAGGGCCGGGCGGCGGACGCGCTGTGGCTGGCGACCCGGCTCGGGGCGTACTGGCGGGCGGCGGGGACGCTGTCCGAGGGCCGGTACTGGATCGACAAGGGGCTTGGAGCGGTCCAGCAGGACTCCCCCGTGCGGGCCTGGGCGCTGTTCATGACCGGGGTGTTCGGGATCTGGACGGCGGATCTGGAGACGGCGTTGGACCGGTTTCCCCAGGCCCTCGACCTGGCGCGGCGCGTCGGCGAGAGCCGGGTCGAGCTGTTCAGCGAGGGCTACTTGGCCGCCATGACCGTCCTCGGCGGCGCCGTCGAGGAGGGAATGGCGGCGCTCGATGCGGTCCGCGCGCGGATGGTCGCCGCGGACGACGCGCTGGGCATCGGCGTCGTCCACTACGAAGGAGCCCTGCTGTACGGGGCGTTGGGCTTCACTGACCGCGCCCTGGAGTGGTGCGAGGCGGGGCTGGCATATCTGGAGGGCCGGGGCGAACGCCAGTTGTACGGGTCCACGCTCACCGTCCAGGGCGTCATCCTGTGGCTGGTCGGGCGGCCCGAGGAGAGCGCGGCGGCGCTGCGCCGGGGCCTGGAGGCGGCGAGCGAGATCGGCGAGGTTCTCGTCGCGGCGCTCGCGTCCCTGGGGCTCGCCTGGCACGCGGCCGGACAGAAGCGGTACGTCAGGGCCTGCTGGCTGCTGGGCTACGCGGAGCACGCGCGCCGTCTCGGCGGTGACCCGGTCGGCATGCTGCCCCGGCTGCTGGAGGAGCAGGAGGCCCAGCAGCGGGCGGTGCGCGCGGCACTGGGCGACGAACCGTACGAACGCTGGCGGGAGGCGGGTGCCCGGATGTCGGGTCGCGAACTCCTGGACGCCGTAAGGGCGGACGCGGACGAGCCGCCCGGCGTTCCCGCGCCCCGCCCCGGCACCGCGGACGGCCGCCCCGCCGATCCCCTCACCCGCCGCGAGCGCGAGGTCGCCGCGCTGGTGACCCGGGGCCTGTCCAACCGGGAGATCGCCGAACGCCTCGTCATCTCCAAACGCACCGTGGACGCCCACGTGGAGCACATCCTCGCCAAGCTGGGGATCACCTCCCGTACCGAGATCCTGGCCCCGGCACAGGCGGAGGGCACCTCGACGGCGTAGGTATCCCGGTGTGTCCGAGGGTCTCCGCATACCTAGGTACCCCCTGCCGAGCCCGCGCCGACGACTGGGTGCACGGATCTCCCGCGGTTCGCGCCCCCCGCAGCCTCCCGGCACCGCAGGCTGGTCCCACCGCCAGGGGAACGGAACGTCGCGGGCGCCGGCAGTGTTGGTCAACCCCACGGCTGTCATGGCAAGGCGCCCGCCACCGCACCTCCCCTGGCGGTACTCACATGGGGCTGCCCCTGTCGGCGGGGGCAGCCCTCGGACAGGGCCGGTCAGCCGCGCCCGGCCCGCTCGTACATGGTCTTGGCGGTGGCGCCCAGGATCTCGCCGTACATCTTCGTCGGTTGGAGCGCGTCCAGCGAGCTGTTGACCGAGACGAGGGTGCCCTTCCCGGTGGCCTCGTCGAACCCGGCCAGCCACGGGCCGCCGCTGGAGCCGCCGGTCATGTCGCAGGGGATCATCTGCTGACCGTTTTCCTCCTTCTCCATGCCGACGCAGCGCAGGAGTTCCTCGCCGAGCTGGGGGTGGGTGGCGGGGTAGCCGAAGGACGAGACCTTCCCGCCGACCGCCCGGCCGAAGGCGACGGGCGTCCCGCCCACGACATCGGTGAGCCTACGACCGCTCCTGTCCGCGTCGACGACCATCGCGGCCACGTCGTTCGTGCCCTCCTCGGCGAAGGTGCGCGGCGTCAGAACCGTACGGACCGCGAAGGCGCCGTACGGCTGCCTGCCCTTGCCGTAGGCCGGGACGAACACCATGGACATGTTGGTGTTGACGGGCGAGGCGGAACGCCGGACGCAGTGGCCCGCCGTCATCACGACGGACCGGTTGGCGCTCGTGACGGCGGTGGCCGTGCACCAGGTGTCGGCCCCTCCGGCGTTGACCATGAAGAGCCGCCCCACGGTCTTCAACTCTGGACCGGTCCACGTCTTAGTCTTCGGCCCGGTCGGCCCGAGGTCCACGGACTTCCCCACGGCCTTGATCCGGGTCGGCGTCCAGTAGGCGAGGGCGTCCTTGCGTTCCTGGGCGGTGAACCCGAAGGAGGACACCGGGTCGGGGGCGGCGGCGACGCGGTCGGCGCCGGAGACCGCCGTGGCCGAGACCGGCACGGCGAGCGCGAGGGCCGCACCGGCGGCTGCAAGGGCCGTGGCTCGGCGGATCGAGCGCCCGTTCCCGGAAAGGGAGTTGTCGAACATGGGGGGATGTCTCCTCGACTGGTTCAGGTGGTTCAGGTGGTTCATGTGCTTCAGGTCGTTCATGTGCTTCAGATGGTTCGGGTGACCGGAGCGGCAGCTGTCTCGCGGAGAAACGCCAGGAACTCACCCACGGTGCTCTGCCAGAGCCTGCGTTCCACCAACGCGGTGTGCCGGCGTGCCAGTTCGCGGTCCTCGCCGTAGGCGAAGCTCGCGACCGGCGGGCCCTGGTGCACGCGGATGTCGATGCCGATCGGCTGGACCTCGTCGGCGGAGTGCAGGCCGACCGCGATGCCGATGATCTCCCAGGCGAGCACGCCCGCTCTCTTGAACGCGCCGTCGGACGAGGTGCGCCACACCACCTCGAAGTACTCGTGCGCGGGCGCCAGTAGATCGAGCCGCCGAGTCACGTCGTTCGCTGTACTGGACACACCTCGTCCTTTCTGTCTCTCTGTGCGGCAGGGAACTTCGCTGCGAGGACTGCCTAGTTGAGGGCGTCCTGGGGGTCGGCCAGCCAGTAGGTGGTGCTCAGGGAGCTGTCGATCCAGACGCCCTTGGCGGGCAGCGCGACCTTGACGCCCGAGCCCACGAAGTCGAGCGCGCGGTTCTGGAAGATCACCTTGAGCGTCTTCGCGGTGTAGCCGCCGGAGCCGCTTCCGTCGGCGGCGGAAAGGCGCACGCCCGCGTAACCCGACTGTCCGGGGCGGAGCGTGGTGACCGCCTGCGGCTGCGAGTCCTCGTCGACCGGGGGCACGGCCTGGGCGTCCTGGAAGTTCAGGGCCGGATAGCCGTACAGGTAGCAGGTCTTTGAGCCGGTGTTCTTGACGGCCAGCAGCAGGTGGTTGAGCGGACGGGTCACGGTCTGCGCGGTGACCTCGGTGTTGGCGCCGGTGCAGGTGACGGTGCCCGAAGAGTCCTTGGACCCGGTGGATCCCTTGGCGGCGGTGCTGCTCCGGCCCGACTTCGAGACCGTGACGGCCTTGTCCGTACCGGAGGCCGCGGCCCCGGTGTCCGTACCGGACGCACCGGATGTCCCGGACGCCCCGGACGTTCCGGGCGTCACGGTGGCGGAGGCGCCGCTGTCGGCGGCGGCCGGGTTGGACCGGTCCTGAGCGGCCTGCTCGGTTCCGCAGGCGGTCAGTGCGAGCGAGGCGGTCGCGGCGAGGCCGGCGGCGAGGAGGGCCGTGCGGCGGCGGAAGATCGTGTCGGACATGGTCAGGTTCCCCCTGGGTGCGGTGCTGAAGGCGAGCCACCCGGTTCGTGGTGGGTCGCGCTGTCGAACAACCGCAGCCTGCGCGGCGATCCGTCCCAGGGGCTACGACAGCCGGGGGATACGGGAAGCTGGAACGCTCGCACAGGGTCTGACCTGCGGGGACACCGGGTCCCTGGAACGCGTGGACGGGACGGGCACCGGCCGTTGGAGCGGTCCGACCGGTGCCCGTGCCGCACGTTCAGCAGTACAGGTTGCCGCCCGGGGTGGTCCCCAGGATCGAGGTGAAGCGGTTGTAGGCGTCCACGCGGCTCTGCACCTGGGCGGGGCTCTTGCCGTCACACTCCACCGAGCCGTTGATGCTGCGGATGGTCTGGCCGAAACCGGCGCCGTTGACGATCGCGTTGTGCGGGGTCATGGAGCCGGGGCCGCTCTGGGTGTTCCAGTACCAGAGCGCGGTCTTCCAGGCCACGGCCGAGTCGTTCTGCACCAGCCAGGGGTTGTTGAGCAGGTCGATGCCCAACGCGTCCCCGGCCGCCTTGTAGTTGAAGTTCCAGCTGAGCTGCAGCGGACCGCGCCCGTAGTAGGCGGACTGACCGGCCGGGCAGCCGTACGGCTCGTTCCAGTTGCAGTACGTCGGGTAGTTGGCGGTGTTCTGCTCGACTATGTACACCAACCCGCCCGTCTCGTGGCTGACGTTGGCGAGGAAGGCGGCGGCCTCCTGCTTCTTCGTGGTGTCGCTGCCGGTGTTGGCGAAGCCCGGGTAGGCACTGAGGGCGGCGGTGAGACCGCTGTACGAGTAGAACGAATTCCGGCTCGGGAACATCTGGTTGAACTGCGCCTCGCTGACGACGAAGGTGCCGACGGGCGTGCCCGAACCGCCGTCGCACGCGTACGGCTCCCAGAACCAGGTGCTGATGACCGGGTCGTAGCCCGGGTTGTCGTGCTCGGCGATGTACGCCTTGCCGTCGGTGTAGCGGACGATGTTGCCGGTCACGTACGACTGGCCGGCCACCCAGTTGGGGTAGCTGGAACAGGACGCGGCGGACGCGCCGGCGGCGGGGAGGACCACGGGCGTAAGGCTACCGAGGACGAGTGCGGTCAGTACTGCGGCGATGCGGCGTCTCGACACAGGGTTCAACTCCTCTGTGGAGCACGGCCGTACCCCGCCAAGGGCAGGGCGAAGCGGAGCCTTGTGCGCACGGGCCGGTCGGACCGGTCACGACGTGGGGGGCGGCCGTGGTGGGGGGATGACGTCACTCACTGAACCGTATTGGTCTGTACCAGTCAAGGGTATAGACCAGTCAACCCCGCGCCCCGGCAGCCGGGTTGCGACCGGCCCGTGCCGCGCCGACCCGCGTCACCTGCGCAGAGTCGTCACCTCCAGGCCCGGAGCACCGGCGATCTCCGCCTGGGTGAATCGTTCGGTGACCCACTCCTTGCGCGAGAACAGGCGGGTCTGGTCCGAGAAGTGGGGTGACGTCGGGTTCGCGGACTCCCCGTAGGTCAGGAGGGTGTGGGCGCGTGGCCCGGCGGGGGTCAGTTCGACGGTCATCAGGAAGCTGCTGCCGAAGGCGCCGGCGGTCGGGGTGCCGGTGCCCGAGTCGGGCCCCGCCTCCACGACGTCGAAACAGCCCACGTCACAGCCGGGCAGCGGGATGCCGTCCCACTTCTGTACGGCGCCGAGTTCGACGTCGACCGGGAGGTCACGGGTGGCGAACTCCTGGACGGCGTCGGCCAGGGCGTGCTGGACGCGCGGGTCGTCGCCGTTGAATCCCCTTGGTGTGGTGAGGGGTTGGGCTGGGTCGTAGGGGACGCGGCGCCAGGTGTCGGGCGGACCGCCGTCGAGGAGGCGGTTGTAGAACGTGCTCCAGAGCACGATGCCCCGGCTGGTGGTGTCGGCGCGGGTGTCCCAGCGGGCGAGGGTCGCGCACGCCTGCGTCACGTCGACCTGGGTGCCGTCCGTGGCCGTCAGGCTCGGATGGGCGCGGCACATGGCGACGATGTCGTCGCGGCCCCTCTCGGCCGACAGGACCCGGTTGCCGAACATCGACGCGCCGAGAGTGTCCTCGGTGAAGCCCGGAGCACCCAACCCGTCTGTTCCGTCCCGGCGTTGGGCGATCATGCTCAGTCCCAGCTGGGCCCGCCCGTCGAGGTGGGGATCGATGTCGTACACGCCCGGGAGGCCGGTGATCGGCGCCTCCGGATTGACGTACTGGGGACCGTTGTTGGAGTTGGCGACGTAGTCGCTGCGCACCGACTTCGGCTGGTGGGAAGGACCGTAGACGCCGGGCACGAGTGCGTCGGGGTCACTGCCCCAGGCACAGGCCGACGTCGAACCGTCCAGGGCGGTGGGCCCCTGGTCCGCCGCGACGGTGCAGCGCTTCAGTTGCCCGTCGGTGAGGTGCGGTACGGCCGAGGAGTCGGTGAAGTACGTGTCGCCACTGGTATCGGCCGCGAGGGTGTAGGTCCACGGGACGCCCTGGAACGTGTCCTGGGCGGCGCGGAGTTGACCGAGGGTGCGCGCCTTCCCCATGGCCAGCCAGGTGTTCATGGAGCGCAGGTTGTCGGCGTTGGCGTCACGGATCGCGTAGGCGGTGGTCGTGGTCCAGCCGGACGACAGGACGGGGCCGAAGCGTGAGGTGTACAGCGTCCGTTCGACGGTCGACAGTGCACCGTCGACGCCGCGTACGGTGACCGGGACCGTACGGCGTTGCATCGGCACGGCCTTGCCGTCGAGCAGATAGCTGGTCGGGTCGCCGGGCGCGAGTTTGAGGGCGTAGAAGGAGCCGTGCTGGGCGTCGCTCGCGGTGTGCGTCCAGGCGAGGGTGCGGTTGTGGCCGATCTCCACCAGCGGGGTGCCGTAGAGGCCGGCGCCGGACACGTCCAGGGTGCCGGGGATCGTCAACTGCACTTGGTAGAAGCGGAAGTTGCCCTCGGCCCAGGGCAGGTGCGGGTTGGCGAGCACCATCGCGTTGCCTGTGCGGGTGGCGTCCCGGCCGAGCGCCCAGCCGTTGCTGCCGACGTCGGCGGAGGCGAAGCCGAGACCGGCGAGGCCGTCGCGGGAGGCGGTTGTCGTGGCCGTCGAGGAGGCGGAGGCGGTCGGGGGCTGTGCGTCGCCGATGTCCGGGACCAACCGCACTGTCTCGGTCACCCTGTTGAGGTCGTAGACGACGTTCCACAGGTCGAGCGCGGTGATCGGCCGCACCCAGGGCTTGCCCTTGCAGCGTGCGTCCGGCAGCCGGTCCACTCCGGTGTCCCGGAGATAGCGGTTGTACCCGGCGGCGTATCCCTCGACCATCCGCCGCAGTTCCGTCGTCGGACCCAACGGCGCCTTCTGGCCGAGCAGTCGGTGCACGGTCCCGGCGCGCAGCTGTCCGCCGTAGTAGGTGTCGCTCGCGAGGTCGGAGCCCGTACCGGAGTCTCCGTCGGGCCCGAAGAACCGGGACCGTTCACCCCGCAACGTCACTATCTGGTCGGCGAGTTCGCACACGTTGTCCTGTGCGAACGCGTACCCGTAGCCGTAGCCGAGCCCGTCGAAGTCCTGGGCCAGGATGTGCGGTACGCCGTACTCGGTCCGGCTGATGCGGACCGTGTGCCCGCCCTCGGCGACCGTCGTGGTGGCGGACGCGGGGGCGGGCAGCAGGGCCATGGTGGCCGAGGTGAGACAGAGGACGGCCCCCAGGGCTGCCGACCTGCCTGATAACAAACGTCTGTGACGCTTCGTCAGTTCTCCGGTTTCACGCATGCCCGCCACCCTGCTGTGCAAACGGAGCGGCGGCATCCCGCCCTTGGCGGATTTCCGGGCCGGTCCCTCAGCCTCGGGATGTAGGCCCTGAGGCCCGGCACAGCACGGCGCCCCGGTCGGGCTGCTGCTCGACCAGGGCGCCGGGACTTACCGCTTGCACCGTTCCAATACTGCTTAGTACTGCTCGGTCTCCACGAACCGCGTGTCCGCGTCGTTGGTGGCGAAGGTGTCGACCGCGGCGGTCGGGTCGAATCCGGGCGGGCTGTCCTTCAGGCCCAGGCCCAGACCGGCCAGCTTCGCCTTGACCTCGTCGATGGACTTCGCACCGAAGTTGCGGATGTCCATCAGGTCGGCCTCGGAACGCGCCAGCAGCTCGCCCACGGAGTGGACGCCCTCGCGCTTGAGGCAGTTGTAGGAGCGGACGGTGAGTTCCAGCTCCTCGATCGGCAGGGCGAGGTCGGCGGCCAGGGCGGCGTCCGTGGGGGACGGACCCATGTCGATGCCCTCGGCGTCGATGTTCAGCTCGCGCGCGAGACCGAACAGCTCGACGAGGGTCTTGCCGGCCGACGCCATGGCGTCGCGGGGACGCATGGCCTGCTTGGTCTCGACGTCGACGATCAGCTTGTCGAAGTCGGTGCGCTGCTCGACACGGGTCGCCTCGACCTTGTAGGTGACCTTCAGCACCGGGCTGTAGATGGAGTCGACCGGAATCCGGCCGATCTCCTGGCCCACCTGCTTGTTCTGGACGGCCGAGACGTAGCCGCGACCGCGCTCGACGGTCAGCTCCATCTCCAGCTTGCCCTTGCCGTTGAGCGTGGCGAGAACGAGGTCGGGGTTGTGGACCTCGACACCGGCCGGGGGCGCGATGTCGGCGGCGGTGACCAGACCCGGACCCTGCTTGCGCAGGTACATCACCACGGGCTCGTCCTGCTCACTGCTGACGACGAGCTGCTTGATGTTGAGGATCAGGTCGGTGACGTCCTCCTTGACGCCCGGCACGGTGGTGAACTCGTGCAGGACACCGTCGATACGGATGGACGTGACCGCCGCACCCGGGATCGAGGAGAGGAGCGTACGGCGGAGGGAGTTGCCGAGGGTGTAGCCGAAGCCGGGCTCCAGCGGCTCGATCACGAACCGGGAACGGAACTCGTCGACGACCTCTTCGGTCAGGGACGGACGCTGAGCAATGAGCACGGGGTGTTGCCTCCATTTTCGGCGCCCACTATTTGACGCCGTAGACCTCAAGAAGGATACGTCGACATCGCTTCAAACCTCGCCGGGGCTGCCCGGTAGGTGAGATGTCATCTGCGGGCCAACCGCACGACGGCCCTGGCAAGCAGAAAACCCCACGTGAAGTGGGGTCTCCGCTGGTGTCCGAGGGGGGACTTGAACCCCCACGCCCGATAAAGGGCACTAGCACCTCAAGCTAGCGCGTCTGCCATTCCGCCACCCGGACTAGGTGTCTGCCGCCCGACCGGGGGTGTTCCCCGCGGCGACATGGACAACAATACCAAGCTTTCGCAGTGCCTTTCACCTGCATATCCGCCCCCGCGGGACCAGCCTCAGGAGGCCTGCCACCTGCGGGGACTCCACCACGACGGGTGAACGAACCGCTACGGACACGCGCCGGATTCCGGCACCCGCCCGTCGAGCACCAGGGTCTGCAGCGCCCGTACGAGCGAGGCCGCCCCCGCCTCGTCCAGCGGAGCCAGAAATCGCCGTTCCGCCGCGCGACGGGCCCTCTCCGCCCGGCGCAGACAGTCCTGCCCCTCGGGCGTCAGTTCGACGATGTTCTTGCGGCGGTCCTGCGGGCTGCGCCGCCGCACCACCAGACCGTGGTCCTCGAGCCCGTCGATCAGCGACACCATCGTGGTGCGGTCGACACCGAGCCGCCCGGCGGCCTCGACCTGCGACAACGGCTCCCCCGCGGCAAGCACCACCAGCACGGCCAGCTCATGACCGTCGACACCGTGCGGGGCGAGCGCCTCGGCCGACGCCCTGGCCAGTTTCGCCTGGGCGTGCTTGAGGAGGTAGCCGAGCCGGGACTCCAGGGGGCTGGGTGACTGGTCGTTGGACATTCCCCGACTGTATCCCGATATGAATCCCCGCTCTGATCGTCAGCAGGGCTGATGATTGAGTAGACTGACGGTCATGACGGACGAGACCACTGTGCGCTTCGGGATCAAGACCACACCCATGCATGTGTCGTACGAGAACATCCGCCGGGTGTGGCTGGAGGCGGACGCCGTTCCGGAGATCGCGGACGCCTGGCTGTGGGACCACCTGCTGCCGGTCGCCGGGCCTGCGGACGGACAGATACACGAAGGGTGGACGCTGCTCAGCGCGCTCGCCGCCCAGACGGAGCGGCTGCGGCTCGGCCTCCTCGTCACCAGCAATCGCCTCCGCCCGCCGGCCCTGCTCGGCAAGATGGCGTCGACCGTTGACGTGATCTCGGGCGGACGCCTCGTGCTCGGTCTGGGAGTCGGCGGCACGCGGCAGCCGGCCGGCGCCGGGGGAATCCCGGGTGCCAATCCGGCGATCGCGGAGTACGCGGCCTACGGCCTCTCGCTCGTTCCGCCGGGCGAGGGCATCGAGCGGCTCGCTGAGACGGTCGCGATCCTGAAGGGGATGTGGACCCGGGACGTCTTCGACTTCGAGGGCCGCCACTACCGGCTCCGGGGTACGCGGTGCGAACCCAAGCCCGTGCAACGGCCCGGTCCCCCGCTGCTGATCGGCGGCTGGGGCACCCGCCTGCTGCGGCTGGTCGCCGAGCACGCCGACATCTGGAACGTTCCAGGGCCGCCGCACAACACCGTCGAGTACGTCGCCGAGCGCTCCCGCGTCCTCGACGCGCACTGCGCCGAGTTGGGCCGCGACCCGGCCGACATCGAACGTTCGGTGCAGGTCCTGGTGTCGTACGACGAGCCGGACACGACCCGCGAGACGGTCGGTCGGCTCGTCGACGCCGGGATGAACCACATCGTGCTGAGCCTGCCGCGCCCCTATCCGCGGGGCGTGGCCCGCTGGCTGGCCGACGAGATCATCGCCGGACGGCACTCGAGGGACGCGAGTGCCGCCCGGCCGGGGATCACCGCGTGAGCCGGCGAGCGCCGGTCACGGCATGAACCGACACCTGCCGGTCACGGCATCAGCTGGTACTCCGGGAAGTTGCCCGGCAGCCGCTCCCCCACCGGTCCGTGCGTCACCGCCCGGATGAGGAGTTCACCGCCGACGAAGGCACCGCGCCAGGAGGCACCGAACCCGCCGAACAACTCGTCGCGGTCACCGCGCGAACGCGGCTTGCCGTGTCCGACCTTGAACGCCCTTATCTGCGGGGCCAGTCGGTCGTAGGTCGCACGGTCGTCGGTGGACAGGGTGGCGACCAGCGCTCCGTTGGACGCGTTCATCGCGGCCAACAGCTCCGCCTCGGTGTCGACCAGGACGATGGTGTCGACCGGTCCGAACGGCTCCGCGTGGTGCAGCGGGGACGACGGTGGCGGGTTGAGGAGGGTGACAGGGCGGACGTACGCCGAAGTGTCCTGCCCTGGAAGGAAGTTGGCCTCGGACAGCTTGCCGCGGTGCAGCGGTACGGCGCCGCGGTCGATCGCCTCGGCCACCTGGTCGTGGAGTTCCTTGGCCTTGGCCGCGTTGATCACCGGGCCGAAGTCGAGCTCGGGGTAGGGGTCTTCGGCGTGCTGGACGGCAAGAGGGTGGCCTACGCGCAGAGTTCGGACCGCGGGAAGGTAGGCGGTGAGGAACTCGTCGAACAGCTCGCGCTGGACGACGAAGCGCGGATACGCGGTGCAGCGCTGTTTGCCGTAGTCGAAGAGCTTGGGGATGACGGCGGTGAGGGTGTCCCAGTCCGTGTGGTTCCAGATGCCCCAGGTGTTGAGTCCTTCCTGCTCCAGTACGTGCCGTTTGCCGAGGTCGGCGACGGCCGTGGCCACCGCCGCCCCGGTGTCGCGCCCGCCGACGAAGGAGACACAGCCGATCTCGGGCGCCCGGACCAGCGCCTCGGACAGTTCGCCTCCGCTGCCGCTGACGAGGGTGACGGGGATGCCCTCGCGGGCGGCGACCGCGCAGGCCAGGGTGAGGCAGGCGACGCCGCCGTCGGTCGGGGTCTTGGCGATGACCGCGTTGCCCGCCAGCGCCTGGACGAGCATGGCGTGGACGAGCACGCTCATCGGGTAGTTCCAGCTCGCGATGTTCGACACCGGGCCGTCGAGCGGAGTGCGGCCGGCGAGCATCGGTTCGATGCCGTCGACGTACCAGCGCACACCGTCGATGGACCGGTCCACGTCCGCCTGCGCGAGTCGCCAGGGTTTGCCGATCTCCCAGACCAGCAGCAGCGCGAGGAGTTCGCGGTGCTCGGTGAGAGCGTCGAGCGTGGCGGCGACGCGGGCCCGCCGTTCGTCGAGCGGGACGTGCCGCCAGGCCCGGTGCTGGTCGAGGGAGGCGCGAACGGCCTGGTGGGCGGTGGACCGGTCCAGCCGGGGCGGTCCGGCGATGGGACCGCCGTCGACGGGGGTGGTGGCGGGCAGGGCCCGGCCGTCCCGCTGCCAGGCGGCGTTCCAGAGGTTGAGGACACGGTCGTCCTGGAACGCCTCGGGCGCGACGGCGAGACAACGCCGCCAGGCGTCATTCCAGGACGTGCCCGCCTTGAGGGTCGGGGGGCGATGGACGGGAGTGGAACCGGGGGTGAGGGTTGATGCCATGCTTCTGCTCCGCTCTCGGTGCACAGTCGGGGCGGGGTGAGGCAGGAACGGTCCTCCGCACGAACCGTCGTACAGATGAAGCTAGTTGCGCTCCAAGGAGCGCGACAGTGACGTCACCTCAACTATGAGTGACATCACGCGCCGCCTCCCGCACCCCCTCCAGGCGGCCCAGGACCAGCCGGGCGGTCTCCGTCGGCGTATGCCCGACCCTGACTCCCACGGCCTCCAGCGCCTCCTTCTTCGCCGCCGCCGTGCCGGAGGAGCCGGACACGATGGCGCCGGCGTGGCCCATCGTCCGGCCCTCGGGCGCGGTGAAACCGGCGATGTAGCCGACCACCGGCTTGGTGACGTGGTCGCGGATGTACGCGGCCGCTCGTTCCTCCGCGTCGCCGCCGATCTCCCCGATGAGCACGACGAGTTCGGTGTCGGGGTCGTCCTGGAACGCGGCGAGGCAGTCGATGTGGCTCGTGCCCACGACGGGGTCGCCGCCGATGCCGACGCAGGTCGAGAAGCCGATGTCCCGCAGCTCGTACATGAGTTGGTAGGTGAGCGTGCCGGACTTGGAGACCAGGCCGATGCGGCCCGGCTTGGTGATGTCGGCGGGGATGATGCCCGCGTTGGCCTGGCCGGGGGTGATCAGGCCGGGGCAGTTGGGGCCGATGATCCGGGTGCCCTTCGACCTGGCGTAGGCCGTGAAGGCGACCGAGTCGTGGACGGGGATGCCCTCGGTGATGACGACGGCGAGGCCGATGCCCGCGTCGGCGGCCTCGGTCACGGCGGCCTTGGCGAAGGCGGGCGGCACGAACACGACGGTGACATCGGCTCCCGTCGACCGCATACCGTCGGCGACCGACCCGAAGACAGGGACGGCGCGGTCGTCGAAATCGACGGAGCGGCCCGCCTTGCGCGGGTTGACGCCGCCGACGACGTTCGTGCCGGCGGCGAGCATCCGGCGGGTGTGCTTCATGCCCTCCCCGCCGGTCATGCCCTGGACGAGAACCTTGCTCTCCTTGGTGAGGTAGATCGCCATGTCCCTGCTCCTCAGCGTGCGTTGGCGAGGTCGGCGGCGCGGCGGGCGGCGCCGTCCATGGTGGTGGCCTGCTGGACCAGTGGATGCGCGTGCCCGTCGAGAATCGCCCGGCCGCGGGCCGCGTTGTTTCCGTCCAGCCGGACGACCAGCGGCTTGGTCAACCGGACGGTTTCCAGGGCCCGCACGATGCCGTCGGCCACCGCGTCGCATGCGGTGATCCCGCCGAAGACGTTGACGAAGACCGACTTCACGGCCGGGTCGGAGAGGATGACGGAGAGTCCGTCGGCCATGATCTGGGCCGAGGCCCCGCCCCCGATGTCGAGGAAGTTGGCGGGGCGGGCACCGCATCCGGCGACCACGTCGAGCGTCGACATGACCAGGCCCGCGCCATTGCCGATGATGCCGACCTCGCCGTCGAGCTTGACGTAGTTGAGCCCCTTCGCGGCTGCCGCGGCCTCCAGCGGATCGTCGTGCGTAGCGCCCTCGGCTCCCCAACGGACCTGCCGGAAGCGGGCGTTGTCGTCGAGGGTGACCTTGCCGTCGAGGGCGAGGATCTGCCCCTGCCGGGTGCGCACGAGCGGGTTGACCTCGACGAGGACGGCGTCCTCGCGGACCAGCACCTCCCACAGTCGCACGAGGACGTCGACCGTCTGCGGCGGCAGCCCGGCCGCCCCCGCGATCTCGGCCGCCTTCGCCGAGGTGACGCCCTCGGCCGGGTCGATGTGCATACGGGCGACCGCATCCGGTCGACGGGCGGCGATCTCCTCGATCTCCATACCGCCCTCCGCGGAGGCGATCGCGAGGAAGCGGCCGGCCGCGCGGTCGAGGACGTAGGAGACGTAGAACTCGCTCTCGATGACGACGGGTTGGGCCAGCATCACCGTGCCGACCGTGTGGCCCTTGATGTCCATGCCGAGGATCTGCCGTGCGGTCAGCTCGGCGGCGGCCGGGTCGGCGGCGAACTTCACCCCGCCCGCTTTACCCCGTCCACCGGTCTTCACCTGGGCTTTCACCACCACCCGGCCGCCCAGCCGGCGGGCGATCCCGCGTGCCTCCTTGGACGAGGTGGTGACCTCGGCCCGGGGCACCAAGATGCCGTGTTCCTCGAAGAGTTCCCTTGCCTGGTGCTCGTACAGGTCCATCTCGGCTCCCACTTAAAAGTGCCGCACGCCCCCTGGACACCACCCACTGGATGCGGGATAACAAGCTTCATACAGTATTCGTCGACTGTATGCAATGTACCGCGAGAGCTTCCCAACCCCCTACGAAGGGACAGGACTTCGCCATGCCCGACGACACCCAGGACGTGATTTCCGGTGGTCATCTCGTCGCCAAAGCCCTGAAGGCCGAGGGGGTCGACCGCATCTACACGCTGTGCGGCGGCCACATCATCGACATCTACGACGGCTGCGTCGACGAGGGCATAGAAGTCGTCGACGTACGCCACGAACAGGTGGCAGCCCACGCGGCGGACGGCTACGCACGCATCACCGGCAGGCCCGGGTGCGCGGTCGTCACCGCGGGTCCCGGTACGACCGACGCCGTCACCGGTGTCGCCAACGCCTTCCGCGCGGAGTCCCCGATGCTGCTGATCGGCGGCCAAGGGGCGCTCACCCAGCACAAGATGGGGTCCCTGCAGGACCTGCCGCACGTCGACATGATGACGCCGATCACCAAGTTCGCGGCGACCGTGCCGGACACGGCACGCGCCGCCGACATGGTGTCGATGGCGTTCCGCGAGTGCTACCACGGCGCGCCCGGCCCCTCCTTCCTGGAGATCCCGCGCGACGTCCTCGACGCCAAGGTGCCGGTGAGCAAGGCGCGGGTGCCCAAGGCCGCCGCCTACCGCGCCTCGACCCGCTCCGCCGGCGACCCCGAGGCGATCGAGAAGCTCGCCGACCTGCTGGTCCACGCCGAGAAGCCGGCGATCCTGTTGGGCAGCCAGGTGTGGACAACTCGCGGCACCGAGGCGGCCATCGACCTCGTCCGCACGCTCAACATCCCCGCGTACATGAACGGCGCGGGCCGCGGCACCCTCCCGCCCGGCGACCCGCACCACTTCCAGCTCTCGCGCCGCTACGCCTTCTCCCACGCCGACGTCATCGTCATCGTCGGCACGCCCTTCGACTTCCGCATGGGCTACGGCAAGCGCCTCTCCCCCGACGCGACCGTCGTGCAGATCGACCTCGACTACCGCACCGTCGGCAAGAACCGCGACATCGATCTCGGGATCGTCGGCGACGCGGGGCTCGTGCTGAAGTCGGTCACCGAGGCCGCTTCGGGACGTCTCAACGGCGGTGCGTCCAGGCGCAAGGAGTGGCTCGACGAGTTGCGCGCCGTGGAACAGGCCGCGATCGAGAAGCGGTTGCCGAGCCTCAAGTCGGACGCCTCGCCGATCCATCCGTACCGTCTGGTCAGCGAGATCAACGACTTCCTCACCGAGGACTCCATCTACATCGGCGACGGCGGCGACATCGTCACCTTCTCCGGGCAGGTCGTGCAGCCCAAGTCGCCCGGCCACTGGATGGATCCGGGCCCACTGGGCACCCTCGGCGTCGGCGTCCCCTTCGTGCTCGCGGCAAAGCAGGCGCGGCCGGACAAGGAGGTCGTCGCGCTGTTCGGCGACGGCGCGTTCTCCCTCACCGGCTGGGACTTCGAGACCCTCGTCCGCTACGACCTCCCGTTCGTCGGCATCGTCGGCAACAACTCCTCGATGAACCAGATCCGTTACGGCCAGGCCGCCAAGTACGGCCTGGAGCGCGAGCGGGTCGGCAACACCCTCGGCGACGTCCACTACGACAAGTTCGCCCAGATGCTGGGCGGTTACGGCGAGGAGGTCCGCGACCCCGCCGACATCGGCCCCGCGCTCCAGCGCGCCCGCGAGTCGGGCAAACCGTCGCTGATCAACGTCTGGGTCGACCCGGACGCGTACGCCCCCGGAACCATGAACCAGACGATGTACAAGTGAGGTGAACGGCCATGACCGCCAGGGCACTTGAGGGCATCCGCGTCCTCGACATGACGCACGTCCAGTCCGGCCCCTCCGCCACCCAACTCCTCGCCTGGCTCGGCGCCGACGTCGTCAAGCTGGAGGCGCCCACCGGCGACATCACGCGCAAGCAGCTGCGCGACCTCCCGGACGTCGACTCCCTCTACTTCACGATGCTCAACTGCAACAAGCGGAGCATCACCCTCAATACCAAGACCGAGCGCGGCAAGGAGATCCTGACCGAGCTGATCCGGCGCTCCGACGTCATGGTCGAGAACTTCGGGCCGGGCGCGGTCGACCGTATGGGGTTCACCTGGGATCGCATACAGGAGATCAATCCCCGGATCGTGTATGCGTCCATCAAGGGGTTCGGGGACGGCCCGTACACCAACTTCAAGGCGTACGAGGTGGTCGCGCAGGCGATGGGCGGGTCGATGTCGACCACCGGCTTCGAGGGCGGGCCGCCGCTGGCGACGGGCGCTCAGATCGGCGACTCCGGAACAGGAGTGCATACAGTAGCCGGGATACTGGCGGCACTGTTCCAGCGCGAGAGCACCGGCCGCGGTCAGCGGGTCAACGTGGCCATGCAGCACGCCGTGCTGAACCTGTGCCGGGTGAAACTGCGCGACCAGCAGCGTCTCGCCCACGGCCCGCTCGCCGAGTACCCGAACGAGGACTTCGGCGACGAGGTGCCCCGCTCGGGCAACGCGTCCGGCGGCGGTCAGCCCGGCTGGGCGGTCAAGTGCGCGCCGGGCGGCCCGAACGACTACGTGTACGTCATCGTGCAGCCCGTCGGCTGGCGACCGCTCACCGAGCTGATCGGCCGGCCCGAGCTGGCCGAGGACCCCGAGTGGGCGACGCCGGAGGCCCGGTTGCCGCAGCTGGCCAAGATGTTCCAGCTGATCGAGGAGTGGTCGTCCACGCTGCCCAAGTGGGAGGTGCTGGAGCGGCTCAACGCCCACAACATCCCGTGCGGGCCGATCCTGTCGACCAGGGAGATCATCGAGGACGCCTCGCTGGTCGCCAACGAGATGGTCGTGACGGTGCCGCACCCCGAGCGCGGCGAGTTCGTCACCGTCGGCAGCCCGCTGAAGCTCTCCGACTCCCCCGTGGACGTGACCAGTTCACCGCTGCTCGGCGAGCACAACGAAGAGGTCTACATCGGCGAACTCGGTCTCGGCGACGAAGAGTTGCGCCTCCTCAAGTCGAACGGGGTGATCTGACGTGATGGCAGAGGACCGGGTGCTGAAGGTGCGCGCCCTGCTCGACTCCGTGCGGGCGGAGGGACGGTTCGCGCTGACCGCGCCGGAGGGCAAGGTGATCGCCGACGCGTACGGGATCGCCGTACCGGGTGAGGAGTTGGCGACGGACGTCGACGAGGCGGTGGCGTACGCGGCGCGGTTCGGCGGGCCGGTGGTGATGAAGATCGTCTCGCCGGACATCCTGCACAAGACCGACGCGGGTGGTGTGATCGTCGGGGTCGAGGGCGCGGCGGACGTACGGGCCGCGTTCCACAGGATCGTCGACAACGCGCGTGCGTACAGCGCCGACGCCCGCATCGAGGGCGTCCAGGTGCAGGAGTTGCTGCCGCAGGGGCAGGAGGTCATCGTCGGCGCGGTGACCGATCCGACGTTCGGGAAGGTGGTCGCGTTCGGGCTCGGCGGGGTGCTCGTCGAAGTGCTGAAGGACGTGACGTTCCGGCTGGCGCCGGTGAGCGCGGACGAGGCGTTGTCCATGCTGGACTCGATCCGGGCGGCGGAGATCCTGCGCGGGGTGCGCGGCGCACCGGCCGTCGACCGGTGGGCGATCGCGGAGCAGATCCGCCGGGTGTCCCAACTGGTAGCGGATTTCCCGGAGATCGCCGAGGTGGACCTCAACCCGGTGATCGCGACTCCGGACGGCGCGGTCGCGGCCGACATCCGCGTGATCCTCGCCGAGTCGCAGCCGGTACCCCGTCGACGGTATACACGCGACGAGATCCTGACGACCATGCGCCGGCTGATGGAGCCGACCTCCGTCGCCGTGATCGGCGCCTCCAACGAGCAGGGCAAGATCGGCAATTCGGTGATGCGCAACCTCGTCGACGGCGGCTTCGCCGGCGAGATCCACCCGGTGAACCCCCGGGCCGATGACATCCTCGGCCGCAAGGCGTACAAGAGTGTCACGGACGTTCCCGGTGAGGTGGATGTGGCCGTCTTCGCCATTCCCGCCAAGTTCGTGGCAGCGGCACTGGAGGAGGTGGGTCGCAAGAACATCCCCAACGCCGTCCTCATCCCTTCCGGGTTCGCCGAGACCGGTGAGGTCCGACTCCAGGAAGAAATAGTGGAGATAGCCGAGCGCTACGGCGTGCGGCTGCTCGGGCCGAACATCTACGGCTACTACTCCACCTGGCAGGATCTGTGCGCCACGTTCTGCACGCCGTACGACGTGAAGGGCGGGGTGGCGCTGACCTCGCAGTCCGGTGGCATCGGCATGGCCATCCTGGGGTTCGCGCGGACCACGAAGACGGGGGTGTCGGCGATCGTCGGGCTCGGCAACAAGTCGGACCTCGATGAGGACGACCTGCTGACCTGGTTCGGCGAGGACCCGCACACCGAGTGCATCGCGATGCACCTGGAGGATCTCAAGGACGGGCGCGCGTTCGTGGAGGCGGCCCGAAAGACCGTACCCCGTAAGCCTGTTGTGGTCCTGAAGGCCGGTCGTACGGCGGCGGGTGCGAAGGCCGCGGGCTCGCACACGGGCGCGCTGGCCGGCGACGACGCCGTGTACACGGACATCCTCAAGCAGGCCGGGGTCATCCGTGCCCCCGGGCTCAACGACATGCTGGAGTACGCGCGCGGACTGCCGGTGCTGCCAACTCCCAAGGGTGACAACGTAGTTATCATCACGGGCGCCGGTGGCAGTGGCGTACTGCTCTCCGACGCGGTGACCGACAACGGCCTCTCCCTGATGGAGATTCCGCCCGATCTGGACGCGTCCTTCCGGGAGTTCATCCCGCCGTTCGGGGCCGCGGGCAACCCGGTCGACATCACCGGGGGCGAGCCGCCGTCGACGTACGAGGCGACGATCCGGCTCGGGCTGGAGGATCCGCGCATCCACGCGCTGGTCCTCGGCTACTGGCACACCATCGTCACTCCCCCGATGGTCTTCGCGGAGTTGACCGCGCGCGTGGTCGCCGAGTTCAAGGAACGCGGCATCGAGAAGCCGGTGGTGGCGTCGCTCGCGGGTGACGTGGAGGTCGAGGAGGCCTGCCAGTACCTGTACGAGCGCGGGGTGGTGGCGTACCCGTACACGACGGAGAAGCCGGTGGCCGTGCTCGGCGCGAAGTACCAATGGGCGCGTGCGGCAGGGCTGTTGGGCGGTGGTTCATGACGTGAGCCGACGCGGGGCCGGCCGACAGTGCGGTCGGCCGGCCCCGGGGACCCGTGCGCACACGAAAGGCAATGGACAGGGGGCGCTGGCCAGAACTTTCGACGCAAGGGGCACTGAGCGATGGCAACAACGGACTACTCCACGTCCGTCCCTTTCAGGGAGGTGACGGACCGTCACGGCCGCGTGTACCGCATCGGCGAATCCGATGTCGACATCATGGGCCGGGCGCGCAAGTGGATGGTCGTCCTGCCCTGGGTGGGCATGATGGGCATCAGTTCCGCCGAGTACGCGTTCACGTCGGCGGAGGACACGCTCCACGACGCGCATCTGTGGAGCAGTGGGCACATCTTCTGGCTGATGGGCGTCTGGGTGTTCTTCCAGGCGGCCGTGGCCTTCCCGGCCGGGCAGTTGCGGGAGAGCGGCAGACTCCCGGCGCGTACGGCCATGTTGATCGGCGCGCTCGGCACACTGCTGGGCTATCTGGCACTGGCGTTCGCACCGAACGTGCTCGTCGCCTACTTCGGCTTCGGCATGTGCAGCGGTATCGGCGCCGGTCTTGTGTATGCGACCTGCGTGAATATGGTCGGCAAGTGGTATCCGGAGCGCAAGGGCGGCAAGACCGGCTTCGTGAACGGCGGGTTCGCCTACGGGTCCGTGCCGTTCGTGTTCCTCTTCACCTCGGTGCTGGATCTCGGCAACTACAAGGTGCTGCTCAGTCTGGTCGGCGTCGGGCTGTGTCTGGTGGTGGCGTCGGCGGGCTGGTTCTTCCGCGATCCGCCGAAGAACTGGTGGCCCGCGCACGTCGATCCGCTGAAGGCGGCCCAAGACCCCAGGATCCGGCGGGCGTTGGAGAAGAACCCGCCGGCGGTCAAGCAGTACACCCCCAAGGAGGCCGCCCGTACCCCCGTGCTCTGGATGATGTGGTTCTGTCTGCTCTGCACGGCCGGCATCAACATCTTCGGCATCGCCTTCCAGGTGCCGTTCGGCAAGGACATGGGCTTCGCGGGTGGGATCGTGGCCACGGCGATGTCCCTGAAGGCGATCGTCAACGGCACCGGGCGCGGGGTCATCGGCTGGATCTCCGACCGTTTCGGCCGCCGTCACACGCTGATCATCGTGTGTCTCGTGCTCGGCACCGCGCAGTTCGGGGTGCTGGTCTCGGGCCAGATGGGCAGCATGCCGTTCTTCCTGTTCTGCTCCATGGTCTCGGGTTTCGGCGGCGGGGCGATCTTCCCGCTGTTCGCGGCCATGACGGCGGACTACTTCGGTGAGAACAACAACGCCAGCAACTACGGGATGGTCTACAGCTCGAAGCTGATCTCGGGGCTCGTCGGGTCCGGTCTGGGCGCGGTCGTCGTCGGTGAGTGGGACTACCACGGCGCGTTCGTGCTGGCCGGTTCGGTGGGTCTGGCCTCCGCGGTGCTGGCGCTCTTCCTCAAGGCTCCGGGCCGGCCCAGCGCCCGGCGTATCGCCCCCAACCCGCAACCGCTCGGCGAGGAGATGGCGTGACATGACCGCAGATCCCATCACCACGAACGAATCCGGCGCCGCGAACCGTCCCTACCGTGAAGTGACCGACGCCAACGGCCGCGTCTACCGCGTCGGCGAGACCGACCGCGACATCCTCGGTCACTCGCGCAAGATCATGATCTATCTGCCATGGATCGCCATGATGGCGATCAGCGTCTTCGAGTACGCGTACGGCTCGGCGGAGGACACGCTGTCCAGCGCGCACGGCTGGACGCAGAGCAACACCTTCTGGATCCTGAGCGTTTGGGTGTTCTTCCAGGCAGGCATCGCCTTCCCCGCGGGCTGGATGCGGGAGAAGGGCATCCTGACGGCCCGCAAGGCGATGTACGCCGGCTCGGTGCTGTGCGTGATCGGTTTCCTGGCGCTGTCGCACCTGGACAACGTGTGGCTGGCGATCATCGGCTTCGGCGTGATCGGCGGCATCGGCGCCGGTCTGGTCTACGCGACCTGCATCAACATGGTCGGCAAGTGGTTCCCCGAACGGCGGGGCGCCCGCACCGGGTTCGTCAACGGCGGCTTCGCGTACGGCTCGCTGCCGTTCATCTTCATCTTCAACTACGCCTTCGACACCGGGAATTACCACCGGGTGCTGGATCTGATCGGCTGTTACATCCTGATCGTGGTGTTCGGGTGCGCGTTCTTCTTCAAGGACCCGCCGAAGAACTGGTGGCCCGCCGACATCGATCCGCTGACCTACGGCGGCAACGACAAGAGCGCGACGAGCCTCGCCAAGAACCCGCCTGCCGTACGGCAGTTCACGCCCAAGGAGGCCATCCGCACCGGCATGCTGCCGCTGATGTGGCTGTCGATCGTGCTGACCGCCGGGGTGTCGATCTTCGGGATCTCCTTCCAGGTCGACTTCGCGAAGGACGTGGGCTTCGGCCCGCTGGTGGCGGCCTCGTCGATGGGCGTCATGGCCGTCATCAACGGCATCGGCCGCGCGGTGGTCGGCTGGTTGTCCGACCTGTGGGGCCGCAAACTCACCCTGGTCTTCGTCATCGTCGTCCTGGGCCTCGCCCAGTTCGGCGTGATCTGGGCCGGTCATCTGCGCAGCGAGTGGCTGTTCCTGTTCTTCGCGTTCCTGTCCGGTTTCGGCGGCGGCGCGTTCTACCCGATGTTCGCGGCCCTGACCCCGGACTACTTCGGCGAGAACTTCAACGCCACCAACTACGGCCTGGTGTACAGCGGCAAGCTCGTCAGCGGCCTGTTCGGCGGCGGCCTCGGCTCCATGGTGGTCGCGGCCTGGGGCTACAACGGGGCGTACGCGCTGGCCGGCGGCGTCTCGATGGTGGCGGCGGCGATCGCGTTGCTGCTGCGGCAGCCGGGGCGTACGGCAGGGGGTGTTGCCCGGCAGAGGCGGGCTGGCACGGCGGAGGCGACCACGTAGGCCCCCGGACCGGTGGGGCCCCGCACGGATGCGAGGCCCCACATCACCACGACGTCAGCTGTCGCCTTGGCGGAGCGACGCGGTGTCCACGGCGATCCCGGCGAAAAGCTCGGCCGCGTGGGCCAGGAGCATGCGCTGATCACCGGGATCGATGAGCGGGTCCTTGCCCAATTCGTTGACCCGCAGCGCGAATTCCGTGCGGGCGGCGAGGCCTTCGGGGGTGTTTGCGGTGCCGTAGGCCGGGTTACGGACGAGGGCGAGGCGGCCGTGGTGGTCGAGGGTGCGTTGACGCGGGCGCGGTAGCCGTCCGTTCGGCTCCTGGGATACCGCGCTGAGTGTGGTGGGCAGCACCACCGAGAGATGGTGGAAGACCGTATTCAGGTCCAGGTACTCGGGCCCGTCCGGGATCCCCCTCTCGAACAGCCGCAGCAGACTTCCCGTGAATCCGGTGTGCCGTTCCGTCATTTCGTAGAGCGCTGAGGCGACCCGGTCCGTGGCACAGAGCAGATGCATATCGCCGGCACCGGGGTTGTCGAGGACTCGGCCGGCGAAGCAGCAGTCGAGTACGACAAAGGTCTGTTTGGCGCGGAGGTAGCGCAGTCGACTGAGGACGGAGCTGACCTGCAAGCCGGTACGGAGAGCTTCGGTTCCCTTGTCGACGGAACCGGTGAGGGCCAGGAACAGCTCCCTGCGTCCGCTGTCGTCACCGGCAGGTGCCATGCCGTGGCCGACGTAGTAGAAGAGCACCACATCAGGTGTCCCACCGGCGATCCGGTCCAACGTCGTGAGGACCTCCTCCGTGCTGCTCGGATCGATGACCTTGAGGACGCGCTCCTTCTCAAAGAGCCCTTGGGAACCGGTCAGAGCCGTGGCTAGATCATCGACACAGGCATCAGCCTGCGGAATCCGGTGCAGACCACTGCCCGGCGCATGCTGAGACGTACCCATCAGCACCGCCCAGGAACGCTCGCTGTCGATAAGCCGCGTGGGCCAAGGCACGGTCATCATGTTCCTCTCACGTCACGCAGGCCCTTTGAAGTTGGGCCACGATCGAAGGGACATGCGCCGGTGTCGGCGCCGTGGCCGTGTAGCTGCAACCGTCACCGCACGTGACGTTCACCGTGACTGCTCGCAGTCTGCTTCTGTCCTGCAGCCAGCCGCCGAGTCTGGTGATGACAGCATTGATCAGCGGCGCCGACAGCGCGAGCACATGTACCGCGTCCGGGACGTTACCCATGCGCCCGTCCGGTAGCGTCGGCGCCCCCAGGGTTACGGATGCCCGGGTCAGATCTCCTGCCTCGGTCAGCCACTCCTCCAGGCTTCTCGCGCAGTCCTCCGCGTCGTCTCCCTCGAACCTGAAGATCATCTCGGACAAGATCAGCCCCCTGGAGTCAGCACCGGACGATGACGAACCGCTTGGCACCTTTCCCTGAACTCGCTGGCAGAGCTCAGAGAGTAGCCAGCCGAACGCACCCTGACTACAAGGCAGTTCAGACAAGCAGCCCAACTACGCTCCCTGTATGAGCACCGCGCCTGAAGAAGAGCCCGGCCGCGGAGTCGGCACGCCTCGCCTTCGTCAGCCACTGCACCATCGCCGAACTCACCGTGCCGCTCACCGCGCTGTCGGTCCAGGCCATCGGACAGGTCAGCACCGCGCTCCCGGGGGCCGCGTGACTTCCGGCCGAAGATCGGCTCCGGCTAATGCCCCTCCTCGCGATGCCGCGAGACATCGTCTGTCTCTGCGCAGGCGTGAAGAGGACCGTCGGAAATCTGATCACAGCGTTCCGGGTGGACACGACACCGGACGACCGGTAATGGCGCTGCTCTCGCCGTGCGGCTGTTCGCTGTCGCAGAACTCACCGCCCTGATGGGCGTGTTGGCAGCAATACCGACGGCTCGAACCCGCTGGTGCGCCAGCTGTCTCGCGTCCGCTCAGGACTTCTCCCGCTCGTGGTACGACCGCCGGGTGTGCTCGGTGTGTTCCCGCATCAGCAGGCTGGCGCGCAGCTCGTCGCGGGCCGCGATCGCGTCGATCAGGTGACGGTGCTCGATCCAGGACGTCAGGCCGCGCTGCCGTGCCACCGGCGTGTAGTACCAGCGGACGCGGCGGTCGACCTGCGCGGCGAGTTCGGCGAGGACGGCGTTGCCGGCCAGTTCCATGATCTTCGTGTGGAAGCGGGCGTTCATGGCGACGGCGGCGTCCACCTCGTCGGCGTCGACGGCGCGCTCGCCCTCCGCGCACAGCTCTTCCAGGACGGCGATGCCCGCCTTGCCCGCGTTGGCGGCGGCGAGCCGGGCGGCCTCGGCCTCCAACAGGGTGCGTACGGTGAGGAGTTGGTCGGCCTCCTCCTCCGTCGGCTCGTGCACGAACGCACCCTGCGCGGGCCGCAGATCGACCCAGCCCTCGGTGTTGAGCCGCTGCAGCGCCTCCCGCACGGGTTGCCGGGACACTCCGAGGTGCCCGGCGAGTTCGCTCTCGACGAGGTGCTGGCCGGGCCGCAGGGCGCGCGTGGTGATGAGTTCGAGCAGCGCCTCGTAGACACGGTCGCGCAGCGGGCCCGGGCGTTCGAGCTTGGGCACCGCCCCCTGCGGCAGTCCTTGCGACAACATCGCGGTCCCCCTCCTGAGCAACATCGGCATTTTGCAGACAGTAGCCAGCAGACAGTGCCTGTACGCGGCCGTACGACCAAGTATCGATTGTCTATCGTCTACAGTCTACGGCGCACAGTAGCCAGAGGGTGCGGGAGTCGACCTCGTCACATCCAAGGTCACACCTGAGCGTGTGCCCAGGTCACGGGCACCGTACGACCTGACCGGCGTACGACAGATTCCCGCCGAAGCCGAACAGCAGGACCGGATCACCGGTGCGGACGGCGCCCTGTTCGACGAGCTTCGAGAACGCGAGGGGGATGCTCGCGGCGGAGGTGTTGCCCGATTGGATGACATCGCGGGCGACGACCGCGTTGACGGCGCCGATCTTCTCGGCGAGGGGCTCGATGATGCGCAGGTTCGCCTGGTGGAGGACGACACCGGCGAGGTCGGCGGGGGTCAGGCCGGCCTTCTCGCAGGCCTTGCGGGCGATGGGCGGGAGTTGGGTGGTGGCCCAGCGGTAGACGCTCTGGCCCTCCTGCGCGAACCGCGGGGGCGTGCCCTCGATCCGTACCGCGTGGCCCATCTCGGGGACGGATCCCCACAGGACCGGTCCGATGCCGGGCTCGTCGGCGGCCTCCACGACGGCGGCGCCCGCTCCGTCGCCGACGAGGACACAGGTCGTACGGTCGCTCCAGTCGGTGACCTCGGACATCTTGTCGGCGCCGATGACCAGGGCCCGTACGGCCGCTCCCGCGCGGACGGCGTGGTCGGCGGTGGCGAGGGCGTGGGTGAAGCCGGCGCACACGACGTTGACGTCCATCGCGGCCGGTGAGGGGATGCCGAGGCGGGCGGCGACGCGGGCGGCCATGTTCGGGGAGCGGTCGATGGCCGTGGAGGTGGCGACGAGGACCAGGTCGATATCCCCGGGCGTCAGGCCGGCCGCGGCCAGCGCCTTGGCGGCGGCGTGCGCGGCCAGCTCGTCGACGGGTTCGTCGGGTCCGGCGATGTGACGGGTCCGGATGCCCACCCGGGAAGTGATCCACTCGTCACTGGTGTCGACCATGCCCGCCAGGTCCTTGTTGGTGAGTACCTTGGCGGGCTGGTAGTGGCCGACGGAGGCGATCCGCGTGCCGTTCATGGGTGGTTCCCCTCGTTGCCTTGGGTAGCGGGATCCACCAGTCTTGCCAGTGACTCGCGGGTACGACGGCAGGTGATGCCACAGGAAACTGCCGTCCGGGTTGTCGGCTTCCGTCAGCCGTCCTGCGGTTGACGGTATGCGCCGAACATTCAGCCGGTGAACAGCTGCTTCGCCTTGAGGATCAGTTCGTAGAGGCCGTAGACGAGGGGTGCGCCGACCCAGAGCCAGGCGAAGGCGATCAGCGGTCGCCGGTCAGGCGGACTCTGACTGGTGTCGTTCGACATCGACGGCCTCCCTCTGGGCGGGGATGTGGTGGCGGGCGTTGACGGGCCGGACGAGTTCGTTGGCGACGAAGCCGATGACGAGGAGTCCGATCATGATCAGGAAGGAGGTGTCGTAGAGGGAGGCGCCGTGTTTGCCGGCGTCCTTCTGGTGGTCGGCGATCCAGTTCACGATCAGCGGTCCGAGGACACCGGCCAGGGACCAGGCAGTGAGGAGCCGGCCGTGGATCGCGCCGACCTGATAGGTCCCGAAGAGGTCCTTCAGGTACGCGGGTACGGTCGCGAAGCCGCCGCCGTAGAAGGAGAGGATGACCAGCGCGCACAGGATGAACAGCGGCTTCGAGGAGTCGCCGAACAATGCGATGAGCGCGTACATGACCGCGCCGACGCCCAGGTAGACGCGGTAGATGTTCTTGCGGCCGATCAGGTCGGAGGTCGAGGACCAGCCGATGCGGCCCGCCATGTTGGCGGCGGAGAGCAGTGCGACGAAGCCGGCGGCGGCCGACACCGAGACCGGTGTGGAGGTGTCCGCGAAGAAGTCCGTGATCATCGGGGCGGCCTTCTCCAGGATGCCGATGCCCGCGGTCACGTTCATGCACAGGACGACCCACAGGCACCAGAACTGCGGGGTGCGCACGGCGCTGTTGGCCGAGACCTGGACGCCGGTGAGGGCGGGAGCGCCGGACGAGTTCGCCGGGTCCTGGGAGTTCTCGGTGCGCGGCACCCGTACGAGCAGCACGCCGAGTGTCATGAAGACCGCATACGAAAGACCGAGTACGAGGAACGTCTGCGCGATGCCGGTGTTGTCGGAGCCGAACGACTTCAGCATCTGGGCCGACCAGGGGGAGGCGATGAGCGCACCGCCGCCGAAGCCCATGATGGCAATGCCGGTGGCCATGCCGGGCCGGTCCGGGAACCACTTGATCAGGGTCGAGACCGGTGAGATGTAGCCGATGCCGAGGCCGATGCCGCCGACGAAGCCGTAGCCGAGGACGATCAGCCAGAACTGCTTCGTCTCCGCGCCCAGTGCGGAGATCAGAAAGCCGGAGGAGAAGCAGATCAGGGCGACGGTCATCGCCCAGCGCGGGCCGTTGCGTTCGACGAGGGTGCCGCCGAACGCGGCCGACAGGCCGAGCATGACGATCGCGAGCTGGAAGGGCAGCGCGCTCTGCGTGCCGCTGAGGTTCAGTGAGGATTCGAGCGGCGGCTTGAAGACACTCCAGGCGTAGGCCTGGCCGATGGAGAGGTGCACCGAGAGGGCGGCGGGGGGAACCAGCCAGCGGCTCCACGCCGGGGGTGCTACTGGGGGACTCATGATCCCGGACGGTAGGGAGTGGCAAGGGAGTTGAGAAGGCGGCGCGTCGACCGTATGCGATGAACGGTATGCAGAGTGCGCCGAACGGTCGCCGCCGGAACGGTCGTTGACGCGACGGTCGCTGTCCGAACCCTTGCCGACCCTCGACTCCATACTGTAGACAATATTTCGTCGACACTGTTCGGCTACCGTCCGCACTGGCCGGACGACAGCCGCAGCAGCTACGGCAGTCACCTCCGCGGTACTCCCTCGACCGAACGGAGAGTCCCAGTGAAAGTCGCAGTCCTCGGCGCCGGTGCGATCGGCGCCTATGTCGGCGCCGCGCTCCACCGTGCGGGCGCCGATGTGCATCTCGTCGCCCGTGGACCGCATCTCGCGGCCATGAGGCAGCACGGCGTCCAAGTCCTCAGCCCGCGCGGCGACTTCACCGCCCGCGTCCATGCCACCGACGACCCGGCGGAGATCGGCCCGGTCGACTTCGTCCTGCTCGGTCTGAAGGCCAACTCGTACGCGGCGTGCGGGCCGCTGATCGAGCCGCTGTTGCACGACACCACGGCGGTGGTGGCGGCCCAGAACGGCATCCCCTGGTGGTACTTCCACGCGCACGGCGGCCCCTACGACGGGCAGCGCATCGAGAGTGTGGACCCGGACGGCGCGGTCAGTGCGGTGCTCGCGCCGAAGCGGGCCGTCGGCTGTGTCGTCTACGCGGCAACGGAGCTCGCGGGCCCGGGAGTTGTGCGCCATCTCGAAGGCACCCGGTTCTCGATCGGGGAGCCCGACCGGAGCGTCTCGGTGCGCTGTCTCGCGCTGAGCGAGGCCATGCGGGCCGGCGGGTTGAAGTGCCCGGTCGAGCCGGACCTGCGCAACGACATCTGGCTCAAGCTGCTCGGCAACATCTCCTTCAACCCGATCAGCGCGCTGGCCCGCGCCACCATGCGGCAGATGTGTCTGCACGGCGGCACCCGCAGGGTCATCGAGATCATGATGACCGAGACGCTCTCGGTCGCCGAGGCCCTGGGCTGCGAGGTCGGTGTCTCCATCGAGCGGCGGCTCGCGGGCGCGGAACGCGTCGGTGACCACCGCACCTCGACGCTCCAGGACCTGGAGCGCGGCAAGCCGCTCGAACTCGACGTACTGCTAGCGGCCGTCGTCGAGTTGGCGGAGATCACCGGCGTGGAGGTGCCCACCCTGCGCACCGTGCACGCCATCTCGGACCTGCTCGCGCTGAGGAGCGCCGCGTGAGAGGTGGCATACGAGGAGACGCGGGTGGGCCGCGAGCCCACTCCGCACGTGCAGGACAATGAGAGCGTGAGGGTCACCTCGCCGCACGACAACCGGGTGGCCTGCGGCGACTTTCGCGGCAAGGGCCGTTTCGGCCACCAGCACGTACAGACACGTACAGAACCGGGGCTGATCAGGACATGGGACGAGTCACGGAACGACGCAAGGTGATCCGGATCCGCGACGGCGCGGTCTCCAGCCGTCCGGACACGCTCGTCGCCGAGGAGCCCCTGGAGATCAGGCTCAACGGCAAACCCCTCGCGATCACCATGCGGACGCCGGGCGACGACTTCGCGCTCGCGGCCGGGTTCCTGGTCAGCGAAGGTGTACTGGCGACTGCATACGATCTGCGGAACATCGTCTACTGCGCGGGGGCGACGGTCGACGGCACGAACACGTACAACGTCGTCGATGTACGCACCGCCCCGGACGTGGTGATTCCGGACATCACGCTGGAGCGGAACGTGTATACGACGTCGTCGTGCGGTCTGTGCGGCAAGGCGAGCCTGGACGCGGTCCGTACGACGACCCGCTGGCCGATCGCCGACACTCCCCCGGTCCGTGTCGAGCCCGCGCTGCTCGCGAGCCTCCCCGACCGGCTGCGCGCGGCCCAGCGGGTCTTCGACCGGACCGGGGGTCTGCACGCGGCGGCCCTGTTCAGCGAGGAGGGCGAGCTGCTGGACGTACGGGAGGACGTGGGCCGGCACAACGCGGTCGACAAGCTGGTCGGCCGTGCCCTGCAGAACGGCGACCTGCCGCTGTCCCGGGTGATCCTGCTCGTCTCCGGCCGGGCCTCCTTCGAGCTGGCGCAGAAGGCCGTGATGGCCGGGATCCCGGTGCTGGCGGCGGTGTCGGCGCCCTCGTCGCTGGCCGTGGACCTGGCGGCGGAGACGGGTCTGACACTGGTGGGCTTCCTGCGGGGCAGCAACATGAACGTGTACGCGGGCGAGGACCGTATCGCCCTGACGGCCGCGGCCACCCAGGGCTGACGCCCTCGTCCCGCGGCACGGCGGCGGGGCCCCGGCCGGCGGGGAGCGCCCCCTGCGCCGCAGGGGCCCCGCCTCAGTCCAGCCCTTCCGCGCCCGGCCCCTCCGATCCCTGCCCTTCCAATCCCTGGGCGGCCCGTACGAACGCCGTGACGAGGGGTGAGCGGCGGGCCGTCTCCCAGGCGAGGATCACCTCGTCGGGTTCGGCGTCGGTGACGGGGACGTAGGTGATGTCGGGGCGGGAGTACTGCTCGGCGACGGAGACCGGGACGAGGGTGATGCCCGCTCCGGAGGCGACGTTCTCGAACTTCTCCTCGATGCTGCGGATCGGTACGTCGTCGGGGTCGGGGTTCGGGTTGAGGTAGCGCAGCCAGGTCTCGCCGTCGAGGTCGGCCAGGACGAGGTCCGGTTTGCCGGCGAGCCGGTGGTCGGCGGGGAGCATCGCCACCCGGGTCTCGGTGAACAGCGGGAGCAGGGTGAGGCCCTGTTCGCGGATGGGGCGGCGCAGGTAGGCGAGGTCGACGGTGCCGTCGAGGATCAGCTGTTCCTGGTCGTCCCATTCGACCCGCCGGGCCTTGACCTCGGCCTCGGGACGGGCGGCGCCGAAGGCGCGCAGCGTAGGGGTGATCACGACACCGGCACGGAAGCCGACGACGAGGCGGTGCGGCCCGTGAGCGGCGCGCTGCACCCGGCGGCGAGCGGCGTTCGCGGAGGCGAGCAACGTCCGTCCGTCGTCGAGGAGTTGGCGTCCCGCCGCCGTCAAGGTCACGCCGTGGCTGTCACGTTCGAAGAGAGTGGCGTCCAGGTCCTTTTCCAGGGCCCGGATCTGACGGCTCAACACCGGCTGCGCGATGTGAAGTTGTTCGGCCGCGCGCCCGAAGTGGAGCAGTTCGGCCACCGCCACGAAGTAGCGGACCTTCCGCAGGTCGAGATCCATGGGTGCCACCGCCTCCCTGCCGTTCCCGTTGCCAGTGCTGTTGCCGGTGCTGTCGCCGTCGGCGATGCCTTCAGGGTATCGCCGACGCCGAAAGAGGTCTTGGACGGCGAGGCGGCCGCCACCGCAGGCTGGACGACGTCACAGCAACACGAAAGGGGCAGGTCATGGGAGTGCGAGGACAGCGGATCGTCGTCATCGGCGGTACGGCGGGCATCGGGCTCGCGGTCGCGGAGGCGGCCGGGCGGGAGGGCGCCCGGGTGGTGGTCGCCTCGCGTCGGCAGGAGAGCGTGGACGCGGCGCTGAAGCGGCTCCCCGAGGACGCGGAGGGCCGGGTGCTCGACGCGAGCGACGAGAGCGCCGTAAGGGACTTCTTCGCCGGGCTCGGCGGCTACGACCACCTGGTGTACACGGCGGGTGAGGCGCTGCTGATGGAGAGCGTGGCGGAGTCCGACCTCGGGCGGTCCCGGGCGTTCCTGGACACCCGGTTGTGGGGTGCGTACACGGCGGTGAAGTACGGTGCCGGGTCGATCCGGGAGGGCGGTTCGGTGGTGCTGACCACGGGGACCGCCGGGCGCAGGCCGCTGCCCGGTACGTCCGTCGCCGCCGCGCTGTGCGGGGCGATGGAGTCGCTGACCCGGGCGCTGGCCCTGGAGTTGGCGCCGCTGCGGGTCAACGTGGTCGCGCCCGGTCTCGTCCGCACGGAGTTGTGGCGGGAGTTGCCCGACGACGACCGGGACGGACTGTTCGCGTCCGTCGCCGGGTCGCTCCCGGTCGGCCGGATCGGTGAGCCGGCCGATGTCGCCGAGGCGTATCTGTATCTGATGCGCGGTGGCTACAGCACCGGTTCGACGGTGGTCGTGGACGGCGGCACCCTCCTCGTCTGACGGCCGGGCCCCACTTCTCAACTGCCTTGAGTCCAGGGCGTGTCAGCCTCTCGTCGGCCGCCTTGCGCTCAGGGCGTGTCAGCCTCCCGGCGTGAACCCCACCTCCGCCGCCGTCACGACCGACCCCAGCCGTGGGAAGTCGAGTCTGACCGACGCCTGGTGTTCGGCGTCGGTGAGCGCGCTCATGGCGTCCTCGACGAAGACGAGCTGATACCCGAGGTCACCGGCGGCGCGGGCGGTGGACTCGACGCCGAGGTTGGTGGCGATCCCGCCGAACACCAGGGTGTCGACGCCCCGTTCACGCAACCGCTGGTCAAGTCCCGTGCCCTGGAAGCCGCCGATCGTCCGTTTCACGATCTCCAGGTCGCCCTCCTCGGCCAGTCCGGCGGCGAGTCCGCTGCCGGAGGGCTGTTCGGTGATGCCGGGGCGTTCGACCCGGATCAGTACGACGAGCGCTCCGGCGGAGCGGAAGGCGGCGGCCAACTCCCCGGCCACGGAGAGGACTTCGGTGCCCTTGTACGGTTCGAGCGGCAGCGCGACGATGCGGTCCATCAGGTCGACGAGGACCAGGGCGGTGCGCGCGGGGTCGAGGGCGAGCCGGGGTTCGGGAGTCTGCGGTGGGGTCATGACGGAACGTTAGCTCCCGTCAGCCGTCCGTACCGGAGATCCGGATCAACAGGTCCATGAACCGGTCGCGTTCGGCCGCCGTCAGGGGTGCGAGGAGCCGGTCGTTGGCCTCACGGGCCGCCTTCTCGCACCGCTTCAACAGGCGCGCGCCCTCCGCCGTGAGCGACACCGCGTTCTTGCGGCGGTCCTTGGGGTCGGGCTCGCGGACGACCAGGTGTGCGGACTGGAGGTCGTTGAGGACGCCGACGAGGTCCTTGGGGTCGAGCCCGACACCGCGGCCGAGGTCGGCCTGGGCGACGGGGGCGAGGTCGCGGACGGCGGAGAGGACCACGTGGTGCCACATCTTCAGGCCTTCGGCGGCCAGGGCGTCGGCGACGAGGGCCCGGCCGCGGGCGGCGGCTCGGCCGAGGAGCCAGCTGGGGAGGGAGCGGATCGCGGGGAGGGGTGCTTCGGCCATGTGCGCAGCCTACCCAGAATTCGTTGGACTTCCCAATGAAACCGTGAATACCATTGGACCTCCCAACGATTCCTGGAGGTGCGATGCGACGCGTCCGGTACGAGACCACCGGCGGCCCGCTGTTCCTGGAGGAGGCCCCCGTACCCGACCCCGGGCCCGGTGAACTCCTCGTCCGCACCGAGGCGATCGGGGTCACCCTGCCCGTCGTCCGCAAGGTCACCGAGGCCGTCGAGCCGATCCCGCTCGGCGGTGAGATCGCGGGCGAGGTGGTCGCCGTAGGACAGGAGGTGACCGGATTCCGGGTGGGCGAGCGGGTGACGGGGCTGTGCTTCGGGCACGGTTACGCCGACTTCGCCGTCCTGCGCGAGGCGATGGCCTCCCGGGTGCCCGACACCGCCTCCGCCGTCGACGCGGTCGCGCTCGTCCGCAGCGGGCTGGTGGCCCTGGGCGCACTGGACGCGGCCCGCCCCGAGCCGGGCGAGGCCGCGCTGATCACGGCCGCGGCGAGCGGAGTCGGCCATCTCGCCGTGCAGTTGGCGAAGGCGCGGGGGGCGGGGCGAGTGGTGGGCGCGGTCTCCGATCCGGCGAAGGGCGACTTCGTGCGCGCCCTGGGTGCCGACGAGGTGATCGGCTACGACGCGTTGGGCCCGGTCGAGCCCGTCGACTACGTACTCGACGCGGTGGGCGGCGAGTTGCTCACCCCGGCGGTGGCGGCGCTCGTCCCCGGCGGGCGGCTCGTGGCGTACAGCTCGGGCGGCGGGACGATCCAGGCGTACGACCTTCTCGTGGGCGCGAAGTCCGTGATCGGGTTCCAGATGGCGCGGATCGCGCGCGGGAGGCCGGAGTTGTACGAGCGGTGGCGGCGGGAGCTGTGGCGGCTGTTCGCCGAGGGTGCCCTGAAGCCGTTCGTGCACGGGGAGTTCGGGCTGGCGGAGGCGGCGAAGGCACACGAGGTGATCGAGTCGCGGGGCAACCTGGGCAAGGTCGTGCTGCGCCCCTGAGGCACCGGCCCACCCCTGTCGTCCCGTCAACTTCCGTGACACCGACCGCTGCACGCTTCTTGTGAGGCTCCGGATGCCCCAACTAACGTCTGTGACGCGCCCGTTGGACGTGGGATGTCCGGATGTCAAGACGAATGAAGGGCAGGTCGCACCACCATGCCGTCAAGTCTTCGCGCACGTCTGAGATCCACCCTCACCGCCGCACTCACCCTGGCCGCGCTGCTCGTGCTCCCGAGCCCGGCCCACGCCGCCGTCCAAACCACCGGCCCCGCACCGGAGTTCACGCAACAGGTCCTCTTCAAGGCGTCCCAGGACCCGGGCTACGCCTGCTTCCGGATCCCGGCCGTCGTCAGGACGAACGACGGGACGCTGCTCGCGTTCGCCGAGGGCCGGATCCTCAACTGCGGTGACGCCACCGACATCGACATCGTCGTCAAACGCTCCACCGACGACGGCGCCACCTGGAGCCCGCTGCAGGTCGTCAACCACGGCGGCGGCGACACGCACGGCAACCCGGCACCCGTCGTGGACCGCGGGACGGGCCGGATCCTGCTCGCCGAGACGTACAACACCGGCCGTACGGACAGCGCCAGTTGCTCGGTCCCCTGCGACCGCACCCCGCATCTGCAGTACAGCGACGACGACGGTCTCAGCTGGTCGCAGCCGCGTGACCTGAGCGACGAGATCCTGCCCCCGAACTGGAACTCCTGGTACGCCACCGGTCCCGTGCACGGCATCCAGCTCACCCGCGGCAAGCACAGGGGCCGGCTCGTGTTCGGCGTCAACACCGAGACCTGGGACGGGAGTCGGGTCACCGCGAACAACGCGGCCCTGATCGTGAGCGACGACGGCGGCGACCACTGGAAGATCGGCGCCACCGACTCGTACCCGATCGCGGCCGACGGGACCTGGCGGCAGAAACCGTCCGAGGTGACGATGACCGAGCGCACTGACGGCTCCATCCTGGTGAGCGGCCGGGAGCAGGACGGCACCGACCTCGGCCACCGCACCCAGGCGGTCAGCCGCGACGGCGGCGACAGCTTCACCGCGCCCTTCCGCGACCTGCCCGACCTGTACGCCCCGCAGGTCCAGTGCGCCACCCTCGGCCTCGGCTCCCGCATCCTGCTGTCCTGCGACGCGGACCCCGACCGCCGCCGGACGATGATGATCCGCTCCTCCTACGACGGCGGGCGCACCTGGGACAGCGTGGACCGCGGCACGGTGGTGACGAAGGACTGGTCCGGCTACTCCGACATGGCGCGGATCAGCGGGGACACGGTGGGCCTGCTCTACGAGGGCGGCGCGGTGTCGGCGACCGACGAGATCCGTTTCGCCCGCTTCAACGAGGCCTGGCTGCAACCGCGTCGGGGCCCGGACCCGACGACCGCCGACCTCGCCCCGCACGCCCAGCGCGCGGCCGTGCTCGGCGGCGCCCAGGAGACGGACGGGGTGTCGGGCGGTGCGCTGTCCTTCGACGGTGTCGACGACGCCGTACGACTGCCCTACAGCGACCGACTGCCCCTGGGGACAAAGGACTTCACGGCCTCCCTCTGGTTCCGCTACACCGCGACGACCGGCGATCAGCCGTTCCTGTGGATGGGCGGGGTCGGTACAAGTCAGCCGCAGGTGTGGCTGCGCGGTGAGCCCGCCGGCAACCACGTGCGGGCGCTGATCACCACCCGGGACGGTGCGACGGCCGTCCACACCACCTCCGTGGTCACCGCAGGCGCCTACAACGACGGGCAGTGGCATCACGCCGTGGTGCGGCGCGGCGGTTGGCAGTTGACGCTCTCCGTGGACGGAACGACGGTGAGCACGGCGGACGTCGTGGGGTCCGTGAGCCGCAACTCGCCGTTCGGCGTGCACCTCGGCCAACGCGTGGACAGCCTGCAGTACTTCACCGGGTCCCTCGACGAAGTCCACGTCTGGGACCGGCTGTTGACGGACGACGAACTGGCCGCACAGGATCCGCCCACCGCCGGGACCGTGCTGTGGCTGCCCATGGACCGGGTGAGCGGCAGCCACTAACGTCCCGGGCGTGCCCGAGGACCGACGAGCACGACAGCGGACGGGAGCCGGGGTCGGCCTGCTGCTGACCCTGGCTCTCGCGGCCGTGCTGCTCACCGCCCTCCCGAAGGACCACGACCGGGAGGGCGGCGGCGCGTGCCCGGCCCGTACGGTGCGCTCCTGGTCGGCCGACACGAAACTCACCGACTCCTTTGCCGCGTACGGCGACGACACGACCCGTACCGACGACTGGACCGGCGGCGACGGCACCCACTCGGTGCGGCTGCCGGACGGACGGGTGCTGTGGCTGTTCTCCGACACCTACCTCGGCCAGGTGCACGGCCCGCCCAACCCGGTCGGCGAGTCCTACGTCTGGCGGGACACCACCGCGCCGCTGGTGCGCAACTCGGCGGTGGTGATGCGCGACGGACACCCCCAACTCACCCTCCCCGCACCGCTGTTCCCCGATCCGGCCCCGAACGAATGGCGTTGGCCGGTCGCGGCCCGTGTCGAGCCCCGCTCCCCCGGTTCGGCCGAGTCCGTCGTACGGGTACTGCTGTGGACGCGGACGGCGGGCGCGTATCCGTGGATCTACGGGATGCCGACCGCGACGGAGGTGGCGACGCTGTCGCTGCCGGATCTGCGGGTGGAGTCGATCGTGACGGTCTTCGACCAGCGGTTGGTCCAAGACCCTTCGCAGCGTGTGCAGTTCGGGACGACGCTGGTCGCGGTGGGCGGGTGGACGTATGTCTTCGGCGGGAACGACGGGCAGGCGGCGGCGCGGCCGACGTCCTCCGCGTATGTGGCGCGGGTGCCGGAGGGGCGGCTCGGGGAGCCGGGGGCCTGGGAGTACTGGGACGGTTCGGCGTGGACGGGGCGGGCCGGGCCGCGGGCGGTGCTCGGGGACGGTCAACACACCGGTGTGGGGAGCGCGTTCTCGGTGGTGCGGGACGGGGGGACGTACGTCCTGTTCACGATGGCGGCGGGCAGCCGGGGGTTGACCACCGTGACCTCGTACTGGGCCTGTTCGCCCGTCGGGCCGTGGCACGGGCCGGCCCCGGGGTTCAGTCCGCCGCTGCCGGCCGGGCAGGTCGCCGCGTACAACCCGCAGGTGCATCCGGCGCTCGGCGGAGACGGGCGGATCGTGCTCAGCTACGACGTCAACTGGCTGGACGCGACGGCCACTTCGGCGGCCTGGAACCTCAGCCGGAACGTGTCGCTGTACCGACCGCGGTTCGTGACCCTGCGGTTGGGGCCGCCGTCCCGGTGACCTCGGGCTGCGGGTCGCGGGCGCGACGCTTGGCGATGACCGCGCACACCATCAGCTGCATCTGGTGGAACAGCATCAGCGGCAGTACGGCGAGGGAGGCGTGGGCGCCGAACAGGACGCTGGCCATGGGCAGTCCGGAGGCGAGGGACTTCTTCGACCCGGCGAACTGGATGGCGATCCGGTCCTCCCGGTCGAAGCGCAGCGCCTTGCCGCCGTACCAGGTCAGGGTGAGCATGACGGCGAGGATGACGGCTTCGACGGCGAGCAGTCCGGCCAGGCGCAGCGCGCTGACCTGGTGCCAGATGCCCTGGACCATGCCCTCGCTGAACGCGGTGTAGACGACGAGGAGGATCGAGGCGCGGTCGACGTAGCCGAGGACCTTCTTGTGCCGGGTGATGAAGCCGCCGACCCATTGGCGCAGCAACTGCCCGGCGAGGAACGGCACGAGGAGTTGCAGCACGATCTTGACGACGGAGTCGGCGGAGAAGCCGCCCGCGTTGCCACCGAGCAGGGCGGCGGCCAGCAGCGGGGTGATGACGATGCCGGCGAGGGAGGAGAAGGAGCCGGCGCAGATCGCGGCGGGCACGTTGCCGCGCGCGATCGAGGTGAACGCGATCGAGGACTGCACGGTCGAGGGGACGAGGGTGAGGAAGAGCAGCCCTTGGTAGAGGGGGTGGGTCAGCAGCACCGGGACGAGTCCGCGGGCGGCCAGGCCGAGCAGCGGGAAGACGACGAAGGTGCAGGCCAGGACAGTGGTGTGCAGTCGCCAGTGCTTGAGGCCGTCGAGTGCCTCGCGGGTCGAGAGGCGGGCACCGTAGAGGAAGAACAGGAACGCGATGGCGGCCGTGGAGGCTCCCGAGGCGACATCCGCTCCGGTGCCTCGGGCGGGGAGGAGTGCGGCGACGCCGACTGTCCCGAGGAGCAGCAGGATGTAGGGGTCGATCGGCATCCGACTGGGCCATCGCAGGCGTTTCACTGTGCTCCACTGTCTCGCTGTACGTCCGCCCGTCCGGCGCGGACCGGTGCCCTCCCCATCGTCCTCTTCCGCCTCTTGATCGGGAATCCGTCATACCGCTCTGACTGTCATCACGTTTCGCGATGACCGGATACCGTGTATGCCATGTACGACCTCTCTCACCTGCGGACTTTCCTCGCGGTGTCCCAGACGCTGAGTTTCACGCAGGCCGCGCGGCGGCTCGGGCTGCGCCAGTCGACGGTGAGCCAGCATGTGCGGCGGCTGGAGGACGCGACGGGACGGCAGCTGTTCACCCGGGACACCCACTCCGTGGAGCTGACCGAGGACGGCGAGGCGATGCTCGGTTTCGCGCGCCGGATCCTGGAGGTGCAGGAGCAGGCGTCGGCGTTCTTCACCGGCACCCGGCTGCGCGGCCGGCTGCGCTTCGGCGCGTCCGAGGACTTCGTCCTCACCCGGCTGCCGGAGATCCTGGAGGGCTTCCGCTACGAGCACCCCGAGGTCGACCTGGAGCTGACCGTGGAGCTGTCCGGGACGCTGCACGAGCAACTGGCGGCCGGGAAGCTGGACCTGGTGCTGGCGAAGCGGCGAGCCGAGGACCCCCGGGGCGAACTGGTCTGGCACGACAAGCTGGTGTGGATCGGCGCGGAGCGGCTCCGGCTTGACGCGGACCGTCCGGTGCCGCTGATCGTCTATCCGCCGCCGGGGATCACGCGAGCCCTTGCCATGGAGGCACTGGAGCGGCAGGGGCGGGCGTGGCGTATCGCCTGCACGAGCGGGAGTCTGAACGGGCTGATCGCCGCCGCCCGGGCGGGACTCGGGGTGATGGCGCACTCGAAGGGGCTGGTGCCACCGGGCCTCGTACGGGTACCGGAGCGGGCGGGGCTGCCGGAATTGGGGGAGGTCGATTTCGTGCTGGTGCACGGGCGGCGCAGGGTTTCCGCACAGGGGGCGGCGGACGCGCTGGCGGCGGCGATTCTGGCGGGTGGGGATCGGCTGCATCGACGCGGTCCGTAATATCGGCGGCATCGGCGTTCCACCATTGCGGGGAAATGCAGATACTGAATTCCGCGAGGGCGCGCAATAAAGCCGTACAGGAAATACCGACTGCGGGCGGCGCTGTCGGTCAGGAGCAGCGCCGCCCGCTATGCGGATCAGGAGAACGAGAACTCTCCTCCGTAGTCGGTGTCGTGGTCGCGGTAGACGCTGCTGTAGCCGAGTTGGCTGGTGTCGACGACGCCGTCCTCGACCGAGAACTCGATCCAGACGCCGGGTCCGTCGATGCGGACGTAGTCGCCGACGGTGTCCAGGTCGGTGGTGCCGGAGTAGGAGATGTAGGTGTCGTCGAGCTCCGACTTGTAGGTGCTCAGGGTGGACGCGGCGGTCGTGTCGTCCGCGGCCTCGACCCAGGGCGTGATGGCGTCGAGGATCAACTGCTGCTGGTCGTCGGTGAGTTCGCTGGCCGCGATGCCTTCCTTGGTGGTGGGGAAGTCGCCGTCGTCGGCCGGGCCGAGCACCACGTCGGTGGTGGTGTCGGAGAGCTTCGCCTCGGTCAGCTCGTCGTCGGTCAGGCCTTCGAGCATCGAGACCAGGCCGTCGTGCATCCCGGACAGGGGTGCGTAGGTGGTGCTGTCGTCGGTCCAGCTGACGGGTTCGACGCCGGCGAAGTACGGGGTGGCACCGACGACTTCCCCGTCCTTGTAGGTGAGGTTGACGGCCAACTGGTCGCCGCCGAAGTGGAGTTGCCAGGTGCCGGTGGTGCTGGGGGTGCCGAGGAAGGCGAGGTAGTAGTTGCCGCTGCCGTAGCTGCTGTCGGTCTCGCCGAGGACGTCGTCGGCCGCGAGGATCTGGGAGATCTGGTTGTAGCCGGTGTCGCTGCCGGTGCCCGTGGCGGCCTCGACCACGGCCTTGGCGGCGGCGAGTTGGGTGTCGCTGAGGGAGCTGAGTTCGATGCCGACCCGGCAGGTCGCGCCGCACGAGAGGTTGGACCAGGCGACGGCGTTGGCCTGGGTGAAGTCGAGGAGTACGTCGGCCTGTTGGTCGTCGTCCAGGGTGTCGAGGAAGGTGTTGGCGGCGTCGACGACGTCCGAGGCGGAGGTGCCGGTCCCGGCGGAGTTCGAGGGCACGATCGAGGACGGTCGGGCGGATCCGGGAGTGGACGGGGAGGTGGATCCGGGGGTGGTCTGGGACGAGGACTGGGATCCGGTGTCCGGGGCGGAGGCGCTGCTGGACGGGTCGGACTGGACGGAGGCGGCGTTCGCGTTGGCGTAGAGGCCGCCGCCGAGTAGGGCCGTCGCTGCCGCTAAGGCGCCCACCACCTTCCTGTGGCGTCCCAGGGACCTGCGGTGAGCGTTTTTGGTCTTCAATTCGATATTCCCTTCAGGGGTCTCGCCCTGAGGACTTCCCATGATTTTTTCCGGCACCGGAAAAGATCTTCGGGAAAATCCCCGCGGCATCGCTTTGGACGAGCCACATTCGATCGCCGGACACTGTGATTCACGCCTCCGAGTGCTTGGTATTGAGCATGATTTATCTTGAACTTACTTTGAGGGAGCGCGAGTTGCGGGCGAGTTGAGCGGAAGCGTCCGGTACGTCAGTTGTTTGACCCGGCGCAGGAACGGGCTCGCCTCCACGTGCCGCACTCCGTCGAGCTGTCCGAGGGGTCCACTGAGGTAGTCGTAGAGCCCCGCCGTGTCCTTCACGACGGCCGTCACGACGATGTTGGACGTGCCGGCCGTCGCGGACGCGTAGGCGATCTGGTCGTGCGTGGCCAGCGCCTCGCCGACCGAGTGCAGTGCCGCGGGGGTCGCCGTGATCCACAGCACGGCCGCACGCGGGTAACCGAAGACCTCCGAGTCGTATTCGATGTCGATGTACACGGCCCCGGAGCCGATCAGCGTGGCGAGGCGGCGTTTGACGGCGGACTCGGAGCGGCCGGTGGCGCGCTGGAGTTCGGGGTAGGTGGCGCGTCCGTCGCGTTCGAGTACGGCGATCAGGGCCTCGTCGTCCGGTTCGACGCGGGCGGGGCCCAGCGCCGGTTCGGGGAGCAGGGCGGCGATCTGGTCGTCCGCCAGCACTTTGAAGCGGCGGAGCCAGCCGGTGGGGCCGCCGTAGAAGCGGTGCAGCATCTGGTGGGCGCGGATGTCCAGGACGCTGGGGGTGCGCGGGAGTTTGCCGAGCAGGAGGTCGTCGTAGTCGCCGGGGTTGCGGGGGCGGGTGAGGCAGACGATCTCGGTGCCGCCGGAGGCGAGGCCGATCCAGGCGGTGTCGGGGCGTTTGGCGAGGGCGTCGGCGATGTTGAGGGCGTTGTCGGGGGCGCAGCGCAGGCGCAGCATCCACTGGTCCTGGCCGAGGCGTTCGGCGTCCCGGATGGCGACGACGCGCAGGCCGGCCTCGGCGGTGAGTCGGCGGAAGCGGCGGGCGATCGTCTGGTCGGAGGCACCGAGGACCGTGCCGAGTCGGCTGAAGGAGGCGCGGCCGTTGATCTCCAGGGCGGTGAGGAGTTCCATGTCGAGCCGGTCGAGGGTGTCGGATTCCATCTCCAGCACGGCTGCTCCTGTCGGATTCCGGCGATGAGACGCCCGGTTCGGCGGTGATCGTCCGGGAGGAGCCCATCGTACGGAGAACCGATGGTCCGGGACAGGGGAGTTGAGGACATGCGTACATGGGGGCCGCTGACGGCGGTGTGCCTGGGCACGTTCATGTTGTTGCTGGATGTGACGATCGTGGTGGTGGCGCTGCCGGACATGGCGCGGTCGCTGCACGCGTCGTTGAGTGATCTGCAGTGGGTGGTCGACGGGTACGCGCTGGCGTTGGCCGCGCTGCTGCTGGGGTTCGGGGCCGCCGCCGACATTCTGGGGCGGCGGCGGGTGCATGTGGCGGGTCTGGTGCTGTTCGCGGTGTCGTCGCTGCTGTGCGGGCTCGCGGGCGGGCCGGGCGCGCTGGTGGCCGCCCGGGCCGTGCAGGGAGTGGGGGCGGCGGCGATGCTCGCGACCACGCTGCCGTTGCTGGGCTCGGTGTATCAGGGGCGGCGGCGGTCGGTGGCGCTCGGGGTGTGGGGCGCGGTCAGCGGCGGGGCCGCGGCGGTCGGGCCGGTGCTGGGCGGGGTGCTCACGGAGGGGCCGGGCTGGCGGTGGATCTTCTTCGTGAACCTGCCGGTGAGCGTGGCCGCGGTGTGGCTGACGCTGCGGGTGGTGCCGGAGTCGAAGGGTCCGCGCGGGATGCGCATCGACTGGCTCGGGACGGTGGCGTTCGCGGGGTTCGCGGGTGGGGTGACGTACGCGGTGGTGCGGGCCGGGGAGGACGGCTGGGGTGCGACGCCGACGCTCGTGTCCTTCGCGCTGGCGGCGCTCGCGCTGGTCTGTTTCGTGCTGGTGGAGCGGCGGGTGGCGCATCCGCTGCTCGATCTGGCGCTGCTGCGCAAGCCCGCTTTCGTGGGGGTGATGGCGGGCGGGCTGGCCTTCAACGGGGTGGCGTTCGGCGGGATGCCGTATCTGTCGATCTGGCTGCAGACGGTGCTGGGGATGAGCCCGGTGCGCGGCGGGCTGACGCTGTTGCCGCTGACGGGGGCGGCGGTCGTGGTGTCGGTGCTGGCCGGGAAGCTGCTGCACGGGGTGCCGGCCCGGCTGACGGTCGGCGGCGGGCTGCTGTTGATCGGTACGGGGTGTTTCTGCCAGGCCGTGCTGGGCGCCGGTTCGGACTGGACGGCGCTGGTGCCGGGGCTGGTCCTGGTGGGGGTCGGTACGGGGCTGGTGGCGCCGGGGATCGCCGGGGCGGCCCTCGCCGCGGTGCCGGCGGAGCGGGCGGGCATGGCGGGCGGCGCGATGAACACCGTACGGCAGCTGGGGTACGCGCTCGGTGTCGCCGTGTCCGGGACCGTCCTCACCTCGCGGATGCGGGACACACTCCCGCACGACGCGGCGCACACGCTCGCGGGCGGCGGGGCGGGGGCGTTGCGCGGGGTGTTCTCCGAGCACGCGCTGCGGGCGGCGTTCGCGTCGGGGCTCGACTCGGCGTTCGTGACGGCCGGGTTCGTCGGTACGGCGGCCGGTGCGCTGGTCCTCGTGCTGGTGGGTGCCGGTCGGGCGAAGCGTGGCGGGGTGACGGAATCGGGCGCGCGGGCGCTGAGTGAGGAGGAGACGGCGTCGTCCGGGTGACGTCGCACGAGGGGGACGGCGGGGGTAATCGGGTCGTACAGATTCAGTGGAGATTACGGGGCCGAAACCTACGGAACCGTAAGGATTTCTGTCCGACCCTTCCCCTTGTGAGGGCATTTTCCGGCGCTGACCTGTGCGGACGTGAGGACTGCTCTGATTCCGGCCCCCTCCCGCCCTTCCGTCCGGTGGGGTAGCTTTCACCGCGCTGTGGGGAGCGTCGACAAGAGCGGGGAGCGGGGTTTGCGCGAGTTCACCAACCCTCCGTTGGCGTTGGCGCCGCCGGTGGGCGGTCTGGCCGACGTCGTGTTCGAGCGTGCCCAGGACGACCCCCTCCACGTGTCCCTCGGCCGCAAGGACGAGCAGGACGAGTGGCGGGACGTGACCGCCGCCGAGTTCCGCGACGAGGTCCTCGCCCTCGCCAAGGGCCTCCTGGCCCGGGGCGTCCGCTTCGGCGACCGGGTCGCGATCATGTCCCGCACCCGCTACGAGTGGACGCTGTTCGACTTCGCGCTGTGGACGATCGGCGCCCAGGTGGTGCCCGTCTACCCCACGTCGTCGGCCGAGCAGTGCTTCTGGATGCTGCACGACGCGCAGGTCTCGGCGGCCATGGTCGAGCACGAGGACCACGCGATGACCATCGCCACCGTCATCGACCGCCTCCCCGCGCTGCACCAGCTGTGGCAGCTGGACACGGGCGCCGTGCAGGAGCTGTACGACGCCGGCGCGCACATCGAGGACGAGGTGGTACACCGGCACCGCCAGGCCGTCACCCCGGAATCGACCGCGACGATCATCTACACCTCGGGCACCACGGGCCGTCCCAAGGGCTGTGTCATCTCGCACGGCAACTTCATGTACGAGGCGGACACCGTCATCGACCGCTGGGAGTCCGTCTTCCACTCGAAGAAGGGCGACGAGGCGGCGACCTTGCTGTTCCTGCCGCTGGCGCATGTCTTCGGGCGGATGGTGCAGGTCGCGGCGATCCGCGGCGGGGTGCGTTTCGGCCACCAGCCGCAGCTCAACGCCGCCGCCCTGCTGCCCGACCTGGTCGCGTTCCGGCCGACGTTCATCCTGGCCGTGCCGTACATCTTCGAGAAGGTCTTCAACGCGGCCCGCCGCAAGGCCGAGAAGGACGGCAAGTCCGGGCCGTTCGAGAAGGCCGTCGACATCGCGGTGAGGTACGCGGACGCGGTCGAGGAGAAGGCGTGGGGCATCGGCCCCGGCCCGTCCGCCGGACTGCGGATGCAGCACCAGCTGTTCGACAAACTCGTCTACTCCAAGGTGCGGGCCGCCATGGGCGGCCGGATCCGCAACGCCATGTCCGGCGGGTCGGCCATGGACCGGCGGCTCGGACTGTTCTTCGCCGGTGCGGGGGTGCAGATCTACGAGGGCTACGGCCTCACCGAGTCGACGGCCGCCGCGACCGCCAACCCGCCCGAACGCACCCGCTACGGCACCGTCGGCCAGGCGGTCCCGGGTGTGACCGTGCACATCGCGGACGACGGCGAGATCTGGCTCAACGGCCCCAACGTCTTCCAGGGCTACCTCAACAACCAGAAGGCGACCGACGAGACCCTGCACGACGGTTGGCTCGCCACCGGCGACCTCGGTTCCCTCGACGAGGACGGCTATCTCACCATCACCGGGCGCAAGAAGGAGATCCTGGTGACCTCGGGCGGCAAGAGCGTCGCGCCCGGGCTTCTGGAGGAGCGGGTGCGGGACCATCCGCTGGTGTCGCAGTGCATCGTCGTCGGCAACGACCGCCCCTACATCGCCGCCCTCGTCACCCTCGACCACGAGGCCGTCGAGCACTGGCTCACCATGCGCGGCAAATCCCGGATGACACCTGCGGAGCTGGTGCGGGACACCGACCTGGAGACCGAGGTGCGACGCGCCGTGGTCGCCGCCAACACCCTGGTCTCGCAGGCCGAGTCGATCCGCACCTTCCGTATCCTGGCCCAGCCCTTCACCGAGGAACACGGTCTGCTGACCCCGTCCCTGAAACTGAAGCGCAAGGCCATCGAGAACGCCTACGCGAACGAGGTCGAGGCCCTGTACCGGGCCTGAACTCCCCCTCCCCTAGCCGATATTGACTCGGAAGAGCTTGTCGGAGCCGTCGGGCTGGTTGCCGTTGTTGTCGCAGTTGGTGGTCGACAGCCACAGCTGGTCGGCGCCGGGGACCTTGGTGACGGTGCGCAGACGTCCGTACGTTCCGACGTAGTACGCGGTCGGGGTGCCGACGTTCTCGGTGTCGCCGTTGATCGGGATGCGCCACAGGCGTTCGCCGCGCAGGGACGCCATGTAGACGACGTTGCGGACGATCGCGATGCCGCTGGGCGAGGCCTCGTTGACGTTCCAGGTGGCCTTGGGGTTGGTCATGCCGGCGACGCTGCACGTCCCTTCGCAGGTGGGCCAGCCGTAGTTCGCGCCCGGCTTGATGAGGTTGAGTTCGTCCTTGGAGCTGTTGCCGAACTCCGCTTCCCACAGGCGGCCGTTGCGGTCGAAGGCGAGCCCCTGCGGGTTGCGATGACCGTACGAGTAGACGTAGTTGCCGAACGGATTGCCGGGCGCCGGTTTCCCGTCCGTCGTCATGCGCAGGATCTTGCCGTTGAGGGAGGTCTTGTCCTGGGCCAGGTCGGGGGTCTGGGCCTCGCCGGTGGAGACGTAGAGGTAGCCGTCGGGGCCGAAGGCGAGGCGGCCGCCGTTGTGGTAGCGGTTCTTCTTGATGCCCTGGAGGAGGATCGTGTAGCCGGTGAGGGTGGTGCCGTCGTACGTCATGCGGACGACGCGGTTGCCCTCGGACGCGGTGTGCATGAAGTACACGTAGTGGTTGGTGGCCCACTTCGGGTCGACGGCGACGCCGAGGAGGCCGCCCTCGCCGTTGGTGGTGACCGCGTTGGGCACGGTACCGACCTGGGTCCGGGTGCCGTCCTTGGTCGTCTTCCAGACCCGGAAGTCGTCCCGCTCGGTGACGAGGGCGCTCTGGCCGTCGGGCATCCAGTAGGTGCCCCACGGGATGGTCCAGCCGGTGGAGAGCGTGGCGATGGAGGACGGGACACCGCCGTCGCCCGCGCAGGCCTTGGTCGTGAAGGTGACGGTGTTGCTCGGCTCGGAGAGGTTGACGGCCGCGTCCCGGGCTACGACGTTCAGCGTGTACGGGCTGTCGCAGGCGAGGCCGGTGAGGGTGGTCGAGGTGCCGGTGGTGACCGTCTTGTATACGGTGTCCCCGCTGCGGATGTCGTATGCAATAACCGCACGGTCGTCGGTGGAGGCGCCCCAGGCGAGGTCGACGGTATTCGATGTGATGTCGGCGGTCGACAAAGTACCGGGCCGGGTGGGTGGAGTGGTGTCGGAGCTGGGCTTCGTCGTGCAGTCGACGACCGGGCTGGCGGGCGAGGTGTTCCCGGCCGCGTCCCGGGCGATGACGGTGAGGTCGTAGGTGGTGTTCGGGGCGAGCCCGGTGAGGGCCTTGCTCGTCGAACTCCCAGGCGCCTCACCGATCTTGTTGCCGTGCTCGTAGAGGTCGTACGCCGTGACACCCACGTTGTCGGTCGAGGCGCCCCAGGCCAGCGTGAGGCCGTCCTCGCCGATGTCCGAGCAACTCGGCTGGCCTGGCCGGGTCGGAGCCTGTGCGTCGGCCGCGGTGCCGACGGTGATGCGGTCGAGGTTGGGGCCGCCGTTCGCGGTGGTCGCGGTCGCCCTGATCCTGTCGGTGCCGGCCGTCAGCGGGACGTTCACGGTCTTCGTGGCCCAGGTGTTCCAGTCGGCGGTCGCCGGGAAGGAGACGGCGGGCGCGACGACCGTGCCGTTGACGGAGATGTCCAACGGGCGGTCGACGGCGGTGCCGTTGGCGTAGCGCAGGGCGACCGACGCTGTGCCGGCGGCGGTCGCGCTCACCGTGAACTCCACATACGAACCGGTGACGTTGGTGTAGTCGACGAAGCCGGTGCCCGTGTAGCCGGTGTGGTTGGTGGCCACGGTGCCCTGGACGACGGTGGCGTCCTCGGCCTGGTAGTCGGTGCTCGCGGCTTGCACGGCTCGCGCGGCTTGCGCGGTGGGGCCGGTGAGCCCGGCGAGCGGTACGGCGAGGGCCAGGGAGAGGCACCACGCCAGGATTCTTTCGCGTTTCATGACTGTCCCCTCAGTCCGTCGTCGACCGGGTTCACCCGGATCAGCCGGGTCTCGCCCGGCCGTAGCGTCGCGCTGTACGAGTCCGCGATCGTGCCCTTGTGGGAGCCGGACCAGAGGTCGGTGACATCGCCGGAGCCGGTGAAGCCGACCTGCGACCAGTTCACGGAGACCGTCGCGCTGCCGGACGTACCGGTGTTGAACAGCGCGACCACGTAGGCGCCGTCGCTCTCGCGCTTGCTCCAGACCTGCTTCACACCGCTGTTCACCACGCGTTTCGCGGCGATGCCGTCCTGGTCGACGCCGATGAGACGGTCGTTGGTGAGCATGGCCTTGTCGACGGTGTCGAGGTGGGTGAGATCGGTGCCGAGCAGCAGGGGCGAGCCCGCCATCGCCCACAGGGTGAAGTGCGAGCGCCGCTGGTCCGCCGTCAGACCCACCTGATCGCCGTTGCCGACCTCCAGCGAGTCCAGGTCGTTCCAACCACCCGGCCCGGCGTACGGCTGCCAGGACGCGGCGGTGTTGAAGCGGGCGGAGACGTGCGACCAGTCGGTGAGCGGATAGCCGCTGCCGTTGGCGCCGGGTCCGCAGTAGCACTCGACGTCGCCCTGGGTGCGCCAACTGTTCGCGTATTGGCGCCAGGTGGAGGCGTCGGCGATCGGAAGGTTGTTGGAGAGCGCGAAGTTGACGGGCCGTCCGCTCGCCCGTAGGGCCTTGTCCCAGGCCTTGACGTCGGGGATGTCGGCGCTGCCCACGCCGTCGATCTTCAGGTAGTCGACACCCCACGAAGCGAACTGCTTCGCCCACGAGTTGACGAACTCCTGCGCGCCCGGCTTCCCGTAGTCGATGTAGTACATGTTCTTGCAGTTGTAGTTCTTCTCGGTCCTGGTCGTGTCCGCGATGTCCTTCGCGTGGTACGAGGTGCCCTCGATCGGGGTGTTCGCGGTGACCGCGTTCTTGGCGATGCCCGGCGTGACGTAGAAGCCGAACTTCAGTCCCTTGGAGTGGATGTAGTCGGCCAACGCCTTGATCCCGGAAGGGAACTTGGCCGGGTCGACGGCCCAGCGGCCGTAGGAGTCGACGGTGAAGCCGTTCGCGTCGCACTTCTGCCAGAAGTCGTCGAGGTTGACGTACACGAAGCCGTGGTTGTCGAGGCCGCTCGACACGAGGGCGTCGGCCTGGGCCTTGATCTTGGCCTCGGTGGGGGTGCGGCGGACGTAGCTCCAGCTGCTCCAGCCCATGGCGGGGCGCAGGGACTGGCCGTTGTCCGACATGGGGGTGAAGGTCGCGGGGGTCGCGTACGACGTGCCGATCCATGCCTCGTCGATCCGCAGCCGCTTGTAGCGGGTGGTGTCGGTGGCGGCGGCCCAGGTGGAGTCGACTTCGAGGCGGACGTAGCGGGCGTTGGCGGCCGTGATGTCAATGCCCTGGATTCCGCGGCGACTTGGCAGCTCTCCGGTCTTGACCGCACTCCCCCAGGTGGTGCCGTCGCTACTGAGGAACACCTTGTACGCCTTGATCCGGGCCGACTGCTCGGTGTCGGAGCGGGCGTAGGCCACGGAGTCCTCGCGCTGGTTGAGCCCGATGTACTGCACCTTCTTCGAACTGCCCAGGTCGAAGGTGAGGTTGACGGGCAGGGTCTTGCCGTTGTCCCAGTAGGTGAGGTAACTCCCGTCCCCCGCGGCCGAACCCGCGTGGCCGCTCGCCGAGGCGCTCGCGCTCACGGTGACGCCGGACAGGATGCCCTGGCGGCCGGCGGTCGTGACCTTGAAGACGGTGTCGTACGGGTCCCAGCCGCCGAGACCGCTGAGCGTGAGCACTCCGCCGGACTGGGACCACGAAATCGGCGCGCCGGTACGGAGGTTGGTGACGGAGGCGATGCGGTAGCCGTTGTCGCGGACGCGCAGGGTGCCGGTGGTGGGCGGGGTCAGGACGTGGATGTACTGGAGGTCGGGGTTCGTGCGGCTGATGGTGGTGACGCCGTGGGCGCCGTCGTTCCAGAAGCCGGGTTTGAGGCCGCCGTACATGTAGCCGCCGCCCTCGGTGCCGTGCAGGGATTCCCAGATGGGGTCGAGGTAGGAGTTCGCGAAGTTGTTGAAGGCGGCCTGGTTGGCCGGGAACTTGCCGTTGACCTGGGCGGTCTCCGCCATCAGCGCCTTGACCGAGGAGCCTGCGTTGGTGACGAGCCGGCCGAGGGTGAGCGCGCGGTCGACGGCCGGGTCGGAGCCGTCGTACCACCAGGCGCCGGTGGACGGGAGCTTGAAGTCGGCTTCCGTCAGGCGGGGTTGTGCGGTGTAGACGGCCTGCGGGTAATCGTATGCGGGCGACATTCCCGTCTTCTGCTCGTTGCTGATCATGTCCATGATCGGCGTGTCTTCGTTGTTGTTGCTGAGCGTGTAGTTGGGGCGCTTCTGGTAGATCTGCTGGTAGAGGTCGTGGCTCTCCCAGTACGCGTTGTCGTTGTCGATCCAGAAGCCGCCGAGGTCGGGATAGCGGTCCATGACCTCGAAGAAGTTGTCGTAGCTGAACTGCCCGAAGCCGTCGCGGGTGGTCAGGTCGACGTTCGTGCCCTTGTAGGCGGAGTAGGCGGCCGAGTCGAGCCACTCGTGGCCGCCCTCGTCGTGCCACTGCGGGTCGTCGGTCATGTAGAGGACGACCTTCATGCCCTTGGCCTTCGCGGCGGTGATCAGCTCACCGAGGAAGTCCCGTTTGGTGGAGCAGGATCCGGGGATCTTCGAGGGCCAGGGGCGGGCGTAGCCGAGGCGACTGTGGAACGTAGCCAGTACGAGGTATTGCGTATGCAGTTTCCGGGCCTCGTTGATCCAGTAGTCGGGGGTCCAGCCGCCGTTCGTGACGTCGTTCTCCCAGGCGGTGCAGCTGGTGTGGGCGGGCGCGGTGCGCAGGCCCCAGTGCAGGAAGAGGCCGCCGACGGAGCCCCGGAGGAACTCCTGGCGGGGGTTCTCCAGGTCGAGCGGACGGGCGGCGGCACCGGCCGAGCGGGTGCTCGTGGTCTCGCTGATCGCACCGGTCGCACCGACTGTGCTGGTCGCCCTGGTCGCGCTGGTCGCGCAGTTCTCGGTGGAGCCGGTGCTGGAGACGCGTGGCGCGCCGGCGCCGCTGACGCAGTAGCCGGTCACGTCCTGGAAGCCCAGGTCGTAGGGCGAGTTGGTGCCCCGCTGGGCGGTGAAGCCGGTGAAGCGGATACCGCTCGCCGCGTTCGCGATGACGGCGGGCCGGCCGTCGTTCGCCGCGAACTTCACGGAGCTGTCGGTGAATTGGACGTTGTCGGCGTTGTGCAGGTACCAGCCGTAGGCCGGCCGGGTGCCGATGGCCTTCGGGTTGTAGTCCTTGGGGTCGTTGCCCGGTACGCCGGTGGACATAGTGCCGTTGCCGCCGGGGACGGTGATGTCGACGTTCGTGAAGGTGATCCCGCTGATCCGGTGGCCGGTCTCGCCCCACAGGGTCGGGCTGAAGGAGGGGCTGTTGCCGGTGGCCGTGATGTTGTCGTAGGTGACGTCGCTGATCGAACCGACGCCCGGACTGTTGCCGCAGCGCTTCCGTGTGCCGATCTTCTCCATGATCGGTGAGTGGACACCGGTCATGGTGATGTCGCGGTAATGGACGTCGGAGATCTTCGCGCCGTCCATGGAGACCATGCCGAGGCCGGACTTGTCGGCGCCCTCGATCCGGATCTTCTGGAACTGGTAGTCCGAGAAGTCGCCGCAGGTCTCGGAGCCGAACATGAGGGCGTTGCAGCATTTGGCCGACAGATACGAATCACTCACGCGCACATGGCCGTTGGGGAGTTTGGCGCCGAGCGCGTAGTCGCTCTTGAAGACGAGGGCGTCGTCGTTCGCCTTGATGCTGGCATTGGTGACGGTGACGTTCGTCGTGGAGATGATGTTCCAGCCGTCGCGGTCGCTCGCGGTGTCGATGGTCAGCCGGTCCGAGGTGACGTTCGTGCAGCCGTTGATGAGCGCGGCGAAGTGGCCGCCCCGGCGCAGGGTCAGCCCGTCGCCGATCCGGAGTCCGTCGCAGCGCGTCAGCGACAGGATCTTGTCGGCCTCGCCCGACTTGGGGTTGCCGGTGATCAGGTTGCCGAGCCCGTCGATGACTCCGCCGCCGACGAAGCCGATGTTCGTGAGCCTGTCACCGTAGATCATCGCGTTGTGGAAGTGGCTGTGCCCGTAGTCCTGGTACTGGTCGTACGGGTTGGTCTCGGGGGCGTCGTAGGTGTCGGCGGACGAACCCTGGATCGTGGCGCCGGTGTCGACCTGGAGCGTCACGTTGCTCTTCATGTGGATGGTGTTCTTGGACCTGTAGGTGCCGGCGGGGAAGCGGACCGTGCCGCCGCCGGCCGAATTGGCCGCCGTGATGGCCTTGTTGACGGCCGGGGTGTCGTTGGCGGAACCGTCGCCCTTGGCGCCGTAGTCGCGTACGTCGTAGACGGCGGCGTGCGGTGCGGAACGGCCCGGCGGCGCGGGAGGTGCCGCCGCGAGGGCCGAGGGGTGGGCGAGGCCGAGGACGACGGCGAACGCGAAGAACACGCTCGCCGCCCAACTCCGTTTGTACATGGGTGGTTTCAGACGGGACTTCATACGGGACTTCGTGGGGGGTTTCACGGAACGGGCTCCTCACACGAGTTGGTAGCCGCGGAGATCGGTGAGCAGGAGATAGGTGTCCTGAAGGGACCCGGAGGTGTCGCCGAGGGAGCGGTAGATGCCCCACTTGGGGCGGACCCGGTCGGCGAGGAAGGTGTCGACGCCGGTCCTCGACTCGTCGATCACGGTCGTGGAACCGGACTTGAGGATCCAGCGGACCGAACCGGCCATGCCGTTGCCGACCTTGATCTGGAAGTCGACGTCGGTCCACCGGTCGTGCAGCGGATCGAGGCCGGTACGGCCGACCAGGACACCGGCGATCGGCAGGTTCAGCTCGATGGTCTGCACCCCGTTCACCCGCCGCAGCGACTGGACGACGATCGGCGAGGTGCCGTTGCCGGGCTGCTTCATCTGCATGATGTGCGTGAAGGTTGTGGTCGCCTTCAGGGAGCTGGGGATGTACATCGAGTACGTGATCCGCCAGGTCTGCCCCTGGGTCCACTTGAGGTAGCCGCTGCTGCCGGTGCGCAGCCCGGTGACCTCTTGCCGCTGCCGGTCGGTCGACGTGTCGCGGTCGACCGTATGCATATTGAAGCGCCAGTTGTTCCCGGCCGCGTAGATGTGCGGGTGCCCGGCCGGATGCGAGTCGGCACGGTCGTCCTCGACGGTCTCGAAGGCGCCGAGACCATCGCCGCTCGCGGTCGGCGCCCACTTCTGCTGCCAGGAGGCGGCGGGGGCCGCGGCTGCAGGGGTGGCGTGCGCCGGGCCGACGTGCGCGGACGGGGCGGCGGGCAGGCCGACCGCCGCTCCAGCGGCTCCGCCGAGAGCGGCTCCGAGAACCCCCCTTCTGGACGCGTTCATGACACTAATCACCTCGCAGTTGTTCGTTCATGATCAGGAAGGCACCCAGGCCGTGGAAGTCGTTGGTGGCCCGGGTGCGGCCGACGTAGTAGGCGTAGTCGCCGACGTTGGTGCCGACGGAGATGTCCGTGAGGTCGGTGCGGCCGTCGGTGCCGACCGAGAGGCGGGCGAGGACGCCCTCGTAACCGCGCCTGGCGACGTCGGCGAAGTGCCGGTCGAGGTAGCCCTGTTGGGCGCCGCGCGAGAGGGCGTAGGTGAACATGCTGGAGCAGGACGTCTCGGTCCAGTTGTCGCTGCGGGCGCCCTTGTCCATGACCTGGAACCAGCGGCCGGTCGCCGGGTCCTGGTACTTCTCCAGTCCGGCCGCCAACCGCCGGAAGATGGCCAGGAGTTGGGGCCGCCGCGGATGGTCGGCGGGGAGTGCGTCGAGGACGTTCGTGATCGCCATCGCGTACCAGCCGACCGCGCGGCACCAGTGCTCCGGCGCGAGTCCGGTCGCGGGGTCGGCCCAGCTCGCGGTGCGCGACTCGTCGTAGGCGTGCTTCAACAGGCCGTTGGCGACCTGGAGATGACTGCCGTAGACGTACAACTGCTTCGACGCCTCGTCGTTCGCGTAGGCGCTGTCGCCGAACTCCTTGCCGTACTCGACGAGGAACGGGTTCACCATGTAGACGCCGTCCGCCCAGAGTTGATGGGCGCGGCTGCTGTTGTCGGCGTGCCAGAAGCCGCCGTCGGCCGTGCGCGGGTAGGTGTCGAGGCGGTCGCGGATCTTCTTGGCGGCCTTGCGGTAGCGGTCCTGACCGGTCTCGTGGTGCAGGATCACCAGGAGGCGGCCGGCCTGCATGCTGTCGAGGCTGTTGAAGGACTGGTCGATCGAGCCGTCGCTCTTCACGAAACGGTCGACGTAGCTCTTGATGTAGGTCAGGTAGCGGGCGTCGTGGGTGCGCTTGTATGTGAGGTACTGGCCGTAGAGGTAGAGACCGACCGGGTAGGACCAGCCGCCGATGGTGCTCGGTGTGTAGCGGGCCGTCGTGGAGTCGACCACGGCCGCGGACCAGTCGGGCGCGGCGGCCGGGCGGCTCGCCGCCACCGCCGTTTCGAGCGGCGGGGCCGCTCCGGTCAGGGTGACGGTGGCGAGGGCTGCCGCGGTCAGGGCCGCTCGCAGTCGTCGGCGTCTCATGTTCCTCCCTTTCGTGGGCTGTTGACCGACTGATCGGTTCGTGGACTGTTGACCAGCTGATCGGTTCGTGGTCTATTGACCGACTGATCAGTTGGTTCGAGCGAAGGGGCACCCGCCCGCCGTCGCCGGTCCGCGTGCCGTGCGCGGCCGTGGTCGACGAGGCCTTCACCACACCTTTTCATCCGATGTTTCCTGCATACGGTGCACTGTCTGCAGAAACCCGGCAGCAGTCTGCTGGTGTGCGCATACCTGCTCTCCTGAGGAGTTGGGGGGTCCCGGAGTCCCGACAGGTGCCAGCGTTCACATGCACGTATCGCGTTCACGGACGCGTCCGGCGGCGTGTTTCAGGGTTGCGGCACGACGGTCCGCGGTCAATGGTCCGGACCGAAAAAGGTCGGATGCATTTCTCGCCATTCTTCGTCCGGCCACGCCGATCCACCGGTGGGTCCGGACGGATTTCGCGGTCAGGAATGCACCACGGGCCGTGATCGTTGACGATGGGGAGTACCCACCCGACGACTGAAGGATCGAGAGCTTCGTGAGCAGCAAGGTCCCCCCGATCATCCTCAACAACGGTGTCGAGATGCCCCAGCTGGGCTTCGGCGTCTGGCAGGTGCCGGACGACGAGGCGGAGCGGGCGGTGGCCACAGCACTGGAGGCCGGGTACCGCAGCATCGACACAGCGGCGATCTACGGCAACGAAGAGGGCACCGGCAAGGCCATCGCCTCCTCCGGCGTCCCGCGCGAGGAGCTCTTCGTCACCACAAAGCTCTGGAACGCCGACCAGGGCTACGACGCCACGCTGCGCGCCTTCGACGTGTCGCTGGCGAAGCTCGGCCTGGAGTACCTGGATCTGTACCTGATCCACTGGCCGACGCCGGCCCGGGACAAGTACGTCGACAGCTACAAGGCGTTCGAGAAGCTGCACGCGGACGGCCGGGTGCGCGCCATCGGCGTCTCCAACTTCGAGCCCGACCACCTGGAGCGGCTGATCGCGGAGACCTCGGTCATCCCGGCGGTCGACCAGATCGAGTTGCACCCGCAGCTCCAGCAGCGGGCGGGGCGCGAGTACCAGGCGGAGCAGGGCATCGCGACCGAGGCATGGTCGCCGCTCGGCTCGGGCCGAGGCCTGCTGGAGGTGCCGGCGATCGTCGCCATCGCGCAGAAGCACGGCCGTACTCCGGCCCAGATCGTGCTGCGCTGGCACATCCAGCTCGGCAATGTGGTGATCCCCAAGTCCGTGACGCCGTCGCGGATCAAGGAGAACATCGAGGTCTTCGACTTCAGCCTGGACACCGAGGACCTCGCGGCGATCAGCGCGCTCAACGAGGACCGGCGCCTGGGTCCCGACCCGTCGACGTTCAACGCGGCCTGACGCCAAGACACTTGGCCTGAACCGCAGGTAGGACGAAGCGCCCCGGAGTCCAACTCCGGGGCGCTTCGCGGTACTTGGTCCGGAGCTTCGCGGTCACTTGGTTCGGACCAGGGTCTTGACGCGGGCATGCCTATGGGGCCACCTTGTTGCGCACCCGGTAAGGAAACTTTCCTAACAGAAGGGTCCCCCACAGTGCGCATCCGAACACTGACCCTCGCCGCGGCCTCAGGCGCCGCCCTGCTCGCCGCCGGAGTGCTCCCCGCGAGCGCCTCCTCCGGCGCCACCCCGAAGTCCGCCCAGGAGGGCACGGTCAGCGCGGCCGACCTGCTCTCCAAGGTGACGTCCTGCTCGCAGATATCGAACGGCAAGTACCGCACCGACGACGAGACTTCGGCCACCATCCCGGTCTGCGGCAAGAACGGCGCCGTGTTCTGGAAGGCCGACATGGACATCGACTGCGACGGCCAGCGCACCACGAACTGCAACGAGAACGCCGACCCCTGGTACCAGGACGACACCGCGTTCCACCAGTCCAACGGCAAGCCCCTGAAGGCCGATTCACTGCCCTACATCGTGGTGCCCAGCTCCAGCAGCATCTGGAAGTACTCCAGCTACGGCATCAAGGGCGGCGGTGTGGTCGCCGTGATCTACAACAACAAGGTCGAGTACGCCGTCGTCGGCGACACCGGCCCCACCAACATCATCGGCGAGGCCTCCTACGCCACCGCCAAGGCCCTGGGCATCGACCCCGACCCGGCGACCGGCGGCGCCGACTCCGGCGTGACGTACATCCTGTTCAAGAACTCGACGGTGTCCCCCATCGAGAGCCACAGCGCGGCGGTCTCGCTCGGCGACCAGCTGGCGAAGACGTTCCTGCAGAACAACTAGCGTGCGGGTGAGGTCCGTTGTGACGAGACCCGTCGTCGCGATCGGTCGGGTCGCGGCAACGGGCCTCGCTCGTGGGCGGGTTGGGCCCGCTACGTCAGTCGGGAGCCCGCTACGTCAGTTGGGCTGCCCGATCGGCCGTACGACCACGGTGTTGATGTCGACGCCGGCGGGCTGGCGGATCGCCCACAGGATCGTGTCGGCGATGTGGTCGGCGGTCAGCAGACGGCCGGGCGGCGGGCTGCCGTTGCCGTCCCAGAACGGGGTCTCCACCCGGCCCGGCGCGACCAGCGTCACCCCGATGCCGAACTCCGTGACCTCGCGCCGGGTGTTCTCGGCGAGACCGGTCATCGCCCACTTGGTGGCGCCGTAGATGTTGCCGGGCGTGTGCACGAACCCGGCGACGCTGCCGATCAGCACGATCCGGCCGTGCGTCTGCTTCAGCGCGTCGACGGACGCCCGGATCAGGAGGGCGGGACCGAGGACGTTGGTCAGCACCATCTCGGTCCACCCGGCCGGGTCGCCCTCGGCGACCGAGTCGTGCGTGGCGATGCCGGCGTTGGCGACGACCGCGTCGAGCCGCCCGAACTGTTTCAGCGTCGTCTCCACGGCGGCCTGCACCTGGTCGTACTCGGAGGCACTGCCCGGAATCGTCAACAGGCCCGCGGGATGTCCCAGTTGACCGGCGAAGTCGTGCAGCCGCTGCTCGCTGCGGCCGGTGACGGCCACCCGGCCGCCGGCGCTGAGGAGTTGTCTCGCGACGGCCGCGCCGATCCCGCTGCCGCCGCCGGTTATGAGTGCGACGTGAGAGTTGTCGTTCATGGTGATGAGGTCCCCCCGTGGTTCGGTGAACTCCGCGTTTCCGGAAGGGCAGTTCATCATCTTGAGCACTCTCGAAGTCAAGCCGCCGAGATCACGGGCCGTTCACACCGGCCGCACAGCGGTGTGCACGGTGTGCGCGGCGAGCACGAACACATCGGCGCGCCGGTGCACACCGGCCGGGTCCCGCGGGTCGACCAGCCGGTCGAGGGTCGCCCGGTCCTCGGCGCCCAGGGCGTCGCCGTAGACGTCACGGACGCGGGTCAGCCAGGTCGCGACATAGGCGCGGACCCGGTCCGGGGCCGGGGCGGGCAGGTCGAGGAGGAAACTGCGGCTGCCGGTGTACTTCAGGCCGGCCGAGGTCAGGAGTGCGGACCAGTCCTCGGTCTCGGTGACGGCGCCGGGGAGGTCGGCGCGCATCTGCGCGAACCACTCGGCCTCGATCGCGTCGATCCGCGCCTCCAGGCCCGGGCGGCCGATGCCGAAGTCGCGCGGCAGGAACCGGGAGGGCAGCCCACCCTCCATGATGGCGAGGGTGCCGCCCGGGGCGAGTCGCTGCGCGAAGGCGACGAGACCGGCGCGCTGGTCACCGAGGTGATGCAGACTGCGGCTGGCCCACAGCAGATCGGCCGGGTACTCCAACTCCCCCAGGACATCGGGCAGTTCACCGGTCAGCGTGCCGAAGCGGTCGCCGAAGCCCAGCCGCTCGGCACGGGCTTTGGCCCGTTCCAGAAGCGGTCCGGAACCGTCCACCGCCACGACCCGCGCGCCAGGAAACGTCTCCGCGAACAGACACGCGACCACACCCGGTCCACTGCCCGCGTCGACGATCAGCCCCGGATCGGTCCGCTCCTTCGCCAGCCACGCCATGGCCCGCTCGTACAACGGCGCGAACAACTCCGCCTGGGTCTCCAGCAGGGGGCCCATGACGGCCCAGTCGATGTCGGTGTGGTCGTGGTGGTGAGCGCGCTTCTCGTCAGGGTGGGCATGCTGGTCGTCGTGGTGGGCGTGCTTCTCGCCGTGCTCGTGCGCCATGGTGGTCAGCCTCTCCTCCGGGTGCCGCCAGCCTGCGCCGACGCACCGGCCGGGGGCCAGTTCCGTTGCCGAAGCGGCAAAAACGGGGTACCAAAAGGGGCAGTGAAAATGGGGTGCGGCGGGGGCCGCCGGTCGCCGAGCATGCCCGTATGGACGACACGGACGACGTGATGGTGGAACGCTTCCTCGAAGACGGGTTCGTGAAGATCGAGGGCGCCTTCCCGCCGCGCGTCGCCGCCGACTGCGCGCGGCTGCTGTGGCGGGAGACGGGCTACGACCCGGACGATCCCGGCACCTGGAAGGATCCCGTGGTCTGGGTACCGGGCATGGGGCAGGGCCCGTTCGCGGCGGCCGCCAACTCCCCCGCGCTGCACGGGGCGTTCGACCTCCTGGTCGGCGAGGGACGCTGGGCGCCGCGCTACGGTCTGGGCGCGTTTCCGCTGCGCTTCCCGCACGAGGACGAACCCGACGACGCCGGCTGGCACATCGACGGGAGCTACACCCCCGAGGGCGAGACCTGGCCGTTCGCCAGTCTGCGCTCGCGGGACCGTGCGCTGCTGATGCTGTTCCTGTTCACCGAGGTGACCGAGGACAACGCCCCGACCCGCATTCGTGTCGGCTCGCACCTCGACGTACCGCCCCTCCTGGAACCGTACGGCGAGGCGGGGGTGTCCGGTCTGGAGATCGCCCCGCGACTGGTCGAGGCCACCGCCCACCGCCCCCTCGCCTACGCCACCGGCAGCCCCGGTGACGTGTACCTGTGCCATCCCTTCCTGGTCCACGCGGCCCAGCCGAACCACGGCACCCGGCCACGTTTCCTGGCGCAGCCACCGCTGATGCCGGCGGTCCCCTTCGAGCTGGACCGCCCGGACGGCGACTACTCGGCGGTGGAGTTCGCGATCCGGCAGGGGCTGGCGGGGAAGGGCTGACCCCGGCGGACCCCCGCGCCTTGAGGGGCGGGCGCGGGGGTGTATGCCATGTGCGATGCGTTACACGATCACTGTCTGCGTCTACTGCGCGCGATTTCTGTATGCGATCTACAGAGGCGGGTAAGCGTTCGCCATCAGCTGCTGGAACTGCGCCGAGAACCAGTGCCCGGACAGCGGGGCGTTCGGCAGCGCGCCCGACATGTTGTTGCCGTTGCGGGCGTTGCCCGTGTACGTCGGGTCGCACATGCGGTCGAAGCCCTTGCCCTCGTCGTTGGCGATGGCCGTGCTGGAGCCGTCCGACTCACCCGGCGGCTTCATCCACACGTAGGCGTCGATGCCGGTCGCGGGGGCGGCCTGCGGACGCTCGCCGAGGCCGGCTCCGGACTGGTTGCACCAGTTCCCGACCTGGATCCGGCGGTCGTAGCGACCACCGTCGACGTACGTGTCCACACTGGTCGTCGCTCCGGGACCGGTGGGCCGGGCCGAGCCGCCCCAGCCGTTGCGGGAGGTGTCGATCAGCATGCCGATACCGGAGTTGAAGCCCACGGACACCAACTGGTTGCGGAACGCCTGGGCGTACGACAGCTCGTCGACGTAGCGGTTCCAGTCGACCCACTTGGACTGGCGTACGGAGACACCGTTGACGCTGTCGTTGATGGTGAAGTTGTTCTCTTTCAGGGCGCTGTAGTTGGCCGTGTTGGTGATGAAGCCGGCGACGTCGTTGACGGTCGCGCCCTCGGCGTTGGCGGCCTGGTAGAAGAGGTTCGCGGCGGGCGCGAAGTTGTCGTCCCAGCCGAGCCAGCCGTGGTGTCCGGCGTCGATGTAGTTGTAGACGTTGGGGATCGCGCCGAGCTTGTTCAGCGCGTAGCCGACGCCCTTCACGTAGTTGCCGTTGGCGAGCATCGTGTCGCACTGCGGGGTGGCGGTGGCCTTGCTGCCGGTGTTGGTCACGAGGTTGGGCAGCGAGTCGATCTCGATCGTGGTGACGATCCGCAGCGAGGCGTACTTGCTGTCGGCGAGGATCGCGGCGATCGGGTCGATGAACTCGGTCTCGTAGCGCCCGATTTCGGTCGGGCCGAGCTCTCCGTTCGAGGCGAGGGCCGCGCAGTCGCGTCCGGGCAGGTCGTAGACGACGAGTTGGACGACCTCTTGGCCGGTGCCCTTCTGGGCGAGCGCCGCGTCGAGGTGGGCGCGCAGGCCCATGCCGCCGTTGACGCCGTTGATGGCGGCGATGCGGTCGAGCCAGACGCCGGTGGGCTGGTTGGAGATCCGGCTGCCACCGGTCTCGGCGGCGGCCTTCGCGGACCACTCCGGGTTCACGTACACCTTGGCGCCGGCGTACGGGTTGTCGACCCGCGTGCCGGGATCGGTGCCGCCACCGCCGCCTCCCCCGCCGCTGCCGTCGTCGACGTTGCAGGTCACGCCGTCGAGGGTGAAGGCGGTCGGGAGCGCGTTGGTGCCGCTGTAGGAGGCGTTGAAGCCGAAGCTGACCGAACTCCCGGTCGGCAGGCTCGCGTTGTAGGTCTCGTTGGCCGCCGTGACGGCGGTCCCGCTCTGGCTGATCTTCGCGTTCCAGCCGCTGGTGACCTTCTGGTTGCCGGCGTACGCCCACTTCACGGCCCAACTCGACTTGGCGGCCGAGTTGTTGGTGATCGTGACGGCGGCGGTGAAGCCGGTGTCCCACTGGTTCTGCACCTTGTAGTCGACGCTGCACGGGATCGCGGCGATGCCGACGTCCGAGGAGGGGGTGACGGCGACCGCCGTCCCCGAGGCCCCGGCGACGAGCACCAAGGCAGCGAGCAACGCTGTTCTGGTACGGCTCATGAGTGCGGGTTTCCTTGTCTGGTAAGGAAGTTGGTTGCGGGTGCTGTGGTGTGCGCTGTTCGGTGTGTGCTGCTGATGTGCGCTGTCGGTGTGCGGGGGCGCCTATCCGTTGAGGGCGCGCAGGTGGTCGCGCAGCCCGATGCCGTACGCGGTGGGCGTGCCGGTGTAGTCGGAGATCAGCGACGGACCGGCGGAACAGTCCCAGGTGTTCCAGGTCCAGCCGAGATACGAGAGCCCGCGGTCGTCGAACCACTTCATGACCTGGTCGACGAAGGCGTGCGAGCAGGTGTTCTCGCCCATCTCCCCTGCCACCAGCGGTACTTGGGCCGCGACGGGGGCGAGGGTGGAGTTCCAGCAGCTCTCGCTCGCGCAGGTGTTGAAGTTGTACACGTGGTACGCGGCGACGAGATTGCCGGTCGGATCGGTGGGCTTGTAGGCCAGCCACTGGCTGAGGTCGTTGGAGTACGCGAGCCCACCGGCCATGATCACGTTCTTGGCGCCGGTCGACCGTACGGCGTCGACGAGATCCTGCATACCGGCGACCTCGTACCCGATGCCGGGGCAGGTGCCGCCGTCCCGCCAGCACTGCCACGCCTGGGTGGTCGTGGAGGTGGCGCGGTCCGGATACGGCTCGTTGAACAGGTCGAACGCGACGGCCTGATCAGCCTTGAAGGTGCTGGCGACCGAGGACCAGAACGACGGGGTGTACTGCGCGTCCGGCATCGGTTTCTGGCAGGTGGCGTGCACGTCGGAGCAGCCCGCCGAGTTGCCGGTGTACTGGCCGTAGGTCCAGTGCAGTTCGACGATCGGTGTCATGCCGTGCGCCTCGACCTTCGCCACCAGGTCCTTGACGGCGGCGATGTAGTTGGCGCCCGCGTACTCGGGCTTGATGTTCGAAAGGCCCAGCCAGCACTCCTCGTTGAGCGGAATGCGGACCACGTTCGCCTTCCAGTCGGCGATCGCCGCGACGGCCGCGTCGTCCACCGGGCCGTCCCAAATGCCGTAGCCCTGAACGCACATGAACTCGCCGCCGGAGCGATTGACGCCGAGCAGGCGGCGGTTGGTGCCACCCGCGTCCACGAGCTTGTTGCCGGAGACGTGCAGCGCGGGCGCGCTGCCGCTCGGTGGCGGTGAGGTCGGAGGCGGCGAGGTCGGTGGTGTCGGCTCCGAATCGACGTTGCAGGTCGTGCCGTTGAGCTTGAACGCGGACGGTACGGCGTTGCTCCCGGACCAGTTGGCGAGGAAGCCGGCACTCACGCTCGCGCCGGTGCCGAGCGAGCCGTTCCAGCTCTCGTTGGTCGCGGTGACCGTCGTGCCGGACTGGGACCATTTGGCGTTCCAGCCCTGGGTGACCTTCTGGCCACCGGCGAAGTCGAAGGTCAGGCTCCAACTGGTCACCGGTGCCATGTTGTTGGTGATCTGCACTGCGCCCTGGAATCCGGTGCCCCACTGGCTGGTGACCGAGTACTCCACCGTGCACGCGGGGGTCGCGCCGGACGCCGTGACCACCGGAACGACCATGGCCCCGACAAGGGCGGTCGCGCCGGCGACGGCTAAAAGGATTGAACGCGGGGGGTGTCGCATGAGCGACTCCTTGCAGCTCGGGCGCGTCGTACGGACGCGTCGACTGACGGAATCGCTCCCACTGGTGTCCAGGAAGGTAGCGCCAAGTGACGGTAAAGGACAGGGGAGTCACAGACTTTCGCCGACTTTCCCTCAACCGACACCTGTCGAATCTTTTCGACTCCGTAAGCACCTTGACGGCTCTGACCCCCGTCCCCACGATGGGAGCGCTCCCACTGGTTCAAGGCTTGTTGCTGCTCCGCCCCCACCCCTCCGAGCCGCAAGGAGGAACCAGCACATGCACCCCAGAAGGAGACGCCGTTTGACGCGGCGACTGTGGACCGCTGTCGTGGCGGCCCTAGCACTTCCCGTCTCGATGCTCGCGACGGGCACAACTCCCGCCCAGGCGGCGACAGTTCAGTGCAGCGTGGACTACAAGACCAATGACTGGGGCTCCGGCTTCACCGCGGATCTGACCCTGACGAACCGGGGTACGGACGCGATCAACGGCTGGACCCTGACGTACTCCTACGCCGGCAACCAGAAGCTCAGCAACGGCTGGAACGGCACCTGGTCCCAGTCCGGCAGCGCGGTCACGGTGACGAACGCGTCCTACAACGGGACGATCGCCGCGGGCGCCGCCGTCTCGACCGGCGCGCAGTTCAGCTACAGCGGGACGAACACCGCGCCCACCTCGTTCGCGATCAACGGCACCACCTGCGTCGGTGCCCATCAGCCGCCGATCACGGTGCTGACCAGTCCGAGCACGGGCGCGATCTACACGCAGGGGGCCGCGATCCCGCTCGCGGCGACCGCGGCGGCGGCCGACAACGCGACGATCAGCAAGGTCGAGTTCTACGACGACACCACGCTGCTCGGCACGGACACGAGCTCGCCGTACTCGTTCTCGACCTCTGGTTTGACCGTGGGCAGTCATTCGCTGGTGGCGAAGGCGTACGACAGCCTGGGCGCGTCCGGCACGTCCGCGCCGGTCGGCATCACGGTCGCCTCGGGACCCGCGATCGTGGCCTCACCGACCCAACTGGGCATCCAGCAGGGGAAGTCGGGCACGTACGCGGTGTCGCTGTCCTCGCAGCCCTCGTCGAACGTGACCGTGACGTCAGCTCGCGCGAGCGGCAACACGGGCCTGTCGGTCACCGGCGGCGGGACGCTCACCTTCACGCCGTCGAACTGGAGCACCGCGCAGACGGTGACCGTCACGGCCGACGCGTCCGGCACCGGTTCGGCGGCCTTCGACTCGACGGCGACGGGCTTCACCAAGGCGACGGTCACGGTGACTGAGCTGGCGGCGGCGAACGCGTACGACGCCCGCTTCCTGGACCTCTACGGCAAGATCACCAACCCGGCGAACGGCTACTTCTCGCCCCAGGGCATCCCCTACCACTCGGTGGAGACCCTGATCGTGGAGGCGCCGGACCAGGGGCACGAGACGACGTCGGAGGCGTACAGCTATCTGCTGTGGCTGCAGGCGATGTACGGCAAGGTGACGGGTGACTGGTCGAAGTTCAACGGCGCCTGGGCCCTCATGGAGAAGTACATGATCCCGACCCACGCCGACCAGCCGACGAACTCCTTCTACAACGCCTCGAAGCCGGCGACGTACGCGCCCGAGCTGGACACCCCGAACGAGTATCCGGCGAAGCTCGACACCTCGGTGTCGGTGGGATCGGATCCGATCGCCGGTGAACTGAAGACCGCATACGGTACGGACGATGTCTACGGTATGCACTGGCTGGAGGATGTCGACAACACCTACGGCTACGGCGACACGCCGGGTGGCGGGTGCGAGGCGGGGCCGACGGCGAGCGGGCCGTCGTACATCAACACCTTCCAGCGCGGACCGCAGGAGTCCGTGTGGGAGACGGTGCCTCAGCCGACCTGCGACGCCTTCAAGTACGGCGGTACGAATGGGTACTTGGACCTGTTCACCGGTGACTCCTCGTACGCCAAGCAGTGGAAGTACACCGATGCCCCGGACGCCGACGCGCGGGCTGTGCAGGCCGCGTACTGGGCCGACACCTGGGCCAAGGAGCAGGGCAAGGGCGCCGACGTCTCGGCGACCGTCGGCAAGGCGGCGAAGATGGGCGACTATCTGCGGTATGCGATGTACGACAAGTACTTCAAGAAAATCGGCAACTGTGTCGGTCCGTCCACCTGCCCGGCCGGCACCGGAAAGGACGCCTCGGACTATCTGCTGTCCTGGTACTACGCGTGGGGCGGTGCCAACGACACCAGCGCGGGCTGGGCGTGGCGCATCGGGTCCAGCCATGTGCACGGGGGCTATCAAAACCCCCTGGCTGCCTACGCGTTGAGTTCGTACGCGGACCTGAAGCCCAAGTCGGCGACGGGCGCGGCGGATTGGGGTACCTCGCTGACCCGGCAGCTGGAGTTCTACCGCTGGCTGCAGTCGAGCGAGGGTGCCATCGCCGGTGGGGCGACGAACAGTTGGCAGGGGCGGTACGCGAGTCCGCCGGCCGGGACGTCGACGTTCTACGGCATGTACTACGACCAGCAGCCCGTCTACCACGACCCGCCGTCCAACCAGTGGTTCGGCTTCCAGGCGTGGTCGATGGAGCGGGTCGCCGAGTACTACCAGCAGACGGGGAACGCGAGCGCGAAGGCGGTTCTCGACAAGTGGGTGGCGTGGGCGCTGTCCAAGACCACGGTCAATCCGGACGGCACGTATCTGATCCCCTCCACGCTGCAGTGGTCGGGGCAGCCGGACACCTGGAACGCGTCAAGTCCCGGTGCCAACACGGGACTTCATGTCACCGTCGCCGACTACACCAATGACGTCGGTGTCGCGGCCGCGTATGCCAAGACGCTGACGTACTACGCCGCGAAGTCCGGGTCCGCCGCGGCGAAGACGACGGCGAAGGCTCTTCTCGACGGCATGTGGAACAACTACCAGGACAGTCTGGGCATCGCCGTTCCGGAGACCCGCGCGGACTACAACCGGTTCGACGACAGCGTGTATGTGCCGAGCGGTTGGACCGGGACGATGCCGAACGGGGACGCGGTCAACTCCGCTTCCACGTTCGCCTCGTTGAGGTCCTTCTACAAGAACGATCCGGCGTGGTCGAAGATCCAGAGCTATCTGGCGGGCGGGGCCGCGCCTGTCTTCACGTATCACCGGTTCTGGGCGCAGGCGGATGTCGCGTTGGCCATGGGGTCGTATGCGGAGCTTCTTGAGTAGTTGCGCGGGTTGGGTCGTTCTTTGGCTGCGGGTCCGTTGTGGCTGGTCGCGCAGTTCCCCGCGCCCCTAAGGGGGCGCTGCACCTCACGGCACATTCAAGAAACCGCCGGGCGGCCCCTGCCCGCACAGGGGGTCGCCCGGTCCTCTCACCTTTCCAACCCGCAAGGAGAGGACTCCCTCGTGCGAAGAACCCGTATCCTCACGGCCGTACTCGCCCTCGCCGCCGGCCTGTTGGCGGGCAGTCCGTCCGCCCTTGCCGCGAGTGCGCCGAAGACCGCGCTCGCCGCCGACACCTACACCTGGCACAACGCCCGTATCGACGGTGGTGGGTTCGTGCCCGGCATCGTCTTCAATCGGAAGGAGAAGAACCTCGCCTACGCCCGTACCGACATCGGCGGTGCCTACCGGTGGCAGGAGGCGACGAAGACCTGGACGCCGTTGCTGGACTCGGTCGGGTGGGACGAGTGGGGGCACACCGGGGTGGTGAGTCTCGCGTCCGACTCGGTCGACCCGAACAAGGTGTACGCGGCCGTCGGCACGTACACGAACAGCTGGGATCCCACGAACGGGGCCGTGCTCAGGTCGGCGGACCGGGGCGCGAGTTGGCAGAAGACCGATCTGCCGTTCAAGCTCGGCGGGAACATGCCGGGGCGCGGTATGGGAGAGCGGCTGGCGGTCGATCCGAACAAGGACAGCGTGCTGTATCTGGGCGCGCCCAGCGGGAAGGGGCTGTGGCGGTCGACGGACTCCGGGGTGACCTGGTCGCAGGTGGCGAACTTCCCCGACGTCGGCAACTACGTGCAGGATCCGACCGACACGAGCGGCTACGCGAGCGACAACCAGGGCATCGTGTGGGTCACCTTCGACGAGTCGACGGGTACGTCCGGCAGCGCGACGAAGACGATATATGTCGGTGTCGCCGACCAGGCCAACGCCGTGTACCGGTCGACGGACGCGGGCGCGACGTGGAGTCGGGTGGCCGGGCAGCCGACCGGGTATCTGGCACACAAGGGTGTACTGGATGCGGTCAACGGTTATCTGTACATCGCATACAGCGACAAGGGCGGGCCGTACGACGGCGGCAAGGGGCACGTGTGGCGGTACGCGACCGCGACCGGCACATGGACGAACATCAGCCCGGTCGCGGAGGCCGACACCTACTACGGTTTCAGCGGGCTGACCGTCGACCGGCAGCATCCGGGGACCGTGATGGCGACGGCGTACAGCTCCTGGTGGCCGGACACCCAGATCTTCCGCTCGACGGACAGCGGCGGCACCTGGACGAAGGCCTGGGACTACACGTCGTATCCCAACCGGTCGAACCGCTTCACCATGGACGTGTCCTCCTCGCCCTGGCTGACCTTCGGGGCGAATCCGTCGCCGCCCGAACAGGCCCCGAAACTCGGCTGGATGACGGAGTCGCTGGAGATCGACCCGTTCGACTCGAACCGCATGATGTACGGCACGGGCGCGACGCTCTACGGCACGGAGAACCTGACGAACTGGGACAGCGGCGGCCAGTTCACCGTGGAGCCGATGGTGCAGGGGCTGGAGGAGACGGCCGTCGAGGACCTCGCCGCTCCCCCGTCCGGCGGGGCCCAACTCCTCAGCGCGCTGGGCGACATCGGCGGGTTCCGGCACACGGATCTCACCAAGGTTCCCTCGATGATGTTCACTTCGCCGAACTTCACCACGACCACGAGCCTCGACTTCGCGGAGACCAACCCCAACACCGTGGTGAGGGTGGGCAATCTGGACTCGGGGCCGCACATCGCGTTCTCGACGGACAACGGCGCCAACTGGTTCGCGGGGACGGACCCTTCGGGCGTGAGCGGTGGCGGCACGGTGGCCGCGGCGGCGGACGGGAGCCGGTTCGTGTGGAGTCCGGCGGGTGCGGGTGTGCAGTACACGACGGGCTTCGGCTCGTCCTGGTCGGCGTCCAGCGGTATCCCGGCGGGTGCGATCGTCGAGTCGGACCGGGTCGACGTGAAGACCTTCTACGGCTTCAAGTCGGGGAAATTCTACGTCAGTTCGGACGGCGGGGCGACCTTCACCGCGTCCTCGGCCACCGGGCTGCCCAGCGGTGACAGCGTGCGGTTCAAGGCGTTGCCCGGCACGAAGGGGGACGTGTGGCTGGCGGGCGGGGCGAGCGACGGGGCGTACGGGCTGTGGCATTCCACGGACGGCGGCGCCAGTTTCGCGAAACTCGGGAACGTAGGCCAGGCCGACACCATCGGCTTCGGCAAGGCGGCGACCGGTGCCTCGTACCAGACGCTCTACACGAGCGCGAAGATCGGCGGCGTACGCGGCATCTTCCGTTCGACCGACAAGGGCGTGAGCTGGACGCGGATCAACGACGATGCGCACCAGTGGGGTTGGACGGGTGCGGCGATCACCGGTGACCCGCGGGTGTACGGCCGGGTGTACGTGTCGACGAACGGGCGCGGGGTCGTCTACGGCGACTCCTCCGACGCCGGTGACGGAGGCGGCGGGGGTGGCGGCACCGATCCGACGCCTCCCACGGGCGCCTGCTCGGTCACGTACAAGATCACCAACCAGTGGACGGGCGGCTTCCAGGCCGACGTCCAGGTGACCAACACCGGCTCAACCACCTGGAACGGCTGGTCACTTGGCTGGTCCTTCGCGGACGGTCAGCAGATCGGCCAACTGTGGAACGCCGACTGGACCCAGTCCGGCGCGACCGTGACGGCGAAGAATGTGAGCTGGAACGGGACGGTGGCGGCGGGTTCGTCGGTGGGGTTCGGGTTCACGGGGAGTTGGTCGGGGGTGAACACGAAGCCGAGCGTGTTCAAGGTGGGCGATCAGAGCTGCGTGGTGACCTGAGCAGGGGGCGCGTACCTCAGGGGTGCGCGCCCACCACTTCGACGTCACAAATCAGTTACCTCTCCTTCACGCTCCTCACGCCACCCTCTTCGTTCTCGGTGCGCTGATCGGGGCCGCGGGCAACAGCGGTGGTGGTGACGGCGACAGGACGAGTGCTGAACCCGCCGCGACCAGGACAGTCACCGCCTCACCCGAGGCCGCCAAGGTCGAGAAGGCCGAGCCCGCGCCCACGATCACCGTCACCGTCACGAAGACCGCCGAGGCCAAGGCGACGAAGGCCGCGACGAGTGGCGACGACGCTCCCGCCGGCAAGGCTCTCTTCAAGGTGTGGGGCAGTGCGCCCTCGGGTGTCGACATCACCTACGGCAGCGATGGCACCAACCTCCAGGGCAAGGGGCTGCCCATGACGAAGACACTGGCCGTGGACGGTGACGCCCTGTACTACCAGGTCACTGCCCAGCTCCAGGGCGGCGGCGACGTCCACTGCTCCATCACCATCGACGGCAGGACCAAGTCGGGCCGGGCGCAGGGCGGTTACAACATCTGCTCGGCCCAGCTGAACTCCGACTTCAGCGGCGGGTTCAGCTGAGCCGACCGGCCTCGACGGTTCTACGGTGTGTAGACAGTCGGCCGAGGTGCCGTAGCCATCCCGTCGCCGATGTAGAAGCTCGGGTGGGGCGGTTGGTTGTATGCAGTGTTCTGCCAGGCCAGGGCTGTGCGGTACTGGGTGTCGTGGAGCAGGGTCGTGATCCTGGTGGTCGTCTCGTACGGGGTCGAGTAGATCCGTAGCGCCGTGTTGTCGGTGGTGGGCCAGACGACCTCTTCCCGCCAGTCGCCGAGGATGTCCCCGGAGAGGGTCGGGGTCGCCTTGGTGCTGTTGTTGGAGTGGACGTCGGCGCCGGTCAGGAGGCGGGTGTCGGCGGTCGTGCCGTACTTGTCGATGTGGGTGGAGTCGAGGAGTTCGCGTACCGGGTCGGCGTCCCACCAGGACAGGAAGTTGGTGCTGGAGGGCTTGCGGGTGGATACCACGGTGCCCTGGGGGTTACGGACTCCGCTCTCCGATGCCGACCAGGACTCGGCGCCGGGGCTGCCCGCCCAGATGTCTCCGGAGACGCCCCGGCCGTTGTCGCCGTTGGCGGGTGTGGACCAGATGATCGCGCCGGTCTTCGCGTCCGCCATCCACGAGGACGGTTTCGAGGAGTCCTCGTCGACCTTGAACTCCTCCAGGCCCGGGCGGGACGGGTCGAGGTCGCCGACGTGCATCGCGTCGCCGTGGCCGTTCTTGGTGGTCCACAGGCCGTAGCCGTTGTCGTCGACGGCCATCGAGCCGTAGACGATCTCGTCCTTGCCGTCGCCGTCGACGTCGGCGATCGCCAACTGGTGGTTGCCCTGGGCGTCGTAGCCCTTGCCGGTGTTGGTCGAGGAGTTGGTGTCGAAGGTCCAGCGGCGGGTGAAGGCGCCGTTCCGCCAGTCCCAGGCGGCGATGACCGTGCGCGTGTAGTAGCCGCGCGCCATGATCAGGGAGGGGCGGCTGCCGTCCAAGTAGGCGGTACCGGCGAGGAATCGGTCGACTCGGTTGCCGTAGGAGTCGCCCCAGGAGGAGACCGTGCCGCGGGCCGGGACGTAGTCGACGGTGCTCATCGCCTTGCCGGTCCGGCCGTCGAACATGGTCAGGTACTCGGGTCCGGACAGGACGTAGCCGCTCGAACTGCGGTAGTCCGCAGCCGAGTTGCCGATGACGGTGCCGGTTCCGTCGACGGTGGCGTCGGCCGTCTTCATGGCGACCTCGGCCTTGCCGTCGCCGTCGTAGTCGTACACCTGGAACTGTGTGTAGTGGGCGCCGGAGCGGATGTTGCGGCCCAGGTCGATGCGCCACAGGCGGGTGCCGTCGAGTTTGACGCCGTCGAGGATGGTGTTTCCGGTGTAGCCGGACTGGGAGTTGTCCTTGGCGTTCGTGGGCTGCCACTTGAGGACGAAGTCGAGTTGTCCGTCGCCGTCGAGATCGCCTACGGAGGCGTCGTTGGCCTCGTAGGTGTAGGCGACTCCGTCAGGGGTGGTGCCGCCGGCGGGTGGGGTGATGGGGACGTCCTTGTAGCCCGTGCGGAATTGGATGGCGTGGACGGAGTCGGCCTGTTCGACGCCGCCGACGATCGCGCGGACCGTGTAGTCGGCCTGGGCGGGCGCGCCGGCGTGGAAGTAGTTCGTGGAGCCGGTGATCGGGGCGGAGTTGACCTTCGTACCGGCGCGGTAGACGTTGAAGGAGACGGTGTCGGGGTCGGTGCCGAGCCAGCGCCAGCTGACCAGGTTGCCGCTGTCGGTGTGGACGCTGACGACGCCCCGGTCGAGTGCCTCGACCTGGCGGGCGGTGGCTGCCTGGGCGGTTCCGCCGGTGGTGAGTCCGGCGAGGACCAGGGCCGCGGCGGCGGTCAGTGCGGAGAGTACGGCCCTTCGTCTGCGGGACCGGTGCGGCGGGCGCGGGGGCGGGGGCACTTGCGGGCGCACTTGCGGGTGCGGGTAGCTCACGTGACGTACCTCCTGGGAGGACGGACGGGTTCCGTGCTCTCAGTCGCCGCTGTCGGTGAGCAAGTTGCCGTATCTTTCGGCCAGTTCGGCGACCGTGCGGGTGATCCGGTCGCGGAGTTCGGGTGGTGAGAGGACCTCGATGTCCGTGCCGAGGCGCAGGAACTCGCCGTGCGCGTGGTCGATGGACTCGATGGGGACCGACATCTGGGTCCAACCGTCAGGTTCTGCACGTCCGTTGAGGGGGACCGCCCGGGCGAGGGTCGCGCCGGGTGCGAGCCGGACCACTGCCTCGCCGCG
>NZ_JAEQAZ010000140.1 GCF_016654115.1 Streptomyces sp. MBT53
CCCCCGGCCCTGCCGCCCCGGCCGGTCCGCCCGCCGCCCGCCGCCTCCGCCGCGGCCCGCGCCTCACGCCGCGCCGCCCGCTTGCGGCCGCGCAGCGAGACCGGGATCGCCCACAGCTGGAACTTGGCGCCGGACTTGGCGACCACCTCGTTCGAGAGCCCGGACCGCAGTGTGGCCACCTCACCCCACGGCAGCACGATCAACCGGAAGGGGTTGCGCACGCGCAGCCGGTCCTCGTTGGCGTACACCGCCGGGCGGAACGTGAAGGCCATCACCAGCGGCACCACGAGGATCAGCCCCGCGAGCGCGAGCCACGGGGTGCGGCCGTGCCCGCGCGCGAGGGCGTCGATGCCGAGCCACAGCCCGATGCCGAGCAGCAGCACGCCGCCGACGATGCCCATGGGGGACCGGTAGATACGGTCCCTGGAGATGGGTAGCGGGGGCTGCGGCGCGGAGGGCTCGTGGTGCGGGGTCGTCATGGTGCCGATTGTGCCTCAGGGGTGCGCGCCTGTGCCTCAGGGGTGCGCCCCGTCGCCGTTGGGGACCTGTTCGCCGGCNAGTGCGGGTGCGCTGTGGCTGGTCGCGCCCACTCGGCGGAGCCGCACATAGATACAGCCCCGCGCCCCTTCAGGGCGCTCATCTGCCCGGGGTGTACAGCCGCTACGCGCGTAGATATGCTCGTCTGGTGACCATGCCCACCACTGCACCTGCTGCTGCACACGCACTCGGCGAGGTAACGGCTTCCGACAGCACGCTGCGCCGTTTCCTCCACGGGCTGCCCGGCGTCGACGCGGTCGGCCTGGAGGCGCGCGCCGCCTCGCTCGGGACCCGTTCCATCAAGACCACCGCGAAGGCGTACGCCATCGACCTCGCCATCTCGATGGTCGACCTGACGACGCTGGAAGGCGCGGACACCCCCGGCAAGGTCCGGGCGCTCGGCGCCAAGGCGGTCCGCCCCGACCCGACCGACCGGACGAGCCCCTCGACCGCGGCCGTCTGTGTCTATCCCGACATGGTGGCCACCGCGAAGGAGGCCGTCGCCGGTTCCTCCGTGAAGGTCGCCTCCGTCGCCACCGCCTTCCCGGCCGGCCGTGCCGCGCTCGCCGTGAAGCTGGCCGACGTGCGCGACGCGGTCGCCGCCGGCGCCGACGAGATCGACATGGTCATCGACCGCGGGGCGTTCCTCGCGGGCCACTACATGAAGGTCTACGACGAGATCGTCGCCGTGAAGGAGGCGTCCGGGGCGGCTCGCCTCAAGGTCATCTTCGAGACCGGCGAGCTGTCGACGTACGACAACATCCGGCGCGCGAGCTGGCTCGGCATGCTGGCCGGCGCGGACTTCATCAAGACGTCGACGGGCAAGGTCGCCGTCAACGCGACGCCCGCGAACACCCTGTTGATGCTGGAGGCGGTCCGCGACTTCCGCGTCCAGACCGGCATCCAGGTCGGGGTGAAGCCCGCGGGCGGTATCCGTACCTCCAAGGACGCGGTCAAGTTCCTGGTCATCGTCAACGAGACGGCGGGCGAGGACTGGCTCGACAACCACTGGTTCCGCTTCGGCGCGTCCTCGCTCCTGAACGACCTGCTGATGCAGCGTCAGAAGCTGGCCACCGGCCGCTACTCCGGCCCCGACTACGTGACGGTGGACTGATCCCTCATGGCTACCTTTGACTACGCACCGGCGCCCGAGTCACGCTCCGTCGTCGACATCGCGCCCTCCTACGGCCTGTTCATCGACGGCGAGTTCACCGAGGCGGCCGACGGCAAGGTCTTCAAGACCGTGTCCCCGTCCACCGAAGAGGTCCTCTCCGAGATCGCCCAGGCGGGCGAGGCGGACGTCGACCGCGCGGTGAGGGCCGCCCGCAAGGCCTTCGAGAAGTGGTCGGCGCTGCCCGGCTCCGAGCGCGCCAAGTACCTGTTCCGTATCGCCCGGATCATCCAGGAGCGCAGCCGCGAACTGGCCGTCCTGGAGACCCTGGACAACGGCAAGCCCATCAAGGAGACGAGGGACGCGGACCTGCCGTTGGTCGCGGCCCACTTCTTCTACTACGCGGGCTGGGCCGACAAGCTGGACCACGCGGGCTTCGGCGCGAACCCCCGACCCCTCGGCGTCGCGGGCCAGGTCATCCCCTGGAACTTCCCGCTCCTGATGCTGGCGTGGAAGATCGCCCCGGCGCTCGCGACCGGCAACACGGTGGTCCTGAAGCCCGCGGAGACGACTCCGCTGTCCGCGCTCTTCTTCGCGGACATCTGCCGCCAGGCCGGCCTCCCCAAGGGTGTCGTCAACATCCTTCCGGGCTACGGCGATTCGGGCGCCGCGCTCGTCGCGCACCCGGACGTCAACAAGGTCGCGTTCACCGGTTCCACGGCGGTCGGCAAGGCCATCGCGCGCCAGGTCGCGGGCACGACCAAGAAGGTCACCCTCGAACTCGGCGGCAAGGGCGCGAACATCGTCTTCGACGACGCCCCCGTCGACCAGGCCGTCGAGGGCATCGTCACCGGCATCTTCTTCAACCAGGGCCAGGTCTGCTGCGCGGGCAGCCGACTGCTCGTACAGGAGTCGATCCAGGACGAGTTGATGGACTCGCTCAAGCGCAGGCTGTCGACCCTGCGCCTCGGCGACCCGCTCGACAAGAACACCGACATCGGCGCCATCAACTCCGCCGAGCAGCTCTCCCGCATCACCACGCTCGTCGAGCAGGGCGAGGCGGAGGGCGCCGAGCGCTGGTCCCCGTCCTGCGAACTCCCGTCCTCCGGCTACTGGTTCGCCCCGACGCTCTTCACGAACGTCACCCAGGCGCACACCATCGCCCGCGACGAGATCTTCGGCCCGGTGCTGTCCGTACTGACCTTCCGCACGCCCGAGGAGGCGGTCGCGAAGGCCAACAACAGCCAGTACGGCCTCTCGGCGGGCATCTGGACCGAGAAGGGATCCCGCATCCTCGCGGTCGCGAGCAAGCTGCGCGCGGGTGTCATCTGGTCCAACACGTTCAACAAGTTCGACCCGACCTCGCCGTTCGGCGGCTACAAGGAGTCGGGCTTCGGCCGCGAGGGCGGTCGCCACGGCCTGGAGGCGTACCTCGATGTCTGAGAAGTCCGAACAGCAGCGTCTGAGCGTCTTCAAGACCTACAAGCTGTACGTCGGCGGGAAGTTCCCGCGTTCCGAGAGCGGCCGGGTGTACGAGGTGACCGACGCAAAGGGCAAGTGGCTGGCCAACGCCCCTCAGGGGAGCCGTAAGGACGCCCGGGACGCGGTCGTCGCGGCCCGCAAGGCGTTCGGCGGCTGGTCCGGCGCGACGGCCTACAACCGGGGCCAGATCCTCTACCGCATCGCCGAGATGCTGGAGGGCCGCAAGGACCAGTTCGTACGCGAAGTGGCGGACGCGGAGGGCCTGTCGAAGTCCAAGGCCGCCGCTGTCGTCGACGCGGCGATCGACCGCTGGGTCTGGTACGCGGGCTGGACCGACAAGATCGCCCAGGTGGTCGGCGGCGCGAACCCGGTCGCGGGCCCGTACTTCAACCTCTCCTCCCCCGAGCCGACGGGTGTCGTCACCGTCCTCGCACCCCAGGAGTCTTCATTCCTGGGCCTGATCTCGGTAGTCGCCCCGGTGATCGCGACCGGCAACACGGCCATCGTCATCGCGAGCGAGAAGTCCCCGCTCCCCGCACTGTCGCTGGGCGAGGTCCTGGCCACCTCCGACCTGCCCGGCGGAGTCGTCAACGTCCTCTCCGGAAAGACGGCGGAGATCGCGGCCCCCCTCGCCGCCCACCAGGACGTCAACGCGATCGACCTCGCGGGCGCGGACGACGTACTGGCGAAGGAGTTGGAGATCGCGGCGGCCGACAACCTCAAGCGAGTTCTTCGTCCACAGCCTGTGGATTACCACGAGACTCCCGGCATCGACCGCCTGACGGCCTTCTTGGAGACGAAGACGGTCTGGCACCCGACAGGTTCACTGGGAGCAAGCGGCTCGTCCTATTGAGCAGGCCGCAGGCCGCTCAATAGGGGCGCGGGGCGGTATTGGATCTGCGGCTCCGCCGCGTGGGCGCGACGAGCCCCCACCGGCCCGCACTCTGAACTCAAGGCGACTGTCCGCGACCTGGGCCGACGTGCACACCCACACCCAAGGCGACTGTCCGCGACCTGGACCAACGTGCACACCCCCACCCGGTTCGCGTAAATTGCCGCGGGTCACCCGAACTACCCGAGGGGATTCCGCCCGTGGCAGCCGCAAGGCAGGCCGTGACCGAGGCCCGCAGGATCGTCGTCAAGGTGGGTTCCTCCTCACTGACCACCGCGGCCGGCGGCCTGGACGCCGACCGGGTCGACGCACTCGTCGACGTCCTCGCCAAGAGCCGCAGCGGAGGCGAGAGAGAGGTCGTCCTCGTCTCCTCCGGTGCCATCGCCGCCGGCCTCGCGCCGCTCGGACTGCGCCGCCGACCCAAGGACCTGGCCCGCCAGCAGGCGGCAGCCAGCGTCGGCCAGGGCCTCCTCGTGGCCCGCTACACCGCCTCCTTCGCCCGCTACGGCATCCGCGTCGGCCAGGTGCTGCTGACCTCCGACGACATGAGCCGCCGCTCCCACCACCGCAACGCCTCCCGCACCCTCGACAAACTCCTCGCCATGGGTGCCCTGCCGATCGTCAACGAGAACGACACCGTCGCCACGGACGAGATCCGCTTCGGCGACAACGACCGCCTCGCCGCCCTGGTCGCCCACCTCGTCCACGCCGACCTGCTGGTCCTGCTCTCCGACATCGACGGCGTCTACGACGGCGACCCCAGCAGGCCGGGCACCTCGCGGATAGCGGAAGTCCGGGGACCGCAGGACCTCGCGCATGTCGAGATCGGCAGCGCGGGCAAGGCCGGCGTCGGCACCGGCGGCATGGTCACCAAGGTCGAGGCGGCCCGGATCGCCGCCGCCGCGGGCATCCCCGTCGTGCTGACGAGCACGGTCCACGCGACCGACGCGCTGAGCGGCGGCGACACCGGAACGTACTTCCACGCCACCGGGAAACGCTCCGCGGACCGGCTGCTCTGGCTGCAGCACGCGTCCACGCCCCAGGGCTCGCTGACCCTCGACGACGGTGCCGTGCGCGCGGTCGTGCAGCGCCGGATGTCGCTGCTGCCGGCCGGAATCGCCGCCGTGGAGGGCGAGTTCAGCGCGGGCGACCCGGTCGAACTCCGGGACGGCGCCGGACATCCGGTCGCGCGGGGGCTCGTCAACTTCGACGCCAAGGAGATCCCCCAGCTGATCGGCCGCTCCACCAGGGAACTGGCACGGGAGCTGGGGCCGTCGTACGAGAGGGAAGTCGTACACAGGGACGACCTGGTGATCCTGCACCCGTAAAACAACCGAAACGTCCGCCTCCCTCGGTGGACGTTCCGCAAAAGTGCCACACGGACGCCCCGGGCCTGCTCAACTTTGCTCAGGGACCCATCCGCGCGAGCACAGCAGCTCGCCCCTTGCGTAAGGAGGCCGTCGTGAGACGAGTGCGCCCTGGGGCGGCGGCGTCCCGCGGTGGTGCCGCCTCCCGCGCGCCCGGCGAGGAGCGCACGCTGACGAGCGTCGCGGCCGGCGCCCGGTACGAGGTCGAGGAACCCAAGGATCTCCCGCGGCTGTGGCATGTCACCCTCAGCGTCTCCGGCGACGAGGCCCCGCTGAAGGAGGTGCGGCGCGGCCTGGAACAACTCGCCCACGACCACCCCTTTCTGCTGACCAGTCGCTACGCCAACGACCACGCGGAGATCCGCTACTGGGAAGAGGCCCGCGACCTGCACGACGCCGCCGCCGTCGCGCTGCGCCTGTGGGGCGAGCACCGGCAGACCGCCAAGCTGCCGCCGTGGGAGATCGTCGGCCTGGAGGTCATCGACCGCGAGACCTACCACCAGCGCATCTCCGAGGGCTACGGCCCGCTGCCCGCGACCCCGGTCGGCGTACACCCCTTTTGAGCCGTCTTCGGGCCCTTCCGCGCTTGTCTCGCGGTTTGGGATAGCCGGTGGACGCCTCCGCCCGGCGCACTACCCTTCCCTCATGACCACGCTCTCGCCGTACGACTCCATGTCCCCGGTCACCCGGGCCGCCTACCGCGCCAAGTCCGCCGCCGCCGACCTCGCGCCGCTGCCCCGGGCCGAGAAGGACGACGCGCTGCTCGCCATCGCGGACGCGCTGGAAGTCCGTACGAGCGAAATCGTCGAGGCCAACGCCAAGGACATCGCCAAGGCCCGCGCGGCCGGCACCAGCGAGACCGTCATCGACCGGCTGACCCTCACCCCCGAGCGCGTCCGGGCCATCGCCTCCGACGTCCGGGACGTCGTCGCGCTGCCCGACCCGGTCGGCGAGGTCGTCCGCGGCTCGACCCTCCCGAACGGCATCGACCTGCGCCAGGTCCGCGTCCCCCTCGGCGTCGTCGGCATCATCTACGAGGCCCGCCCGAACGTGACGGTCGACGCCGCCGCCCTCTGCCTCAAGTCCGGCAACGCGGTCCTGCTGCGCGGCTCCGCCTCCGCCTACGAGTCCAACACCGCCCTCGTGCGCGTCCTGCGCGATGCCGTCGGCGGCGCCGGACTGCCCGCCGACGCCGTCCAGTTGGTGCCCGGCGAGAGCCGCGAGAGCGTCCGTGAACTGATGCGCGCCCGCGGCCTGGTCGACGTCCTCATCCCGCGCGGCGGCGCCTCCCTGATCCAGACCGTCGTCTCCGAGTCGACCGTCCCCGTGATCGAGACCGGCGTCGGCAACTGCCACGTCTACGTCGACGCCCACGCCGACCTCGACATGGCCATCGACATCCTGATCAACTCCAAGGCCCAGCGGCCCAGCGTCTGCAACGCCGCCGAGACCCTCCTCGTCCACCAGGACATCGCCCCCGAGTTCCTGCCGCGCGCCCTGGACGCCCTCGCCGAGGCCGGCGTCACCGTGCACGCCGACGAACGCGTCCTGGCCTACGCCAAGGAGTCCGCGGCCACCGTCGTCGAGGCCACCCCCGAGGACTGGGACACCGAGTACCTCTCCTACGACATCGCCGCCGCCGTCGTCGACTCGCTCGACAAGGCCGTCCAGCACATCCGGCTGTGGAGCTCCGGCCACACCGAGGCGATCGTCACCTCCTCCCAGCAGGCCGCCCGCCGCTTCACCCAGCTGGTCGACTCCACCACCGTCGCCGTGAACGCCTCCACGCGCTTCACGGACGGCGGCCAGTTCGGCTTCGGCGCGGAGATCGGCATCTCCACCCAGAAGCTGCACGCACGGGGCCCGATGGGCCTGCCGGAACTGACGAGCACCAAGTACATCGTCACCGGCGACGGGCACATCCGCCGCTGAGCCAAGGGCTGTTGGCATATGCGACTGGCATAGGGCCTCGTGGAGCGAGAGGTATCTCACCTTGCGGATGAATTTCCCCACCGCCTGCCCAAATCGACCCCCCAGGTCTACTCTGGAGAGGTGCCGGAGGACGTGGGGGGCACGCCGTTCCCTGACGGCTGGGAGCCCGACGACGACCACGACCGCGGAATGTCGGACGAAGAATTCGACTCCGTGGTCTTCGACGAGGCCTTCGTACGGGCGGCCGTAGTACACGAGCCGACCGCCGTCGAGCGTCTCCTTGCCGCCGCGCAGGCCAGAGCCGAGGCCTCGGAGGCCGAAGCACGGCGCGACCGGCGGGGCAGAGGCACACGTGGTGACGACGACCTCTTCGAGGACGCCTACGGACGCCAATTCGGCCATGATCCGGAACTCGACGACCTGGACGACACCGACCTCGTCGAGGGCCGCTACGGCGCCCCGGGAACCTACGGCAAACAGATCCGCTGGCACCGCCCCGTCGCCTGGCTGCTCGCCCTGGTGATGGGCATCGGCATGGTCGCCCTGGCCTTCTCGGCGGTCTACCGGGGCGCGTCCTCGGGCAGCAGGGACCGCGTCCCGCCCCCGGCCTCCACGGGCGTCGAACAGGGCACGGCGGCGGCACCCTCCGTTTCCGCCGACAACTCCCAGCCACCGCTGTCCGCCGTACCGCGCACGCCCTGAGCGAGCTGCGACCGCTCTGACCGGCTCGGTGAGAACCTGTCAGAACTTGTCGTGTACCAGGGCGTTTACCTGAGGCTCCAGAGACCTACTCTGAAAGTATGGGCGGTCCAGGAGACCCACCCGAGGGGACACCCGAGGGCGCTCCCGGTGGTGGTGAGGACGAGTACCGATCCGTCGTATTCGACGAGTCGTTCGTCCGTGCTGCCCGGCTCCAGGAGTTCTCCGCGCGGGAGCGCATGGCCGACCACGCCCCCGCCGTCCGCCGCCGCCCGGCCCTGCGCCGCGGTCTCTCCCGCCAGGCCCTGATCCTGGTCATGCTGATCGCCGTCGCCTTCGGCACCGCGATCTACATGGGCGTACGGCACCCCTACACGACCCCCACGGCCCAGCAGCCCGCCGAGCCGCTGCGGATGACCGTCATCCCGCTGTCCCCCCAGGGCAAGGTGCCGGGGGCGGCCGACGCCGAGTACCTCTTCGCGCACAGCCCCGCCGCGCACTTCGACGTCGGCGGCGACGGCATGCCGCTGCCGGTCCAGCGGCGCACCGCGCACTTCTCGGACAGTCAGGTCGTGGCCGCCCTGAGCACCGCCAAGGCCTACATCGTGGAGTCCTCGCTCTACCCGGCCGTGCTCACCGGCGGGCAGATCCGCCCCGCCCGTGTCCTCGTCGACCCCGACCAGCTCGACCAGTTCGACCAGAGCTTCGAGCACCCGGCCGCCGACGGCCGGCACGAGCCCACCGGATGGCTGGTTCGCTTCGATCCGGCACGCGCCGAACTGGCCGACCCCAAGATCCGCGTCCAGGGCACCCTGCAGGCCACCGAGGTCGACTCGTCCACCCTCGAGGTCACCGCCGACGGAACCTTCGTCTACGCACTCCGGCCGACCGGCTCCGGCGACAAGGCCCAGGCCTCCCTGTTCACCGTCCGCCGCGAGCTCCAGTTCCGCTTCGACCGCGACGACCTGCGCATGGACCAGGCCCAGATCGTCACCTCGTACGTCCAGGCCGGCCCGCTGTCCTGCGCCGAGGACTCCGTCACCTACCTGCGACCCTTGCTCGCCGGCCAGACCGCCAAGGCGGGCGGCCCGGCCGGCACCGACCCGTTCGCCACGGGCAGCGCCACGGCCCTGTGCGGCTCACTGGCGGCCGGCGCACAGCCGAAGCTGTGAGCCCCGCTGGAAGCGCTCCGGGAGGCGGCTGTGCGAGGCCGTCGTAGGTGTGAGGTCGGTGTGTATCGGCCGGGTCGGTCCTCGTGCCGCGTCAGTCCTCGTCGCGCGGCGGGGTGTCCGTGGGCGGCTGCTCGGTGCCGTTGGCCGATTCGGTGGGCGGTCCGTCCTGCGGGGTCGTGCTCGCGAAGCCGCCGAAGCCGCGCCGCACCCGGCCGCCCAGGTCGCCCGCGCCACCGGCGATGTCGCTGACCAGCTTCATCAGCGGGTCCTTGGAGCTCTTGACATTGCTGGCGTAGCTCGCCGCCGACTCGCGGAACGAGTCCGTGACCGAGGTGTCCTTGTCCTCGCTGCGCCGCGGGTAGTGGCCGTCCATGATCCGCTGGTAGTCGCGGGACTCGGCCCACTTCTTCAGCTCGGCCGCCCGCACCGTGGTGAACGGGTGGGAGCGGGGCAGCACGTTCAGGATCTTCAGGACCGAGTCGCGCAGGTCGCCGCCCGACTCGAACTCCTCGGCCTGCTTGAGGAACGCGTCCACGTTCATCTCGTGCAGGTGGTTGCCGCCCGCGATCTTCATCAGGCCGCGCATCGAGGCCCGCAGGTCCTGGCCGACCAGCAGACCCGCGCGGTCGGCGGACAGCTCCGACTTGCGGAACCACTCGCGCAGCGCCGTCACGATCGCCAGGATCGCGAGGTTGCCGAGCGGGATCCAGGCGACCTTCAGGGCCAGGCTGGTCAGGAACAGCAGGATCGTGCGGTACACGGAGTGGCCGGACAGCGCGTGGCCCACCTCGTGGCCGATGACCGCGCGCATCTCCTCCTCGTCGAGCAGCTCGACCAGGCCGGTGGTGACGACGATGATCGGCTCGTCCAGGCCGATGCACATCGCGTTGGGCTGCGGGTCCTGGGTGACGTACATCGGCGGGACCTTCTCCAGGTCCAGGATGTAACAGGCGTCCCGCAGCATGTCGTTGAGGTGCGAGAACTGCTGGTCCGACACCCGCACCGAGTCGGACAGGAACAGCAGGCGCAGACTGCGCTCGGGCAGCAGCCCGCTGAGCGCCTTGAACACCGTGTCGAACCCGCTCAGCTTGCGCAGCGCCACCAGGGCGGAGCGGTCCGCCGGGTGCTCGTACGCGCGCGAGGAGATCCCCGGGAAGCGCCTGCGCTGCCTGCTCGGCACGTTCTCGTGGGTGTTCTGCTCGTGGCCGTCTTCGGACATGTGGTCCCCCATGTGCGTCTGTGTGCGCTGAGTGCCCCCGAAGCAGAGCCCAGCCTAGGCGGAGATACCGTGGTCGGGCAGTACAGCGAAGGAGTCAACGCATGGAGCCCCATTCCGCAGCCGCCTGGCTCGCAGAGGCCGCGAACGCCGCCCCCCAGCACGGATCGGGGGATCTGCTCAGGGTCGTACTGGTCGTGATGTTCCTCGGCTGCATCCTGACCGCGTGGTTCCTGCTGCGCGGATACAAACAGAAGGACGACTGAGACGCCCGTCGAGTTCCCAGCCGGTGCCTGGGTCGCGTGTCCGGTTCCCAATGGCGGAGTCGGCGTGATCGCCGCCGGGGTGCCCGCTTACCATGGGCCGACGTCTTTATCCCGCCCACACTGGATAGGTTCTGCTGAAGATGAGCTACCACGGCACTGTTGCCCAGTTGGTCACTCTTGCCGCCGAGGGGGAGGGCGGGGGCAACCACGAGAGCCTCCAGCCGATCATCACCGGTGGCAGCGCGTTCATCATCCTGCTGCTCCTGCTGTGGATCACCACCCGCTTCAACCGCGACCGCTAGGGTCTGCCCCTTCTGTCCACCGGACGGGTCCCGGGGTCTTCACACCGGGCCGGTAGGGTCTGCACGCATGGGAGAGCAGGACATGCCTACCGGTCCGGCGAACGACACGACGCGCGGCACGGAGATCCGAATGGTGAACGGCCCGCGCAACAACGGCCCGTCGAACCCCGGCAAGCGCCGGCTCGGCGTCATGGGCGGAACGTTCGACCCGATCCACCACGGACACCTCGTGGCGGCCAGTGAGGTCGCCGCGCAGTTCCACCTGGACGAGGTGGTGTTCGTACCGACCGGCCAGCCCTGGCAGAAGACCGACCGCAAGGTCGCACTGGCCGAGGACCGCTATCTGATGACGGTCATCGCGACCGCCGAGAACCCCCAGTTCTCGGTGAGCCGCATCGACATCGACCGGGGCGGCCCCACCTACACCACGGACACCCTGCGCGACCTGCGCGCGCTCAACCCCGACGCCGACCTCTTCTTCATCACCGGCGCCGACGCCCTCGGCGCGATCCTCACCTGGCGCGACGCGGAGGAACTCTTCTCCCTCGCGCACTTCATCGGAGTCACCCGCCCCGGCCACACCCTGACCGACCCGGGCCTTCCGGAGGGCGGGGTCTCGCTGGTCGAGGTTCCCGCGCTGGCCATCTCCTCCACAGACTGCCGTGCGAGAGTCGCGAAGGGGGATCCGGTCTGGTACCTGGTGCCCGACGGAGTCGTGCGCTATATCGACAAGCGCGAGCTGTACCGCGGCGAGTGAGCCGAGAGGGGCACCGGTGAACGACCGATACGACGCCGGGTACGGCGGCGACCAGTACGAGCTCGTCGGCTACGACGAGTACAACCAGCCTGTCTACCGCCAGGTCCCGGCCCAGGGGACCCAACAGCCCCCGCAGCAGCAGCCGTACGACCCGTACGGGCAGCAGCAACAGCAGGGCTACGCCTACGACCCGTACGCGACCGGCACCCAGCAGCAGACGCCCGACTACGACACGGGCAGCCAGCCACAGACCCCGCAGGCCTACGACAGCCGGCAGGCGCCCCAGGCCGGCTACGACCCCTACGCCACCGGGACCACGACGGCCTACGACCCCTACGGGCAGACCGCGACCAGCGGACAGCAGCCCCGGGTCGCCGAGCAGACCGCCTACATCCCGCAGCAGGGCGGCCCGGCCGAGGACACGGAAGCCCCGAAGACCCCGGCGGCGGGTGAACGGGACTACCGCACCGAGCAGTTCGCCTTCGTGGAGGAGCCGACCGACGACTCCGAGGACGTCATCGACTGGCTGAACTTCACCGAGAACCGCACCGAGCGCCGCGAGGAGGCCAAGCGCCGCGCCCGTGGCCGCATGGTCGCCCTCGTCGTCGTCCTGGCGCTGGTCGTGTCCGGCGGGGTCGGCTACCTCTGGTACGCCGGGAAGCTCCCCGGAGTCTCCTCGCCCTCCTCGAAGTCCGGCACCACGACGGCCGCGGGCGCCCAGAACCGCGATGTGATCGTCGTCCACCTGCACAACACCGCGAAGGGCGGCACCTCTTCGGTGCTGCTCGTCGACAACACCACCCTCAAGCAGGGCACCACCGTGCTGCTGCCCAACTCGCTCGCCCTCACGGACGACGACGGCAACACGACGACGCTCGCCAAGTCGGTCGACGACGACGGCACCTCCGGGACCGTCGACCAGCTCAACACCGTCCTCGGCACCGACATCGAGGGCACCTGGCGCCTCGACACCCCCTACCTGCAGAACCTGGTCGACCTCGTCGGCAACATCGACATCGACACCAACGCCGACGTGCCCGACCCGGCCGCGACGAAGAAGGGCGCCGAGCCCCTCGTCCACAAGGGCAAGGACCAGACCCTCAGCGGCAAGATGGCCGTCGCCTACGCCACCTACCGTGCCTCCGGCGAGGCCCAGAACGCCCAGCTGGAGCGGTTCGGGCAGGTCATGCAGGGTGTGCTGCGGCAGCTGACCTCGGACCCGACGGCGGCGACCACCACTGTGCAGACCCTGGCCCAGATCCTCGACCCGCCCCTCACCGACAAGGACCTCGGCACCTTCCTCGCCAAGCTCGCCGACCTCGCCAAGAGCGGCGACTACAAGACGGCCCTGCTGCCCGTCCAGAACGACGGCACCCTGACCGCGCAGGCCTCCGCCGGCGTCGTCAAGGACATCCTGGGCGGCACCGCGAAGAGCCCCGACGAGGGTTCGGCGGTCCGGGTCGCCGTCCAGAACGCCACCGGCGTCAAGGACGACACCGAGAAGGCCCGAGTCGTCCTCCTCAACGGCGGCTTCACCTTCCTGGAGGCGGGTACGGCGTCCACGGCCTCGGCCAAGTCCAAGATCACGTACTCCGACGCGGCCGACAAGGAGAACGCCACCGAGGTCGCCAAGACCCTGGGCCTGCCCACCAGCACGGTGACCAAGGGCACGGTCGCCGCGAACGCGGATGTCTCGGTGATCCTGGGCACCGACTACAAACCGTCGTCGTCCTCGTGACGAGGGCGCGGTGGCGGTGAGGCGCAGTCGCTGTGACGGAGAGCACGCCCCGGAGGCCGGAGCCGGTGTCCGGGCCGACGTCCGGGGCGTGATCCGTCATTCACGTGGGGTGCCGTCCGCGGTCCGTGAGACCCTTGAGGTCTGTTGACCGCCGACCGAAAGCCGCGTAGTGACCGCCACTGACCGCTCCATCGAGCTCATCACCGCCGCCGCCCAGGCCGCCGCTGACAAGCTCGCGCACGACATCATCGCCTACGACGTCAGCGATGTGCTGTCGATCACGGATGCCTTCCTGCTGGCCTCCGCTCCCAACGACCGTCAGGTCAAGTCGATCGTCGACGAGATCGAGGAGCGGCTCAGCAAGGAACTCGGCGCCAAGCCGGTACGCCGCGAGGGCGACCGTGACGCCCGCTGGATCCTGCTCGACTACGTCGACATCGTCGTCCACGTCCAGCACAGCGAGGAGCGCGTCTTCTACGCCCTGGAGCGGCTGTGGAAGGACTGCCCCGAGCTGGAGCTGCCCGCCGACGCCAAGGAGACCCGCGGCAAGGCCGCCGAGCACGCCAAGCTGCAGGCCGAGGAGGACGCCTCCGAGTTCGGGGAGGTGCGGTGAGCGCCGGCGCGGACGGCCGCAAGGCGGGCCGGGGCCGCCGCGTCATCCTGTGGCGGCACGGCCAGACCGCCTGGAACGTGGAGCGCCGCTTCCAGGGCACCACGGACGTCGAGCTCACCGAGACCGGCATCGGCCAGGCCCGCAGGGCCGCCCGGCTGCTGGCCTCCCTCAAGCCCGACGCGATCGTCGCCTCCGACCTGAAGCGGGCGGCGAACACGGCCGCCGAGCTGGCCGCCCTCACCGACCTCGACGTCACCCACGACGAGGGCCTGCGGGAGACCTACGCGGGCGTCTGGCAGGGGCTGACGCACGAGGAGATCATCGCCCGCCACGGCGAGGAGTACGCCGCGTGGAAGCGCGGGGAGCCGGTGCGCCGCGGCGGCGGCGAACTGGAGACCGAGGTCGCCGACCGGGCCGCCCCCGTCGTGCTGCGGCACGCCGAGAAGCTGCCCGAGGACGGCACCCTCGTGGTGGTCAGCCACGGCGGCACGATCCGCACCACCATCGGACGGCTCCTCGGTCTGGAGTCCCCGCACTGGGAGAGTCTCGGCGGCCTCTCCAACTGCTGCTGGTCCGTGCTCGGCGAGGGCGCCCGCGGCTGGCGCCTGCTGGAACACAACGCCGGCACACTCCCGGAACCGGTGCTCGGCGACGACGACTGAGCGGCCCTCCAGGGCCCCGACCCCGGATTTCACTTTCCGGCAGGTCGCAGGCTAAAGTTCTTCTTGTTCGCCCGCCGAGCGGGAAGAACGCAAGGGGCTATAGCTCAGTTGGTAGAGCGCCTGCATGGCATGCAGGAGGTCAGGAGTTCAATTCTCCTTAGCTCCACAGTTCGACACTCTTGAGTTGTCAAGGATCGAGAGTCGTCACAGATCGAATCGATGAGATCCCATCCCTTTCAGGGGTGGGATTTTTTCGTGGCTGTCAGCGCCTCCGTGCGCCGCCGGGTCTCCTCGTCCGCCGGGGTGTAGACCACGATCCGGCACTCCGGCATGCCGTTGACCGACAACGACACCGACGTCATCCGCAGCTCGCCCACCGCCTCGTGCCGGAACGTCTTCACCCGCCGCCCCGGCTCCGCCACGTCCCCGCGCTTCCACAGCCGCGCGAAGAGCGGACTCGCCGCCGACAGCCCACGTATGAAGTCCTCCCATACGGGCTCGCCGGTATGGACGCCGTAGGCCGAGCGCAGGGTCGCCACCATCACCGGCAGCTCCGTCTCCCGGTACAGCAGCGGACACTCCTCCTCCGGCACCGTGAACAGCTTCCACAGCGCGTTGGACATCGGGCCCGGCGCCGGCGGCTCCACCCAGAACACCGTCCGGTAGGGGGAGTTGGTGGCGAGGATGTCGTACCGCGCGTTGTAGACCACCGCCGGGCGCGGCTCCAGGGCGTCGAGGATGCCCTGGATCTCCGGCCCCACCGACTGCGCGATCACTTCCGGCGGATGCGCGTACGGCACCTCGGCCAGGTGGTACAGATGCTCCCGCTCCGGCGCGTCGAGCCGGAGTGTGCGCGCCACGGCGTCCAGGACCTGCGCCGACGCGTTGATCGGGCGCCCCTGTTCGAGCCAGGTGTACCAGGTGACGCCCACACCGGAGAGCTGGGCGACCTCCTCGCGGCGCAGCCCCGGCGTGCGCCGGCGGAAACCCGGCGGCATGCCGACGTCGTGCGGTGTCACCCTCGCGCGCCTGGTGCGCAGAAACGCGGCCAGCTCAGGTCGGCGGCGCTGTGTCGTCCCCATCCCCATCGTCACATCCCCCATGTTCGACGCCCGGTCCGGTCCCTGCCAGGTGCTGTCGGTACCAGCATCAGCGGGCTCTCGGCACCCGTACCGGAGCGCCCCCACGCTCGACGGCATGACGACAACACCCTTGACGGGACCGGATTCCGCACCCGTTCCAAGTCCTGCCACAAGTAAAGCCCCCGGCACTGACAATCGCCGCGGACCGCTGCTCTGGCTCGTGCTCGCGGCCCAGTTCATGGCCCTGCTCGACGTGTTCATCGTGAACGTCGCCGCCCCCACCATCGGCACCGAACTCCACGCGTCCGGCGCCGACTTGCAGCTGGTGATCGCCGGCTACACCATCACGTACTCGGTGCTGCTGATCACCGGCGCACGGCTCGGCGACCGGCTCGGCCACGCCCGCGTCCACCTCGCCGGGCTCGCCGTCTTCACCGCCTCCTCGCTCGCCTGCGGCCTGGCCCAGGGCTCCACCGAGCTGATCGTGTTCCGTCTGCTCCAGGGCTCCGGCTCGGCGCTGATGATCCCGCAGGTGCTCAGCCTCATCCAGCGGAACTTCATCGGCGAGGCCCGGGTGCGCGCGCTCGGCATGTACGCGGCGGTCATCGCCGTCGGTGCCGCGGCCGGGCAGATCGTCGGCGGCGTGCTCGTCAGCGCCGACCTCTTCGGCACCGGCTGGCGGCCGGTGTTCCTCGTCAACGTGCCGGTGGGCGTCGTACTGCTGGCCGTGGGCAGGCGCGTGCTGCCGAAGGACGGCCGGTCGGAACCCGAGCGGGCGCGGGCCCTCGACCTGCCGGGGCTGGTGCTGCTCGCCTCGGCCGTGTCGCTGCTCACGGTGCCGCTGGTGCTGGGGCAGGAGGAGGGCTGGCCGCTGTGGTCGTGGCTGTCGCTGGTCGCGGCGGCGGTGCTCTTCGCGTCGTTCTGCGGCTACGAGTCCCGGCTCGCGCGGCGCGGTGGCGCCCCGCTGATCGCACCGCGGGTGCTGCGCCGGCCGGGCATGGCGCTGGCCGTCTTCCGGATCATGGCGGTCATGGCCGTCAACGGCGGTTTCCTGTTCGCGCTCACCCTGCACGTCCAGGGCGGCCTCGGTTTCAGCGCGTTGCGCGCCGGCCTCACCTTCGCGCCGACCGCCGTCGTCTTCGGAGTGGTCGGTCTCACCTGGCGCAGGTGGCCGGCGGCCTGGCACCGTGCGCTGACCCCGCTCGGATTCGTGATCGCGATGCCGTCCGTCCTGGGAGTCGGCCTGGCGTTCGAAGGCGGCGACCGCGGCGGGGCCGTACTGTACGTGGCGTACGTCGGCGTGGGGGCCGGGCTCGCGCTCGCCTTCAGCCCGACGCTGACCCGGGCCCTCGCCACCGTGCGGCCCGAGGACGCGGCGGACGCCAGCGGTCTGCTCTCCTCGGTCGCACAGCTGGGTCAGCTGCTCGGGGTCGCGGTTTTCGGCACACTGTTCTTGAACCGGCTTGAGTCACTTGGGGCCCCGGGGGCGTATACCTCTGCGAAGGCGCTTTTGGCGTGCATGTTCGCGCTGGCGGGGACGGCCGCGGTGGGTGCCGTGTCCGGACTGGTACTAAGGCGTCGCTGACCGTATTGGTCCGGCCGTGGCAGAATCAAACGGCCGGAAGGGGGCGCGGCCCGACGGGAGGGAGTAGCGATGCCTGCGAGCATCATCGAGGAGGTCGACCACCTCTTCGATGCGGCGTTGATACGAGATACGATCACCCGCCTGAGCTGCCCTTCCTGCGGTTCCGCCCACGTGGCCCAAGTCCTCGGTGACAACGGCGGAGTTTCCTACGTGTGCACGGCCTGCGGCCACAGCTGGAGCTGATCGATGGGTGCACACAGGCGAAAGTGCGACTGGTGCGGCAGTGGGACACCGATCGTCCGTGACATGGAACCGGTGAATCCCGACTACCAGTACTGGTGCGAGGAGTGCGCGCGGGCGCTGATCATAAAAGGCGATCCGATCGAGACGTACCGCGAACTCGAGGGCGAGCCGATCTACGGCCGACTCCTCGAAGAGCACTGCACTTTGAAACGGTTCTATTCGTTCGTCACGGCTTGACTCGGGCCGGGACCCCGCGAGGCGGTCCCGGCGATCACGGTCACGGCAGGGGAGACGGAAACGATTTGGTGGTGCACCGGGTCGACCGGTAATGTTGGCGTCGCCGCCGGGGAGACCCGGTAGGACACCGCAAGGGGCTATAGCTCAGTTGGTAGAGCGCCTGCATGGCATGCAGGAGGTCAGGAGTTCAATTCTCCTTAGCTCCACAGAAGTCGAAGGCGGGTCATCCCACAGGATGACCCGCCTTCGGTGTGTTCAGGGGGAGTTGGCACAGGTCATGGAGCGGCGGGCCGCCCCTTCTTGAGAAGAGGGCGGCCCGCCGTCCGTGTGCTCAGCGGCCCAGTGCCCGTCGGCCGCGGCCCTGGGAGAGGACCGGCAGGTTGCGCGCGGGCCCCTTGTCCCGTGCGGTCTCCTCCTCCAGGCGGAGGGCGAGTGCCGGGCAACGGCGTACTGCGCGGAGCGCCTTCGCCTCGGCGTAACGCGGTACTTGGGCCTGCGCGACGGTGGGGAAGCCGTCGGCGCCGAGTTCGAAGACCTCCGGGAGGATGTCCGCGCACAGACCGTGGCCCCGGCACAGTGTCCAGTCGACGTAGATCTTCTGACGGCTGGGACCGTTGTCCTCGGCCTCCGCGCCGCTCGTGATGCCCGCGGGGAGCTGGCCGCCCTCGAAGAGCGGCAGAACGCCCTCCACGGGCCTTCCGCAGCCGTTTCCGAGGACGTGGGCGGCGAGGTCGTCCGTGAACGCCTTGATGGTCGATTCCAGGAACATCGCGGAGCCGTCCGGGTGCGAGCACGCACCGCGCCGCTTCACGGCCTTGGCGACCTGCTTGAGCGCCTCCAGGGCGGCCGGGCCGCCGCCGTTGAGGATGTCCTCCATGCCGCGCGCGGCGGCGGGCAGACCGAGGTAGCAGGGACCGCACTGTCCCGCGCTCTCGTCGGCCAGCCACTGGGCCACACGAAGCGACTCGCCCAGGGGGCAGGTCTCCTGGGTGATCGGCATGATGGCGCCCGCGCCGAGCGCACCGCCCACGGCGTCCAGCGAGTTGCGGGAGACGATCGCCTCGTTGACCGTCGCCGCGTCGATCCACTTGCCGTGGTAACCGCCCGTCAGCACCCCCTGGGGGACCGGCGGGGCGCCGGCCAGCTGAAGGACGTAGCGCAGCGGCACACCTGTCGGGACCTCCAGCACCATGGGGCGCGCGACCGCCCCGGAGACCGTGAGCATGACGGTGCCGGGCTCGTCGTAGAGGCCGGTGTTGCCGTAGCGCTCGGGGCCGATGCGGGCGGCGATGGCGAGTTGGGCGAAGGTCTCGGCGTTCGAGAGCAGGGTGGGGGCGCCGCCGACGCCGTTCTGGGAGGCGCTGACCTTGCGGCCGGGCGGGATCGCCGGGCCGCCGTCGATCGAGCGGATCAGCGACGCGGCGGCGCCGGTGACCATGCGGACCGGGTTGCGCTGGACGAACGCCTTCAGGGCGGAGCGGCGGGTGTTGCTCAGGCCGCGCTCCGAGAGCGCGGCCTCCATGGAGCGCTGCGTCGACTCACGGGTGACCCCCACCACGAGCGTGCGGGCACCCAGGGCCTCGGCGACCAGCAGGGCGCCGTCCAGGATGAGGTGCGGGGCACGGTTGATGAGCACCGTGTCCTTGCGGCAGGCCGGTTCGTCCTCACTGCCGTTGACGACGACGACCGGTCGTACGCCGCGTTTGATGGCCGCTTCGGCGACCGAACGCAGCTTCTTGTGGAAGGGGAAGCCCGCGCCGCCGCGGCCCTTCAGGTTGATGGCCTCGGAGAGCTTCGCGAGCTGCTCCCCGCCCATCGGTTCGAGCGGCCCGTGCACCTTGAGGTGCATGGGCAGGTCAAGTCTCTCGACAAGGTCGAAGCCCGATGTGAGCTGAGGAAGCCCGACGACGCGGACTTCTGGGACGTCGGGCAGGGCCTCGTTCACCTATAGCCTCCGGAAGGCGTGTTCCAAGGTTCGCCCGAGCCGCCCTGCGCGTCGAAGTCGTACGAAGCGTTGGGCGTTTGATCGGTGGCGGGACCGCTGTTGTACGTGTCACCAGGGTTGTACGTACCGGAGGTGCCGTTCGACTCACCGGTGGGGTACACGTATCCGTCGCCGTACCCACCCGCGCCCGCATTGTTGTTGTATGTCGGGATGTTGTAGCCGGTGTCCTGGAGCGGGTCGTAGGCCGACGGCGGTGCCTCGCCGACCGGCGGCGGCGACGGGACCGGCCAGGTTCCGGAGGTGCTGCCGCCGTTGTCCGCGCGCGGGGTCTGGTCGGTGATGTACGGCATCTGGCCGGTGGACTCCGGGGTGGCGGTGCGGTAGGCGGCCGCGAAGCCGTTCGTGTCGGCGACCGGGGTCATGGACCTCGTCTCGTACTGCGCGGCGGCCGGGTCCACGCGGGGCATCGAGCCGGTCTCGGTGAACGAGGGCTGCTGCGGGGCGCGTCGGCCCTCGGCCGGACGACGGCTCTCGTAGCCCGGCAGCGCGGACTCGGCCACGCGGCCCCGGCTCGCGTCGAGTTCGTCGAGACCCGGCCGCTCCTCGTTGCCCAGGAGCATGGCGATCTTGTCGGCGAACTTGCGCTTGAACGGGCGGGGCGCCGAGCGCAGGGCGAGGGCTGCGGCGACCCCGACCAGGCACAGCTCGTACGAGATCATGAAGAACGGCTTCGCCGCGCGGCCCGCGAACAGGCCGTGGATCAGCGCCGCGCACCAGGCCGGGTAGGCCAGCATGTGCATCGCGCGCCAGCGGGCGGCCACCGGCGCCGGCGACGCGAACTGGTTGCGCAGGGCGCCGGTGATGCCCACGAAGATCATGAGCAGGCCGGCCAGGGAGCCGAGGCCGATGAGCCCGGCGCTGCCTGTCACGCCGAGGCTGAACGGGATCAGCGCGGCGATCAGGACGGTGTGGTCGAGCGCCAGCTTGACCGTGATGTGGATCACGAGGAACGCGATCGAGCCGACGGCGGTCACCCGGTGGATGCCCTGGGCCACGATCCGCTGGCGGATGTTCAGAACGACCCGGTCCTGGGCGACGAGCCCCCAGATGACCGAGCAGGTGAGCGACACGAGCGAGAGAACGCCCGCGCCGAAGTTGAGGAAGTCCTGTACCTGGCTGCCTCCGGCCAGCACGAACACGGGTATGAAGATCAGGACGACGAGGCTCACCACGCCATAGGCCGAACGGCCCGGCTTGGGGAGCGAACTGGTACTACGACGAGCGTTCATGGGGGCAACTCCGAGCAGTATCGGGAAAGCGGTCCCGCTGCCGAACTCTAAGTGGCTCCATACCGGTGGGTACGAGGTTTGAGTTATTGCGTTGTTATCAAACGACGATGCGCTTGCTGTGATGTCCCGTAGTGGGTGGTACGCGAAGGTAGTCCTTGAACTTGGTTCAGTGTCGGCCGGTGTGGTCAGGGTGCCAAGAGTGATACGGAAGCGCGTCGCGTTGTGCTCAAGCGCTGCGGTACCCTCATGCCATGCGTGCCGTACGCCTTCTGCTTAGCGAGCCGCGCTGATCAGTCCCGACCACCGGTGAGCGGTGAGGTCGGAATCGGCGCGGCGTCCCCTCCTGTGCGAGGGGATTTTTCGTTTGGTGAATATCACAGCCCGAACGACGCAGCCGCTGGCAGAGACGATCGATGGAGCTTTGAGGATCATGAGCGAGACGAACCCCGCTGCCGCCGCCGAGGTGGTCGCGCCGCACCGCTACACGGCCGCCATGGCCGCGGACATCGAGGCACGCTGGCAGGACTTCTGGGACGCCGAGGGTACCTACGAGGCCCCGAACCCGAGCGGTGACCTGGCCGGCGACCCCGAACTGGCCGCCCGCCCCAAGAAGTTCATCATGGACATGTTCCCGTACCCCTCCGGTGCGGGCCTGCACGTCGGCCACCCCCTGGGCTACATCGCCACGGATGTGTTCGCCCGCTTCCAGCGGATGACCGGTCACAACGTGCTGCACACCCTGGGCTTCGACGCCTTCGGCCTGCCGGCCGAGCAGTACGCCGTGCAGACCGGCACGCACCCGCGCGTGTCCACCGAGGCCAACATCGAGAACATGAAGGTCCAGCTGCGCGCCCTGGGCCTGGGCCACGACAAGCGCCGGTCGTTCGCCACGATCGACCCGGAGTACTACAAGTGGACCCAGTGGATCTTCCTGCAGATCTTCAACTCCTGGTACGACGACGAGGCCGACAAGGCCCGCCCGATCGCCGAGCTGATCGCCCAGTTCGAGTCCGGTGAGCGCGCCGTACCGGGCCACACGCGCGCGTGGCCGGACCTGACCGCCACCGAACGCGCCGACGTCCTGAGCGAGTTCCGCCTGGCCTACGCCTCCGACGCGCCCGTCAACTGGTGCCCCGGCCTGGGCACCGTCCTGGCCAACGAGGAGGTCACCGCCGACGGCCGCTCCGAGCGCGGCAACTTCCCCGTCTTCAAGGCCAAGCTGCGCCAGTGGAACATGCGCATCACCGCCTACGCCGACCGGCTGCTGTCCGACCTGGAGGAGCTGGACTGGCCCGAGGCCATCAAGCTGCAGCAGCGCAACTGGATCGGCCGCTCTGAAGGCGCCCGCGTCGACTTCCCCGTCGACGGCGAGAACATCACCGTCTTCACCACCCGCCCCGACACCCTGTTCGGCGCGACCTACATGGTCCTGGCGCCAGAACACCCGCTGGTCGACAAGTTCACCCCGGCCACCTGGCCCGAGGGCACCCACGACGTGTGGACCGGCGGGCACGCCACCCCGGAGGAGGCCGTCGCCGCCTACCGCGCGCAGGCCGGCACCAAGTCCGACGTCGAGCGACAGGCCGAGGCCAAGGACAAGACCGGTGTCTTCACTGGCGCGTTCGCCACCAACCCGGTCAACGGCGACCGGATCCCCGTCTTCATCGCCGACTACGTGCTGATGGGCTACGGCACCGGCGCGATCATGGCCGTCCCCGCGGGCGACCAGCGCGACTTCGACTTCGCGCGCGCCTTCGAACTGCCGATCACCTGCATCGTCGAGCCCACCGACGGCCGCGGCACCGACACGTCCACCTGGGAGAACGCCTTCGGGTCCTACGACGCGAAGATCATCAACTCCTCGAACGAGGACATCTCCCTGGACGGCCTGCCCGTCGCCGAGGCCAAGGCCCGCATCACCGAGTGGCTGGCCCGCAAGGGCATCGGCGAGGGCACCGTCAACTTCCGCCTGCGCGACTGGCTGTTCAGCCGCCAGCGCTACTGGGGCGAGCCCTTCCCGATCGTCTACGACGAGGACGGCGTCGCCCACTCGCTGCCCGAGTCGATGCTGCCCCTGGAGCTGCCGGAGGTCGAGGACTACTCCCCGCGCACCTTCGACCCTGACGACGCCGACACGTCCCCGGAGACGCCCCTGTCCCGCAACGCGGACTGGGTGAACGTCACCCTGGACCTGGGCGACGGACGCGGCCCCCGGAAGTACCGCCGCGAGACCAACACCATGCCCAACTGGGCCGGTTCCTGCTGGTACGAACTGCGCTACCTGGACCCGCACAACGACCAGAAGCTGGTCGACCCGGCCATCGAGCAGTACTGGATGGGCCCCCGCGCGGGCATGCCCCACGGCGGCGTCGACCTGTACGTCGGCGGCGCCGAGCACGCCGTACTGCACCTGCTGTACGCCCGGTTCTGGTCCAAGGTGCTGTTCGACCTGGGACACATCTCGTCCCCGGAGCCGTTCCACAAGCTGTTCAACCAGGGCATGATCCAGGCCTACGTCTACAGGGACGGCCGCGGCTTCCCGGTGCCGGCCGCCGAGGTCGAGGAGCGCGACGGCGCCTACTACCACCAGGGCGAGAAGGTCTCCCGGCTGCTGGGCAAGATGGGCAAGTCCCTGAAGAACGCGGTCACTCCGGACGAGATCTGCGACGAGTACGGTGCCGACACCCTGCGCCTGTACGAGATGGCCATGGGCCCCCTGGACGTCTCCCGGCCGTGGGACACGCGCGCGGTGGTGGGCCAGTACCGGCTGCTGCAGCGGCTGTGGCGCAACGTCGTCGACGAGACGACCGGCGAGGTCACCGTCGTCGACGTCCCGGACGCCGACATCCCTGTGGAGACGCTGCGGGCCCTGCACAAGGCGATCGACGGCGTCCGCCAGGACCTGCAGGGGCTGCGCTTCAACACCGCCATCGCCAAGATCACCGAGCTGAACAACCAGCTGACCAAGGCGGGCGACGCGGTGCCGCGCTCCGTGGCCGAGTCCCTGGTCCTGCTGATCGCGCCGCTGGCCCCGCACGTCGCCGAGGAACTGTGGCGCAAGCTGGGCCGCACCGACACGGTGGTCCACCAGGACTTCCCCGTGGCCGACCCGGCCTACGTCGTGGACGAGAGCGTGACCTGCGTCGTACAGATCAAGGGCAAGGTCAAGGCACGCCTGGAGGTCCCCCCGACGATCTCCGACGCCGAACTGGAGAAGGTCGCGCTGGCCGACGAGAAGGTCGTCGCCGCGCTGGAGGGCGCGGGCATCCGCAAGGTCATCGTGCGGGCGCCGAAGCTGGTCAACATCGTTCCGGCGTAGTCCTTCGGCGCTCCACCGCGGTCCTTCGGCGGGGCCGCGGTGAGCGCCTCGGGGTAGTCCCCTACGGGCAGGTTCGGGGTTCTTTTGGAACTCCGGGCCTGCCCTTTGCGTTTACCGTTGAAGAGCGGCGCGGCGTGTGCCGCCCGGAGCCGGTGGAGGAGCGTTGGAAGCCGTGATCGCAGTCTTCGCCCTTCTCTTCCTGCTGTTCGTGGTCGCGGGCGGCTATGCGGCGGTCAAGGCGGTCGGAGCGGCCAAGCGAGGCGTCGACCGCACGGTCGCGCAGGCCAGGCGCTCGGTCGAGGACCACACCCTGCGCGCCAAGTCCCTCGCCCAGCCCGGCCCGCAGGGACAGGTGGCCCAACTGCGGCTCGCGCTGCGCACATCGATGCGCGCGACCCAGGACGCGCTGCACGCGGGCGTGACCGAGGACGAGTCGCTCAAGGAGTCCCTCGGCCTCTTCGAGCGGCTCAGCGCCCACGGCCGTGAACTCGACGGCGAACTCAAACGCCTGGAGTCCGAGCCGGACCGCAGAACGCTCGCCGAGCGACTGCCCGCCCTGCGCGAGCGCACCGAGCGCATCACGAAATCCGCCGACTCACTGCGCTGGGCCGCCCGCGACCGCGCCGGCCGCTTCGCGGAGGACGACCTCGACGCACTCAGCGCCCAGATAGACGTGGAGGCAGGAGCCCTCCGGCACTGGACGAAGTCGGAGCACGCGCCACCCCCGTGGCCCGACGCCCCGGCCGCCGACGCCACCACGGCCCACCAGACCTGGCCGGAGACCCCGCGCTCCCGCCCCGCCGCCGAGCAGCCCGCACCCTCCGCCATCACCCCACCGGCCCGGCGTCCCAGCTACCCCTGGCAGAAGAAACCCCGCCCCGAGAGCACGACTTGACCGGGCGGCACGGCGCGAGCCCGCGGCACGGTGTGATCCGGCCGGTTCCGGCCCAGGTGAAAGGGGTCGGGCTGCCGCCCGGCCGCTACGGCAGGTAACCTCCAGCTCATGTCCCGCCATGTCGCGATCGTCACCGATTCAACGGCCTACCTGCCGCCGCTGACGATGGAGCGCCACGGCATCACAGCAGTGCCGCTGACCGTGGTCCTCGGCGACCGGGCACTCGAAGAGGGCACCGAGATCTCCACCCGCTCCCTGGCTCTCGCCCTGCAGAAGCGGCGCCCGGTCACCACCTCGCGGCCCAGCCCCCAGCTCTTCGCCGAGACCTACCGCAGGGTCGCCGAGTCCGGCGCCACCGGCATCGTCTCCCTCCACCTCTCCGCCGAACTCTCGGGCACCTACGACGCGGCCGTCCTCGCCGCCCGCGAGGCACCCGTGCCGGTGCGGGTCGTGGACACCGGCATGATCGCGATGGCACTCGGCTTCTGCGCACTCGCCGCGGCCGAGACGGCGGAGGCGGGCGGCACGGTCGACGAGGCGGTCACGGCCGCGGAGAAACGAGCCGCGGGCACCTCCGCCTACTTCTACGTCGACACCCTCGACTATCTGCGCCGGGGCGGCCGTATCGGCGCGGCACAGGCCCTGCTGGGCTCCGCGCTCGCCGTGAAGCCGCTGCTCCAGCTGGAGGGCGGGCGCATCGAACCCCTGGAGAAGGTCCGGACGGCGTCGAAGGCGATCGCCCGCCTGGAGGAGATCGTGGCCGAGCGAGCGGGCAGCGCACAGGTCGACATCGCCGTCCACCACCTCTCCGCACCCGAGCGCGCGGAGGCCCTCGCGGAGCGCCTTCGGGTACGGGTGCCCGGACTGGCCGACCTCCATGTCAGCGAGGTCGGAGCGGTGATCGGGGCACACACCGGGCCCGGGCTGTTGGGGGCTGTGGTTTCGCCGCGTTGACGGCTGCCTGCGGCATGCGCGGGTGCTCGTCGGGTCCGGCGATCCAGCGGTCCAGCAGTCCAGCAGCCCAGCGGGTCCGGACGGTGACTCGTGTGGGTGACGGAGTTATCCACAACTGGGCGGCCGTCCCCGGGAATTGACCAAGATCATCGCGAAGCGGCGAGATGCCCGATCCTCGGCGCATGGCACTTCGATCACGCTCACACACAGCGACCGCGACCAGCGGCCCGGGCCGC
>NZ_JAEQAZ010000141.1 GCF_016654115.1 Streptomyces sp. MBT53
CACCGCGTCACCGCGTCACCGGCCTCCATGGCGGCGGCACGCCGCTGCAGCCCGAAGTCGGCCAGCGCCTTCGCCGGCTTCTGCGCCGACGGCTCCGGAGCCATACGGCGTTTGGTGCAACTCCTCGCACGGTTCGACCTCACCGGCAGCGAGCCGCGAGTCCACGTGTGAGGTGTGATCCTTCCGGCGGTTGCGGTTGTCCCGCCGCTGACTACCGAGGTCCGCTCGGCCGATCTTCGGCCTGGCCTGTATGCCTACCCACGGCGCTCCAATGAGGGGCAGCCGCGTCGGGCACGGGTGATGCGCCAGGCACCGATGTCCCAGCCCGGCCAGTCCCTCCAAAGGAGCTGCACCCATCGCGGATACGGCGATCCGGATGCGCCGGCCCCGCGTGGCGCGGGGCCGGCCGTGTGTCGTGGGTCAGGAGAGGGGGTGCAGCCAGTGGGCCTCCAGTTCCCCCTCGACCAGGTCCGCGATGGCGGCGAAGTACGTCTGCATGAACGGCTGCGAAACGTGCGCCAGCAGGTGGGCGCCGGAGGACCAGCGCTCGTAGAAGGCGAAGGCGCCCGGCTGGTCCGGTGTGGTGTGCACCACGTACTGCTCGCATCCGTCCTCCTTGCGGGTGAGGCCGATGATCGCCTGGATCTCGCCCAGCATCCGGCCCTCCCCGCCCGCCTTGGCCCGGGCGTATCCATATACCGCGACCGGCGTGTCCGAGGCGAGGACGGCGGCGGGGATGAGGCCGTCGGGTGTCGTGTCGTCAGCGCTCATGAAGTCCTACTCCGTGGTGGTCGGTTCTGCCGGTGTTGATGGCCGGCTGCTGGAGTGTAAAAGTTGACGTCAACGTCAAAGGCAAGTTGGGTGACGAACCCCGGGACGGCCCGGCAGCAGCCGGGACCCGGCGGCATGTGGAGCAGAGGGAGCGACGGGATGCGTATCGGCGAGGTGGCATCGGCCGCGGGAGTGAGCACGCGGGCGCTGCGCTACTACGAGCAGCAGCAGCTCATCGCGTCGAGCCGCAGCGCAGGCGGGCAGCGCCTCTACACCCCGGACACGGTCGAGCGGGTGCGGTGGATCCAGCTCCTCTACGCTGCCGGGCTGAGCAGCCGGACGATCGTGGAGTTCCTGCCGTGCGTGCACACCGGTGTCGCCGGCCCGGAGATGATCGCCCGGCTTCGTGCGGAGCGGGACCGCCTCGACGATCACATGCGGGACCTGGCCGCCACGCGAGCCCGACTGGACTCTGTCCTCGCCGCCGCCGAGTTCGGCGCGACACGGCCGGCCGGCGAGGCTGCGGGGGTCTGAGGCTCGACCATCACGCGCACACCTTGGCCCGGTGCCCGGGTCTCGAACCGGTCCAGCGTGCGCGTCAGATGCACCTCGGTGTCGAACTCCGCCCAGCTGAAGTCCGAGAACAGCCACTCCTCGGCGTCCTCGGCCCGGATGTGGTCGTCGGCCACCGCGAGGGCCTGGGGGACCAGCTTGGCATCCTCGACCAGAAGCTGCGTGGCATGAGTGGTGTCCAGGACCGGGTCCGGACGCGTGCCGGCAGTCGCCGTGGATGGCACCGCACTCAGTGTCGCGGTCGCCGCCAACCCACCCAGCGCAACCCGCCGTGTCACGTCGAAGGGCACGTAAACCGGGTTAGAACGGTCAAGCGGTCCATGTATGGCCGAGCCTCGTTCCGACTCCTCCGGACGCGCATTCTCACCCGGCCATGATCTCCGTTGTCAGAGCACCGCGTTCAGGCAACGGCCGCGACACTATGACAGTGGACGCGAATGACGAAACCTGCGATCAAGAGTTGCCCCTACCTCCAAGACCAGTTCTGCCAGACATAATTGCAGCACGCAGTCGCGGACCGGCTGACGTTGTCGAGGCTCATTGGCAGTCCCTACGGCTCAGCTGGCAGTGGAGGCACGCAGTACATCAGATCCGCACGCCCGGGCGCCCATATCCGGGCATCGTTCCGCTGCTGGAGGCTGCCGCCGCTCAACCACGACTCCGGCGGCTGTATCCGTTCACCAGCCACTTCGCCCTGCTCTTCAGCAGCTCCACCAGCTACCCCTGGATTGTGCATGGCGGATCGATCGAGCCTTTGCGCAACGGCCGGTTCACGGTTCGCCAACGCAGTCCTTTCGCCGTGATCGGCGAAGTCGAGACCGCCGAAGAGGCTGTGACCCTCCTGCTTGAACTCCTGCCAGCCGGCCCCGAACCCGTCATCACCGCCTCCGCGGAGGAGCATCCGTGACGGTGTGTGGCCACGCTCATCGATATGAGCACCCCGCAGCCTCTGCTCAAGATCATTCAGGATAAAGCGGCCAGAACTGTTTTAGCCCCATCACAGACCCTCACGCCGCAGCAGGGCACCCTTGCCCTCCTTATCGAGCGTCTCGTACTCGGCCAGGATCCTCGTCTTGTACTCCGCCGAGTACCGCCGCTGCCCGGTCGACCGCGGTATCACCTGCGTATCCGGGGCCCCGTGGTCGTTGGTGCTGGCCAATGCGGGCACTCCTTCGTGAGTCACTTTGACAGAGAGGGGATCGTCTTCGAGAACGAGGCCGGGCAGTCGATGACTCCGCCGCGTGCCAGGACCTGGGGCCGGATCGGCCAGACCCCGGTCGCAGGGGTGAGGGGCCGGGGCTCCGGGCGGGTGTCGATGGCGGGCATGGCCTGCTACAGCCGGGCGAGCGGTCCTGGCTGATCTACGGCACTGCCACCGCCATCGACAACAGGGCGTTGCTGAGCTGCGGCGGCGGCCCCACTCCGGTGCGGACGACGCCGTGCCCGAATGGCTCGAACGACGGCGGGACGACTGCCGGTCCTCCGCTACCGGTCCCGCCCGCCGGCAGCGCCGCCTTGGCGTCCCAGGGATGCATCCGCACAGCCATTCGGCAATCTCGATGTTCGGCCGAAATCGCAAGATATTACGTTTATGATCGAACCGGCGGTCCCGCAACGGAAGGCTGTTCGATGGACGTTAAAATCGTGCAGGTGAAAATTCACCCTGCCATTGGTGTCGGCCGGGTCGGCAACAGCAAGGAAACACCCTTCATCGGCCCGGAATCACCGGACCAGAAACCGGAGGACCTCGGCTCGTACAAGGATGGATCCGGGGCGATCCGAAGGCAGGCCGCACGTTTCCGGGTGTACGGCTACAACGCCGCAGGGGAGGTCGTGCGGGAGCTGAAGCCGGGCGACGCGGGTGTTTCCGAGATTCAGTGGACGGTGCACCTGGCCAACAAGAAGGCCGCCTGGTACCAGTTCCATGTGCCGCTCGACATCCCCGAGGGCAAGGCACTCGTGTCGGAGCAATACGGCCGACGAAACGCCGACGTCGCGGGCGCCGACCGGAAGAAGCTGGTCATCGACCCCGGAAGCCGCACCGTTCGCGGCTCGATGACCGAGACGCAGAAATTCGATTCCGGCAAGATCATGGACAAGGCGGTGTATCTCGGGGAGATTTCCACCCATTCCGACGGCCGCCTGCTGGTGCTCGGTGGAAGGGGAAATTCCGCCTCCTACAAGAACAGCCCGATCACCGGAGTCACGAACAACGACACCTGGTACGACGACGTGTCCGACGGCCCGGTGACGGCGAAGGTCCGTATCGACGGCACAGAGCTGACCGCCACCCCCGCCTGGGTCGTGGTGGGACCTCCCCACTACGCCCCCGGCGTGAAATCCGTCCGTACCCTCTACGACCTGCTTTTCGATGTCTTCATCACGGCCGGTTCACTCACCCGCCCGCCGCAGATTTCGTTTGCCGACCATATTGAACCGATACTGCGCCGATTGTGCGATCTGCAGTGGGTGAACCATGGTTTCGCCACGCAGTTCGGCTGGAACGGTCCCAACTTCTTCCTCTCCCCGGCGATGCGGAAGCGGCTGGCCGATCCTTCCCAGCGGAACCGGGAACTGCGCCGCCAGACATACGTCGCCTTGCGCGACTACGGCCGCGACGGCACGTCCCCGGTGCCGTGGCCGTGGCTCTACGGCGACGCCATGGCCAGCAAGCCCAAGTCCGTGCGTCAGCACAGCAAACTGTCCCCGACCCAGGACTGGATGCTGAGTCGTTGGGCCGACGGCGCCTTCCAGGCCGGACCGCTGCAGCAGCCCCGACCGAACGTGGACACCGCCCCGGTCGCCGAGCAGCCGGGGCTGCTGGACCGGGCCGCCCTGGAGAGCTGTGCGGCCGACGCGTTCCACCCCGGGTGCGAAGTCACCTGGCCCATCAGGACCCCGAGCATGTTCAGCGCGCCCTTCCGTATCAAGCACCGAGCCCCGAACACCGCAGAACCCGACTACGGGCCCACCCTCACCCCGCAGGAAGCGACGGCTGCGAACGGCCCGCTGTTCGCGCAGGGGCCAGGCGACCTCACCCGCTGGATGGCCGCCCCATGGCAGGCGGACACCGCGAGCTGCCGCTCGGGCTATGAGGTGCTGGCCAATCTCGGGCCCCGCTACAGCCCGTACCTGCCGACCTTCTGGCCTGCCCAGGTGCCGAACCATGTCCTGAAACTTGAGGATTTCGAGAAGGTCAACACGCCGTCGGCCGGCGGCGACGACAGTGCCCGCGAGGAAGCGTTCGAGCGGCGGGCGACCTGGCTGCGCGGCCTCACGGGCACCATGAACGAGCAGCGCGCACAGATGATCAAGGACTGGTCGAAACTCGGCGTCATCGAGGTGCGCGACTACACCGTGGGCGACGGCAAGTTCCCCGACCGGATCCGCGTGGAGTCGCGCCCGGGAGCACCGCTAGACCGGGCACCGGACACGGCGAACCTGGTCAACCTACAAGTGCCCGAGGCAGGTCCGTCCGTGCTGGCCGCCGCAGGCGGAATCTCGGCGGACAGGCTCGCGCCCGAAACCGTCGAGGCCGATCATGTGGCACAGGCGGTCAGCGAGGCAGCGGAGGCGACCGGCTACCTCGAGGAGGAGATCGCCGCCGGATACCTCGAAAGACTCGACCCGTTCCACGAGGAGCGGTGAGCCCCGCACTGGCTCCGGGCGCGGAAACCTACGACGTGGTGGTGGCGGGCGGCGGCCCGGCCGGCTGCGCCGCCGCGATCGCACTCGCCGGGGCCGGCCGTACGGTTCTGCTCGCGGACGCCGGCACCGGGCCGCCGAAGGTCGGCGAGACACTCGTGCCCGCCGGGCGGGTCCTGCTCGGTGACCTCGGTGTCGCTGACCGTGTCCTCGGGTCCGGGCACCTGCCCTGCTACGGCAGTCTTTCGGCGTGGGGTTCGGCCGACTTGCACGCCGTGGACTTCATCAACGATCCGCATGGCCACGGCTGGCATCTCGACCGGCGGCTCTTCGACCGGCGACTGCGCGACGCCTCCCGCGCGGCGGGAGCCGAGGTCGCCGAGGGCACGGCCGTACGCGGCACGGCCCGGAGGCCGGACGGCGGTTGGAGTCTGGCTCTGCGCGGCGGGACGGGCCCTGCCGATGCTCCTGGGGCGGGTGGGGAGCGCACGGTGTGCTGCCGCTGGGTGATCGACGCCACCGGCCGCGCTGCCGCGATCGCCGTCCGGTGTGGGGCCCGGCGGTGGGTCCGGGACCGGCTCGCAGCCCTTTACGCGCACCTGGAGACGGACGCGCTGGACACCGACCGCCGCTCCCTCGTCGAATCAGACGAGGACGGCTGGTGGTACACCGCCCCACAGCCCTCCGGTGGGCGCCTCGTCGCCTATTTCACCGACACCGACCTGTCTGCCGCCCCGTACACCGCGCGCCACTTTCACCGACGGTTGTCGGCCACCAGGCACGTGTCCCGGTGGACCCACAGGCACGGGCCCCCGCCTGCGACACCAGCCGCGCCACGCCGGGCCGCCGCGCACACAGCGCACCTGGACCGGGTGTACGGGGACGGCTGGACTGCCGCCGGGGACGCGGCGATCGCCTTCGACCCGCTCTCCTCCCAGGGCGTCCTCACCGCCCTCTACACCGGGATGAGCGCGGGCCTGGCCGTCGACGCCCACCTGAGTCGTGTGCAGCGCGGCGCGGACTCCGGCCTCGCCGCCTATGCGCACAAGGTCGAGGCCGCGCGGACTGCGTTTCTGCGGGGCCACCGTCTCGTCCACGCCCAGGAAGCCCGCTGGATCCACCGCACCTTCTGGGCACGGCGCCTGGCCGACTTGCCTAAATCCCTCTACTGAACGCGGTCGGAGCCCCCGGTGACGGCCCGCCCGCCGACCGATGTGGTGCCTGGACATCGAAGTCCCGACTCGGATCGCCCAACCGGGACACAGGCGTCCTCACCGGGGGACGTCCGGCGGAGCCATCGCCCGTCCATGGCGTGCTTCCATCCGGCGGCATCCTCGAACACCGTGCCCGTCACCGGATCCAGGCCCGTAGCCGTCTCCGTCGGGATGGTCACTTGCTCTCGCTGTTGTTCACGCCGCTGTCCGTGGGCGAGTTGGTCGAGCGGCGCGGAGAGGTTTCCCTGCACCTCAAAACTTGTACTACGCGGAATAACGGCGCGGTCCGGTCGGACGGGGTTCCGCCTGCGGATCCGGGGTCCCGTGGTCGTTGGCGCTGGACACCTGGGGCACTACTCCCTCTCCGCCCTCGACTCGATGAATCATCCAGTATGCCTGGCTTGTTCTATTTTGACAGAGAGGGCAATGATGATCGGCAGTTTTATAGAAACAAGAACGTTCTTGGTCTGCTGGTGGTGCATCGTGCGTTCGGTTCTGACCTGGGCGTGTGCGTGATGCGAAGGGTAGGTGGCGTGGGCCGGCCCGTGTATGGTCTGGATCTTGGTCGTGAGTTGTCCGCCCCGGAAGGGCGGAGTCGGCGGTCGATCCAGATGGGCCGTCAGGGACAGTCGTACGAGAAGTGGGCGGCGCTCGCCCGGTGACCGGGGGACAGGATGCGCAGTTCAGCCCATGCCGCCCGGTGGCCCGGTCCTTGGTAGGTCCATCGAAGGTGCAGGCCCGCCTGTCGCTGCCCCCGGACCACTACCTCGTGCAGGACGTCGGACGCTGTGCCGTCGCTTCGGACCCATCGGTAGGAGAGGGTGCCACGACGGCCGTTGGTGGTGACCAGAGCGACGATGTCCGCGGTGCCGTCGCATCCCAGAACCGTCGGCCTCGCCGCGACGGCAACCTGGGTGACCGCCACGGACTGCCCGAAGCGCTGCCAGGCCAGGAGGACGAGGACGGCTACCACCAGCAGCGTCGGCAGGGCGTTCTTGCGCAGCCTCCGACCGCGGGGCGCGGGAGCCGACGACGTGGCGGGAAGCGTCTGGACGGTGCGGTGCGCGACGGCGGCCGTCACACCGGGCCCGAAACGCAGCACGCTGCCCTCGACGCGCTCGGGACGGGTCGGGGAAGCGCTCGACGGGACCGGTTCGACGAGGGTGTCGTCCGTTTCGGGTCGCTGGATCCAGTGGCTGGCCAGCACGGTGGCGCTGTACTCGCTGTCGGGGCTGGAGGTCCGGTCGTCGGGGACGTGGGCTTCGGTGGGCCCGAGGTGGAGTGTGGCGCTGTGCGCGTCGGCGGATGCGAGTGCCCGCGTGGGCTCCTCGCCTTTTGCCGCCGGCGTGGGCGTGTTGTCGCTCTGAGCAGTCATCGGATCTCACACTGCCTGGTCAGGAGCTGCTGCGAGGCGCCGCCGGAAGCCGGTGCCGGAGTGGTCGTGGCCTGGACCGTCCAGTAGCAGCCGTCGTTCTGGAAGGTGTGGTCGACGGTGACCGTGTACTGGGCGGCTCCGCTGCGCTCGAAGGTCTGGGACGCACCGTCGGGGGAGCCGGCCCCTCCACTCGCCCTGTCCGTGAACCACGAGACGGTGACGGAGATCGGCCCGCTGCCGTCCGTGGTGATGGTGATGGTCGCGGTGGAGGTCGTGGGGCCCGTCTGCTGGAAGGCGGATACCGCGACGTTCTTGACGGCAGGAGCGACGGGCGGGGTGGAGGAGGCGGTCGTCGGTGTCGCCGGCGTGGACGTGGGCGCCTCGCTGGGCGTCGTCGACTGCGTGGGTGAGCTGGTGGTGGAGGCGGAAGGCTGACCGGTCGGGGTGGTCGACGGGCCCGAGGGGGAGACACCGGGTGTCGGCGACAGGTCACCTGACGGGGTGGGTGCCGTGGGCGGGGCGGTGGGCGGCGCCGCTTCGGTGCCGGCCCGGGCCGTGGTGGTGGCCAGGGCATCGGCGGTCCGCTCGGTGGCGCCTGCCGAGGCGTGCTGCATTCCGTAGGTGAGCAGGAGGCCCAGGAGCACGGCGGCAGCTGAGACGAGCATGCCTGGTCGGCCGGGTCGCCATGACCGGGCCCAGTCATGGCGTGGTGCCTGGCTCAGGACCGTACGCGCGGTGTCCGTGGTGGATCGGGGGGAGCGGGCCGAGGGCAGGAGCAGTGCCAGTAGGGCCACCAGTGCGGCGAGCCGGGCGCGGCCGCGTTCCTCCCAATCGGCCCCGTATGCGGCGCCGGCGACCGCCTCCAGTTCCGTCACGAACGCCTCGGCCTGTGCCGGCCGTTGGTCCGGTTCCTTGGCCAGACCGCGACGGACCAGTTCGCGCACCGCTGCGGGGACCTCCCCTACCGGGACGGGGGCGTCGACGTGCTGCAGGGCCAGTGCGGCGATGTTGTCGCCCGAGTAGGGTTTGTGTCCCGTCAGGCACTCGAAGAAGGTGGCCGTGGCCGCGTACACGTCCGCGGTGCAGGAGGCGGGTGCGCCGGTCCACTGTTCGGGGGCCATGTAGGACGGGGTTCCGGCCACACCGGCGCTGGTGCCGGTGTCCACCGCGATACCGAAGTCGACGAGTTTGGACGATCCGTCCGTCTCGACCAGGACGTTTTCCGGCTTGTAGTCGCGGTGGACGACGCCGATGCGGTGTGCGTCGGCGAGACCGAGCAGCGATCCCTTGAGAAGGACGAGCGCGGCCTCGGGATGGAGTGGCCCCTGACGGGTCAGCAGCGTCCGCAACGAGACACCGTCCACCAGTTCCATGACGATGGCGGCGCCCTGCGGGCTCTCCACGTACTCGTACAGGCCGGCCACGTACTGGCTCTGCAGGCCGCCGAGCAGGCGCGCCTCCGCCCGGAAATCGTGCACGAAACCAGGCCGCGTGCGCAGGGACTCGCTGAGGTACTTCACCGCGACCCGTACGCCGGTGTCCGCGTGCACGGCCAGCACGACCCGACCGCTCGCACCCGACCCGAGCTCGAGAGACTCGGTGTATCCGGGCACCACCCATGTGCTCACGTCATCCCCCAGACCGCGTGCCGCCGTACCTGATCAAATCCTGGAGCGGCTCGACCATTGCGTTAAGAGACATATTTTCAGCCACGGCGGTTGCGGAGCAGGACAATGCCGATTCCCCGTCGTCGGTGTCAGGGGTCGGGTCTGCCGGTAGCGACAGCGCAGCCGACCAAAGTGCGCTTGCCACTCGTCCCCATTGATGACCCGTACCGCTTCGACCCTTTTCGTGCATCGCCTCGGCCAGCCCATTACAGCGTCCACGACGAAGACCGTTTCCTTCACAGTGGCCGCGGACCAGCCGACGATCCGGCGGGAGAACGTGTCCACGACGAAGGCGACGCAGACGACACCCGCCCAGGTCTTCACGTAGGTGAAGTCCGCGACCCTGCAGCGGTTCGGGTCGGCGGCGACGAAGTCGCGGTCCAGCAGGTCCGGCGCCCGTTCGGCCTGCCCGCCGGGCAGCGTGGTGATCACGCGTTCACCGCGGACCGCTCCGGTGATGCCGAGTTCGCGCATCAGGCGTTCGACGGTGCGAGCGGGCCACCGCATGTCCCTGCCGGTTCAGCTCGCACCAGATCTTCCTGGCCCCGTAGACGCGGTAGTTGGCCTCGCAGACCTTGGTGATCTGTTCCCTGAGTTCGGTGTCCCGCACGGTCCTGGCCGACGGCGTGCTCCGGCGTTTGTGGTGGGGGTAGTAGGTGGAGGGGGGCGATCTTGCAGTCGTGTCCGGTGAGGGTTCTGCAGATCGGCCCGACGCCGCCGAAGCGGTCCCGGTGCTCGTCGATGAACGCTACGAGCGCGCGTGTGGCCCGTGCACGCCCCACCGATCGCCAACAGCCCGACATTGACGCGAAGAAAGACGCCGCGGCTTTGAGGATCTCGTTGGCCCGCTTGAGTTCGGAGTTCTCCTTCAGTGCATTGAGCTGGGCGGACTCCTCCGTCGTCGTCCCAGGGCGTGCCCCCGCGTCGATCTCGTACTGCTTCACCCCGTTCCGCAGCGTCTCGCGGGAACCGATGTCGAGCTTCTCGGCCACCGCCTGCAGAGCGGCCGTCTCGTTCGGGAAGTCGTTGCGCACCTCGGCGACCATGCGTATCGCACGACGGAGGAGCTCAAGCGGGTAACGGGGAAGGTCGTGCCATGACTCGATCATTTCATGAAATCGAGCCTCTATTCGAACCGGAGCGGTTCAGCTGTGGGATTTGGTGAGGCTGAGGGCGCCGAATGCGGCGATCGGTCCGACGATGACGGCGAGAAGACCGTAGGTGATCTGTTCGCCGTGGAAGAACGATGTCACGAGGCTGTGGCTCCAGGTGCCTGCGGGCAGTTGGGTGGTGACCAGGGCGGCGATGAGGGTGCCGACCAGGGCGGTGCCGATGCTGGAGCCGACCTCTTGGGCGGTGTCGTTGAGGGCGGCGCCCATGGAGGTGCGGTTGGCGGGCATTGCGTCGACGAGGGCGACCGCGCAGATCGTCATCACGGTGCGCAGGCCGACGGTCATGATCACCATGCAGGCCGCGATGGGGGTGTATCCGTGAGTGACACCCCAGGACAGGCCGGCCAGCGAACCGGCCAGGCAGGCCGCGCCCACCAGGCAGGCGACGCGGTGGCCGAAGTGGCGGGCGAGCCATTCGGACAGCGGGGTCGCGACGAGCATGGTCACGATGATCGGCAGGTTGGCCAGCCCGGCCCGTACCGGGCTCCACCCGTAGGCGTACTGGAAGTGCAGGATCAGGCCGAACATGATGCCGGCCATCGCGATGGACGTGCCGATCTGCGCGATGGCGGCGCCTCGGACGGTGCCGTTGGTGAACAGGCCGAGATCCAGCATGGGGGCGGCGGTTCGGTGCTCGTGGCGGACGAACGCGATCGCGGCCACGACCGCCCCGGCGATCGACGCCAGAGTGATAGTGGAGAGCCAGCCGTGCTCGACACCGCTGGTCAGCGAGTAGCAGGCGAGCCCGATGGTCGTGACGCTCAGGGCGGCGCCGGGTACGTCGAGCGCGTCCTTGGTCAGGTCCTCCGGCCGGTCGGCCGCGACGCCGAGGCGTACGCCGATGCAGGCGATCAATGCGATGGGGGCGTTGACGACCAGCAGCCACTCCCACCGCACGTGGGCCAGCGCGGTGCCGCCGAGCAGCGGTCCGAGGACGAAGCCGGACATGCCCACGATGATCATCACGGTCATGGCGCGCATCCGCAGCGCCTTGTCGTCGAAGAGGCGGAAGACGAGGGAGTTCGTGATCGGGGCCATCGCGGCGGCGGCTATGCCGAGCGCGGCCCTGAGTGCGATGAGCTCGCCCGCAGTGGTGACGAGGGCGACGCACAGGCTCAGTGAGCCGAAGACGCCGAGCCCGATCAGCAGCACCCGGCGGCGGCCGAACCGGTCGGCGATCGACCCGGCGGTGAGCAGCAGTCCGCCGAAGGTCAGCGAGTACGCGCCGGTCACCCACTGCAGCGAGGTCGTTCCGCTGCCGAGGTCGCGGCCGATGGTGGGCAGGGCGATCGACAGGAGCGTGTTGTCGACCATCTCGACGAAGAAGGCCAGGCAGAGGGCTGCCAGGGGAATCCACGCCGCACGTAGCGACGGGTAGACGCGTGCGGGTGTGTGCAGCGTGGTGGTGGTCATCGCAGGCCTTCCGGTCGAACGCGGTTCGGTGGTCGAACGGCGTACGTTCATCGAACGCTGTACGGGTATGGAACGCCGTACGATGCGGTACGATAGAACAACGTTCGATACGATGCAAGACGCGATGGGACAAGCGAGGGGACGACAGTCATGGCACGCCTGCAGAGCCGCTCGGGCACAGGACGCCGCAGGGCCTCGCACTCGATGGAGTCCGTGCTCACGGAGGCGGTGGCTCTGCTGGACGAGGCCGGGCCGTCGGCCCTGACGTTCCGGGCACTCGCCCAGCGCCTCGGTGGCGGCGTGGCGAGCATCTACTGGTACGTCGAGAGCAAGGACGAACTCCTGGACCGCGCCACCGACCACGTCATGGGCACGGTCCTGGCCGACGTCGAGAGCCTCCCGCACCGCGACGACCCGATCGACGCCCTGCGAGAGATGGCCCTGACCCTCTTCGACGCGATCGTCGAACGCCCCTGGCTGGGCGCCTACTTCATGCGCAACACCGACGTCCAGGGCAACGCCCTGCGCCTCTACGAGAAACTCGGCCGGCAGACACTCCGACTTGACCTCACTTCACTCCAGCGGTTCTACGCGGTGTCCGCGGTCGTCGGGGTCGTCGTCGGCTCCGCCGTCGACCTGGGCCAGGAGCCGCCCAAGGAGATCCTCGACGGCGCCACGACCCGCGAGGAATTCCTCGGCCGCTTCGCCCGGACCTGGCGGGCACTCGACCCCGAGGAGTTCCCGTTCGTCCACGAGATCGTGGACGAGTTTGACGGCCATGACGACATCGACCAGTTCCGCTCCGCACTGGAACTCACCCTGACCGGCCTGCGTCTGCAGGCCGGGCCTGAGCACCGGTCTGCTCCCAGGCCTTGACCACCGCGCCGCAGTCGGCCGTCGAACAGAGACTGAGCTTCAGAGTCAACCAGTCGGCGGCAATACAGGACGCTTCGGGGTGGCCTGCCTTGGGCTGGGGCCGGCGCGTCAGTGACCGGACTGGTCCGCCCGTGTCGGTCAGGCGAGTCCGCGCAGTGCTTCGTCGTCTTTGCCGCCGGATTCGGGGAAGTACACATACAGCACGTGGCCCCCGGGTCCGGCGAGTGCGAAGGTCTCGAAGTTGAGGCGGAGGACGCCGACGCCGTCGACGCGCAGCCGTTTGTCGCCTGCTACGCGGTCATATACGTCGTGGGAGTCCCACAGTGCCCGGAATGCGTCGCTGCGTTCGCGCATGCTCGCGAGAAAAGGGTCGAGTTCCGCGCCGTATGCGCTTGAGGTGGAGCGCAGGCCGGCGACAGCCTGCTGGCTGATGTCGTCCCAGTCGGGGTAGACCACCGGCGCACGCGGGTCGAGGAAGGTGAACTCGATCAGGTTGTGCCCCGGGTTCCACGCCGGGTTGACGCGGGCGGCGAGCGCGGTGGCGGCCAGCACGTCGCGGTTGGGGGCGACGACGAACGCGGGCAGGTCGGCCCAGCGTTCCAGCAGGCGCAGCACCCCCGGCCGAACGGTGTGGTCAGGGCTGGCGTGGGTGTCGGCCGGGGCCAGCGGTGGCGTCGTGAGCGACCACAGGTAGGTCCGCTCGGTGTCGTCCAGCCGCAGCACGCGGGCCAGGGCTTCGAGGATCTCGCGGGACGGGTGCCGGTCACGGCCCTGCTCGATCCGGGTGTAGTAGGACGGGCTCAACCCGGCGAGCAGCGCCAGTTCCTCGCGGCGCAGGCCGGTGACCCGGCGTCGCGTGCTGTCGACGACGCCGGCGGAGGCGGCGTCGATCTTTTCCCGGCGGCTGCGCAAAAACGAGCCTAGCTGGTTGTCGTCATGTGCCATCGAGAGCGACCTTACCGCTGGTCACTCGGTGGGGCTGACCCTCCGAGAGCCACCCTCAAGGGGGTGTGGCACGTCCACGCCCTCGCTGGTGACATGGAGTCATGTCGAACGAAACACACTGGCTGATCACCGGATGCTCCAGCGGCCTGGGCCGGGCCCTGGCCGAGTACGCCCTGGACCGGGGTGACCGGGTCGCCGTCACCGCCCGCGACCGCGCGACCGTGACCGGCTTCACCGAGAGGTACGGCGACCGCGCGCTGGCCCTGGAGTTGGACGTCACCGACCCAGCGTCGGTGGCCGCTGCCGTGCAGGCGTGCGAGGAGACGTTCGGACGCGTCGACGTCCTGGTGAACAACGCCGGATACGGCTATCTGGCCGCTATCGAGGAAGGCGAGGACACGGCCGTCCGCGCACTGTACGAGACCAACGTGCACGGCGTGGTGACCGTCCTCAAGGCGGTGCTGCCCAGCATGCGAGCCCGTCGCTCGGGACGGGTCATCAACGTCTCGTCCTTCGGCGGCCTGGCCGCCTTCGCCGCGACCGGCTACTACCACGCCACGAAGTTCGCCCTGGAGGGACTGTCGGAGTCGATGCACGCCGAACTCGCGCCACTGGGCATCGCGGTGACGATCGTCGAGCCGGGTGGCCTGCGCACCCAGTGGGCGGGGGCGTCGATGCGGCAGTCCCCGACGCGCTTGGCCGACTACGAGCAGACCGCCGGCAAGCGCCATGACTCCACACTGGCCGTGTCCGGCCGTCAGCCCGGCGACCCGGCACGGGCCGCTGCAGCGATCGCCGCGATCGTGGACACCGAGGCACCGCCCCTGCGGCTGCTGCTGGGCTCCGACGCGCTCGCCGGGGCACGCGCCCGCCTGGACCGGATGCGCGGCGAGATCGACGCCAACGAGGCGTTGACCACGAGCGTAGACCTGGTGCGGGCATGAGTGACGCTGGGGCGCGAAAGGGTACGTTCGTCGTGATCGGTGCCGGGCCGGGCCTTGGTGCCGCGGCGGCCCGCCGGTTCGGCCGCGAGAGACATCCCGTCGGGCTGATCGCTCGCGGCGCCGAAAGGTTGGCGGCGGTGGCTGACGACCTGATCTCCGAGGGTGTGACGACGGCGACCGAGGCCGCCGACGTCACCGACGCGCAGGCGCTCGCAGCGGCGCTGGGTGGGCTGCGCGAACGCCTCGGCCCGATCCAGGCGGTGCTGTTCAGCCCCCGGCCGAGCCTTTCATGGATCAAGCCCGTGCTCGACACCGAGCCGTCGGACGTCGCGAGCGCCCTGTCGTTGAGCGTCGTCTCAGCCGCGGCGGCCGTCCGCGCGGTCCTGCCCGACATGCGCCACCGCGGACACGGCACCCTGCTGTTCACCACCGGCGGCGCCGCCGTCGAACCGCACCGCGACCGCGCCGTGTCGGGAATCGCCTACGCCGCCGAGTCCGCCTACGTACGGATGCTCCACGACGCGCTCACGGACCAGGGCGTGCACGCCGCGCAAGTCACGGTCGTCGGGCCCATCGGCCACGGCGCCCGGCACGAACCGGACGCGGTGGCCCAGGAACTGTGGCGGCTCCACACCGAGCGCGACCGGCCACTGGTCGTCCTGCGCTGACACCACCCCACGGTGCCGTGTGGAGGTGGAGCGGACCCCGAGCCTCTGCAAGGCCTCCCAGAACGGCACGTACCGCGGTTCGTCCAGGTAGTGGCCCAGTGCGTGGTCGTTGACCAGCGCGTCCCACAGGCCGAGTCCGTCACGGCGCGGCGCAACTCCGCGGCTGCCTGGAGCGGATCCTGCAGCGCGACCGCGGCCAGGCCCCGGAACCGGTCGGGGTGCTCGCCGATCACGGCGCCGAGGAAGTCGTTGGCCATCCGGGCACCGGCCCTGTTCACTGCCGAACCGGACAGTGACGATGCTGGCGCGCTATGGGCGGTTTTACCCACCTCAACATCGTCTCCGGGTTCTCCGCCCGTTTCGGCGCCGCCCACCCGGGCAACTGGTTCAGCGAGCCGCCGAGCGCGGCATGACCGCGCTCGTCCTGACCGTCCGCGACGCCGTCACCGGCACCGTACGGTTCGCGCAGGCCGCCCTCGCGCACGGCCTCCGCCCGATCTTCGGCATCAACCTCGCCGTCGCCCCGCTCGCCCCCGCCCCGGCCCAGAGCCATCGCACCCCGGTCCGCGGGGGCGCTCACGTATCCGAGCCGCCCGTCCGCGTCGTTCTGCTCGCCCAGTCCCGCACCGGCTGGGCACGGCTGTGCCGGCTGACCTCCGCCGCCCACGCCCACGGCGGCGGCCCGCCTGTTGTGATCCGCGACGACCTGCGCCGGCACGCGGGGGAGGGACTGACCGTCCTGCTCGGCCCCGCCTCCGAACCCGTCCGCGCTGGCCGCCGGCCGAGGCGACCTCGCCCAACACCTCCTCGTTCCTTGGCGGCAACTTTTCGGAATCCGACTGCGCCTGCAAACCTGCTGGCTCGGCCGCGCCGGCACCGGGTCGGCTCGCTGCGCCTGGCCGCCCGCATCCTCACTCTCGCCGACCAGGCAGGCATCCCCGCTGTGCTGACCAACGCCGTCCGCTACGCAGACCCCGACCAGTACCGCCTCGCCGACGTCCTGGACGCCGCCCGCCTGCTGCGCCACCTCGACTCCGGAGAGCGCTGGCTGAAAGCCGAGGCGGTGAACTCCTGACCCGGCGTCGTGGGACGTCATCCTCGTCCGGCGCGGCTTGCCCACCCACCACCGGACGAACCGCGCGGGCGCGCCGTCCGGGGAGTTCGGGCCACACGTCGGTCTGGCGCGCGTATCGCTCGGGTTCCCGGCATCCGTCCCGTTGCTCGGCGCGATGCGGGACGGGTTGCGGCCGAACCCGCTCACTGTCACGTGAGCGGGAGGCTGAGGACTCCGCAGTCGTGTCCGACGATCAAGTCCGAGCCCGCTGTGGCCAGACAGGTGAGCGCCACGTCCAGGGCGATGTGCTGCATCGCGCCGGTCTCCGGTTCCCACCTACGCAGTCGGTGACCGTGACGGGTACCGGTGACCAGTACCGTGCGGCCGCCCTGCAGGGTGGCGGTGATGACCGGCAGGCCGGCGGTGCCTGTGGAGACGGGCAGCCCGTCGCCGATCGGGGCACCGGTGGCCGGGTCCCACAGCATGACCACGCCGCGGTTGTCTCCCGTGGCCAGCACCGTTCGGTCGGGTGTGGGCACCGCCACCACAGCCGCCACACGGTGGTCGGCATCGGCGAGGGCACCTGCGCTCAGTTGCACGGCCGCGCCCTTTTCCCAGGGGTCGTCGACGGCTGGATCCCACACGTGAAGGCGGCCGGCGGTGTCCGAGGCCGCGATCAGCGTGTGGTCGGCGGCGATCGGGACGGCGGCGATCGACTGGATCGGACTGCCATAGGGGTTGAGGCGGCCGACGCACTCCCCGGTATCCGGATCCCACAGGCGGACCGCACCTCGGGGGGTGGCGGTGACGAGCAGGGTGCGGCCGTCGGGGATGGTCGCGGCACACATTCCGGTCACCCCGCCGGGCCAGTCGCCGGCCGGTTCACGAACCGGTCGCCCGGTGGCAGGGTCCCACAGGCCGATCGTCCCGGTGCCGCCTCCGCTCGCCAGAAGGATGCGGCCGTCGGTCAGGGGCAGAGCCGTCATCGAGCGGATGCTGTCAGGATGTCCTGGCAGCGGGTCATGGACGAGCCGGCCGTCGGCCACGTCCCACAGGCACACCACGCCCGCGTCCCCGGCGCCGGCCACGAGCGTCGGCCGACCGGGGCGGGACAGCACCGCCAGTGAGCTGACACCCCCGAACGGACCGGGCCCGGAACCGGAGAACACCGACATACGGCCCCAGAGTGTGCCGTCGGCCGCGAGCACCACGTTCCCGCCCTGCCGGAACCGAGTTGCTGCCTCACCCGTTCTTCCGGCCGCCGCCGACTCCATGGCAGCTGCTCCGTCGGAGTCCGTCCACGCCTCCGTCGAACGGTGCTGGGGGCGCGCACCGTCCGGGTTGTCCGCCAGGCCGTCAGCGATCGTCCATGCCTGCTCGCAGTCCCAGCAGCGGAAGTATCCAGTGAGCGACATCAGTTGGCGGGCCAGTTCCCCTGCGGCCCGTTGTGGGATGCCCCTGACCGCAACCATGCCGGCGATCAGGCACAGGACGGCCTGCCCCGGCGTTTGGGGAGGTACCCCCGCCACCGCGACTTCGCGGGCCACCCGCAGGAAGGGCTCCCACTCCGTCCCCAGCGCATCCTCCCGCAAGGCTGCGGCGACCTCCTCCCAGGGATGTCCTCCCTGTCGGGCAGGTGCGGGAGCAGGCAACCCCGGAACCTCGGAAGGCGGACGCGCCGGGTTTACGAAGAACTCGGTGATCTCGGTGTCGCTTCCGCACCCGGGGCACACCAGGAGGAGGCCGCTTTCCCGAGGATCGAGGAGCCGCCCCAGCGCTTCGCCCATGTGGTGGCCGGCGGAGGCCACGCAGGAGAGCGCGAGGTGGGCGCAGACCTGCGCGGGAATATCGGCGACGAGGAGACTTCGGGTGGCCGCCCGCTCGGCCGCACGCAGAGCGGCGCCGAACCCCGCCTCCAAATCGGCGGGGACGGGGGGCCTGTGATCGGCCGTCATGATGAATCCCAGGTCCACCCAGAAGTCCACGGTCTGTCCCGGGGGCAGGGCCGCCGCCGCCTCCACGAGATGCGGCAGGGCCGCATAGGCCCCGTCGGCGACGACTCCGTCATCGATCAGGCCGCCGGCCAGGTATGTCCAGGTCTGCCGCCACGCGTCGCCGCTCCCGGTGGCAGCCGCGGAGGCCAACTGCTCCAGGAGTGCTTCCACCTCCTCGACCTTCACACCGTCGAGATCACGCCAACGAGCGCTGTGCAAGGGCAGCTTCGGAATCATGGAACGAGTCTCGCAGGAGGTACTGACAATAGGGTCGGGTGGAGAACGGGCCGTGACTGCGGCAGGGAAGGGGATCTGGTCGATGGGACGTATGTCCAATCCATATCTGCCGGGCACGGACCGAGGAGCATTGATCGTCCTCGACACCGACCAGCTTGAACTGGCCGGCTTCCCTGACGGGGGCGTGTTCAGGATGCTGCACACGACGGCCGACCTGCACGGGCACACCCTCGCGGTGCCCCAGACGGTTGCGATGGAGCACCTCGCGCACCGCCACTTCGAGGCCCAGCAGCTGGCAGGGCGTTCGTCGGAAGACGCTGCCCGCCGCCGGCGTGAGGCTCTCCACGCGTTCTTCACGATCCTGCCGACGCCTGAAGGCGCCGCGGAGAAGGCCTTTCACCGCGTGGCCGAACGCCGTCTCCCCGCCCGAGCCGCATCGGTCGACGGAGGCGCCGGCAAGGACGAAGCCCACAGCATCCGGGACACCGTCGTCTGGCTGACCCTGCTCGCCGCTTTCGAAGACCGGAACCAGATGCTCTGGTTTCTCTCCGGTAACCAGGACTTCGCCGCGCGCTCCGCGTTTCACCCCGATCTGCGTGCAGAAGCAGAACAGCGTCTGGGCACGGACAGATCCCTTTTCCTGGGTCTGATCAAGGACGGCATTCCCGCGCTGTTGAAGCGATGGGGTACCAAAGTGACGGTAGGTGCCCAGGACCTGGACCATCTGGTGCGGTCGGAGACGGTTGTGCAGCAGGTGCAGGCCGTGATCACAGGGCCTGCGCGGCCTTTCGCCCCGGACTTCCCGGTGCCCGGCACGGATTTCCTGGCCTTTGACGGCCGGCTCGGCAGACCTCTGGCCTATCAGGTCGACGACAGGCTGTGGGTGCCCAGCCGAATCCGCTGGAGGGCCCACGGGAAGGAACACACGTGTTCCGGCTCCTCGTTCATCATGACGCGGTTGCTGCTGGAGGTCAGCGTCGAGCCGATACTCGTGCTGGGCGTGACGGTTCTGGACGTCAGCCCTGGCGAACCATCCGCTGCGAGAGAGCGGTATGAGACCTGACGCTCGATCGAGGCCCTGCACGGCGAGGGCCGCGTCCGTTCCTCGCGGCGAGATCCGCCTCGTGGACGGCACCGGTCAGACCACGTTGTCGGGAGCGACCCGTCGCGGCCGGCCCGGGCGCCGTGAAGCACCCCCGGTCCGTCACCCCGGTGCGGCGTCAACCAGCCTGTGGAATGGCGCTGTTGGTGATCGACGCCCGACCCATATCGTTACCTCATGTGGTCATATGCGGTGTGGGGGCTGGTCGGTGCCGCCCTGTACAGATGTCTCATCGTCCGGGCTGCTCTCCTGCGCGACGAAGACCCGTTCACACACCGGTACGGGCGGTGGGACTACCCCGACGGGCCCGGCGCCGGCGCCCTCGTCGCAGGCCTGTGCCTGCACGCGCTCCTGGGTGCGGCGGTCGGTTGTACGGCGGCGACTTGGGCCGGCACGGCGGGGGCGGCGAATGCGGTCAGGTCCCTGATCGCGCTGGTCCTGGGGGTCATCACCCCCATTGTGTTCAAGCCCGTCGGCCGGCTCGCGCTCCGGATCCTGGTACCCGATGCCCTGGACGGGGGAACGGAGATACGGCTGACCGACCGCCGGTACTGGTACACGCCGCCCGGTCACCCTCCCGTGGCCGCCGACGGACCGTACCCGTGGGCCGACGAACTGGCCCGGCGCATCCGCGCGCAGGAGGTGGCCCGGCCGGTCAACCTGAAAGGCGCCCACCTCAGCGGGGCGGACCTGACCGGGGTGGATCTGCCCTGGGCCTACGCGCAACTGGGCACGCTGCCGGGCGTGTGCCTTCGGGAGGCGAACCTGTCCCGGAGTTTCTTCTATGTGGCGAATCTGATCGGTGCCGACCTGACGCGGGCTCGCCTGGACCGAGCGGAGCTGGGCTCGGCGAGGCTGGTCCGGGCACGGCTGACAGAGGCCGACCTGACCGGAGCGCATCTGACGCACGCGGACCTGCTGGAAGCGGACCTCGCGGGAGCGCGGCTGCGCGGAGCGGACCTGGGCGGGGCGGTGCTCGTCCGGGCGAACCTCGCCGGTGCCGACCTGACCGGGGCGTGTCTTGAACGGGCCGACCTGACGGGTGCCGACCTGAGCGGCGCGGAGCTGACGGGCGCCAACCTGGCCGGGGCGCAGTGGACCTCACAGACCGTCTGGCCCATCGGGCCGGCCGACCGGATGCGGGACGATTCGGAGCAGCTCTTCGATGACGTGTACCGCGTGCACGGCTGGTCGCCCGAGCCCTACAAGTCCAAAGAGAAGAGTCAACCCCCTTTCTTCCAACGGCTGTTGATCGCCTTCTGTGATGCCGCCCCGGCGTTCCGGCCGCTCCGCGCCGGTGACGTCGGCCACGGAAAGGAGACGCGGGCCTCCCGGCCCGCCAGACCCGTCGGCCGGGACGGACTCAGGAGTGCGCTGAAGTCCGGCACGGCCGTTTCCCTGTCAGGCGCGCGGCTGCACCGTATCGATCTCGTGGGCGTGAGCCTCGCCGGAACGGACCTCAGCCGGGCCGACCTCACGAAAGCGATCCTGACGGGCGCCGACCTGAGCCGGACCGACCTGACCCGGACCCGCCTGACGCAGGCGAACCTGTCGGGAGCCAATCTGAAGGGCGCGAACCTGGCCGGAGCGAACACCGTGAGCGCGGACGTGACGGGGGCGATCCTTACCGGCGCGAACCTGGCCGACGTCTATCTGGCGGACGTGGATCTGTCCGGTGCCCGCCTGACCCGTACGAACCTGACCGGCGCCCTGTTCTCGGGGACGAAGTTGACCGGGGCCGACCTGAGCGACTCCGACCTCACCGATGTCGCCCTGAACAAGGCCGACCTTCGCGGCGCGAAACTCCTGCGAGCCCAGCTGACCTCCGCTGACCTGAGCGAGGCCGACCTGACCAAGGCCATCCTCACCGAAGCCGACCTGACCTGCGCCCATCTCTTCGCCGCGGACTTTTCCCAGGCTCAGATGATCAGGGCCAGGCTCACTCTGGCCTTTCTGTTCAACGCGAAGCTGACGGGCGCCGATCTCACCCACGCGGACCTGGCCGGAGCCGAGCTGACCGGAGCGCGCCTCAGAGGGGCCAAGCTGGTCGGAGCCCGGCTGCGCGGCGCGGACCTGGTCGGGGCCGACCTGAGTGGAGCCCGTACCGACGGTGCCGACTTCGCGGAGGTGGTCTGGTCCAGCACGACCAAGTGGCCCGGCACGATCGCCGGGGCTATCCGGGATCGCTCCGAAACAGCTCCCGACGGCACCTTCCGCGTACGCACCACCACCCTGGGCAAGCACCATTCCCCAGCTCGGGAACCTTAGATTCAACCGGTCAGAGCAACAGTGCTGGTTGAGGACGGCTTACGTGGCGAGACTGGGTCGGCCGGACACGGAGGCCGTCGAGCTGACCGATGTGCAAGCCCCTCGGCAGCCGTGGGAACCGCCGCGCCGGCACTTCCGCGCGGTGGTGGTGCACGAGAGCGGACGGCTCATGCCCTGTGTGTCACCACCGGGGCCCACCCCATTGAGAACGCCCTCGCCCTCGCGGACGACCTGCTCCAAGAACGGCGCCGGAGCGCGGAAGTTCCGAGCACGGGCAGCCCGGACACCGGTCGGGCTTCCCCTACTCCGGCCGCCTGAAAGCGCACCGGCTCAGCCGGCGCGGCCGTTGTGCGGGAGGCTGAGCGGGGTTCACGGGGCACGGGTCGCCCGCCCGATCTCCGCCGCACCCGCCGGAGGTCCCCCGTTATGTTTTCCGC
>NZ_JAEQAZ010000142.1 GCF_016654115.1 Streptomyces sp. MBT53
CTTGACGAAGGACATAGAGGCCCCCCCCTTCCAGCTCGCGCACCTCCACGACCTGTCGATCAAGCGGCTCACCGAGATCATCCGCGGGCCGTTCCAGCCCCAGACCCTCGTCGCGAATGGCCAAGGTCACAAGAGGTCACACACGCCGACCGTGGTCGACCCGCTCGCGCGACGACTCGGTCGAGTGGGTCAGCCCAGCCCACCGCCAGCGGTCCCGCCCTCGTCGGGGGACAGAGCCGCAGAGCCGACCGGCGCTGGAGACGGAGTCGGCGCCATACACCCGCCCGACGTGCCGGCCAGCATCGGACGCTGATCGACGAGTTGCGCGAGGCAGCCTGGCGGCCGCCCGCGCGCAACGCCCTGATCGGGGCCGCGGTGACGCGCCTCTCGGTGACCACCGGCTCGCCGCCCCTCCCGCATACCGAGCGGTTCACGAGCGCGGCGGCCTGCCACGCCAGGCCGCGAACAAGCCCAGCCCGACGCTGGTGACCGCGGTGAACGCCTCGGGGCCGGCGAGCATGAAGACGCCCGTCGCCAACGTGATCAGGATCAGCAGCGCGACCAGGTCGAGTACCCGATCGCGGGTCGGTGCCTCCGGTACCGGTCCTGGCGTGGGAACGGCCGGAGAAGTGGCGGGCGAGCTGGGCTCTTCGATTTCATCCATGCGCCCAGCACACCAGCCTGATCCGGCATGTCCCGTACAGCACGAACAGACCCGGATAAGCCCGATCGTCGCAGGCCATCGCCGTAGCGCGCGGCACTCCGGGCGAACACCCAGTCTGTATGGTGGTGTTCGGCGGAATTCGGTGATGTTCGGCAACCAGCGTCATACGCTGAGTCCCACAGACCATCGGGGGGACGTACGTGGCGCATGAGGACGTCTCCGAGGCCGCGTATCAGCGGGAACTCGCGGACTTCGCCTCCAAGCTCCGGAAGCTGAAGATCGAATGCGGCAACCCCTCCCAGCGCAGCATCAGCAGTGCCGCACCCCCGGGACCGTCACTCTCGGTCTCCGCGATCAGTGAGGCTCTCAACGGAAAGCGATTGCCGAGCGTCGACTTCCTGCTCGCCCTCGTCCGGACGCTACTCAGCCTCGCGAACGACAACCAGTCCCCCGTGGGCCGGAATGATCCAAGGGTCGAGCCCTGGCGCACGGACTGGACCCGGCTCGCGCACCTACGTGACGAGGCCCGGCACGCGTCGACCGCGCCCGAGTCCGTGCAGCAGCCGGTCGTGGATGGCGCGTCGCAGCCCCCAGTACAGGTCCGCGAAGGGTCAGCACCGCCGACGAGCACGCCCGCGCCGATCGAGAATCACCAGCCCCCGAGGTTCCGTCACACACCACCGGTCCTGCCCCACTCCGGCTTCGTATGGTCGGTGGCATTCTCGCCCGACGGCAACCTGATGGCCACCGGCAGCGCCGGCGGGACCGTGATGCTCTGGGATCCAGTCACCCGTCAAGCGGTCGGCAAGCCTCTGACCGGCCACACCACGACCGTAAGGTCCGTCGCGTTCTCCCCGGACGGAGGTCTGCTGGCCGCCGCCAGCGACATCGGCACGGTACGGCTCTGGGATCCAGCGACCTATGAAGAGGCCGGAGCGCTCTCGACCAAGAAACAGGAAGGTGTCACGGCCGTCACGTTCTCCCCCGACGGCACTTTGCTCGCTACCGCCAGCTATGACCGCACGGTATGCCTCTGGGATCGGGATACCTATGAAGCGGTCGGCGAGCCACTGACCGGCCACGCCCGCCCTGTAACAGCCGTTACGTTCTCCCCCGACGGCGCCTTACTGGCCACCGCCGGCTTCGATGGCATGGTGCGTCTTTGGGACCCCGCTACTCGTCAAGCGGTCGGTAAGCCCTTGATCGGCCATGACGGCCCCGTCAGATCGGTAGCGTTCTCCCCCGGCGGCCTGCTCGCCACTGCCAGTGACGATGGCACGGTGCGTCTCTGGGACCCGATCACCCACCAGACCGTCGGAACGCCGCTGACCGGCCACACCGGTGCCGCCACAGCCGTCGCCTTCTCCCCCAGCGGCGGCCTGCTCGCCGCCTCCGCCGCCGATGGCACGGTGCGTCTCTGGGACCCGATCACCCACCAGACCGTCGGAACGCCGCTGACCGGCCACACCGGTGCCGCCACAGCCGTCGCCTTCTCTCCCGACGGCGGCCTGCTCGCCACCGCTGGCTACGATCAAACGGTGCGCCTATGCGAAGCTGAGGACGCCCAGCCAGCGCCTTCCTCGGCACAGCGTGCACGGCATGAAGAGGACTCCCCCGAGAACCTGATCGCCCAGAATGACCAACTACACACCCGCGTAAACCTCTTGACCGCACGCGGCCTCGCCAGTCGAAGCGTCCTCACCGCGCTCACGAACGGCGAAGGTATCTCTCTGGCTCCCCTGGTCGGGCACCGGGCCGCGGTCTGGTCCGTGGTGTTCTCGCCTGACGGAACCCAACTCGCTACGGCGAGCGCTGACGATACGGTGCGGTTCTGGGATCCTGCCAACCGGCAACCGGTCGGCAGGCCTCTGACAAGTCACCGAGACTCCGTGAGGGCGGTGGCTTTTTCCCCTGACGGCACCCTGATCGTCACAGCGGACGAGGGTGGCTCGGTACGCCTATGGGACGCGGCTGCCCGAGTACCGGCGTCGGGCAGCCCCTTGGCCTCCCACCTCGGCCCCATCACGTCGGTAGTCTTCTCGCCCACCGGGACCCTGCTCGCCGTCGCCAATGATGGTGCTGCCGTACGACTGTGGGTGCCAGCCACCCGGCAACCCGCCGGTGCTCCGCTGACCGGCCATAACGGGCTCGTCACTGGGGTCGCGTTCTCCCCCGATGGCAGTCTGATCGCCACCGCCACGGATGCCGGCACAGTATCTCTGTGGGATGCCACCAGCCGTGAGCCAACCGGCGAACTCCTAGATGGTCACAGAGGCTCCGTCAGCTCTGTCGCTTTCTCCCCCGACGGCAGTCTGATCGCCACCGCTGGCGACGATCACTCGATTCAGCTGTGGGACGCGGCCACCTACCAGCCCGACGGAAAGCCCCTGACCGGCCATAACGACGCCGTCGCGGCCCTGGCTTTCTCTCCCGACGGCGGTCTGATCGCTACAGCCAGCAAGGATCACACCGTACGCCTGTGGGACCCGACCACCCACCAGCCCGTCAGCGAGCCTCTCACCGGCCACCACGACGCGGTGACAGCGCTCGCCTTCTCGCCGGATAGCACCGTGCTCGCCACCGCCAGCATCGACCGCACCGTTCGGCTGTGGGTGCCTCCGGCGGCGAGCAGTCCCGCCGGGCAGCAAGGCTGATCCGACAGGGACCGGAATAAATGCTTCCTGGGCTCCATTGTTCTCTCCCGGCGATCAAGGTGAGGCGGGGAGGCTCATGAGCAATCTGAAGGTCTTCAGGGTGAGAGGCGGGCAGGCAACTGAGGTCTCGGGAGCGTCCGTGGGGGTGGAGGTCGAGCTGCAGCGGCTGATCGAGGCCAACATGGAGGCCATGCTCGGCATCCGCTTCCTCGCGACCGAGTACCGCACCGGCCATCACGGAGGCCGGATCGACTCCCTCGGCCTGGACGAGAACGGCACGCCGGTCATCGTCGAGTACAAACGCAACCGCGACCAGAACGTCATCAGCCAGGGGCTCTCATACCTGTGGTGGCTCCACGACCACCACCACGAGTTCGAGAGTCTGACCCGGGGGAAGCTCGGCGACCAGACTGCCGTAGAGATCGACTGGAGCGCTCCGCGGATCGTCTGCGTCGCTGGCGCCTTCACCCACCACGACACGGTGGCTGTGGAGATGATCGGCCACCGGATCGACCTGGTGACGTACCGGGTCTTCGAGGATGTGCTCACGCTTCAGCTCATCGCGTCGGCCGGCGGCAGCCGCACCTCCTCGCGGGGCAGAACGTCGGGATCGACCCGCGCAGCGTCTCCGGCGCCGAAGTCGGTCCAGCAGTATCTCGACGAGTCGCCCGAGGATCTCAAGGAGCTGTACGCGGATCTCGACGAGCTGCTGTCGTCCCACCGGGATGTACTCAAGGAGCCCCAGCTCCACTACGTCGCCTACCGGCGGATCGTGAACGTGGCCACGGTGCGCGTGCAGCCGCGCAACCGCGTACTCGTGGTCAATCTGAGGCTGAATCCGGAAACGGTCGAGCTGGAGGAGGGCTTCTCACGGGATATGCGCGGCCTCGGGGCCCTCGGAATCCGTGACGGCGTCGAGGTGCGGATCGGCTCGCGCGAAGACCTCGCACGAGCGACCGACCTGATCCAACGCAGCGTCGAGGCGGCGTAAGGCCCCCGTATGACAACGGGCGGTGTTCCACCACTCCGGTGGAACAACCGCCCGTTTCTGCGTTATGGCCCTGCTGCCGGGGCTTCTCGGTCTCACTCTTCGGGCCCGGCGAGTTCGAAGTCGTCCTGGATCAGCGCACCTCGAAGCCGCTGTTCCGCGATGTCGGCGTAGTGCTTGGAGAGTTCGGCACCTATGAACTGTCGGCCTTCACGCAAGGCGGCGACGCCGGTCGTGCCGGAGCCGGTGAAGGGGTCAAGGACCGTTCCGCCCGGCGGGCAGATCTTTACCAGTTCCTGCATCACCTCCACGGGCTTCTGCGTGATGTGCACGCGGTCCTTCCGGGGCTGGCTCGCCGTGTAGAGACCAGGCAGGTAGACGGGGTTGCGGTTGGCGTCGACGGGCCCCTTGGTTCCCCACACGATGTACTCGCATGACTGCTTGAGTCGGCCCTTCTGCGGCCGGGAGACCGGCTTGTGCCACGACGCGATCCCTCGCCAGGTCCACCCGGCGGCCTGCAACGCGTCCGTCGTCGTCGGCAACTGCCGCCAGTCGGTGAAGACGAGCGCGGTGCCGGACTCGACGGTCGCGCGGTAGGACTCGGTGAGCAGGAGGGTGAGCCAGAAGCCGTACGAGCGCTGGTCTCGGTTCTCTCCGGGGAAGTTGGCGAGGTCGTGCTCGGCGTCGGCCGAGGTGTACTTCGCGCGCGCGGAGCGGCCGGTGCGCTCGCTGCTCGTTCGGCCGCCACTGTTGTAGGGCGGGTCAGTGATCACGGCATCAACGCTGTTGTCGGGGATGCCGGCGAGGGCGGTCAGCGCGTCGCCTCGGTACAGGGTGTACGGCATTGCGCGGTTCTCTCTTTCGGGGAGGCGGTCGTGCGCACATTTCTCCACCCACGGAGGGCTGCGCACGTCGGCATGGGTCGCTCCGCGGAACGGCAGAAGCAGCTCCGGCGGGGAGCAATGCGCTGGAGGTTAACTCCAGATTCCGGCCGCACCCAATGAGTCGAATCTCTGCTCAGTAACCCGAAACCGCCCGAAGCACGGGCCGTTTGGTGCGGCCGGATTTCGTCCCTACAGTCTCGCCGTGTTCGCAGGACGGAACCTGGTTCCACCCCTGCTGAGCTGTGCCGATGCGTGCTGTTCCGTCCGAACGGCAGCGCGCCGGGCATCCCACCGACTGGCTTCCTAATCGGCGAAGGGGACTCCCCCATGTGGCGAGTGAGATTACGAGCGCGGCTGGCTGCCGCTTTCCAGTAAGGGTCCAGCGGCCGGGAGTTAGCAGCTCCCGGCCCTGGTTTCCCTGCTTCCCCCAGGGATTGCGAATTCATATCCGGCGCGGTGCCGGTGGCCTTTTCGACGAGAACGCCTGCGCCGCGCTGCCTACGAGCAAGGAGCTGTCGATGCAGCATGCCCAGGCGCGCCCCTCCCCAGGGCCAGATTCCCTGTCTCGCCACTTGGCGTTCGGGCAGCGCCCGTGAAGAGGGTCGTTGCCATAGCGGGGGCCGTGGCGCTCGGCCCGACGTTGTTGATCGCACCGGTCGCCGTCGCTGTCGCTGGTTCCAGCAGCGCCCAGGCCTCGTGTTCCGCGGACGGTGCACAGGCTGTGGACAGCGCGGCGGTCGCGAAGCAGGTGGAGTCGATCCTCAAGGGGCAAGGGACGAAGTCCGTGTCCGTTTCGGGGCTGGACGAACCCGAGAAGCAGATACCGAACGCCGCGACGATCCAGGCCACCGGCGTCGCGATGAAGGTGCCGGCTCGGGGGCAGATCGTTGCCCTGGCCACGGCACTGCAGGAGTCGCGGCTGCGGAATCTGGAGTACGGCGATCGGGATTCGCTCGGCCTCTTCCAGCAGCGTCCCAGCCAGGGCTGGGGTACGGCCGCGGAGGTTCGTGATCCGGTGCACGCCTCGACGAAGTTCTACGAGGGCCTGCTCAAGGTCTCGGGCTGGCAGTCGATGACCATCGCCCAGGCCGCGCAGGCGGTCCAGAAGAGCGGTTTCCCCGATGCGTACGCGAAGTGGGAGCCGCTGGCCACGGCCCTTCAGAAGGCCATCGCCAAGTCCCTTGGCCAGAACGGAAGTTCCGGCAAGGACAGCGACTCGGGCAACGAGGTCGAGCAGACGGGCTCCTCGGCGGCTACCGAATGCGGCACCGGCGAGGACGGCTCCTCGTTCGGCGCGATTCCCGCAGGGTCCGTTCCCGAGGGCTACAAGATCCCGGCGACTGCGCCCAAGTCGGTGCGTACGGCGATCCGTTGGGGCCTTGGTCAGCTCGGTACGCCGTATCAGTGGGGCGGCTCGTGTTCCGCTCCGCACGGCCAGGACCCGATGGGCCGGTGCGACTGCTCGTCTCTGATGCAGGCGTCGTACAAGGCCGGCGGTGTCTCGCTCTCCCGGACGACGTACACGCAGGTCAAGGAGGGCAAGGCGGTCAGTGTCGATGCCCTCAAGCCGGGTGACCTGCTGTTCACCCGCGGCACGGCCAAGGTGCCGGAACACGTCGGGATGTTCATTGGCCAGGGGCTGATTCTGCAGGCCCCGCACACCGGTGACGTGGTCAAGATCTCGACCCTCGCCGACTGGCGCGCAGACATCGTCGCCGCCCGCCGAGTCGTCTGACCGGCTTCTTCTCCCCCTCCCCCGCTCCATCTCCTCTCGGGCCCTCGCGCGCCCACATTCGCACTGGAGTTCCAAGTGAAGTTCATGCAGCACGCCCAGTTCCTGGCGTACAACCCCGGCATCACACCGAAGGAGGGCGGTCTCCCCGGCCTCAACGTGCTGAAGAACGTCGTCTCCTCGATCAACCTCTTCGGGATCGTCGCGGTGGTCGGCGCCCTGGCGATCTCGGCCATCGTCTGGGCCTGGGGTCACCACAGCGGTGGCCACCAGGCCGAGGCGAACGGGAAGAAGGGCACGGTCATCGCCGCCGGGTGCGCGTTGCTGCTCGGCGCGGCCAACGGCATCGTCGCGTTCTTCTCGGCGATGGGGACGCAGGTTCACTGATGCCGAAGAAACGTTCTCTCACCGCTCAGGAGCGCACGTACGGGGCGCCGTCCTCGGTCCTGCGGCGTGCCCTGATGGGTGGCCTCGTCCTCGCCGTGTTGCTGGCCGTCGCCGGTCTCCTGGCGTATCTGACGCGTACGGAGAGCCCCGCGTCGGCGAAGCCCTCCCCGCCTGCGAAGTCCACGCCTCGGGCGGCTTCGCCGGAGGCGGCCGACGGCGAGCGTAAGGCCGTCGCGTCGCCGCCCCGGACGAGCGATCCGATCGAGTTCGCGAAGGCGGCCACCAAGGCCCTGTGGACGTACGACACCCGCCCCTTCTCCCGGGCCGAGCACGTCGCCGGGCTCAAGCGGTGGATGACCAGCGAGAAGAAGTACGCCGACTGGGCGTCCGTGTCCGATCAGGTGCCCAGCCCGGTGCTGTGGTCGCGGATGCACGACAACCACCAGCACGCGACCGCGAAGGTGGGTGAGGGCCACTTCCCGCAGGCGTTCAAGACCGCCCTGGCCCAGGACCCCGGCGCGATCACCGAGGCGTACGTCTACGCCGTCACGGTCACCGGCAAGCAGTCCATCGCCTGGAAGGGCTCCGGGGCCGGAGCCGAGTCCCGCTCCACGACGCTCGCCGTCCAGTGCCGCCCCGACCAGGCCTGTGCCCTGGTCGGCGTGCTGCCCAGTGTCGCGCCCTGATCGCCCCCAATCCCCTTAAGGAGGTGCCCTCATGGGGGCATGTGACCTTCCCCTGATGGACACGGTGTGCAACACCGTGGGCGGCGTCGTCGGTTCGACCGGCGAGGCGGTCACCGATGGCATCGGTGCATGGATCGCCAAGTCGATGGGCGAGCTGGCCCAGTCCGCCGCGGACCTCGCTTCGACGGCCGTCGACAAGACCACGGCCGTCGATCTCAACGCCGAGTGGTTCCGCAGCAATTACGAGCTGCTGCTGCCCATCGGTCTGATCCTGACCGTCGGCACGTTCTGTCTGCAGCTGATGCGTGCCGCCTGGCGCCGTGACGAACGCGCTCTCGCGCAGGCGGTGACCGGGACGGTGGCGGGTGTCTTCTTCGCGTTCGCCGCCATCGCCTGCACTACCGTCGCGCTGACCGTGGTCGACGCACTCTCCGCCGGGCTATTCAAGGCGGCGAACAGCTCGGTCGACGACGCGATCCGCCGCGTCATCGAGGTCAACAACCTCGGCCCGATGTACGCGTTGGGCTGGACGATGCCCGCCATGGTCGGCCTCGGGAGTGCCATCGGCGCGTTCCTGTACTGGGCGGTGATGGTCGCCCGCAAGGTCGGCATCCTGGTCCTGGTGACGCTCGCGGTGTTCGCCGGCGCGGGCGGCGGCTGGGAAGTCGCCAAGCGCTGGCGGCGCGGCTGGATCGAGGCGACCGCGACCCTGATCGTCAGCAAGCTGCTGATGACGATCGTGTTCCTGCTGGGCGTCTCGGCCATGGGCAAGAGCGACGCCTCCGACGGGCTCGCCGCCCTGTCCGACGCCATGGCGGGCATCGTCGTCATGGTCCTGGTGATGCTGTGCCCCTACGCCACGTACAAGTTCGTGCACTGGGCGGCCGACGGCGGCGGCCAGGACGACCTGCACCGCACGGGCGTCGCCGGACTCGCGGTGGCCGCCGGCGCGACGAAGACCGCGGGCCAGCTCGCGATGCAGGCCAGCACCGGCATGCGCGCTCCGCAGGGCCCCTCGAAGGTCCCGGGCCAGGGCTCGGGCGGTGTCGCCTCCGGCATCGACCCGACCGGCGGAGCGGCCGGGGACGACCAGCCGAAGCAGACCCACTTCCGCTTCGGCGAGGACCCGAGCGCTACCGGCGACAAGGGCCGCGCGCTGATCCGGCGGCCTCCCACCGATGGTGACCAGGGTCAGCCGCTGATCCGGCGTCCCAGCGAGGGGGCGGCGGCCGACGCGGCACCGGTCTCCTCCGGGCCGACGCCCCAGGGCGCGGCGGTGGCGCAGCCGCAGGTCACGCACCTGGATCCGCCGGCACCCCGACGCACCGGGCCGGGCGCGGTGAACGGGCCTTCGCCGCAGGGCGGTGCCACACCGCAGCGGTGGGTCTACCCCCAGCCGCCGGGTGGATCGGGTTCCTAGCCCGCGCCTGACGGGGCGGGCGGCGCAGGTCGCCTCCGGCGCCGCCCGCCCCGTTTCCTCCCCTCTTTTCTTTCTTGCTCTCCACGTTCCAAGGACGGCTTCGCCATGCTTTCCAACACCTCTCAGCCCGAGGGCCCGGCCACCGTAAAGTTCCCGCATCGCTCGCGGCGCGGCGTACTGCTCGGCCTGTCGGCTCCTCAGCTGATCGTCGTCACCCTCACCGGGCTGCTGCTGCTCGCGGTGCTGCTCACCGCCGGCGTCACCGGGGCACTCAAGCTCGTACCGCTGTGGTCGGTCATCCTGGCGGCGGTGTTCATCCGCCATCGCGGACGCTCCCTCGCCGACTGGGCGCCCATCACCGCCCGGTACGCACTGCGCCGCTTCCGGGGCCAGCTGGTCTGGCTGGCACGGCCGTCCACCCGGCCGCGCCGCGAGGGCCTACTCCACCTCCCGGGCACCGCGGCGTCCCTTCGGGTGGTCACCGCCCCGCATGGCCGTTTCGGCGCGGTGCACGATCCCCACCACGGCACCGTCACCGCTGTCGTGAAGGTCTCCTCGCGTGCCTTCGCCCTGCTCGACCCGGCCACCCAGAGCAGCAACGTCGCAGGCTGGGGGCGCACGCTGGCCGCTCTGGCGCGCACCGGGCACATCGCCCGGGTCCAGGTCCTGGAGCGCACGGTGCCCGACTCCGGCGACGCGCTCAACCGCTACTGGCACGAGCACGGCAACGAGGCGACCCACCTCGCCGGGCCCATCTACAGCGACCTGCTGGCCGCCGCCGGCCCCGCCGCCGCCCCGCACGAGGCGTACGTCGCGCTCGCCCTCGATCTCAAAGAGGCCCGCCGCCTGATCAACCAGGCCGGCGGCGGACTCACCGGCGGCTTCACGGTCCTGGCCCAGCTCACCGCAACCTTCGACCAGGCCGCCCGCAACTCCGGTCTCACCCCCAGCGGCTGGCTGGACGCATCCGAGATCGCCGCCGTGATCCGTACCGCGTACGACCCGAAGGCCTCGGCCGCCCTGGACCAGTGGTCCTCCTCCGGCCGCGCGCAGGCCGAGCCCGCTGCCGCCGGCCCCGTCGTCCTGGTCGAGAAAGCCGACCGGATCCAGACCGACTCGGCCCACCACGCCACGTTCTGGATCGAGAACTGGCCCCGCATCGAAACCTCACCCGGCTTCCTGCACCAGCTCCTGTTCACCTCCGGCGTGCGCCGCACCCTCTCGCTGACCTACGAGCCCAAGGAACTGGACTCCGCGCTCAAGGACGTACAGCGCCGCAAGGCCACCGTGATCGCGGACGCCGCCGAGCGGCAGCGCAAGGGGCAGGTCGACTCCGAGGAGGACTCGGTCGAGTACGCCGACATCAAGCAGCGCGAGCGCCAGCTGATCGCCGGACACGCCGACGTCGCCCTCACCGGCCTGCTCACCGTCAGCGCCGACACCGACGAGCAACTCAACGCAGCCTGCGCCGCGATCGAGACTGCCGCCGTCGCAGCCCTCGTCGACCTGCGCCTGCTGACCTGGCAGCAAGCCGAAGCCTTCACCAACGCCGCCCTGCCCCTCGCCCGCCCGTAGCGCACCCGCACCACCATCTCGCGCTCTACCGAAGGGCACCCTCATGCCGACCGAGCCCCTGCCCGAACTGGCTCCGGACTTCGTCCCGTTCGCCACCGCCGCGCTCGACTTCCACCAGGCGATCAACATGCCGGTCGCCCCCATCGCCGCCGGCCGTGCCGAACTCGACTCCCTGCACGCCCACATCGTCGCGCTGTACGGGCTGCTCGACGCCCACACCGCCCGCACCACCCCCGTGGCCAGGGCAGAAGGCGACCACCTCCGCGGGTGCCGGATCCGGCTGTGGCAGGCAGCCGAGCACCTCCACGCCGCCTTCCACGCCGCCCCGCACCCCAGCTCCGGCCTCCCCACCCGGGAGGCGTGCCGGGCCCGGCTGCCCGAGGGAGCGCCCGAACTCACCGTGTGCCAGCGCCACCTGGCCACCGCCACCCGGGTCCGCCGTGCCCACACCCCGGCCGATCTGCGCGACCCCTTCACCAGCCTCACCCGCCACTGACCGCTAGGAGCACCATCCGCATGCCCTCTCGTACCCGCGCCAGCGCCAGCCCGCTGTTCGTACCCCGCAAGAGCGACCGCCGCACGGCGCGCGCCGCACGTCATCAGTTCGCCGCCGCCCGCGACCAGGCCCGGCACGCCGCACGTCCCGAAGCCCGCCCGACCGCGCCCGGCCTCGACCCCGAGCTGCGGGCCACCTACCCGGCCGCCGGCCGGCCCGGCCCGGCCTCCGCCCGCGGCGGCCGTCTCAAGCTCCCCGCCCACCGGATGACGACGGCCACCGCGTCCGGGGCCTACCCCTTTCTCGCGGAGGGCGGCCTGGGCGCGCAGGGGATCTACATCGGCCGTGACGTCCACGCCGAAGCCGCCTTCACCTACGACCCGTTCGCCCTCTACGGGCGTCTCGACGGCTTCACCAACCCCAACATCCTGCTGGCCGGGATCATCGGCATGGGCAAGTCCGCCCTGGCCAAGTCCCTCGCCGTGCGCGCCGTGGCCTTCGGCTACCGGATCTACGTGCCCTGCGACCCGAAGGGCGAGTGGACCATCGTCGCCCAGGAACTGGGAGGGCAGACCATCGCGCTCGGTCCCGGTCTGCCGGGGCGCCTGAACCCCTTGGATGCGCCCGCCCGGCCGTACGGCGTCAACGAGGAGGACTGGACCAGCGAAGTCCGCAAGCGGCGCCTTCTGCTGCTCGGCTCGCTCGCCAAGACCGTCCTGGGACGCGAGCTGCATCCCATGGAACACACCGCCCTTGATGTGGCGCTCGACCAGGTCGTCGCACACGCGGAGGCCCGCGGCACCACTCCGCTGCTGGGCGAGGTCGCCTACGTCCTCGGGTCTCCCGAGCGGCTCGACGCCGCGCTCGGCGAGCTCTCCGGCCGCCTCGGGCATGCCGCCGAGGACCTCGCCCACGCGCTGCGCCGGCTCGTACACGGCGATCTGGCCGGCATGTTCGACGCGCCGAGCACCGTGGCCTTCGACCCGAGCGCGCCGATGCTGTCCATCGACCTATCCCGTCTCGGCGGCGCCGGCGACGATACCGCGCTCGTCCTGGCGATGACCTGCGCCTCCGCCTGGATGGAGTCCGCGCTCGCCGACCCCACCGGAGGACGGCGCTGGGTGATCTACGACGAGGCCTGGCGCGTCATGCGGCACGTCGCCCTGCTGGAGCGGATGCAGAGCCAGTGGAAGCTCTCCCGCGGCCTGGGCATCGCGAACCTCATGGTTATCCACCGCCTCAGCGACCTGCTCGCCGCCGGTGATGCCGGCTCCCGGGGCCGGGCCCTGGCCGAGGGCCTGCTCACCGACTGCTCGACCCGGATCATCTACCGCCAGGAAGCCGACCAACTCGCTTCAGCAGCTTCCTTGTTGGGGCTCACTGGCGTTGAGACCCAGGCCGTCTCCGCTCTCACCAAGGGGCGTGGCCTGTGGAAAGTGGCGGGCCGATCATTCATTACTCAACATCTTTTGCACCCGCGGGAGCGCGAGTTGTTCGACACGGACGCCCGGATGTCCAAGATCATCCCCGGAACCTTCGCGTGATCACGTAAGTCCGGTTCGCGTACGGCATGGCGTCATGCCCCTTGGCGGGACCGGGACACAGCGCAGGCACGGCCTCAACGATCATGTAGATGTCGAATCCGTTGACCACCGGGCGACTCCGTGCCTTCCGCTGTGTCATCCCCATGCCCGCCACGCTAGAACAGGCTTGCCCTGATCACCAGCCTCGCTCCGGGCGGGCCGCCAGCGTCTGACTCGCGGAGGAGAGCGGTCCTGGTGGCAAAGAATTCAGTCGAGGCCCCCGGTCTCCTCGACGTGCGCCACAAAGGCGGCAATGATTCGCGGCCGAGGTGCGTCGGGAACGGGCGTCGGCGGCAAGTCGGCCTCCAGACCCCACTCAGTGTTGAACATGACCTTCATGCCGGTCGGCACCACGTCGTTCCTGAGCCACAGAGCGAACGTGGCCGCCAAGTGGGCGTTGCAGTCCAGCGCTGCCACACCCTCGGGCGACAGCAGGGCCATGCCTTCCAGCTGCTCATCGTCAAGGGTGATGCCGAAATGCATCGACGAGCCTTTGACCGGCCCGTCGGAGCCGTCCTCGATGCCGATGAACTCGTCGGGGTTCCGTTCTCGCAGCGTCGCTTCCAGGCTCTCGTACGTCAGGCCCCAGCTCTGCCCCTCCGGCGAGGTGAAGACGTACATGGTGCGGAGTTCTGCGATCTCTTCCGGTTCCATCGTGGCGGGGTGCTTCCTGTGCGGCGGGGTACGAGCGGTGGTCAGGGAACGTAGCGGGCGTGGCCTTTGACTCCGTAGGCGGCCATCATGATGCGCCAGTACTGGACTGCCTCCTGGTTGTTGGTGACGGTTTCGACGCCTCGCATCTCCGTGTTCCGCGGGTCATTGAGCGCGGCCGCGTACTTGCGGAGCTCCCGCCGGTCCTTGTCGTAGAGGAAGTCTCTGTCACCGTTGTCATGGTTCTTACGGAGATCTTCCAGGGAGCGGTAGCAGCGCTGGTCCGGCTTGTTGACGTACTTGGCTTCGATCGCCATACCGTCGCTGTCGCGGAAGCCGTCCACCATCAGGGTGTTGTTCACGCTGAGCCCGGCCGGGATGTGGACTTCGTACTCGGGATAGCCGGCCACGCGCTTCTGATAGGCGATCTCAGCGGGCTTGCCACCGGAGAAGCCGCCCTGCCGGAGGGAGTTCAGCCAGGTCTGGAAGTTCTTCCGCGCTCCAGGCGTGAGCGGTGGGAAGCGCGGGTCAGGTGGAGTGGTCGGGGGTATCGGCTGGACACGTGGGCCGTTGACCGGGCGGTAGGCCACCGGGACCAGGGTCGGGATGCGGATGAGAGGAGCCGGGAACGGGGGCAGCCCCGGTACGAGGCTGTCGTTGTCCGGCCGCGGCATCTTCACCCGGGCCTTGGAGCTGTCCAAAGCCGGCGGGATGTTCCCGAGCGCGTTGATCCGCATGTCGTTCGCGACAAGTTCGTGCAGACCACCGTCATGGCCGTCACCTCCGAACCGCGGCTGCTCCCACGGCCAGAGAACCTCGCCGCTGGGGGACGTCTCCTCGTACGGCAGCCGCTGCTTGGCGGTCTCTACGTGATCGGCGTAGGCGTCACAGGCGGTCGCAATCATCCTGCAAGCGGTGGGCAGGTTCGCCATGAGGGTCTCGTCCTCGCTCACCGAACTGGGCGGTGAGCTCTTGCCGACGAACTTCCTGAAGAACTCCTCGACCGCGTCGGCCGTCTCACCGGCCTCGTCGAGGGTGGCTCTCTTCCACGCGGCCTCGGAGTCCCAGTACACGTTTTCGAGGATCTTGGCTGCACTCCGCCAGGTGTCGGCCACGGCACGGAGCTTGTCCGGCTGCCCGAGGAAGCGCTCGTTGAAGAGGTATTGGTCGACTCCGCTGGTCTCGCCAACGACTTCGGGGAGGTCTTCGGCGTTGTGGCTCGCGCGCGGGGTGCAGTCGGGGCCCGACGGCTGCGCACCGATTCCTGGGCCTTGAGGGCTTTGCCCCAGGAGTTCCTCTGCGATGCTGCTTTCCGCCTTCAGGAAATTCTCGGCGGACTTGAGCAGCGCGCCCGCGCCGTTGGCCATCACTCGATGAGCGAACCCGGCCTGCTCGAAGACCGTCTTCACGGCTTCCTTGTACACAGCGGCAAAGGCCCGGCCCGCCTCATCGTCGCCAGCCATGCCGCCGTTCTCGCCTAGCTCCATGGAGAGCAGGCTCAGCATGTTGAAGACCAGGTCACGCAACTCCACCAAGGACCAAGACGCGTTGACGAAGTTCGCAGTCTGATGCCGAAGATTCAACGTCCCCCCGCAGCTCCGCGACAGATGCTGCTCGAATCGTACACGGTTGCGAACGAGGCCCGCCGGACACTCTCTTGACCCCGTTTTACTGCGTAAGCCTCAGGGCGACAGACCGCCTCGGCCCACGGGCCGAACGAGCACGAGGACCTTGCGGCATTCGCCAAGGGAATCACTGCCCAGTTGCCCGGCTCATGGACCATGGCCGCCCACGAGCACGCCACGTACCGCAGCTGCCCCACCGCTCGGCGTCCTGGGGCACAACCGCCCGACCGCCCGACCGGATCGCGCTAGCGCGGATTCCCGGCCCCACCAAATCCGTCTTCGGGCCACATCCTCGTCCTCCGCACGGCCCCGACCTCTGCGAGGTGCACCTCTCGTGGCGGAAATACCCCCGCACATCACCATCGCCCACCACGACCAGTACGGCGTCGTTGCCGCGACATCGCACGACAACCACGTCACCGACCACATGCTGCGGCGGGTCGGCTTCGAGCGGCTGCCCGGCAGCCGCATGTACGCCCTGACCGAGCCGGACCGCGACCTGACGCGGCGCGGACAGCAGGCCGTCCAGTCGTTGCGCGCCGCGCAGTACAGCGTCACCTCCGACGCCACATACAACCTCCAGCCCGCCACCCGCCTCAACCTCGGCCGTGGTCTCCTCGACGGACCGGAGAACAACCCCGTCCCGGAGGTCCTCGGCGGCGGGGAGGTGGTCTTCGCCTCCGCCCACGCGCTCGATGCCGATATCCGGACGGCCCGGATCGTCGTGCACGACCAGGTTCGCGATCCCGACGGCACGCTGCGCGCGGTCGGCACCGACATGCGCACCCGCGAGGGCGTGCTGCTGCACGGCGAGGGCGATCTGCGCTACGTCGAGAGCCGGTTGGACAGCACGGCCCTCGCGTTCGACGCGTTCTCCTACATCCGCGGCAACGGACGTCCCGATCCGACTCCCGCGACCTGGCAGCGCCGGGTCCAAGCCGCCACCGCCATCTCCCCGGCCCGCGCGGGCACTTCGGTGCCGCAGCGGCCCGACGTCACAGTCACCTACCGCCCGGACCCGGCCGCTCGGCAGCCGGTCCGCGCCCGCTAGGTCATCCGAACCCAAAGGGAGTCCTCAGCATGAAACTGCAACTCGAGCCCGACGTCGCCTTCGGTGTCCACCCGGACCTCGGTGTGGTCGCCGCCGTGGCGGACGACCACCCGTTCCTCGACGAAGTCCTGCGCAAGCACCACTTCCGCTACAGCAGCGCCCTCGATCTGTACCTGCTGCCCGGCGACACCCCGCACAACACGGCGGTGCGGGCCGTGGCCCGCGCCAGCCGCGAGTTCCAGGACGTCGGCCTCTCGGTCGCCGCCGACCCCCGCATCATGCTGCCGCCCCCAATCCCCACGCCGGACGGAGTGCCCGTACGCCAGGCACTACCCGGACAGTCACTGACCGCCCTGACCGGAGAACTGCACGAGGTGCGCCGATCGGCCGATATCGCCGACGTCCTGGAACAGATCCTCGACGAACACCACGGCGTCGTCGGCGACTTGGAGGAGTTCATCGACACGGCCGCCGCCTGGTGCGATCGGCTCGACACCGCCAACGGCCGCGAGTTGGGCCAGCACCTGCGCACCATCGCCCACCACGTCGCGTTCCTCGGCGACCAGCTCGTCACCGCCCAGCTCGACCTGGCGGTCATGCCGGACGTGACGCCGGGCAACGCCCCGTCCCTGTCCGAGGTGCCGCTGCTCCCCCGGCACGAGGTCCCGTCGGTCACGCACACCGCCCGTGCCCGCGCCGCTCTCGCGTCCTCCCCGACCCGCCCGGCCGCCCAGTCCACGTCCCCGAACGAAGCAGCCCACGCACCGGCCTCCCCGCCCAGCCCTCGCCGTACACGCTGACCTTTCTCTCGATCGCACAAGGAGTCCGGCTCATGGCCGTAAAGAAGATCTGGACCATCAACCATGCCTGTGGAGACAGCACTCAGGCCGATCTCTCCGACCGTCCGGCGGACCGGCGTGCCGGATACGCCCGTTGGCTCGCCGAGCGCGACTGCACCGACTGCTGGCGTGCCACCCAGGGCGAGGACACCGAGTCGAAGGCCGAGTGGCTGGCGAAGAAGCGGGCCGCCGAGCAGGCCGAGGCCGAGGAATGGTCGACGCGGTATCGGATGCCTCCGCTGGAGGGCACCGACCGCGCCATCGTCTGGGGCACCCGCTGCCGCCACCAGCTCATGGCCGCCGCCTACAGCGCCCTGGTGCTCGAAGGCGCCACCAGCGAGGCGGACTGGGCGGCTATCGAGGACGCCGCGCGGCCCCTGACGCGTGCCGGGTGGTGGCTGGACCAGCGCGACGCCGACCCCGCCGACCTGCCCGAGCTTCTGGCAGCCGCCACCGCAAGCGACCGGCCCACTGAGAACCCTCACTTCTGACCCGCCCGCGGAGGCCTCCATGTCCACCACGCCCGATGTCGTCATCACCCGCGAGCCGACCGGCAACGTCACCGCCGAAGGCGGGGACGAACTGGCCGTCACCCTCCTCAAGCGCGCCGGCTTCGTCATCGAGACCACCCCGCTCTCCTTCTGGTACCGCCTGCCCTGGGATATGGGCGAGGAGCGCGAGAACCAGATGGCCAGCCATGCCGCCCGGATGCTCACTGCGGTCGGTTACCGGGTCGAACTCGATCCCGGCCTGGACGTCACCCGGATCACCACGCCCACCGATCCCCTCGGCACGCGCGTCTACGGGCAGCAGATCCTGTCCCTGACCGACCAGCTCAACGGATCCGAGACGTACGCGGGGTCGGCCGATCTCATCGAGCACGTCGTGGACCCGGACGACGGTGTCCTCGCCCGCCTCGGTGAGTTCTTCGAGGCCGCGGCCGTGCAGGCCAACGTCGCCGACACCGATGCCGGCTGGGACCTGTCCCACCTCTTCGAGGACGCCGCTGCCACGCTCACCTCTCTCGCCGAGGACTTGCGCGGCGCCGGCCACCAGACGCAAAGGCTCGGACCGCCCCAGAAGCGGAGCTGGCAGGAAGGCGTCGCCAGCTACTACGCGACGGCCCCGCGCCCGCGCACCGGAGCCACGCCCGCCGCCGAAGAGCCCTCCGCCACGCCACCCACCACGCCCCGGCCGGGCCGGGCTCGCTGACCGCTCCCCCGCCACTCCGCCCAACTCCCCTGCTCACCGCCACAACCGCCAGGAGCCCGCTCGTGATCACCAGAGCACCTCGCCGCCCCGCCGCCACCCGTAGGTCCGCACCCCTCTGGATCCCGCCTTGCCATCTCCCCGTACCAGCACGCCCTCGACCACCACCGGCACCGACTTCCTCCTCTACCTCCTGATCGGCATCGCCGGTCTCGGCATGGCGGGAGGCTCGCTGGCCTGGCTGTTCGGCAATCTCGCCAACGCCGTGGCCGGCTCCGATCCGTGGGCCGCCTTCCAGCCGACCAACGCGCTCCTGCACCCCGAACGCGCCTGGCCGCATCTCGCCCGGCCCGCCGTCCTCACCAGCTGCTACCTGCTGCCCACCGCCATGCTCGCCGCGGCAGCCGTCCTCGGCGCCCACCTGTGGCTGCGCGTCCGCCGGAACCCCAACGGGCTGGCCGATCAGCGGGACCTGGCCGACCTGCTGCCCAAGAAGATCGCCGCGAAGGCCATCGACCTGCGGCCCAGCCTGAAGGGCACCAAGCCCAAGGCAGTGGTCCCGAACGACCGCGGCGTGCTGCTGGGCACGCTGAAGCCGGGAAGCACCGAGGTCCGTTCCTCCTGGGAGGACGTTCTCCTCGCGATCATGGCGCCCCGCTCCGGGAAGACCTCGGGCCTTGCGATACCCGCGATCCTGCGCGCCCCCGGCCCGGTGCTGCTGACCTCGAACAAAGCGGCCCGCGATGCCTTCACGGCGACGCTCGACGAGCGTTCCCGGGTGGGTACGGTGTGGACGCTGGACCCGCAGCAGATCGCCCACGCCCCGCAGAGCATGTGGTGGGATGTCCTCGCCGACGCCCATGATCTCGCCGGGGCGCGGCGGCTGGCCGGGCACTTCGTGACCGCGTCCGTGGACGAGTCGAGCGCGGGCGACTTCTGGTCCACGGCCGCCGCAAACACCCTCACGGCGCTGTTCCTCGCGGCAGCCCGCGACCACCGGCCGATCACCGATGTGCTGGCCTGGCTCGCCTCACCCGCCGACCGCACCCCCATCGACCTCCTACAAGACGCCGGCCTCGACGCCGTCGCCGCCCAGCTCCAGGGCACCGTGGCCGGAGCCGTCGAGACCCGCGACGGCATCTTCGAGACCGCCCGGCAGTACGCCAGCTGTCTCCTCGACCCTGCCATCGCCGCCTGGGTCACCCCTCCCAACGGCCTTGAGAAAGTACGGGAATTCAAGCCCGAGGCGTTCGCGACCAGCAAGGACACCCTGTTCCTGCTGTCGAAGGACGGCGGCGGTTCCGCCTCGGCGATCATCGCCGCAGCCGCCGACGCGGTGATGCGAGCGGCCGTCATCCAGGCCGAGCGCGACGGCGGGCGCCTCGACGCCCCGCTACTCGCGATCCTCGACGAGGCCGCCAACGTCTGCAAGATCTCCGACCTCCCGGACCTCTACTCCCACCTCGGGTCCCGGGGCATCATCCCGATCACGATCCTGCAGTCCTACCGCCAGGGCGTACGGGTCTGGGGTGAGGCCGGCATGGACGCCCTGTGGTCCGCCGCGACGATCAAGCTGATCGGCTCCGGCATCGACGACGCCGACTTCGCCGACAAACTCTCCCGCCTCGTCGGCGACCACGACGTCCGCACCGTCTCCGTGTCCACCAGCGAGTCGGGCAAGTCCACGTCGGTGTCGATGCGTCAGGAGCGCGTGCTGCCGGCCGACGCGATGCGGGCCCTGCCCAAGGGCTCCGCACTGCTGCTGGCCACCGGCATCCGCCCCGCCCTCCTCGACCTCAAGCCCTGGTACCGCGAGCCCGACGCCGACCGGCTCGGCGCCGCCTCCGCCAAGGCCACCGCGGCCATCACCGAGCGCGCGCTGGCCAAGCAGCCGCACCGCGACGACTTCGGCCCGGCGGCATGACCGCCCCGGCCCGGCACGACGCGCGCACGAGACGCGCGGACGTACGGCCCACCGCGTCCCCGAGCCCCTGCTCGACCTCCCCTTAGTTCTTCTTGAGGTGCTCCTGTGTCCCACCCTGTACCAACCTGGGCTTCCATCCGTCCGTCCGAGCGGCTTGCCGGCACTCCCGCCGTACGCCGCGGCGGCGCATGGTGGCTGGTCACCCCGACCGGCACCATGCCTGCCTCGGACCCCGTCTGCACCGGTGAACTGGACCGCTTCGCCGCCGACATGGCCGCTGCCGACCGTGCCGTCGCGAAGCTGCGCACCGAGCGCACGGCCGCGCGGAAGGACCGGCGGTGACGCCGCTCGTCCAGGCCGAGCAGGCGGTGCTGGGCTCGGTCTTCCTCGACCCCGCTCAGCTCGACCATCTCTCGCCCTGGCTGCGGTCCGAACACTTCTCCCGTCCGGCGCACGCGGCTCTCTACGCAGCGATGCTCAAGCTCCGCGCCGACGGCCACCCGGCCACAATGGGGAAGAGCGGAGACCCGATCCCGCTGTCCTGGGTGAGGGACACCGTGCGGGAGGCCAGCACCCGGACCCGTGGGCTCACCGCGTCGTACGCCCACTCCTTGATCTCCGCGTGTCCGCGGCCCACCCATGCGCCCGTCTACGGGCGGATGGTCCTGGAGGGCGCCATCCACCGCGGCGTCACCCAGCACGCGATCCGCCTCCACCAAGCGGCGCGTACCGACGCCGTGCGCGGCGGAGTCGAGGAGACGGTCCGCCACGCCCTAATCCTGGCCGAGGTCCTCGCCGATCTCGCCCACCGGTGGGGCACCGAGCCACGACCGCTAACGCCCCCGGCCTCGATCACGCCGGCCTCGCAGCAGCCACAGTCGGTCGACGAACAGGTCCTCGCCGACGAGGAGTTCCTCCTCGGCTGCATCAGCGCCCGGCCCGAGCAGCTGCTCGACGTCGTCGGCTGGCTGCGTCCCGGCGACTTCGCGGACATCGGCCATCAGCAGATCTACCGTGCCTTGGGCGCCCTGCATCACCGGGGCGAACCCATCGATCAGCTGACCGTGCTGTGGGAAACGCAGCGCCGGGGTGCGCTGTCCGACGGGACGCTCGACGGCGAACGCGTCCTGCGGATCTGCGATCCGCTGTCCCTCTCCGGTGTGGCCGAGCACTTCGGCGAACAGGTCGTCCAGGCCTCGCTCGTCCGCACGGCCGCGGCCTCCGCCCGCCAGGTGCGCGCGCTCGCCGACGACGAGTCCCTGGCCCCGGGACGGCTGATCGGGTACGCCCTGCACGCCCTGGGCCCGCTGGACGAGGTCCGGCGCCGTCTACGAGCTGCGTCCGGCACCGAGCCCGCGCCACCCCGTACAGGCCGCCTGGCGGCCGCCACCCCGCCGGAGACTCGCATCGACGCGGCCCGATCCCGCAGCCGCCCCCACGCCACCACCGCCTCGGCCCCGGCAACCACCGCAGCCCCGCGCTCTCCTGCCCCCGACCGTGCCACCCGCCGGAGCCCGTCATGACAGATCGCACCGGTCGCGCCGGCCTGGAGAAGGACGAGCTGTACGCCGTTGCCCGGGAGTTCGACCAGCTGCGCGCTCAAATCAGCGTCCCCCAAGTCCCGAGCGATCTCCTCGATCTCGTCGCCGCGTCCCAGCAACTGGCCACGCTGACAGGGCTGGTCAAGGACCTGTCGGACGAGGTCCTCTTCCGGGCCGTCGACGAGGACCCCGGGCTGGACTTCGGGCCGGTCATCGACGCGTACACCTCGGCGACGGTGCCCGCCGGACGGGCGATGGAGAACTACACCGAGGCGTATGCCCAGTTCGGCTTCCTGCGCCGCTTCGCCGAGGCCCCCGACTCGGCGGATCTGCGCGACGCCCGTGCGGCGGCGTTCCGCGTCGTCCAGGAGCGGATGGAGCTCGTACGCGACGATCTCCACGAGGTGAGCGACACCTTGCGGGGCGCGGCGGACCGGCTGGACGGCACGCCACCACGCGTGCTTGCGGCGTTGAGCCGTTCGGCGCGGCCGACGAACTCGATCTACCGTCTGCCCGTGGAGCCGCCCGCCTCGGGTCCGGTCCGGCTCGCCTACACTCCGGAGCCCCGCCATGGCCGCTGAGCTGGCCTCGGTGGGGGCGCCGCCGTTGATCGGGAGCCTGTGCTCGGGCTACGGCGGCTTGGACCTCGGTGTCCAGGCCGCCCTCGGAGGCACGCTCGCCTGGCACGCCGAGATCGATCCGGGTGCCGCCCGGATCCTGGCCCGGCACTGGCCCACCGTGCCCAATCTCGGCGACATCACGGCCGTGAACTGGGCCGAGGCCCCGGAGGTGTGCGTCGTCACGGCCGGCTTCCCCTGCCAGAGACGTCTCGGTCGCCGGCCCCCGGGCCGGACTGGCTGATGGCACCCGGTCCGGTCTGTGGCACCACGTCGTCCGTGCCATCGAAGCCCTCAAGCCCTGCATGGTGGTGATCGAGAATGTCCGAGGGCTCCTCACCTCGCCCGCAGGTTCCCCTGGCGACGTGGAACTCTGCCCGTGGTGTCTGGGAGACACCGCAGGCCAGCCTCCTGTGCGCGCACTCGGTGCCGTACTCGGCTCCCTGGCCGACATCGGGTTGGATGCGCGCTGGTGTGTGCTTCGCGCCTCCGACGTCGGAGCCCCGCATCGCCGAGAGCGGATCTTCCTCGCCGCCTGGCCGTCCGGGCGGATCACCGCTGCTCAAGACCCCGACCAGCAACCTGGGGGCCAACGGGGGCAGCCAGCACCCGGCGAAACGCAAGCAGGGCGGCCACGGCCCGAACCTGGCGGACGAGGTCGAGTGGCTCCTGCCCACCCCGAAGGCCTCCGACGGCATCAAGGGCTCGCCCAACCAGCGCCACGGCAATGGGGACTTGACCCTGCCCTCGGCGGCAGCACGCCTGCGGCCCACCCCGGATGCCACGCCCACACGCACGACAGGGCAGCGGAAGGGCGCCACGAACAGGACCCCACGCGCGCAGTCGCTGCCGCTGTTCGGGGATTCGGCCGTGCAGGACGGGCCGAGACCTGGGGGCCATACGCCGCCGCGATCACCCGCTGGGAACGCGCCACCCGTCCCGCGCCTCGGCCGACCGACGCCGCCGGCCGCCTCAGTCCACGGTTCGTGGAGTGGATGCAAGGCCTTCCTCCCGGCTGGGTGACCGACACACCCGGGCTGGGGCGCCCCGCCCAACTGACCGCTCTGGGCAACGGAGTTGTGCCCCAACAGGCCGCCCGCGCCCTGCAGATCCTGGCCCCGCCCAGGACCGTATGCCGCCATCGCGCGCCGCGCTGACCTGCGCCTTCTACACCCGTTTCCCGGCCGGGCCAAACCCCCGTTTCTCCGGAACCTCGACACCCCACCCACCAGAACTCGCACCAGGGGTAGCCATGTCCGAACCCGCCCACGAGAGCGAGCCGGTGCGCATACCGGACCACGACCTGGACGACCTCGTCGCCACGGTCACCCGGCTCGTCGCCGAGAGCCGCAAACAGGCCGAGACGCTCGCCCGGCTCAGCGACGACCAGCCGTCCCAGGAAGACGGCGAACCGGCCGATCCCGTGCACCCTGACAGCCCGGCATCGGCCTCCGCCCCGGCCGAAGGCAATGCCAACGACGGGCCGGCCTCCGTCTTCATCCTGGCGCTCGGCGCCAAGGCGTACGCCGAAGAACTGGCCGCGCTGACCAACTGGGTGCACAACCTGCTCCTGCCGGTCTACGGACGGGAGATCACCACCGGCCGCCCGTGGTGCCGACAGTGGCAGGAGCACCCCGAGGCCGTCGCCCGGCTGCACGCCCTCTGGCTCGCCTGGCAGCAACTCACCGACGTCCAGGCCGGCCTCACCGGTCCCTCCAACTGGCACCGCGACCACCTCGACCCGGCCCTGCTCCAACTCCGCACCCCGGACGGCCCGTTCGGCGCCTGCACCACCAGTGCGGCCCGACCCCACCACCGGCTGCTGGCCTCGCCCGAGCCCGCCGGAGTCTGAGATGGGCCACGCGTACGAACCTCACGCGCCGGACTACCGACTCGACGGCTTCCAAGCCGCCACCGCGCAGATCGAGGATGACTTCTTCTCCGTCACGCTCTCGGACGACCAGTCCGTGCCCCTCTCCGAGCACCACAGCGCCGACGGCCGCGACAGCTACCTGCTGCTGTACGACCGGTCCGCGATCTGGGACATCCCGGGGACGGCGGAGTACGTCACGCTGCACATCAGCCGCGACGTCGAGCAGCGCACGTTCGACTTCACGTCCGAGCGCCACCCCGTCGTTCCGCTGGCGCAGCACTGGCTGATCCGCCGGGGCTGCCCGCTGGAAGCCGCCGAGGGATCCCACCACTACGGACCCCGCCCCGCCGACGCGGTCACGGCACGCCTTGAGGACCTGCTCCGGACCAACCCCGGCGACCGGTACGACGTCCTCGACCACTACACCGACAACCCGTGCTCCTTCGACGTCGGCGTCGAGGTCCGCACCCTCGTCCACGACAGCCACCCCGACTCCACGGATGCGCCGTATCGCCTCTTCCTGGAAGAGACGACCAAGGATCTGCGCTCGTACACCGTGCGGGAAGGCGCCTTCACCAGCGCCGAAGAGGCCGATACGTGGGCTGTGGAACGGGAGTCGCCACTCCCCCTGGCACCTGATCCACCAGGCGCCGTCGGCCGCCGGGCGGCAGCCGCCCGCGCTCGCTCCACGGTCACGGGCAACGGCCTCGCCGTGGCTCCGGCACCCGTATCGCCGCCGCGGTCAGCAGCAGGACCTGCCCCGGCTCACTCCCGTGGGAGCGCACGATGAGCCGGGCACGGTACGCGTTCGCCGCCCATCCCGAGGCCCTCGCCGACCTGCGCGCCGTACCGGAGAACATCCGCGACCTGGCCCTGCTCGAACTGCAGCACCTGGTCCACGGCAATGAACGCGGCGCCGCCCTTCAGCGCGAACTGGCGGGCTGCCACAAGGTCTACGTCGACCCGGAAACCCGCTGGCGGCTGGTCATCCAGTACCGGGACGCTCCCGCCTCCTCCCAGCACAAACGGGAGATCTACCTCCTCGCGGTCGGCGAGCGCCAGGACCAGGCCGCCTACCGCACCGCGGCCCTTCGGTTGGAGCGCGAACGGGCAGCCACCGCCACGTCCCCGCACGACCGGCGTGCCCAAGCCGCCAGGGCCCGCTCTCCTCAGCACCGCGGCGGGCAACCAGTCACCGCTACCCAGCACCCCGCGGCAACGACCACCGCCACGAACCGCACCACGTCGGAACGCGCCGCGCGGTCCCGCTGACGGCGCTCAACCACCCTCCGGAGAACCACACAGTGCCCGACCTCTCTCCCTCCGCCACCCGTCACACCGAACTCGTTGACCAGGCCGTCACCCGTCTCTCGCCCCGTTGGACCACCTGGACCCTGCAGACCATCCATCACCACGGCCCCATGCGCCTTGCGGATATCAACTCCGCGCTTCCGTGGGTAGGCGTCCATGCCATGGCCCAGATCGTGCGCCGCATGCAGACGAGCGGTCTCCTGGACCGACCTCAGTTCGGGGTGTACGACCTCACGCCGCTCGGCCGCGACACGCGACACGTCCACCGTGCGCTCTCGGCCTGGCACCGTACCCACCTCGCTGACGGCACGGCGTCGCTCGCTGAGGCGGAACGCTCGGAAGACGCACTCGGCTGGCTACGCGGGAAGGGCACGATCCCACTCCTCCATGCCCTCGCGCGGTACGGCCCTCTTCCCAACGGTGCGCTCCGAGACGAAGCCGCGCTCGCCACCGGCTCCTTCCACTACCGCATCACGCAGCTCCAGACCGACCAGCTGGTCACCCGCACGAGCCCCTTCTCCGGCCGAGGCTCCGAGTACACCCTGACGTCCGCAGCCCGCGGACTCACGCCCGTGTACGCCGAGCTCGGGGAGTTCGCCCGCAAGGCACACTCAGCGGCGACTCGCCCGGACCAGCACAGCGCGACAGCTCAGCAGGCCGTACGGGCGAGCGCGGCCGTGCGCCGCAGTCCTGCGGCTTCTTCCGAGCTGTTCTCGCACGTCTTCGCCCCTCAGCCGCGCGTCCCGGCGTACGTCACCGCACGCTCCCATCCGTCCCGGACCAGGTGACTCCAGTGCCGACAGCCAGATTCCGCCGCGCGACCGCGTCCTCGTGCCCCCACACGAGCCGCTCAACCGGCCGTGCCCCACCACCCGAAGGCCCTCTCATGCCCAGCCCGGACCCCCTCGCCCCCGACCCGCATGCGGATGTCCTGGTCAGCCCCGGCTACCTCGCCGGCCCTGGCGACGGCCGCGCCATCTTCAACACCTTTGATCTCGCTCCCAGTTGGACCAAGACCATCGCCTTCGGCACCGACGCCTACTACACCAGCCCGTGCCAGCGCGTACGCGTCGCCAACGCAGTGGAGAGCTTCTACGGCGGGTGGACCATCTCCTACGCCGAGGACCCGCTCGGCGTTCCCGACTGGATCACCACGTTCGACCGGAACACGCCCCACGAGATCGTGGCCGCGTTCACCAAGCCCCTCGTCGACGGACTGCACAACAACTTCGCCGACTACCTCAGCGGCGGCCGGCACTACACGGGCACCAGCCCCGCATCCCTGACCGCGCGGCACCGGTGGGATCCGGTACACGGCTCCCGGCCGTTCCGTACGGTCTCGCCCGACGGCCACGCCGCCTACCAGATGGGCGTCGGCTGGCTGCACGAGTACGACGAGCTGCTCACGCCCGAGAAGTCGACGTGGCGCATGTCCGCCGGCACCGACCCGGTGTACACGCCGAGCTGGCAGACCTTCTTCAGCCGGTACACCCCGCAGCACCTCATCACGGCCTCCACCGCCGTGTTCACGGACCCCACCCCCGTGCCGCGCGCCCCGGACCAGATTCCCGACCGCCACCGCTCACTGGTCTCGGTCACCCACGAGGCCACAGCCAGGCCCAACCCGCAGGCCACAGCGGCGCTCGCCCGCAGCAGCCAAGCCCAGGCGATGCACGTACCTCCGCCCCCGGCCGCGCCGACCGCGCTCGCCGGACACGCCGGCTCCCGACGGCAGCGCTAGCGCCCCCCTCAGCACTGGAGTCCCACTTTGCCGAACGCCGCCCCCGACGGGGGCCTGTACGTCTCCCCGCTCTACCTCGCCGGCTCCACCGTTACCGGCGATCCCACCATTGCACCCCTCTCCTCGACCACGACTTCGCCCTCCACGACGACGAGCTAGAAGTTACGTGGAATCACTTGCGAGGCTGGCGGTCTCGTACGGGGACCCACGGACTGAAGGGATCAGCGGTACGGGGGTGGCAAGGATCCCAGACGTGGAGCGAACCGGCCGGGTGCCCATCTGGTGGTGCAGATTGACAGCCTCCACCCAACAGGAAAGCGCGAGACGCTGCTGGCCCTTGTGCTGATGACAGCGTGCCCCGCCTTCGAGGGCGTGGACGGACTGGGACTTTAGATCAATAGACTCGGATTCCGACTGCGCCCCGCCAGCCGCCCGGAAGACCTCGAAACCATCCAAACTCTCATAGACCGCACGCAGGGGACCCACCATGACAGACACCAAGCAGCACTCGATGCGACGGGCCCTGCGCCGCGAAATTGCCGGCACTATCGGCCTGCTCACCGACGAACAGGACTTCACCGCAATGCGGCGCTACCGCACCTTCGTCTTCGACGAATACGAGTCCTATCTTCGGCAGGTGGAAGCCCTGCTCCGGAGTCGCGCAGGTGAAGGCAGCCACACCACCGTCGCCCTCTTCGACCCTGAGGAATACGCCGAGTTTTGTGCCGATACCGGCCTCGCCCTCGACGCCCCGGCCAGCCGCAGCCGCTTCACCGCCGAAGTGGCCGTCACCGGCACCACTCTCCCCTATGAGGGCCAGCCTTTGGCCGAACTCGCCCGGAACCTCATCGACGAGTCCGTCCGCCAGGTTACCCAGGAGTACGCATCCGAATTCCTCTCTCACATAGGCCCCTGCGCAACCTGCGGAAAAGACATCGGCCGCGCCGCGCTTGCCCGAGCCTCGGAACTCCTCCTGTGCATCTTTAGCGCCGCGGCCCCCGGCGACCACCATCTCGTGTGTCGTGTTTCCGCCGTACCTGAAACCCTCATTGTTGATCTGCGCACCGACGGCGACTTACAACTCGAAGAGACCGAGGCGCTGGAGCTCACCACGGTTCTTGCCTTCGGTATCGCGGCACACAACGCCGGAGGCCTCGTCATGCGTACCAGCACCCCCGGCATGAATGACCGCGTGTACGGCTGGCGGCTGCGAGGAGACGGACTCCAGCCGTTTACCGCGGCCGAGGTGTTCGACGCCTACCGCACCCACATCAAAGCGGGGGACATCGGCGTCACGGAAACGAATGTCGCCTACTGCGAGCCCCCCGACCTTGGCGAAGTGGGACGGTCAGGCGGGCACACGCACTGAACAGCCGAGGGCGCCGCGCCCGTAGGCGGAGTGCCCAGTGGGCCTATTGCCGACCCGGGGGGTCCTCTGGCCGGATCAGGTGGGCACTTTCTCGCCAGCCACACCCACAATCACCACTCCCACACCAGAGAGGACTCAGTACAATAGAATTTGTGTACTGAGTTCATTCTGCCTATCGTGAGAGCCGCGCCGCCGAACTCCACCCGGCCAGACCAAGGGAGCGCCCTCCTGTGACGAGCGCAGAGCGCACGCGGTACCACGTCGGAAACCGCGAGATCGGCCTCGACGTCGAGTACCGCGTCGAGTGCATCGGCACCCTCGACGAGGCCCGCGAGTGGCTGCGCGCCGACGTCGAGGCCGTCGCCGAGGACGTCGAGGACCCGAGCCCGTTTGACGCGTTCCTCGATGTCCTCGACGACGCCGAGATCGTCGGCGAGCACCACATCGACGTGTTCATCTTCTTCGTGCAGACCGTCGAGGACTGCGGGTGCCCGTGCGATTGCGCCGAGCGCGGCGAGAAGTGCGACGGCGAGCACCGTCGCGAGGCCGCCGCCGAACCTCAGCTCGCCGGCGCCGACGACAAGGGCCGATCCACGTTCCATTTCGACGGTGCCGAGTACGCCGTGTTCAACACCTCGGACAAGGCCGTTGACGAGCATTGGGTCGTCGCCAAAGTCCCCACCGAGGGCCCGACCCTGGCGAGCCGCGACTACCTGCTCGCGGGCGCCTCGACCCGCGACAACGCGTTCGCCCTCGCCGTCGAGAAACTGCGCCCCGCCCGCCTGATCACGTTCATGCCGCCCCACTCCAACTCGTTCGTGGAACCTCGCGAGGAGCGCGAGGCCGAGGAATACCCGCAGGTGGCCGCCGACGGGTGGGTCTGTGCCTGGCCGACCGAGGAGTACGCCGTACTGTTCGAGAACGGGGAGGTGCGCGCCCACATCTACCCAGGTCACCGCGTCAAGGTGTCCGTCGCGAGAGCCGAGGGGGACGGGTTCGACGACCTCGACGGCGAGTGGCGGTTCGTCGAGACGGCCGCCCTCGCCGCCCGCGCCCACATCCTCGACGCCCGCGACTGACCCACCACGCGAGGGCGCCGGGCGAACGCCCTTACCGAAGGGGCGCCCGATGTTCGTCAAATTCTTCCCCGTGGTCGTTACGGCGCTCCCCGCCGACGAGGATCATGCCCCGCTGCTGGTCGGCCTCCGCCGCCCGGATTGCGCGCGCCGAGCACGTCGCCCAAGACCGCGTGCCACTCCCACACGAGCAAAACGCGTTGTTCGCCGCATGACCGCCCCGCCCAGCCTCGCCCGAGGCTGGACCCGACCGCGTCACCAGGAGCAGGAACCATGAGGAACGAGCGGCCCGATGAGACGGCCGTAGGGAGGCTGCGCACACAAGTGCTCGCCGCTTTCGATCAGTTCGAGGAGGAGCGCGAGGCCGAGCAGCGCCAGTACGAGCCCGCCGAATCGTCCGGCCTCGAACGCCTCGCCCAGGAGTACGCCCGAGCGGTCACCGCCACGGCGCGCGCCGCCCTCGCCGAGCGGGTCGGTCCGTCCCTCTCCCTCACCGAGGCTGGCGTCATCCGCCGCACCGCGAAGGCCGTCGAGGGCGCCCTACCGAGCGTGATCGTCGGGGCTCGTGTCGATGGGTGGACGGCCGCCGAGATCGCTGCGGAGCTAGGCGTGACCGCGTCGTACGTTCACAGGATCCTGCGTAACAACCCGTGGGACGCGGTATGGACCATGTACCGCGCGACCGGCGACGACACGTGGGAACCGGTCGAGTCCGGAACCCTCTGCGCCACCGAGTCCGCCGCCAGTGTCGCCGACCAGATACTCGGTGAACGTCTCGACCACTCCCTCGCCCGCAGCGGAGCCCGCTTGTGCGTATGGCGAACCGGTGAGGAAGGTGACCCTGACGACGCTCGGTTCACCGCCAAGCACGACGGTGACACCGTTCGCGACCACTGAGCAGAACGTGTCGCGGGCCTGTACACGGCGACTCCACCGTCGGACAGGCCGACTGCCGACACAACGGGAGCGACCCCCGCCATGGGCAACCCCACCCCTGCACAAGGCAAGTCAAGCCTCCACCAGCGGGTAGCCGGCCCTCGTCGCGCACCAACGACGGCCTCGCCGCCGAGCGCCGAGGTCCCGGCGTACCCCGGCGCTCCACACAACAGGGTTCGCCCCGCGCGGCGTTAGCCGATGCCGACCCACTCGTTCCGGTCCGCTCACAGCGCTCCATCGGTCTCGGCGTCCATCAGTCGCGCCAGCTCCTCCACGGTCAGCTCGATCCGTCGCCCGTCAGCCATCCGGGACCTGCCCAACGACGCCGCCTCGACGTCATCGACGAACTCGTCGTACACGTGGATCTCCTCGCCGCCCAAACCAGCTCCTCCCCCGGTCTCCGCCCGGCTCTGCGAACGGCCGCTCCCCCAAGCAGCTGAGGGAGCGGCCGTTTCATTCCGTCTTGGACGGACATCAGCCGTCGCATCCGCAGCCAGTTCGCCCACGGCAGACGCACACCTCGCGCAACGACTGGAGACCCCACCCAAGACCATGTCAACGTACGGGAGCCCGGAAAAACCGCAGGTCAACGAAGGGTTCTCTGTTCGTGACGCTCACCGCCACCACCGCGTTCCGACCCCCCACCGAACTTTCTCTTCCCGCCCTCGGCGAGCGTGAGTGGCTCCTCGAATGCCACTGCGCCCGACCCGTCACCGACCTCCTCAAGGACCAGGGATGGGACGTCGTCACCGATCTGGACTGCAACGTCCACTGCTCCAGCCCCGACCGGCGCGTGTACGTGGGCTTCCTCCCCGAAAGCCGGGCGGTGGCGCGCGGCGAGCTGTGACACATCCACGTCACGGCCAAGGACGGCACCACGGCCTGGCACCAGGCCTTCGGGCCGGACACCCCGACACAGGCTGTCGCCGGGTTCCTCGCCGCTTTGATCGCCGTTCCCGCCCGCTACTGCACCTGCGTCTGACACCGCCCGTCAGCGACCGCAGGCCAGGCCCGACCGTCGTCCCGGAGGTCACCTCATGCCCCGCCACTCGATCACCGTGACCTCGTATCACGCCGACAACACCGTCTGCCCCTCGGAACACCAACACACCAGGAGCGGTAAACCACTCACCGAAGGCTGCACGGGACGCAACCACTTCATCGCGTTGTGCAGCTGCACCGCCTGGACGAGCAGCCGCTCGTCCACGAAGAACTACGCCGCCGAAGACGGCAGGCGGCATCGCGCCGCGCAGCAGCGAGCGGAGTCCGCCGCGCCGCCGAACGGCCCCGCCGTGCTGCGCGAACTGCTTCGACTCGACGCGGACGTCTGATACGGCCCGCCACGCCCCACTTCGACCACCCTCATCGCTCAGGAGGCTGTCTTGCCCTACGAGATCACCGTTGGCCAGCTGGTCCGTCAGCTCCAGACCTTCGATCCCGACCTGCCCGCGTACTTCGCCATCAACCCGGACTGGCCGCAAGCCCACCGCATCGGCCGCATCGTGGAGATCACCGGATCGCACGGAGCCGTCTACATCGCCGAGAACGGCCAGGAGGGCGTGCTGCCGCCCGCCGTCCGCAACCAGTTGGACTGGTCCGACGTATGACCTGCCGCCCCCGTGCGCAGCCCCCGTCGTCGACCGGCTCCTCGCCTCATTTGGTCCTCCGTGACCTGGTCCGTCACCCGATGCCACGATCCGTACGCGGCGCCCTCCTGCGCCGCGTGCCTCCGCATCCCGCCCAACCGATCCACACGGTGTGGATATCCAAGGTGAAGCCCGGCCGGCTACACCCCGGCTCCGTCCTGCTGAGCTGGAAGCCCGGCCTCGGAGACGGAATGGATGTTTCCGCCCACCTCGGACTGACCTCGGCAGAGGTCCTCCTCGCCAACTGGCCGGGCCTTCACGGCGACTGGACCCCCGTCGTACACCCCACGGTGTACGAGGTCTTCGGCCTTCACGCCGCTCTGTCCGTGGCCACCGACGCGCTGCGCCTCGCCAACCATCTGGCCGCTCGCTGACAATCCAATCGCCGCAAACGCCGAGGGCTGCCCCAAGATTCGGGCAGCCCCTCGTGGCGTTGAGACATCGCACTCCTGTCTCGGACGGCCAAGTGCTTTCTTGCCCTGGGTGGGCCAGTACTGCTGTTGTACTGAGGAAGTTCCGGGGTCGCGTCACGGACCGTTAGAACGGCGCCCAAGTCCGCCAGGAGCCACCTGACCGCAGCGTCTCAACACGCTTCTCGACTTCCTCGGCGGCGCGTGGGTCCTCGCCGGCGTTCTGCACGAGCCAGGTGACCATCAGCAGTTCGCAGGTGCTCCGGAGCACGGTGAACCCAGGCCGCTCCCGGACGTCGAAGCCATCGCCGGGGATGATGGACAGCCCAGTTGCAGAGGACACGATGGGCAGTTCAGTGTCGGGTGCGCTCGGCCCCGGGGGGCAGGGGCCAAAGAAGTCGTCCGCTCGTCCGCTCGCGCACGAGCGGCGTCGAGCAGTGTCCGTGTGAGGTCGGCCAAGTGCCTCACGTCGGTGCTGTCGAGCACGGTCTGATGGATCTGGTCCCATGCCCCAGTACGGGACCAGATCCGGAACCGACGATGCGCGGTGGACTTCGACATCCCGAAGCAACTCGGCAGGCGACGCCACGGACACCCGCTGGTCAGCACATAGACAATCGCGGCGAACACGTCCTCATCGGCGACGTTCTGCGTTACGCCGCCCTGAACACGCAAGACCGGCGGAGGCAGCAGGGGCCGGGCGATCTCCCAAAGACCATCCGGAACGATCCATCGCCAGCGGTTCAGTCCCATGTCTGGCCAACAGCCAACATGCCGAGCGAGACACGGCCTTCGCGCCATGCACGGGGACGGTGTCCGGCGCTACCTCCGCCAGCTCGTGAGGCAGTGTTCCCACTACCGAGCGTCGCAGCTGGTCACAACGCTGCACGGCTTCCGCCTGACAACCAGCCGGCGCGCTCACGAGCGCGGCCAGTAGAGGCGTATCTCGGTGCCGCCTAGGACGTCGGTAGCCGCCGCGCGAAGGCCCTTCACGGCCTGGTACAGCAAGTGCTCCCGCTCGGCTGCGAGCGCGGTGTCCTCGGTCTTGCGGGAGGTGTCTTCCGCGTGGGCGTCACGCACCATCCGCCGCACGACCTCGGCAAGGTCGTTGGCCGCGTGGACCACACCGTACAGCGCCTCCACCACGGAAGGCGGTCCCTCCAGAATGACAACCTCGGCGGCCCGGTGGACGCCCCGGGCCTGGGCGACGAAGCGTTCCATCTTCTCGTCGACGTCCCTCAGGTCCGGCCGGTCCGCCCGCAGCGCGTCGCGCACTGCGTCCAGGGCGACATCACGGTCGTACACCGCGCCCAGGTAGTTCGCGTAGGCGTCCCGGCGATGCTGCCGACGCCACTGGTCGAACTGCGAGCGCGCCACCGCGCGGCCGGTGACCATCGCGGAGCCGAGGGTGGCGAGTGAGCCTACAGCGGCGCCGAGCAGCGCGGTTACTGACCTTTTCGGGTTG
>NZ_JAEQAZ010000143.1 GCF_016654115.1 Streptomyces sp. MBT53
GTGGCGCGGGAGATGACGGTGTCGAAGGCCCGGTCGGACACGACGCGGCGCAGGGCGATGAGGGGGCGGGCGCCGAAGCCGGTGGCGTAGCGGGTCCTGGGGCGGCGGACGGTGACGGCCTTGCCGATCGCGTCGGCGATGACCTGGGGCGGGGAGTTGCGTTTGGCGTTGGCCTCGGAGCGCAGGGCGGAGGCCACGGCGTCGGCCTGGTCGGCGTAGGCGCCGGCGGTGGAGGACTTCTCCAGCTGATCGGCGGCGATGGCGCCCCACTCGGTGGCGATGCCGCCGGGTTCGATGACTACGACGTCGATGCCGAAGGGCTTGGCCTCCAGGCGCAGACAGTCGCTGAGAGCTTCGAGGGCGAACTTGGTGCCGTGGTACCAGCCGCCCAGCGGGCTGTAGATCTTGCCGCCCATGGAGGTGACGTTGTCGATTGGCGCCGTACGAGCCGTAGCCGGCGTTGTTGACCAGCACGTCGATGCGGCCGGTCTCGGCGACGATCCGTTCGATGCCGGCGCGCATCGAGTCGTCGTCGGTGACGTCCATGGCCAGTGGCCGGACACCGCGGTCGGCCAGGGCCTGGAGACGGTCGGTGCGGCGGGCGGCGCCGTAGACGGTGTGTCCCAGGGACTGGAGCTTCAGGGCGGTGGCCTCGCCGATGCCGGAGGAGGCACCGGTGACGAGAGCGGTCTTGGGGGGCATGGCGGGCATGGCGGAGTCCTCACGAGTAAGATGAACGACGGTTCATTATTTATAGTGAACCACGGTTCATCTTGATGCAAGCGGAAGGGCAGACACTTCTCGTGACCCCGGACAGGGCACCGCGCGCCGACGCGGTCCGCAATCGGAAGAAGATCCTCGACGCCGCCGGCGAGCAGATCACCGCGCACGGTCCCGAGGTGGGCATGGACGAGATCGCCGCCGCGGCGGGCGTGGCCGTGGGCACCCTCTACCGGCACTTCCCCACCAAGACCGACCTGGTCGCGGCCGTCGTCGCCGCGTACGTCGCCCGCGTCGCCGACGACGCCGAGACCGCGCTCGGCCGTGCCGAGGCCGGGGCCCGCGCCGTGGACGAACTGACCGCCTTCCTCGGCCGGGTCGTCGAGGCGTCCGTGACCGACCGCGCCGTCAAGGCCGCCGCCCAGACCCTGGGCGCGGACCCGGACGACCGCGCCGACGAGGACCGCGCCGGTGCCGCTGTCGCCGCCCTCATCCGGGCCGGCCAGGCCGACGGCGACATCCACCCCGACGTCACCGTCAGCGACATATACCTGCTGTTCTCCACCGCCCCCACCGACCAGCCACCGGCAGCCCGCACCCGCTGGCTCACCCTGGTCACCCCCGGGCTGACCACCCGCACGCGGGAAGCGGGGAACTGACGCGAGCCGACCGGCAGGCGGCGAAGGTCTCCACGTCATGGCCGCACATCGACCGATGGATCCGTACGGAGCAGGTGCCGGTGGTTGTGGTTGTGCCGGTGCCGGTGGTTGTGGTTGTGCCGGTGGTTGTGGTTGTGCTTCGCGGGTGCGGGCGAGGTGCCGGCCGCCGGTTCACGGTGTGCCGGACGCCAGTCCGACGCGGTAGGCGAGGACGACCGCCTGGACCCGGTCGCGCAGGGCGAGCTTGGCCAGGATGCGCGAGACATAGGTCTTGACCGTCTCGGGGGTGATGTACAGCTCCGCCGCTATCTCCGCGTTCGACAACCCCTCGGCCAGCTGCCGGAGCACCTCCAGTTCGCGGGGCGTCAGCGCGCGTACGACGTCCTCTCTGGCCGGGCGGGAAGACTCGGCCGGGCGCAGGTGCTCGGCGTAGTGGCCGATGAGGTGGCGGGTGACGGCGGGCGACAGCAGGGCCTCGCCCCGGGCGACGGTCCTGATGCCGTTCACCAGCTCCGCGGGCGGCGCGTCCTTGAGGAGGAACCCGCTGGCTCCGGCGCGCAGCGCGTCGTAGACATGGGCGTCGACGTTGAACGTGGTGACGACCAGCACCTTCGGCGGTTCCCCGGCGCCGGGGCCGGCCAGTTGCCGGGTCGCCTGGATGCCGTCGAGGAGGGGCATCCGGATGTCCATCACGACCACGTCCGGGCGCAGCCGCCGGGCGGCTTCCACCGCCGCGTGCCCGTTCTCCGCCTCGCCGACGACCTCCATGTCGGGCTGGGCCGAGAAGATGGTGACGTAGCCGGTCCGCACCAGTTCCTGGTCGTCGCAGACGAGCACACGGATCGGTGGCGGCGCGTCGCTCACGGGGTCACTCCTGGACGGGCTCGGGATCGGGCGGGGACTGGGGCGCGGGATGGGGCTCGGGCTCGGGCTCGTACTGCGGCTGGGGCTGCGGCTGCGGCTGCGGCTGCGGCTGCGGCTGCGGCTGCGGCTGGGACGGAATCGTGGCACGGACCTCGAACCCGCCCCCGGGCCGGGGTCCGGCCTCCAGTTCGCCGTCGAGCATCCGCACACGGACCCGCAGCCCGGCCAGCCCTCGTCCGCCCTCGGGGCCCGGCTCGCGGGTGGCCGGCACGGCCGCCGGAGTGGGGGCGGAGACGGGGACAGGGCTGGGGCCAGGGCTGGGGCCGTCGGTGGTCACGCCGATCTCTACGCGCTCCTCGCCGTGCCGGACCAGGACCCGTGTCGGCTGCCCGGTCGCGTACTTCATCGCGTTGGTGAGCGCTTCCTGTACGACCCGGTACGCGGCCAACTCCACCTCCACGCCCCGGGGTCGCCGCTCGCCCCGCTCGCTGAACTCCACCGGCTGACCCGACCTGCGGGCCTGTTCGACGAGGTCTCCCACCCGGCCGAGAGCGGGTGCCCGGCTCCCGTGCGAGGAGCCCTCGCGGACGGCGCCGTCGGTCGCGGACCTGGCGGCCGTAGACCTGGAGGGCGCGGACCTGGAGGCCGCCGTGGACCTGGAGGCCGTGGACTCGCCGGTCGCCTCCAACACCCCCAGCAGGTAACGGAGTTCCGTCAGGGCCCGGCGGCCGGTGTCGCTGACGGAGGCCATTCCCGTGGTGGCCCGTTCCGGCGCGGACGTGATCAGGAACTGTGCCGCGTCCGCCTGCACCACCATGGCCGTCACATGGTGGGTGACCACGTCGTGCAGCTCCCGGGCGATCCGCGCCCGCTCGGCGGCCGTGGCCAACTCGGCCGCCAGCCGCCGCCGTTCCGCCTCCTCGCCGCGCCGCTTGCGCACACCGCTCCCCACCAGCCGGACCCCGGCCAGCACCAGATAGAAGGCGAGATAGTCCGTCGGGTCCTGCGGGGAGCCGAGCCGGTGCAGAACGACGGCCAGCACCACGTACCCCGCACTCGCCGCGCCCGCCAGACCCAGGCGGAAGCGGACCTGGTGGGCGCCGGCCGAATACAGCGCCAGATACAGCCCCATGCTGCCGAACGTCGTCGCGTAACCCAGCGCCTGATGCGCGGCGAACGCGGCGGCTACGACGGCCAGACAGCCCGCGGGCCAGCGGCGGCGGGCCGCGAGCGGCAGCGTCTGGGCCAGGATCAGTCCGAGGCCCAGCGCGTTCGCCGGCCGCTCGGGCAGATCGCCGATCTGCGCCCCGATGACCGACAGGGTCGGCACGAAGGCCAGCAGGGTGAGCACCAGGGCGAGAACACCGTCCTTGAGGAAGGCGTCCTGCTCCTTCCACCGGTCCAGCGGTACCCGCAACCACCGTGCCCGCAAAGGGCCCTGACGGAACGTCACTTGCCTCTTCCTCCGATCAGCAGGTGTCACGTGAGGGGCGGCCCGCCTCAGCGCCGGCCGGGACGCCGGGGCCGCAGACCGCCGCTCCGGCCGGCGAGGACGACCATCCGGACGATGAGCAGCACACCGATGAGGACGGGCACGACCGATGCCTCCAGACCGAAGGTGCCGCCGCTGAGCAGGGCGGAGCCGTGGGTGTCGACCGTGAACAGGCCCTGGGGAGTGTGTCCGGAGACCGGGATGCCGAGCAGCTGCTCGGCGAAGTTCCAGACGAAGTGCAGGCCCGCGACGAACCAGATGCTACGCCGCCACAGGAACGCGACACCGAGCATCACACCGGCCTCCAGGGCGATGGCGAGCGCGCTCCACGCGCTGGCTCCCGGAGCCCCCAGGTGGGCGACGCCGAAGAACAGCCCGGTGATCACGATGGCGGCCCGGCTGCCCCACAGCTGTTCCAGGGCCTGGAGGGCGAGACCGCGGAACATCAGCTCCTCGGTGACCGCGGCACCGGCCTGCACCATCGCGGCGGACCAGACGACGGAGAAGAAGCCGTTGCCCGCCCACGAGAAGTCGTAACCCCCGAACGCCGTGATCAGGAGGGCGGAGACCAGGACGAAGCCCAGGCCGACCGCACCGCCGCGCAGCGCCTCCCGGCCGGCCCCCGGCCGGGCGATCTCCGGGGTGGAGCGTCCCGCGACCCGGCGCATCACCACCCAGTACACGGCGACCGCCGCGACCGCGCCCAGCACCGGCACCGGACCGGGGCCGGTCGCGGTCAGCCCCGAGACGAGGCCGACACCCAGCAGGCCCGCCAGCATCCAGCCGAGCGGAGCACGGACGACCCGGCCAAGACGACCACCCCGCCCGCCACCGCCACCGTCCCCGTCCCTGTCCCCGTCCCTGTCCGGGCGGGACCCTGCGTCGTCGTGTGCGGCGGACGGCGTGCTCATCGTGACCTCCCTGCGGCGACGGCCACTCCGACGGCGGCCGACCTGACGACCACGCTAGAAATCCGCCGGAATCCGCGAATCACCCGCGCAGGGACGGTCGGGGTAGCTCTCGCGGGGGATGCGCGGCCGCTCAAGTCGCCGATGAGGGCGGCCAGTTGATGACCGGCAGCCGTAGGTACGGTGCCGGGCCCCTCGCTTTCGCGGAGGTGGACGATCAAGTCCGGCCGGTCAGTTCGGCACAGCCTCGGCATTCTTGGCGGCAGCCGCCGCGACCGTTTCCAGATCCTCGCCCGAGAAGCCGACGCGGCTCAGCACCGCCAGGGACTTGTTCGTCGCCACCGTGCACAACGCCAGCTCTACGGCCTCCTGTTCACCGGCCCCCGCCGCCAGCAAGGCCTGCTCCAGCCTCGCCCGCAGACCGTCGATCATGGCGCGGACCATCGCCCGGCCCTCCGCGTCGAGCGCCGGGATCTGCGTCGCCGACACCGTGAGCAGGCAGCCGTCCGGGACCGTCGGGTCGGCGATGCGGTTCAGGGCGACCTGAAGGTAGGCGGCCACAACGGCGCTCGGGCTCGGGTGGGGGCCGGACAGCGCCTGCTCGTAGAGCGGTTCGTAGGTCTCCGCGTACCGCTGGAGGCTCTTCCGGAAGAGGGCGCTCTTGTCGCCGAAGGTGCCGTAGAGCGAGCCCCGGCCCAGGCCCGTGCCCTCGGTCAGGCGATCGATCGAGGCCTCCGAATAACCCCAGCGCCAGAAGACGTGCATCGCACGTCGTAGCGCCTCGTCCACGTCGAACTGCTTGCGGCCTGCCATGGTCCGTCACTCTACACATCTTGTAACGATCGTTCAAAGATGGGTATGGTCCCCGGCATGACCGACTTGAGTTCGCTGCGACTGCCCGACGGATTCCCCGACGTCTTCACCAGCCGGCTCGTGGAGGTGAACGGGCTACGGCTGCACGCGGTCACCGGCGGGGAAGGCCCGGCGCTGCTGCTGATCGGCGGGTGGCCCCAGACCTGGTACGCCTGGCGGGAGGTGATGCCCGCGCTGGCCCGCCGGCACACCGTCGTCGCCGTCGACTCGCGCGGGGCCGGGCTCTCCGACAAGCCCGACGACGGGTACGACGCCGGCACGCTCGCCGCCGATCTGCTCGCGTTGATGACCGCGCTCGGCCACGACCGGTTCGACGTCGTCGGCCACGACATCGGCACGTGGACGGCCTACGCTCTCGCCGCCGATCACCCCGACCGGGTGGACCGACTCGCCATCGTCGAAGCGGTGATCCCCGGCCTCACACCGTCCCCGCCGTTCTTCGCCCCGGCCGAAGCCAACCTGAAGCTCTGGCAGTTCGGCTTCAACCGGCTCACCGACCTCAACGAGGAACTGGTCCGGGGACGCGAACGGCTCTTCTTCGGCTGGCAGTTCGCCACCAAGGCCGCCACGCCGACCGCGATCCCCGCGTACGCCGTCGACGTCTACGTCGACGCGATCACCGCGGATCCTCGCGCGCTGCGGGCGAGCTTCGCGTACTACCGGGCACTGGACGAGACGATCGCGCAGAACGAGCAGCGGAGCAAAACCCGGCTGCCCCTGCCGGTGCTCGCCGTCGGCGGCGCGCTGTGGAGCGGCGAGAACGCCGCCCAGACGATGCGACTGGCGGCCGACGACGTCACGGCGGTCGTCCTCGACGACTGCGGCCACTACCCGGCCGAGGAGCAGCCGACACGGTTCGCCCAGATCCTGGAGAACTTCCTCACGGCCGACCGCTAGCAGGCACAACCGCTCACGCACGGGGCCGGACACAGCAGTGCCCCGACCGCCCGAAGACGACCGGGGCACTGCAAAACTACAGGTCAGAGCCCTCCGAAGAGGAACGACCCCGTAGACCCTGTGGGACTCGAACCCACAACCAATGGATTAAAAGGCCGCTGGGGATCGTGATGGACTGTGCTGCCAGGGCGCACCGGATCTCATTTTCCCAGATCAGAGCACATATCGCGGTCCAACGTCGAACGTTCCGGATTGCACCGTCCATAGGCGTCCGCGCTCCCATTGCGCTCCCCTGGTCGCCTCCCGTAACGCTCCAGTCCCGGACAGCGACCCCAGCTGCTTGCCCGCAGCGGTTTTGTCGGCATCGCACAACGCGAGCCGCAGGTCTCGGGGCCTCCGCTTCAGTGTCCAAGAAAGTCATCCGCCACCACACGGTGGGACCGCGACACCATCCTCGCCGAGCACGCCTCACAGCTGCGCACTGTCGACACCTTCCGAGCGGTGAAGACCATCGCGGTTGGCCTTCGCCACGACGCCCGCGCGGCCGCTTGCCCGGCTCTTGTCAGTCCGGACCCCTATGGTAATAAGTGAAGATTCTGTAACCGGGGGAAGGTTGGGGCGTAATGGCCACGACGGGCTGGAGTGGCCTTTCAGATGTGGTCCGACGCGGCAAACTGCGGCGTCGGGTCTCCGGCGTGGGCGTCCGCAAGTTCGGGGCTACCCGATTCGACATGGAATTGCTGGAGGCCGTCGACGCCGCCAGCGCACGGGAAGTGCCGCTGGCCTTGGTAATCCCCCTTCCAGCCGCCGATACACCGATCGCGCTCGGCGCCGCCAGCCTGGTGGCGCAGATCGTTCGAACCAGCGGTCTCGATGTGACCGCGACGGTGGTCTCCAAGCGGCTATCGCAGCGTGCCGCATACGACCGTCTGTACATCGACAGTCAGCGGCTGGCCGATTTCATCCCGCGGGCTCGGCTCACGACAGACGGCGAGGTCGAGGTCGTCGGCGGTCCCGTTCGTGACCGGGTCGGTCGGCTGGTTCTCACTTCGGACATAGACCGGGTGAGCGGCCGTGGAGCGTTGGTAATCGATGGGACGGCGGCTGATGTGGGTGATCTGGAGCCGCGTCTGCGCCAGTGCCGTGACCTGGTCTACATCACCGACACACCGTTCGACTCGAATCTGGACGCCATCCGCGAGGCGGGCGGTGTCGTGTGGGCGTTCGACCCACCATCGTTCACGGACCTGGCGGCTCCCTTCAATCCGAGTGAGGCGACGGGTGAGTTCGCGGCTTCCTCGGAGTTGCTACATGCCACCGCTATAGCCGCGCGTGTCGTGCGAGCGCCGGAGGCCGTGACATCGCTAGATCAGGCATTGAGTGGCACGTGGAAGGCTCTGGGACGGCTCGCCGCCGTGACCGGCGGGTCGGAGAACCTCGCGATGACGCATGCGGTTCGCTGGGCGTGGGGAGTCCTGTCCACATTCAGCCTGTCAGTCACCACTCCCTCCTCCTACGACGCGTGTGTTCGACGAGGACCGTTCTCTGTCTTGCTGGGGGATGCCACCAGCCACGCTCGGGCGGTATCCCGCCAGAGCGCGGGGCCGACCCGGGATGCCTGGGCGGTGGTCGCCGACGGGTTCGTCGACATCTACGAGGCAGCCCGGGAACGGCCGAAGTTCGCTCTCGTCCAGGACTGGGTCCGTGAGGAGGCCGAGCAGCGCGGGACCGGGATGGTCGTCACGCGCAACCAGTCCGCGGTGGCGGCACTGACGACCGACTTGAACGAGTCGCCACTGGTTCCGCACGGCTGGGCGGAGCGGATCCGAGTGGTTTCCGTCCGTGACCTCGCCTGCGGGCGGGTCTCCGGTCTGCCAGTGGCGTCGATGCTGATCACGGGTCCAGTGCCGCGAGCTTATGCCAGTTTGCTGGCCGCTCCCGCTGCGACGAGGCTGCTGGTCACAGCCGCTGGGGAATGGGAGGCCGGGCGGGCGGCACGGCAAGCGCGAACCACGTTCCTGGCACTGGCCGAGCTGCGCGCCAAGACCGCGACGGAGAGCGCCGTCCGGCTCGGGACCCACCCGATCGTGGTATGTCCTGCCGCCCCGGACATCGTCGTCCGGTTGGACACCACCGTAGTCAAGGGCGCCGACGTGGCGCGGGGCGTGAACGACTCGCCGTGGGAGCCGTTCGGTCTCGACGTCCTGAAGGTCCTGGCCAGGACCGGGGCGGTCGGTTCCGACGCGGCGGAGACCCCGCCGCCGGCGCGTGGCGGTGACGGTGACTCCTCGGCCCGAGTCGACGCGATCACCGTGGAGTTCGCCGACGGCCGCGCGATGCTGATGGACCCCAACGACGTGGTCTATCGCAAGAGGCAGAAGAACACACGCCAGGTCGCGGCCAAGTCCCTTCAGGCCGGCGATGTCGTCGCGCTCGTCGATGCCGCCGCCCGCAGGAACCTGTTCGACTCGATCATCGACGTGCTGTCGGAACTGCCCACGTACGCGCCGCTCGCCGCGCTGATCGCGTTCTGGCACGAGCGGGTCGCACGCGTCTCCTATAGCGGCTGGACCTATCGGGAGATACTCGCGGCGATGCGACGCAACGCCGATCCGACGACGATCACGAGCGAGCAGACCATCGGGACGTGGGTCCGCGGGAACTCCGAGGGCCCGGAGGACGCGGCTGACGTCAGACGCTTCGCGGAGGCGGTCGGCGACACCGAGTTGCTCCGCCGCGCGGGCCCGGTGGGCAAAGCGCTGTGCACGAGCCGCACCATCCACCGGACGGTCGGGCGCTGGCTGTCCGGACAGATCACCGGCGCGCGCATGGACGACCGCGACGCGCTGATCGACCCGGCCCTCGGGATCCACGTCGCCGACCTCCTCGAGGCCGTGACCTTGCACCGGGTCACGGCCGTCGAGGCCAAGCTGGCGCGCGTGCCAGCCAGCGCGATCGGCGTCCTGATAGAGCAATCCGCCATCCCGGGCCTGGCGGCCCCTCCACTAGCGAGGGGAGACCGCGCGCTCATCTAAGCAATCGAGCTCGGCGTATGTGGCCTGACCCCACCCCACGCCTCCGGGCGGGCGACGACTTCCGCGTCCGAGGCACCTTCCATGTCCTTCGTATCACTTGGGACGGAGCGAGAGACGATGGCCACCACACCGGCGGCACCCGCAGACGGCACCACTGCTGTGAACTTCGAGGCGAAGATCCGCGACGCACTGCTCGCCTCGCTCGAACGGCACATCCTCACCGAGGCGGCTGGCGGACAATTGCCCGCCCGAGTTCGCCTCACGGACGCGCAGAGGCGCGCGATTTGGCTTGGACAGCTGTCCAGCGAACCGCAGTTGACCGTCGATCGCGCCAAGGGCCTCAGCGGCGATCGCCTGGTCCCGGCGGCGCAGGGCTTCTCATTCCGGCTCGCCGGGTCGGCTCCCGCCGAGATCGACGTCGAGGTCAGCTTCGCGGTTTACATCGCGCTGCACGCCTCCCAGGCCGAGCAGCGCGCGTTCACACACGCGGTCACGGACAACCTCGACACCTCTGCGGCCGCCAAGGCCGTCGCCCAGGTCGGCGGGAAGACACCCGGCCGCCAACTGGCCGCAGTGTGGATGAAGGTGCCTGTCGGACCGGTCAACGTGCGCGTGGAGGTCCACGACGGGGCGCGCGGGTCGACACGCTTCGGCGCCCAGGCCATCGCGGACGCGATCCGAGCCGCTGTGCGTCCGGCCGCGGGTAGCGAGCCCTTTCGCCCCCGGCGCACGGCATCACCAGCCGGATCCCTGCCGCGCGACCCCGATATGGCCGACGACGCGGCATGGGCGTCGTACTGCGCCAACAACCTGATCGCTGCGGCCGACGCCGCCCTCCCCCAGTTCGCCGCCGCACTCGACGTCGATGTCTTGGCGACCGAGGCAGGACGCGACGTTCTGATCACTCTCGTGAACACCACTCCGCCCGAGGATGCCCAGTTCGCCGACCAGGCGCGCACCATCCCCTTTGGCCGGAAGCACCTGGACACTCGGCTGTACGAAGCCAGAGTCGCGGCGCGCACCGACACAGCCCTGGCCCCATACACCCTGGAACAGGTGGCGAACTCCCACCGCTACGACCGCACCGTGCCTGCCTTCGGGCAGGCCTCGCCGGTGGTCGCGGCAACCGACACCGCTACCGGTGTGACGACGTTCGAAACCGGTTATGGGGCGACTGCCCTGACCCAGCGCCCCCACCCCCGGGCAAGCTCTGGCAAGGGCGAGACCATCGACGCCAGGTTCGACGCTGTGATCGCCGACCCAGTCGGGGCGGTCACCGCGATCGTCGACGCCCACGCCGCGTGGGTGGCCGAGCACTGGTCGGACGCCGCCCTGGCAGCGCGCGCGACAGCTCGAGGCTGGAGCGACGAAGCCATCGCGGAGGCCAAGAGGGATGCTGACACCGCCAGGGACGAGGTTGAGTGGATCCGCGCCGGCGTCCGCACCATCGAGCGCGACGACGTGCTGCGTGAAGCCTTCGTCCTCGCCAACCGGGCCATGAAGATGGTAGGCGCGAGCAAGGGTTACGACTCGTGGCGCCTGTTCCAGATCGCCTGGATGGCCGGCTGTCTGCCGGCCGTCGCGGACCCAGAAGCCGACCCCAGCGTGCAGATCGAGACCGTGCAGACCGGTGGCGGTAAGTCCGAGGCCTACCTCAGTGTCATGCTCCTTCACCTGTTTCACGCCCGCCTCACAGGAGGGACGGCCGGCGTGAACGTCTGGGCGCGTTTCCCTTTGCGACTGCTGTCCACGCAGCAGACGGCTCGCTTCGCCGAAGCCGTTTTCGCGGCCGAGGTCCTGCGCCGACGCGATCCGCGGATCAGCGCCGGAGATCCGTTCGGCGTCGGCTTCTTCGTCGGTAGCACCAACACGCCCAACCGCATCTATGCGGCCAACAGTCCGTTCTCGAACGGCGTCGACCCGCACTCGCCGGATCTCGCCGAACGCTGCCGCGTCCTCGAGCACTGCCCCGCTTGCGACCCGTCCGGCAGCGGCCGGAAGGTCCTCGTCCAGTTCGACGAGGCCAGTTGGACCATGCGACACACATGCCAGAACCCCGCGTGTCCGCTCTCCGGAGTATTGCCGATCTGGGTCGTCGACGACGACATCTACCGAAACGCCCCCTCCGTACTAGTCGGCACCGTCGACCGGCTCGCTCAGATCGCCCAGAACAAGGCGTTCCAGATCATCTTCGGCCAGACGCAGTCCCGATGCCCTCGCCACGGATATACAGCAGACCCGACTTACTGTGCCGTCTTCGGCTGCAAGGCCCCGCGGGTGCCGATCCCGCCCGGGTTCGGGTCCCTGCGCTGCGAGATCGCCGACGAGCTGCACCTCCTGGAGGAGAGTCTGGGCGCCCTCGATGGCATGTACGAGACGCTCCTGCAACAGATCGGTGCCAGGCTCGGCAACCGGCCCCTCCACATCGTGGCCGCGACCGCCACCCTTGAGGGCTACGAGAACCAGGTGCGCCATCTCTACCAGCGCTCCGCCCGCCGCTTCCCCGCCCCCGGTCCTGACGCCGGCGAGACGTTCTTCTCCTACACCGATCCGGAGGATCCCTTGCGCCGCTACGTCGGCGTGCGGCCTCGCGGGATCACCATGGTCACCGCCGCCGCAGAGGTGACCCGCATGTACGCCGCATGGCTCGAGCGATCCATCGCGAACCCCGCCTCAGCGGCCGCCGACGCCGGGCTCGACCACACGGAGCCACACGTCCTCGCCGTAGTGGACAAGGCTCTACGCGACGACTACGAGGTCCTGCTCGGGTACTGCCTACGCAATGAGGATCTCTCCTCATACACGCGCGACGATCGCGTCAGGGCCCTGATCGAGACCAGCGACAACCTCGCGATCATCTCCGGCAGCGCCGAGCCCGCCGCTGTCCGCGAAGCGGCCCGCCGACTCGATGCTCCACCGGAGGACCCCAGCCGCCGCATCCGGCTCATCGCCGCCACGAGGGCGATCGGCCACGGCTTCGACTCGCCGCGTCTCGGCGTCATGGTCCTCATGGGCACGCCCACCCAGGCGACAGAAGTCATCCAGGCCACGGCCCGGGTCGGACGCAAGCACCCCGGCTTGATCGTGCACATCTTCAATCCGTCACGAGACCGCGATGCGTCTGTCTTCCGCTATTACACGGCGTGGATCACCTACCTCGACCGGCTCGTACACAAGGTACCGGTCAACCGCGAGTCGCTGCCCGTGCTGCGCAGGGTGCTCTCTGGGGCTCTCATGGCCTGGACCCTCCAGGTCTACGAGGTCCCATGGAGCACGTCGGGCAAAGGCCGGTACGCGCTCAGCAAGTCCGACCAGTTCCGCAAGGCCCTCGACGCGGGATTCCTCGATCGGACTCGCCTGATCGAGGATCTGTCGGCCGGCCTCGGCCTCAACCCGGCTAACCACTACCACGACATGCACCGCGCGGAGGTCGTGCGATACGTGGACGAGATGATGTCCGTACTGGCCGTGTCTGGGGACTCCAACACGAGGACGGCCGACCTCCTGGACCCATCGGTTCCGCGCTCACTGCGCGACATCGAGGCACCGATCACTATCCATGGAAACGTGTGAGGAGCGCTCTATGACCTACGAGACGTTGAACCGCACCGCCACCCAGGCGCTTTGGAACCACATGCCGGGCCAGCCGTACAACTGGGACAACCAGGTTTCCGTCATCGGCGAGCCGCCCCGACACGCCTCGCCACTCGATGTCCCGGAAGCATGGCTCGCTCCTCAGTTGAAGAGGCTTATCCGGCCCTTCGCCCAGCAGCATTCCGGAATCCCGAACGCCGGTCCAGAACTCGACATCATCGAACGTGGGCAATACAGCATCGTCGAGGCCCATGACCTGCAGGCTTCACGATTCCCAAACACGTTCATCTGCCGCGAGTGCGGACACCTAAGCACCGTCAAACCCACCAGCCAGACGCCGACTTGCCCCTCCGGACACGGCCTCAAGCCCCAGTTCCAGTTCGCCGAGGCGCACAACTGCGGCCTGCTTCGCGAGATCCGGGCCCCCAAATGCGCCAACAACTGTTCCGGGCCGATGCTCCTGCGGAACTGGCGTGTGCTGGACACACGCCAGTGGGTGTGGCGATGCGGCAAGTGCGGCACGCGCGCGGAGCGACGTGTCGTCTACTGCCCCGATTGCAAGACTAGTCCCACGTCCGTGTTGCGCGTACCTCAAACCTCCCTCCACTATCCGCAGTCCTTGACCGTGATCAATCCGCCCACACGCTCTGAGTACACCGGCATGAAGGACGACGCGATCGGCGCCGCCGCCGTCGGACAACTCATCGGAGCGGTCGCCCCCGGCCTCGACGCGCTCCGCGCTGCGACCAGCGGAGGCGGTAGTGACGACAAACTGGCGCAGGCCAAGGCGACCTGCGAGGCACTCGGGATCCACCCCGACGATCCTTTGTACGAGTCGATGATGGACAAGGCGCGTCAGGCCTCCGCGTCCGTAGGTGGATGGCAAAAGGAGGTCGAGGCTCTGGCGCTTCCCCCAGAAGCTCTGGAGGTCATCGGCGACGAGGTGTTCTCCCTCACCCGTGCCACAGCGGCGCCGTCGCTCGACGTGGATGGCCTGCTGCGGAACCCTCCGTCGGCCGACCTGATCCCCACCTATGGCGAATACCCCGCGTTGTTCGACCGCTACAAACTTGCCGACGTTACCCTGCTGCGCGAACTTCCGATCGCGAACGTCGTCGCTGGCTACACGCGGATCTCGGCCCACGCCGTCCAACAGACACGGGCCGGCGACAAGGGCACTTGGTTCAAGTTCTTCCCGGCGTCCAACAGCAAGTACCCCATGTACGGCAAGCGGACCGAGACAGAGGGTTTGCTCGTCCGCGTCAAGCCGCTGGAAGTCATCCGCTGGCTCGTCGACTCCGGCGTCGTTCCCGACCCCGAGGTCACGGACGAGTCGAACGCGTACAAGTGGCTGCTGCGGGTCCGAGAACCAGTCGTCGACATGTTCAACGCCCCGGAGCAGCGGATCACCCGCAGCGTCCTCGGGCTGGTCCACTCGATGTCCCACCGGTTCATGAAGGCCATCGCAGCCCGCTGCGGACTTAATATCGACTCGCTCGCCGAGTACCTCTTCCCGTCCGCACTGGCGTTCCTTGTCTACGCCAACACCCGCAGCGACTTCACGTTGGGCGGCATCGAGCACGTGTATCGCTACGACCTCGCCGACGCGTTGTCCGAGCTTGCCGCCGATCCGCGGTGCGTCTTCGACCCGCCTTGCCGCCGCTCCTTCGGAGGCGCATGCGCGGCCTGCTTGCACACCAGCGAAATCTCCTGCGAGCGGTTCAACACGGTGCTGGACCGCAACCTCCTGTTCGGAACCCTGCCCACTGCAGATGGCACGGATCCCGACCAGACATCCGACGAAATCACATGGCAGGCGTTCTGGGCTCCGTGAGCACGTTGGCCTTCATCGCCTGATCAAGTCCGCTAAGTCTGCTGACCCGGAGGACGTCCGCGGTGGTGATGGCGTCGGATTAGCGCGGCGAGCACCTGGTCAACCACGGTTTCGCCGAGACGGCCGGTTTCTTCCCTAATTGGGGCCCTCCGCGCCGGTTCATCACGCATTTTTATCCGTCGCCCCTCCTGGCGGACACGGCCTGGCCGAACAAGCCGATGACCTCGTCCAGCACACCGGCGATCCTCAGTAGGGAGTCGCCCGGAGGCTAGTCGACGAGGGTAGGTTGCGATGGGCCATGGCCACCGCCCGCCGCTCCAAGGTAGTCAGGGTTCGGGATCATTTCCCGGTGGAGGTACCGCAGGTCCGCGCCACAACGCTGAGCGACTCGTTCCTGGCGCGTGCGCTCGGCCGTGGATACGGTCTCACCGTTGCGGGTCGTGATGACGATCGCGGGCCGCTCCACCGAGTCGATGGCCTCGTTCAGCGCGGCCCAGACGAGGTCACGAAAGTTTCCAGCGCGGCCCCAGCAAACGTACCGAGTGGCGTCGCCGTCGCCAGCGATGGCGTAGCAGTGGTTCGGCTTCTCTCCAACCGAATCGGGCTTCATCACCCAGCCGCTGCCACATGCCGCACGGACGATTTCCTCCGGCCCCTGGAACCGATTTACTGCATAGCGGACATAGCTTCCGATCCCCTCTTGCGCTCGGGCGTACTCCTTCATGGGGACATCCTTGATCCAGACCCTGGCGTCCTTCTCCGGCCCGTAGGAGAGCAGGACTCCACCGACCTTGGGATCCTCGATCCATCTCCGGTACTGGTTCGTCTTCTCGGTGTTGCTCAAGAACTCCCAGTCCAGGTCGTTGGCCTGCTGGTAGATCTCAATGAGGAGGCGTTCGCGAATGGGTGCAGGCAAGTGCTGCAAGGCCACGGTGATTACTCCTGGGGGGCGCGGGTGGCGGGGAACTGGAGACGGTGCTCGTCGTACGCGGTCTCAAGACTGGCCGCGTCCTTGATCCACTCATCCATGAGCGTGGCCACCTTCTGGTCGCTGAAGTCGATGTTCGACGGGGTGATCTTCCTGAGGATCTCGATCTCACCATCCCCGTCAAGCTCACGCTTGAGCTTGAGCGCGGCAGCGATGCGACGGAGGTCGCTGACGAAGTCCAACACCATGACTCGCTCCTTTCCCTCGCGCAGGCGGAGCCCTCGCCCAAGCTGCTGAACGAAGATTCGGCGGGAGTGCGTGACTCGTGCGAAGCAGAGGATATTCACGTCTGGCACATCGACGCCCTCGTTGAGGATGTCGACCGCTGTCAGGATGGGCACCTCGCCGGCGCGGAAGGCGAGCAGGCGATTCTGCCGTTCCCTCTTGGCGAGTCCCGCGTGGATAGCGAGGGCACCTGGCCAAAGGGGGGTGCGCCGCAACATGTCAGCGAGCCGCTCAGCGTGTTCGATAGTGCGGCAGAACACGATGGCCCGAGGACTGGCCGTGGCGGCCCATGCGGTGGCCAACTCGTCGCGGATGGCCTCGTCTCGCTGCGGCAGGAAGAGCTTCGCGTTGAGTTCGGCCAGTCCGTATGAGTGGTCACTGGCCTCGCGGACAATGTCCCAGTCGATGTCGTCGACGAACAGGCGGTAGTCGACCTGGGCGAGGTAGCCGCGCCGCATTCCCTCCTCGATCCCCAGGCTGAAGCTGGGGGCGCCGAGCTGATGGGTGATGTCGTGCTTATCACCGCGCCATGGGGTCGCGGTGACGCCCAGGTGGCGTGCCGAGCTCAGGAGTTCCAACAGCTCGTCGTACTGGCCTTCCTCGCCTACATGGTGGGCTTCGTCGATCATGACGAGCCCCGGGCGGTACCCGAATCGCGCGGCGGACAGCGCCGAGCCGACCGTCGCGCAGGTGAGGCCGGAGAGGTCATCAGGACGGGTGTCGCCCGTCAGGAGCCGCGTTGGAACGTCTTTGGGTAGGTGTCGCCAGAGCGCCCGCTCTAGTTGCTGGACGAGGTCTTTGGCGTGTGCGACGACCAGGACCTGGTCCTGGGGGGCGCGTCGCAGGTGCGCCGCGATCACCTCGCCTCCGACGACCGTTTTACCCAGGCCCGTTGCCAGCACGAGCAGTGCCCGACCAGAGGCATCGAGATCGGCGGTCAGCGCCTGGAGCGCCTCGGCCTGGTACGGCCGTGGCGTCACTCGTCCAAAGCTGGGCGGTACCCGGTCGAAGCTGGTGGTTAGGTCTGTTCCGCCCCACAAGAGGATTCCAGGGCCTAGGCGTGCCAGGTTCGCCACACGCTGCCGAGCGTCAGGGCTGAAGCGAGTGTTGGTGACAACGACCGCCTTGTGGGCGCGATAGTGATCCCGAGCGCGGGCGACCTCGTCCACCGCGTCGGCTCCTACCGCCCCGTGTCGCTTCCACTTGCACTGGATTACCCAGGTCTCGCCCTTGTGGAGGGCGAGAATGTCGCCCCCCTCGTCGCCGGAACCATCGATGTTGGACACATCGGAGAAGCCCAGGTGCCACAGGAGGCGTTCGATGCGGCGAGGAAACTGCAGTGGACCGGAGTCCAGCAGGGAGGCGGCGTCGAGGAATTGCATTCCGCTCTCCCTACGTGTTGTCAGCGAGGTCGCGCGCGATGAGACGGCAGCTGATCCTGATCCGGGCCAACTCCTCCACGTCGAGGCGTGGACGGTGCTGTTCCAGCAGCGCGAGGTCCCCTAGAGGGTTGATCAGTCGCTCCACAACGAGCTCTCGCGCCCCTGGATCACTTAGAGCGATGTACCCGCGCTTGAAGACGCACCCGTCGAGGAAGGTCTCCGGGGAGTCCTGGATGATGCGGATGACAGCGCTGGCCGGGACATAGCGGATGAACTCGCCATTGGAGATCGCATCGTTCCAAGGGGCCCCTCCACCGGCCTCGACCGCGAAGCGGCGTTCGGCGTCGGCTCGTTCATCCTTCGTGAGCAGCAGCCAGTGCACCGCCGGGTTCGCCGAAACGGGCGCCACCATAGCCATACGCACCTGTTCGAGGAGCCGCTCGGATTCCTCCGCCGTCGCCGCCGGCGTCAGCCTAGGGCTGGAGGTGTGGGTCTTGAGCTGCGCGACGATCTCGCTCAGGGGCATCGACACGTTGTTCGCCCGTACTCGCATGAACTCCGCGACCTCGACGAGCGCCAAGTCGCGCATGTCCGTCCCGTATTCACGGAAAAGCGCGTGCCCAGTGTCGACGAATACCTCCAACTGCGGAGCTCGGACCATCGAGACGATCACAGGCGCGGGCCGCCCGTCTTTGGTGACCAGATGCTGGCCGCTAACCGCCCAAGCCGTCAGATCCACGCGGCCCAGGTCTTCGAGGTAGTACGGGCCCGTCAGGTCCACGATGGGGTCGGCATGGTCTCGGTATCGCTGGAGCCGCTGGTCCAACGTCTCCACCGGTGCGGGATCGTCCTCAGGCGGTTCTTGGCCCGCCGTGGTCGTGTCGGGCTCCGCACCGCCTTCAGTCTCGTCATCCGGATCGAGGAAACCAGCCCCGAGCCCGGGGAGGATGTCATCACTCCCCGGTTCCGGTTCCGCGGCTATCGGGTTGTCGTGCTGGTAGGCAGCGCGATACCACACCTCGTCGGTCTGGTATTCGTGGCCGCCCATCCGCATCAACCCGGCCCACTTCGCCGCCGTCTCGTGGAGAGCGTTGCGTCCGTCGCCCGGGATCAGGTAGTTGAGCCCCGGGTCCTGGCGACGGAAGCCCGCGTAGAGCAGGCCAAGAGGACTGCGGTTCTCCGGCAGCCCAAGGCTCTTCGCGATCTTCGGACGCAAGGGACTGGCTCCGCGGACCTCGCGCAGGACTTGACGCCATTCGGCTGTCTCGAACTCGAAGGCGGTCTTCTGGTAGTTCGGAGCGACGTGATCGCAGTGGATCTCACCAACGATCCGGCCCATCTGCACGGCTCCGGAGTCGATGGGGTACTCAAGCTCCGCCTCGGCGAGGCTGTCCTCGTCCTCCCAGCAGAAGACCCGTTTGTCCTTAAGGAGGATCTTGCGTCCGTTGCGAAGGAAGTCCAGGCCGTAGTCGGTGCGGTGGACGTACCGCTGGATACCGATCCAGCCCCAGATCTTGCGCTCTCTCAGTTCCAGGCGGTCCTGCCCGCATTCCTCGCATCGCTCAGCGTCGGCGGAACTCCAATACCCGCAAGCCATGCAGGCGTTCTTGGGGCTCAGCACGTGATTGATCTTCTGGACCGCGTGGATCTCCACGCCCTGGCGCGTGACAGTCCGCTTCTCGTCCCAGACACAGGGCAGGCGCGGCCTGACCTTCTTGCCGTTGAGCGTGAGCAGGAAGCCCTTCTCCGACAGCAGGTAGCTGTAGACGTCTCCAAGCTTCTCCCGGATCACGTTCTGCGTCTGCGGGCGACAGAGCGTGGCGTACTGCTCCTGCTTGAGGTCGCTAATGGTGACCGTGGTGCCATGCTCTTCAGGATTGGTCTTGGGCACCGTGCGGTACGGCGCCTGGTACTTAGAGGAGTTGGCGATCTGCACCAGGTCCAGGGTCACCTCGACCCAGTCCGGGTCGCCCGCCCTACTAGTACGCACAGTGGTACGCCGACCGAGTCGCGCCGTACTGATGTTGAAGCCCATGCCGAACAGGCCGAGAGAACCGTGTCGACCATTGCTCGTCCAGCCCGCGCTGATGGCGTTGGTGACGGCCTCCAGGCTCATGCCCCGGCCATTGTCGTGCACCGTGATCTCAGCCGTCGCACGCTTCGAGTTCGCCGGAGGCAGCGAGACCGCGACCGAGGGCCGGTCCGCCGTCTCGCCGGCCGCCTGGAACTCGTCGAAGGAGTTGTCGATCAACTCGGCCAGGCACTGCCAGTGCGAGAACTCGATGTCGCCGAGCACACCCAAGATGCGCGGGTGTGGGGTGACATTGATGTACTGGTTCTCGGTCACAGCCGGCCCCCGTCTTCGTCGTGAACACATGCCTGGCAAGCGGGACATAACGCACGCCCACCAGCGTCAAGCTGCCCACCGCCAGCCCTGGTCAGGCACGCTCCTGGAGCATCCATCAGCATGCCGTCAACCCTAATGGGCGGCACCGACACGTGCGGGACAAAGATCTCGAACCCCCTGGTGGTGCCGTCCCGCCCCAAGCGGTGTCCATGAGCTTCACGCGTGCGAGACTCGCCTCATGATCCGGGAACCCGCGCAAGTCATCATCGATGCGAGCGGCCGGGTGCAGATTCCCTTGGGGATTCTCGCCGAGGCAGGTCTCGATACAGAGAGTCCCGTCCTCGCGTACAGCGATGGTGATGGCCGTATCGTTCTGCGCAGGTTGAACGACGCCATCGATGACCTACTGCTCGGCGAAGAGCTGTAACTACGCCTCGCCGGTCACGCCGCGGACCGCTGAGATAACCCGCCGTGCCACGTCCTCCGGCGCCTCGTGCTCCCAAGCCCTGATAACCGTCCAGCCCGCTTCCTCCAGGATCCGGTTGGTCTCAGCGTCCCGCCTCCGGTTGTCGGCGAACTTCTCCGTCCAGAAGTCCGTGTTCTTGGTCGCTGGTCGATGATGTTCCGGACAGACGTGCCAGAAGCAGCCGTCGACGAAGACCGCGACTCGCGCCTTCGGGAACAGCACATCCGCGGTACGCCGGAGGCCCTGGATCGGCGGTGCGTTGACCCGGTAGCGAAGCCCTTCCTTGAAGAGAAGCGACCGGAGGACCTTCTCGGGCTTCGTGTCCTTTCCACGGTTGCCCTTCATGGAGGCACGGACCGCCGGAGTCGAGGCTGTCGAGTCCTCGGGCAAGGTCTCCTCTTCCAAGAGGCCCTTAGCCCAGGCCAGCCGCCAACCCTCAGCGAGGTTGGCCGCACGGGTGTCATGTTCGACCTCGCCCAGGTAGCGCTCCGGGGACTTCCTTCCATCGCCCCAACGCAGTGACGCGCGGATGCGCCGAGTCTTGGGCAGGATCCTCAACGAGACCGAGGCGTGAGCCACACGGCCGTTACCCAGGTCAACCACACGCCGATGGCGACCGCCCGCCGCTTTGTCCTGCTCAGCGGACAGAGCTTTCCGAGTCCGTCCCGGCCGCCCCTTCCAGGCACGATCTGGGGGCAACTTGTCGTTCCACCGGTTCTGATGTGGTTTCGACACATCGCTCACGGCCTTCGCCCCGGCGCCCTATCGAGGGCCTTGGCTACCGCGTCGGCGAATACCGCACCCAGCTTCACCGGGACCGCGTTACCCAGTTGCCGCATCTTCTCCCCACGAGGGCCTTCGAGCTTCCAGTCGTCGGGGAACGTCATGACGCGGGCAGTCTCGCGCACGGTCATATACCTGTGCCTGTAGGTGGTGCCTCCGGGGGTTTCCAGATCATCGGTCAGCATGACCGACTCGCCGCCAGGGACGCCATGCACGCCGGCCTTCACGGTCTTGGCTGGACGGTCCAGTTCGTTGGGCGTGTGGCCCTTGTAGATCCGAGCGTCGGGCCATCCGATGTGATCGGTGAACCCCCCGGCGCGATACTCACGGCGGTCCAGCCTGTCCCAGGGGATCTTCGGCAGGGGCTTGCCCTCGTTCTCATCGATTCCGGCGATGGCGTCCCGGAAGGTACGCCAGGGCTTCGATCCGTCCGAATCAAGTGGAACGTCCTTGGGGATCCTGGCCATGGCCCGGGCGCGCACACGCGGGTCAACATCGTGACGCTCCCAGTAGGAGTCGTCGAGCATGGACCGGTACAGCGCCTCCTCCGAGTACTGGGGAAGCACGTCCTCCTCAAACTGGTCGATGTCGACCCCGAGGTCCTCCCGAAAGGCGACGATGATGATGCGGTGCCTGATCTGGGGGACCCCGTAATCGGCGGCGTTCACGCGCGTCATCACCACCTTGTAGCGCTCCGACGGATCGCTGGCGGCCTTACGCCTGGCATCAATGAGGTTCTCGTCGTGCTTCTGCCAAGCGGTGTTCGGATCGCGTAGCTCGAACGGCATCTCCATCTCGCGCAGGATGTAGTCGAGGTAGGGCTTGAACGATGGCCTGAGTAGTCCGACGACGTTCTCGCAGATGACGGCCTTGGGGCGAATCTGGCGCATCGCCTTGAACATCTGCGGGAACATGTTGCGCTTGTCCTCGTCCCCCTTGGCGATCCCACCCAGGCTGAACGGTTGGCACGGCGGGCCGCCTGCGAGTACGTCCACACGACCGAGCAGATAGCCCATATCCAGGTCCTGGACGTCCCCCGCCACCAGCGGCCACGGCTCCCCGGGTTCAGGGATGCGCTCCTCGTCCCCTCGAAGCTTGGCCCCGTTCGCTTCCAGGGTCTGACACGCCCGCGGAGCGAACTCGTTGAACAGCAATGGCCGGAAGCCCGCCCCATGGACCGCCATCGCCAGGCCACCCGCGCCCGCGAACAGCTCGACCCCGGTGCGATCCTGCTTTGGCTCTTCTTGCAGTTCAGACATTGCGAAAGCATACCGCGGAAATTGCGATTCACGTGACCGTTTTCGAGAAAGTTCACCTCCTTCCCACGACTGGCCGAAGATGGTTCGACCGGCGATCCCAAGCCGTTATCGTCGACCCTCGTGGGGCCGTGGACCAGGGATTGGGCTCCCCGGATCCGAGACCGAGCGGTATTCGCAAGGAGCGTGACCAGGTCGGCGAGGGGGCCGCCCCCGTTATGTTCTTCGCGG
>NZ_JAEQAZ010000144.1 GCF_016654115.1 Streptomyces sp. MBT53
GGCCAAGAGGCTGTGACGGGGCAGGACGGGGGGTTGGCGGGGCCGAGTGGAGGCTCGGTGGGGTCGGACGGGGATTGGGTGCCGGGATTCGGCGAGCTGAGGGAGGAGGGCGATGAGAGCAGCGAGGGTGAGTGGGACGACTGGGACGACTGGGTCGAACGGGCGGCAGCGGGGGCGCGGCAGGCGCCCACGGGAGCACGACGGGCACCCGGAGGAGCGCGGCAGGCACCCGCGGGGCGACACGGGCAGGTCGTAGGCGGCGCGCCGTCCCGGAGCGGTGTCGCGGCGCCGGTGCTGCTGGTTCCCGTGCCCTCCGCGCGTGGGGTGGTGCGGGCTCGTGGGCATGATCCGGCGCGGCGGATCGCCCTCGCGGCGGCGGGGGAGTTGCGGCGGAGCGGGACGCCGGCCCGGGTGGTGGCCGTGCTGCGGCAGCGGCGGTGGGTGGCCGACCAGTCGGGGCTCAACTCCCGGCAGCGGCTGGACAATCTGGCCGGTGCCCTGGAGGTGGTCCCGGGAGGTGCCCGGTTGCTGGTCGGCGGTCGGGTCGTGCTCGTCGACGACCTGATGACGACGGGGGCCTCGTTGCGGGAGGCGGCGCGCGCCGTGCGTGAGGCGATCACCCGCGGTGGACCAGGAGGAGCAGTTGGAGCAACTGCGGCCGTGTACGCGGGTGTGTCCCGGGAAGGCAGAGGGGAACAGATGCAGGCAGCAAAGGAGAAGGGGAGTCACATGGCACTCAGTGCACCGGGAATCGTTGGTGTGAACGGCCCCGGTGACCTGATCTGCGCGGCTGTGATCGCGGCGTCGCCTGATTCCTTCGAAATAAACCGGAACTGACTGCAAACTTGCGTCGTTGCAGGTTATGACAGGGTCAATTCACCTGAACGGAGGTACGCCGCAGTAGAGGGTGACGACATCCGTCCGGGCGAGATATGTTCGGTTGTGAGAGAAAGGCGCAGGCCGCACCTCTCCTATCCGAATGCCGTGCTGCGGGTTTTCTGCAATCACCGCGGCCATGGGGTGGAGATCTTGCCCATGGGGGAGGAGGAGGTGGAAGTCACCGAGTCCGAGGTTCCGGGGTGACCGGAGCCTGGTGCAAAAGGGAGACGCTCCGCAGCGAAGCGGAGTGATCCGGGAACGGAGTTCTGCGTGGACATCGTCGTCAAGGGCCGCAAGACCGAGGTGCCCGAGCGGTTCCGCAAGCACGTGGCCGAGAAGCTGAAGCTGGAGAAGATCCAGAAGCTCGACGGCAAGGTGATCAGCCTCGACGTCGAGGTGTCCAAGGAGCCCAACCCCCGACAGGCCGACCGTTGCGACCGAGTGGAGATCACGCTCCGCTCCCGCGGTCCGGTGATCCGGGCGGAGGCATCGGCCAACGATCCGTACGCGGCGCTCGACCTCGCGGCGGAGAAGCTGGATGCCCGGCTGCGCAAGCAGCACGACAAGCGTCACACGCGCCGCGGTGCCCGTCGGCTCACGGCCGCCGAGGTCCCCGACCACGTCCCGGGCGCGGCGACGCTCAACGGCAACGGCCACGCCGTCCCCGACGAGCAGTCGGACGGTGTGCCCACCAAGAAGATCGGCTCGCTGGAAGTGAAGGGCGAAGGCCCCCTCATCGTCCGCGAGAAGACCCACGTCGCCTCTCCGATGTCCCTCGACCAGGCCCTCTACGAGATGGAACTGGTCGGACACGACTTCTACCTGTTCGTCGACTCCGAGACCAAGGAACCGAGTGTCGTCTACCGACGGCACGCCTACGACTACGGCGTCATCCACCTCAGCACGGACCCGATGGTCACCCAGGCGCAACCGCCCGCGGCGGGCGGCACGTTGGGCGGCTGACCCACCCGGCGGCAGTCGAGCCGGTGCCCCTGGAGCGCGTGTGCGCCCCCAGGGGCACCGGTGTGCGACCACTTCGCGCCCCGCTCCGTGACCGCACTGTCGTCCGGGCATGGAATCATGGCCGCACAGGGCCCAACCGGTGGGCCGCTGCCTTGGGTTGGCGATGGCGCAGGACCACAGGCCACAGCCTTCAGGGGGAGGAACGATGGCGGACAGCTTCGGACCGATGCATGTCGAGGATGCCGACGGCGTCGTCGCCATGGGCCCGGAAGCGGGCTCGACACGCAAGGAGCCGATCAGAGTCCTTGTCGTGGACGACCACGCCCTCTTCCGCCGAGGCCTGGAGATCGTGCTGGCGGCCGAGGAGGACATCCAGGTCGTCGGCGAGGCGGGTGACGGCGCCGAGGCCGTGGACAAGGCCGCCGACCTGCTGCCGGACATCGTGCTGATGGACGTACGGATGCCGAAGCGGGGCGGGATCGAGGCGTGCACCTCCATCAAGGAGGTGGCACCCAGCGCGAAGATCATCATGCTGACGATCAGCGACGAAGAAGCCGATCTCTACGACGCGATCAAGGCGGGCGCCACGGGATATCTCCTCAAGGAGATCTCGACCGACGAGGTGGCCACCGCCATTCGCGCCGTGGCCGACGGGCAGTCGCAGATCAGCCCCTCCATGGCGTCGAAGCTGCTCACCGAGTTCAAGTCGATGATCCAGCGCACCGACGAGCGCCGATTGGTGCCCGCGCCCCGGCTCACTGACCGTGAGCTGGAGGTTCTCAAACTCGTCGCCACCGGTATGAACAACCGAGATATCGCCAAGCAGTTGTTCATCTCCGAGAACACCGTGAAGAACCATGTACGCAACATCCTGGAGAAGCTGCAGCTGCACTCCAGGATGGAGGCCGTCGTCTACGCGATGCGGGAGAAGATCCTCGAAATCCGGTGACCCTCACGCCAGCAGGCGCAGGAGCTCTCCGGCGAGGGGCGCGCGCAGTTCGGGGGCGTCGACCCGCTCCACGCGTACGTCCGTGCAGTCCACCCAGCTCGCCGCCTCGACCAGGGCCTGCGCCACGGCCGGGACGGCCTTCGCGCCGTCCAGGGTGACCTGCTTGGCGACCAGGGTGCGGCCCTCCCGCGCCGGGTCCACGCGGCCGACCAACTGGCCGCCGGCGAGGACCGGCATCGCGAAGTAGCCGTGGATCCGCTTCGGTTTGGGGACGTAGGCCTCCAGGCGGTGGGTGAAGCCGAAGATCCGCTCCGTACGGGCCCGCTCCCAGATCAGGGAGTCGAACGGGGACAGGAGCGTGGTGCGATGCCGACCGCGCGGGGAGGTCTCCAGGGCCGCCGGGTCGGCCCAGGCCGGCTTGCCCCAGCCCTCCACCGTGACCGGGACCAGGCCCGAGTCGGCGATCACCGCGTCGACCTGCTCACCCTTGAGGCGGTGGTAGTCGGCGATGTCCGCGCGCGTGCCGACCCCCAGGGACTGGCCCGCCAGCCGGACCAGACGGCGGAGGCACTCCGTGTCATCCAGCTCGTCGTGCAGCAGCTGATCAGGGATCGCCCGCTCGGCGAGGTCGTACACCCGCTTCCAGCCGCGGCGCTCCACGCACACCACCTCGCCGTACATGAGCGCGCGCTCCACGGCGACCTTGGCGCCGGACCAGTCCCACCACTCGCTGGTGCGCTTGGCGCCGCCCAACTCGGTGGAGGTGAGGGGGCCTTCGGCCCTGAGCTGCTTGATCACCTGGTCGTAGGTGCCGTCCGGGAGGTCGTGGTTCCAGTGCGGGCGGCCGCGGTACGCACGACGGCGGAAGGCGAAGTGGGGCCACTCCTCGACGGGGAGGATGCAGGCCGCGTGGGACCAGTACTCGAAGGCGTGCGTCTGGGTCCAGTACGCGTCCTCGACCGTCCTGCGGGGGACGGCGCCGAGCCGGGCGTACGGGATGAGTTCGTGGGAGCGGGCGAGGACCGAGATGGTGTCGAGCTGGACCGCGCCGAGATGGCGGAGCACACCGCGCACGCCCGCGCGGCGGTCGGGGGCGCCGAGGAAACCCTGTGCGCGCAGGGCGATGCGGCGGGCGTCGGCTGCCGACAGGTCGGTCGTGGGGCGCGGGGCACTCGTCATGTCTCCGCACGATAGAGGGTGCCACTGACAACGCGCGCTGACCTGTGGATTCGCCCCGCTACGGCTGCGCGGGCAGGTACGGGGCGGTCGAGGGCAGGCCCAGGTCCGACGGGAGCAGGGAGGCGACCCAGCAGTCCCGTCGTACGCCCTTGTTGTTGATCGCGGAGCGGAGCGTGCCCTCGATGGTGAAACCGGCGTGCTCGGCGACCGCGCGGGAGCCTTTGTTGCCGACCTCCGCGCGCCATTCCACGCGGTCGATCGACAGCCGGGTGAAGGCCCAGCGGGAGACGGCGACGGTGGCCTCGGTGATGTAGCCGTTGCCGCGGTACTCCTTGGTGGCCCAGAAGCCGACCTCGCCGACGCCCAGGGAGCGCATCGTGATGCCGAGCATGCCGACGAGCTCCCCTTCGGGGAGAAAGACGCCGAAGGTGAACATCGAACAGTTCGCCCAGCCCTCGGGGACCAGCTGCTCGGTGAAACTCCGCGCGTGTTCCGGGAGGTAGGGCGAGGGGATCGTCGTCCAGCGCTGGATCTCGGGGTCCTGGGCCGCGGAATACACGACATCGGTGTCCTGCGGGCCGACGCTGCGCAGGAGGAGGCGGTCGGTCGTGAGCGTGACGGGTTCCATCGGCCGATTCTGCTCGGGAGCGCACGAGGACGCCATGCTTTTGCGCTGTGTGAGCGGGTGATCACATTTCGCGCAATTCCTCGGAACGGCGCGGCACCATCGGCGACTCCCGGCCGTTGTCCCCTTTGAAGCGTTTTTGAAGTAGTGGACGGTCGGCGTCACCGGCAGGCTCCCGGCGTGGCGGGGTCCTCGCATACGATGGCCGTTGCTCAGCCATGTCATTGGAAACCGACCGTCCCAGGCCCGACCGGCAAGGAGACCAACCCCCGTGTCCGTCCTCTCGAAGATCATGCGTGCAGGCGAAGGCAAGATCCTGCGCAAACTGCACCGCATCGCGGACCAGGTCAACTCCATCGAAGAGGACTTCGTCGACCTCTCCGACGCCGAGCTGAAGGCCCTCACCGAGGAGTACAAGCAGCGCTACATCGATGGTGAGACCCTGGACGACCTGCTGCCCGAGGCGTTCGCCACCGTACGCGAGGCCGCCAAGCGCGTCCTCGGCCAGCGGCACTACGACGTGCAGATGATGGGCGGCGCCGCCCTGCACCTCGGCTACGTCGCCGAGATGAAGACCGGCGAGGGCAAGACCCTGGTCGGCACCCTGCCCGCGTATCTGAACGCCCTCTCCGGAGACGGCGTCCACATCATCACGGTCAACGACTACCTGGCCGAGCGCGACTCCGAGATGATGGGCCGCATCCACAAGTTCCTGGGCCTCGAGGTCGGCTGCATCCTCGCCAACATGACGCCGACCCAGCGTCGCGAGCAGTACGCGTGCGACATCACCTACGGCACGAACAACGAGTTCGGCTTCGACTACCTGCGCGACAACATGGCGTGGTCGCAGGACGAACTGGTGCAGCGCGGCCACAACTTCGCGATCGTCGACGAGGTCGACTCCATCCTCATCGACGAGGCCCGTACGCCGCTGATCATCTCCGGCCCGGCCGACCAGGCCACCAAGTGGTACGGCGACTTCGCCAAGCTGGTCACCCGCCTGAAGAAGGGCGAGGCAGGCAACTCCCTCAAGGGCCTGGAGGAGACGGGTGACTACGACGTCGACGAGAAGAAGCGCACGGTAGCCATCCACGAGGGCGGTGTCAGCAAGGTCGAGGACTGGCTGGGCATCGACAACCTCTACGAGTCGGTGAACACCCCGCTCGTGGGCTACCTGAACAACGCCATCAAGGCCAAGGAACTCTTCAAGAAGGACAAGGACTACGTCGTCATCGACGGCGAGGTCATGATCGTCGACGAGCACACCGGCCGTATCCTCGCCGGCCGCCGCTACAACGAGGGCATGCACCAGGCGATCGAGGCGAAGGAAGGGGTGGACATCAAGGACGAGAACCAGACGCTCGCCACGATCACCCTGCAGAACTTCTTCCGCCTCTACAGCAACCTCTCGGGCATGACCGGTACGGCGATGACCGAGGCCGCCGAGTTCCACCAGATCTACAAGCTCGGCGTCGTCCCGATCCCGACGAACCGGCCCATGGTCCGCAAGGACCAGTCGGACCTGATCTACCGCACCGAGGTCGCGAAGTTCGAGGCGGTCGTCGACGACATCGCCGAGAAGCACGAGAAGGGCCAGCCGATCCTCGTCGGTACGACGTCGGTCGAGAAGTCCGAGTACCTCTCGCAGCAGCTCGCCAAGCGCGGTATCCAGCACGAGGTGCTGAACGCGAAGCAGCACGACCGTGAGGCGCCGATCATCGCCCAGGCCGGCCGCAAGGGTGCTGTGACCGTCGCCACCAACATGGCCGGCCGCGGTACGGACATCAAGCTCGGCGGCAACCCCGACGACCTCGCCGAGGCCGAACTGCGCCAGCAGGGCCTCGACCCCGAGGAGCACATCGAGGAGTGGGCGCAGGCCCTGCCCGCCGCCCTGGAGCGGGCCGAGCAGGCGGTCAAGGACGAGTTCGAGGAGGTCAAGGACCTCGGCGGCCTCTACGTCCTCGGTACCGAGCGGCACGAGTCGCGTCGTATCGACAACCAGCTGCGCGGTCGCTCCGGCCGTCAGGGCGACCCGGGCGAGTCCCGCTTCTACCTCTCCCTCGGCGACGACCTGATGCGGCTGTTCAAGGCCCAGATGGTCGAGCGCGTGATGTCGATGGCGAACGTCCCGGACGACGTGCCGATCGAGAACAAGATGGTCACGCGTGCGATCGCGTCCGCCCAGTCGCAGGTCGAGCAGCAGAACTTCGAGACCCGCAAGAACGTCCTCAAGTACGACGAGGTCCTCAACCGTCAGCGTGAGGTCATCTACGGCGAGCGCCGCCGCGTCCTGGAGGGCGAGGATCTGCAGGAGCAGGTCGTGCACTTCATGGACGACACGATCGACGCGTACATCACCGCGGAGACCGCCGAGGGCTTCCCGGAGGACTGGGACCTCGACCGGCTGTGGGGCGCGTTCAAGCAGCTCTACCCGGTGAAGGTCACCGTGGAGGAGCTGGAGGAGGCGGCCGGGGACCGGGCCGGTCTGACCGCCGAGTTCATCTCCGAGTCCATCAAGGACGACATCCACGAGCAGTACGAGGGGCGCGAGGAGCAGCTCGGCTCCGAGATCATGCGTGAGCTGGAGCGCCGGGTCGTGCTGTCGGTGCTGGACCGCAAGTGGCGCGAGCACCTCTACGAGATGGACTACCTCCAGGAGGGCATCGGCCTGCGCGCGATGGCCCAGAAGGACCCGCTGGTCGAGTACCAGCGCGAGGGCTTCGACATGTTCACCGCCATGATGGACGGCATCAAGGAGGAGTCCGCCGGCTATCTGTTCAACCTGGAGGTCCAGGTCGAGCAGCAGGTCGAGGAAGTCCCCGTGGAGGACGACAAGCCGTCGCTCGACAAGGAGGACACGGTGCCCGCGCAGGCGAGCGCCCGTCCCGAGATCCGCGCCAAGGGGCTCGACGCACCCCAGCGGCCGGACCGGCTGCACTTCTCCGCGCCCAGCGTGGACGGCGAGGGCGGCGTCGTCGAGGGCGACTTCACCAGCGACGACGAGCCGGTGCGCTCCGAGGCGGACGGCCTCACGCGCGCGGAGCGCCGCAAGCAGGGGCGCCGGAGCAGCCGTCGCAAGAAGTGACGGTCGCCGCGTGCGTGCGGGCGGCGAGGCGTGACAGGCGCCCCTGAATGAGGGGCTGATCCTGTCGGGCCGCTCCCCGTGGAGAGACCTCGAAGGGCCGGGCATCGTGAAGGTGCCCGGCCCTTCGGCGTACGGGCGTGAGTGCGTTGCGCGCGGGCCGCGGCGAACGTACCCCCGCCCCGTCAACCGCCGTCGGCCGCGCGAGTGCCGGTCAGTCGTCGTCCGGGGTGTGCGGGGCGCGCGGACCTCCCAGTTCCACCGCCGTGCAGCGCCAGCGGAGGTCGGCGCCGCGCTCCAACCGGAAGGCCATGGCCCGCAGTTGGTCGCCCGCGCCGATGCGGGCGAAGGCCTCCACGGCGCCGGGGCGGGCGACGTAGTAGCCGATGTCGCGGACCACCGGGCGGGCGCCCCGGGTGGCACGCAGGGGGCCGTGTTCGGCGAGCCGGACCAGTTCGTCGTAGGCGCGGCCGGCGGTGTGCCGGAGCATCCAGTGGACGGGCCGCTGGCCGCTCAGCACGGCGAGGAGGCGGTCGGCGAAGACGTCGGTGGGGCGGGGCTGTGGGACACGGCCGGGCGCGGCCTGGGCGGGCACGGTGCGGGGTTCGGCGCGGTCTGCGGCTCGGCCTGCCACGGGAGTCGACGGCGCAGGGGCGGGGGCCGCGGACGTTGTGCCCCGGCCCGGGGCCGCAGTGGGTGTTGTGTGAAGTGCGGCCCGGCCCGTCGTGGCCGCGGCCGGCGTACGGGTGCCGCGGCCCGGGGCGGCCGGTGGGCGGCCGTCCACCGGGGCCGTGCGGCCCGCGCCCCTGCCCGCCGTGGTGGAGCGGGTCGTGGTCTCGGCCGACCCGGCTCCTGGCGCCGTGAGAAGCGCGCCCCCGACGCCCTCCGACGTGCCCGACAGGGCTTCGCCGGTCGTCGTACGAGACGTACCCCCGCCCTGGCCGCGCGGCGCCGCCGTACCCGGGCGGCGCGGGTCGCGGCGGGTCGGGGGGCGGGTCGGGGTGTGCTGGGCGGTCCTGGTCATGACCTTGTGCATGGGGGTCCCCGTGTGGTCGGCCCGGAATGTACCGGGAAGTAACTTGCTGGTTGGGGATCTTGTACGGGGCCGCGGACGGGGGTGGCAAGGAGGGACAAGGGCGCGTCGGAGGGGCCGGATTGTTCACTTATCCGAGTGATTGACGGGCCCCTGAGCCCATCGGCGCAGGGGTGTCCCGGGTGAATTTCCGGCGCGGGGTGGACGCCTCCAGTGGTGCGGGTGGGGACTCGATGGGGGACACGCGCACGTATCCTGAAGGCTCTCCCGGAGGCACGGCACCGTCCTTCGCGAGGCACTCTCCGACTACGAAAGCGGCCAGCCATGCGCGTCTACGTCCCCCTGACCCTCCCCGGTCTCGCCGAGGCGTACAAGACGGGTGAGCTGGGGACGGGACCCTTCGTCGCGTACGCCGTCACGCCCGCGCTGCGTGAGTGGTACCTCTCCGACGACATCGAGGAGTTGGAGTACGCCGCGCTGAACCGGGCCGCACTGGCCTCGCTGCGGCTGCTGGCGGCCGACGCCGACGCACCGCGACGGCGGGTCGTGGTCGCCGTCGACGTGCCCGACGGCGCGGCGCACGCCGACCCCGACCGCGGACTCGAACCGGCGGCGCTCGGCGAGGTGCGGGTCACCGGAACCGTGGCGCTGGCCAGGGCGGCGGCCGTGCACGTGGATCTGGGCGACGCGGAGAACGACGTGAGTGCCGCCGCCGACGCGCTCCCGGCGGCGGATCGCGGGGACGACGACGCGCAGTTCGTCGTGGACGGGGCCGAGGACCACGAGCTGCTCTGGTACGCGACGCAGGAGATCCCGAACCTCGTCGGGTCGGCCGACTGAGTCCGTCCGGAGTCCGTCCGGAGTCCGTCCGGAGTCCGTCCGGCGGCGGTCAGTCGGCCGGATATGGTCGTTGACCTGCTGTTCTCTTGATTGTCAGTGGCGGCGGGTACGTTTTTGGCATGGGGATGCAAGCAAACGCGCACATCGTCTGGGACTGGAACGGCACGCTGTTCCACGACAATGACGCGATCATCGGGGCGACCAACGCGGCGTTCGCCGAGCTCGGGCTCGAGGCGATCACGATGGAGGAGTACCGGACGCTGTACTGCGTGCCGGTGCCGAAGTTCTACGAGCGGCTGCTCGGGCGGCTGCCCACCGACGCCGAGTGGGAGGTCATGGACGACACCTTCCACCGGTACTACGCCGAGCACCGGGTCGTCTGCGGGCTGACCGAGGGCGCGGCGGACCTGCTCGCGGGGTGGCGGACGGCGGGGCGCAGCCAGTCGATCCTCAGCATGTACGGCCATGACGAACTGGTCCCGCTGGTGCGGGAGTTCGGGATAGAACCGCACTTCATACGGGTCGACGGGCGCACCGGGCCCTCCGGCGGCAGCAAGGCCGAGCACATGGTGCGGCATCTCGGGGCGCTGGCCGACGTGGACCCCGCGCGCACCGTGGTGATAGGCGACGCGGCCGACGACGCCGTGGCCGCCCTGCACGTGGGCGCGCGGGCTGTGCTGTACACCGGCGGTTCGCACAGCCGGGCCAGCCTCGAAGTGGTCGGCGTACCCGTGGTGGACTCGCTGGCCGAGGCGGTCGCGGAGGCGGAGCGGCTGGCGGCGTAAGGGGGCCTGAGCGGCCCCCCGGGGATCACGTCACCGGCGCCTTCGCCCGCAGCACCGTGAGGAACTCCCGCATCCAGCTGGAGTGATCCGGCCACGCCCGGGCGGAGACCAGCGTGCCGTCGACGACGGTCTCGGCGTCCTGGAAGGTTGCGCCGGCGGACTGCATGTCGAGTTCGAGCGCCGGGTAGGCCGTGACGCGCCGGCCGCGCAGGCCGTCGATCGCGGCGGTGAGCAGGGGGCCGTGGCAGATCTGGGCCACGGGCTTGTCCGTGTCGAAGAAGGACTTGAGGATCTTGCGGAGTTCGGGATCGTTGCGGAGGTACTCGGGGGCCCGGCCGCCGGGGATGACGAGAGCCGCGTACTGGCCGGGATCGACCTCGGAGAAGGCGAGATCGGCGGGCCAGGTGTAACCGGGCTTCTCGGTGTACGTGTCGAAGCCGGGTTCGAAGTCGTGGACGACGAACTGGAGCTTCTTGCGCTCGGGGGCCGCGATATGGACCTCGTAGCCCTCCTCGCGCAGGCGCTGGTAGGGGTAGAGGACTTCCAGCGACTCCGCTGCGTCGCCGGTGACGATGAGGATCTTCGCTGTCATGTCGGTGCGCTCCTCTGTTGCCATGGGATGCATCCGCGTCGGACGTCGTGAGGCAACGTCCCGCGCGCCGCAGCGCTTGCCAAGGGCCCTCACCGCGCGGACCTTCGTCACCGTCCCGACTGCCCGTGAATACGACGATTTCACTCTCTACGCCCCTGTGCATAACGTCAAAGTTCCACCCTCTGATTTGTACACATCCGGCTCGTGACGAGCCCCCGGTGAGGAGCGATAGCCTTGTGGCGTGATCAGCGCGATATTTCGCGGGGGCATCGTCGCCCCTGCTCCGCGCCCGGCGACCACGGACGACATCCGTGACCGGGCGGCGGTCGCTGGTCCCAGGGCCTGTCCCACAGGTCCGCGCGGGCGGGACGGAGCTCCAAGGGCTCCCAGGACGCCGTGCACACCCCGGGTACCGACGCGGCAGAGAGCAGCGTCACACCCTTCGGGCGTGCCGAAAATGGCTGATAACCCACCGCTCATCTCACCTTGCGGCATAGCGTCGGAGCAGACCGGACACCCCGGGCCGTGGCGTCGAGCCGCAGGGGAAGACACCGAACTTCCTTCTACGTCACGCAACGGCGCGCGACAGGAGCCAGAGGACAATGCAGACCAAGCTGGACGAAGCCAAGGCCGAGCTGCTCGAACGGGCTGCCCGGGTAGCTGAGAACAGCCCGGTCGGGGGGCACCTACCGACCGGGAAGACGGACGAGAGCACCCCGGACCGGGACACCGTGCTCGCGTTCCTCCAGCGCTACTACCTGCACACCGCCCCGGAGGACCTCGCCGACCGCGACCCGGTCGACGTCTTCGGCGCCGCCTACTCCCACTACCGGCTGGCCGAGACCCGTCCCCAGGGCACGGCCAACGTTCGGGTCCACACCCCGACGGTCGAGGAGAACGGCTGGACGTGCAGCCACACCGTCGTCGAGGTCGTCACCGACGACATGCCCTTCCTCGTCGACTCCGTGACCAACGAACTGACCCGCCAGGGCCGCGGCATCCACGTCGTGATCCACCCGCAGGTCGTCGTCCGCCGCGACCTCACCGGCAAGCTCATCGAGGTGCTCACCACCCCGCCCACCGGCGAGCTGCCGCACGACGCGCACACCGAGTCCTGGATCCACGTCCAGATCGACCGCGAGACCGACCGCGCCGACCTGAAGCAGATCACCGCCGATCTGCTGCGCGTCCTGTCCGACGTCCGCGAGGCCGTCGAGGACTGGGAGAAGATGCGCGACCTGGCGCTGCGGATGGCCGATGAGCTGCCCGCCGAGCCGACCGCCTCCGACCTGCCCTCCAGCGAGGTCGGCGAGGCCCGTGAGCTGCTGCGCTGGCTGGCCGCCGACCACTTCACCTTCCTCGGCTACCGCGAGTACCAACTCCGCGAGGACGACTCCCTCGCCGCGGTCCCCGGCACCGGCCTCGGCATCCTGCGCTCCGACCCGCAGCACGCGGGCGAGGACCACCACCCGGTGAGCCCGTCCTTCGAGCGGCTCCCGGCCGACGCCCGCGCCAAGGCCCGCGAGCACAAGCTCCTCGTCCTCACGAAGGCCAACAGTCGCTCCACGGTGCACCGGCCGTCGTACCTCGACTACGTGGGCGTGAAGAAGTTCGACGAGAACGGCGAGGTCGTCGGCGAGCGCCGCTTCCTGGGCCTGTTCTCCTCCGCCGCCTACACCGAGTCCGTCCGCCGGGTCCCGGTGATCCGGCGCACGGTCGACGAGGTGCTGGAGGGCGCCGGCTTCTCGCCCAACAGCCACGACGGGCGCGACCTGCTGCAGATCCTGGAGACGTACCCGCGCGACGAGCTGTTCCAGACCCCGGTCGACGAACTCCGCTCGATCGTCACCTCCGTGCTCTACCTCCAGGAACGCCGCCGGCTGCGCCTCTACCTGCGCCAGGACGAGTACGGCCGCTACTACTCGGCCCTCGTCTACCTCCCGCGTGACCGCTACACCACGGGCGTACGCCTCCGAATCATCGACATCCTCAAAGAAGAACTCGACGGCACCAGCGTCGACTTCACCGCGTGGAACACCGAGTCGATCCTCTCCCGGCTGCACTTCGTGGTCCGCGTCCCGCAGGGCACCGAGCTGCCCGAGCTGTCCGACGCCGACAAGGACCGCATCGAGGCCCGCCTCGTGGAGGCCGCCCGCTCCTGGGCCGACGGCTTCGGCGAGGCGCTGAACGCCGAGTGCGGCGAGGAGCGCGCCGCCGAACTCCTGCGCAGCTACGGCAACGCCTTCCCCGAGGGCTACAAGGCCGACCACACCCCGCGCGCCGCCGTGGCCGACCTGGTCCACCTGGAACAGCTCACCGAGGAGCAGGCCTTCGCGCTCAGCCTCTACGAGCCGGTGGGCGCCGCCCCCGACGAGCGCCGCTTCAAGATCTACCGCAAGGGCGCCTCGGTCTCCCTCTCGGCCGTGCTGCCGGTCCTCAGCCGCCTCGGCGTCGAGGTCGTCGACGAGCGGCCGTACGAACTGCGCTGCACGGACCGTACGACGGCGTGGATCTACGACTTCGGGCTGCGGATGCCCAAGTCGCCGAACGGCAACGGGGACTACCTCGGTGACGACGGCCGCGAGCGGTTCCAGGAGGCGTTCGCCGCCACCTGGACCGGGCAGGCGGAGAACGACGGCTTCAACGCGCTGGTGCTGAGTGCCGGCATCGACTGGCGGCAGGCGATGGTCCTGCGGGCGTACGCGAAGTACCTGCGGCAGGCCGGTTCGACCTTCAGCCAGGACTACATGGAGGACACCCTCCGCAACAACGTCCACACCACCCGGCTGCTCGTCTCCCTGTTCGAGGCGCGGATGTCGCCGGACCGGCAGCGCGCCGGGCGCGAGATCGTCGACGCCCTCCTCGAAGAGGTCGACGCGGCCCTCGACCAGGTGGCCAGCCTCGACGAGGACCGCATCCTGCGGTCCTTCCTGACCGTCATCAAGGCGACCCTGCGCACGAACTTCTTCCAGGAAGCGCTCGGCGGGCACGCGCACGCGTACGTCTCGATGAAGTTCGACCCGCAGGCCATCCCGGACCTGCCCGCGCCGCGGCCGGCGTACGAGATCTGGGTGTACTCGCCGCGCGTCGAAGGCGTGCACCTGCGCTTCGGCAAGGTCGCGCGCGGCGGGCTGCGCTGGTCGGACCGGCGCGAGGACTTCCGCACCGAGATCCTCGGGCTTGTCAAGGCGCAGATGGTGAAGAACACCGTCATCGTGCCGGTCGGCGCCAAGGGCGGCTTCGTCGCCAAGCAGCTCCCGGACCCGAGCGTGGACCGGGACGCGTGGCTGGCCGAGGGCATCGCCAGCTACAAGATGTTCATCTCGGCCCTGCTCGACATCACCGACAACCTGGTGGCCGGCGAGGTCGTCCCCCCGGCGGACGTCGTCCGGCACGACGAGGACGACACCTACCTGGTGGTCGCCGCCGACAAGGGCACCGCGACCTTCTCGGACATCGCCAACGGAGTCGCCGAGAGCTACAACTTCTGGCTGGGCGACGCCTTCGCCTCCGGCGGCAGCGCCGGCTACGACCACAAGAAGATGGGCATCACCGCGCGCGGCGCCTGGGAGTCCGTCAAGCGGCACTTCCGGGAGCTGGGCGTCGACACGCAGACCGAGGACTTCACGGTCGTCGGCGTCGGCGACATGTCCGGTGACGTGTTCGGCAACGGCATGCTGCTCAGCGAGCACATCCGCCTGGTCGCCGCCTTCGACCACCGGCACATCTTCCTCGACCCGACCCCGGACGCGGCCGTCTCGTACGCCGAGCGGCGCCGCATGTTCGAGCTGCCGCGCTCCAGTTGGGCCGACTACAACACCGAGCTGCTGTCGGCCGGCGGCGGGGTCTTCCCCCGTACGGCCAAGGCGATCCCGGTCAACGCCCATGTCCGCGAGGCCCTCGGCATCGAGGACAAGGTCGCCAAGATGACCCCGGCCGACCTGATGAAGGCGATCCTCAAGTCGCAGGTCGACCTGCTGTGGAACGGCGGCATCGGGACGTACGTCAAGGCCAGCACGGAGTCCCACGCGGACGTCGGCGACAAGGCCAACGACGCGATCCGCGTCGACGGCGCCGACCTGCGCGTCAAGGTCGTCGGCGAGGGCGGCAACCTGGGCCTGACCCAGCTCGGCCGGATCGAGTTCGCCCAGCAGGGCGGCAAGATCAACACGGACGCGATCGACAACAGCGCGGGCGTGGACACCTCCGACCACGAGGTGAACATCAAGATCCTGCTCAACGGCCTGGTCACCGACGGCGACATGACCGTCAAGCAGCGCAACAAGATCCTCGCCGAGATGACCGACGAGGTCGGCGCGCTCGTCCTGCGCAACAACTACGCGCAGAACACCGCGATCGCCAACGCGCTCGCCCAGTCCAAGGACATGCTCCACGCCCAGCAGCGCTTCATGCGCACCCTGGTCCGCGAGGGCCACCTCGACCGGGCCCTGGAGTTCCTGCCCACCGACCGCCAGATCCGCGAACGCCTCGCCCAGGGACAGGGGCTGACCAGTCCCGAGACGGCCGTCCTGCTGGCGTACACGAAGATCACGGTCGCCGACGAGCTGTTGCACACCACGCTGCCCGACGACCCCTACCTGCGCACCCTGCTGCACGCCTACTTCCCGACCGCGCTGCGCGAGAAGTTCGCCGAGCAGATCGACACCCACGCGCTGCACCGCGAGATCGTCACCACGGTCCTCGTCAACGACACGGTCAACACCGGCGGTACGAGCTTCCTGCACCGCCTCCGCGAGGAGACCGGGGCCTCGCTGGAGGAGATCGTCCGGGCGCAGACCGCGGCCCGCGCGATCTTCCACGCGGCCGAGGTGTGGGACGGTGTCGAGGCCCTCGACAACACCGTCGAGGCGCCCGTCCAGACCCGCATCCGGCTGCACTCGCGCCGCCTGTGCGAGCGCGGCACCCGCTGGCTGCTCAACAACCGGCCGCAGCCGCTCCAACTCGCCGAGACCGTCGAGTTCTTCGGCGAGCGCGTCGAGCAGGTGTGGTCCCAGCTGCCCAAGTTGCTGCGCGGCGCGGACCTGGAGTGGTACCAGCAGATCTACGACGAGCTGACCGGCGCCGGCGTCCCCGCCGAACTCGCCACCCGCGTGGCCGGCTTCTCCTCCGCCTTCCCGGCGCTCGACATCGTCTCGGTGGCCGACCGCACGGGCAAGGACCCGATGGACGTCGCCGAGGTCTACTACGACCTCGCCGACCGCCTCCACATCACCCAACTCATGGACCGCATCATCGAGTTGCCCCGCGCGGACCGCTGGCAGTCCATGGCCCGCGCCTCCATCCGCGAGGACCTGTACGCGGCCCACGCGGCTCTGACCGCCGACATCCTCTCGGCGGGCAACGGCACCTCGACCCCCGAACAGCGCTTCACCGCGTGGGAGCAGAAGAACACCGCGATCCTCGGCCGCGCCCGCACCACCCTGGACGAGATCCAGGGCTCGGAGATGTTCGACCTCGCCAACCTGTCGGTGGCGATGCGCACCATGCGCACCCTGCTGCGGACGCATTCGTAGTACGTACGACCGTGCCGTCGTAGTCCCTACGACGGCACAGGCGCCCCGGGCCCCAATGGCTCGGGGCGCCTTTTCATGGGGTGCCTTAGGGGTACTCAGGGGGAGCGCTTACTCAGCCGCGCTAAGCCTGGTGGTGTGACTCTCAACCTCATCGAGGAACGCGCGACCGCCGCCCCCGTACGGCCGGTGCGCAAGGTCGTCCTGGAAGTCGTGAAATTCGGGATCGTCGGCGGCAGCGGCGTCCTCGTCAACTTCGCGGTCTTCAACGCCCTGCTGCACGGCCTGCGCTGGCCCGCGATGCTCGCGACGGTGCTGGCCAGCTGCGTGGCCATGGGCGCCAACTACCTCGGCTTCCGCTACTACACCTACCGCGACCGCGACGCCCCGGGCGCCCGCCGCATCGCCCTGTTCTTCGCCTTCAGCGGCATCGGCGTCCTCCTGGAGAGCGGGCTCTTCTACGTCGGCTACCACGGACTGGGCCTCCACGGTCCGCTCGGGGCGAATGCCGTGAAGGCCCTGTCGATCGTGCTCGCGTCCGCGTTCCGCTTCCTGGTCTACCGCACGTGGGTGTTCCAGGACGAGGACGTCCAGAAGGATCTCTAGGCGGCCTTGTCCGCCGGGGCCTTGGGCTTGTCGGCGCCGCCCGTGAAGTTCTCGTACGCCTCCAGGACCTCCTCAGTCGGCCCGTCCATCCGCAGCTCACCGCGCTCCAGCCACAGCACGCGGTCGCAGGTGTCGCGGATCGACTTGTTGTTGTGGCTGACCAGGAAGACCGTGCCCGCGTGCTGCCGCAGCTCGCGGATCCGCTCCTCGGAACGCCGCTGGAACGACCGGTCACCGGTGGCCAGCGCCTCGTCGATGAGGAGGACGTCGTGGTCCTTGGCGGCGGCGATGGAGAACCGCAGCCGGGCGCCCATGCCGGAGGAGTACGTCCGCATGGGGAGGGTGATGAAGTCGCCCTTCTCGTTGATCCCGGAGAAGTCGACGATGCCCTGGTAGCGCTCCTTGACCTGCTCCCGGGACATGCCCATGGCCAGGCCGCCGAGGTAGACGTTGCGCTCGCCGGTCAGGTCGCCCATCAGCGCCGCGTTGACGCCGAGGAGGGAGGGCTGACCGTGGGTGTAGATACGGCCGTTCTCGACCGGGAGCAGGCCGGCGACCGCCTTGAGCAGGGTCGACTTGCCGGAACCGTTCGTACCGATGAGCCCGATCGCCTCGCCCTTGTAGGCGACGAACGACACCTTCTTGACCGCGTGCACCGTGCGCACGCCCGCCGCCTTCTCGGCCTTCTCGCGGCGCAGCATGCGGTTGAGGGCGGCGGTCGCGGAGCCGCGTCCGGCGCCGGTTCCGTTGACCCGGTAGATGATGTCGACGCCGTCGCAGACGACGGTGGGGATGGTGCTGTCGGCGGCCACGGGGGTCCGCTCGGTGGTGTACTCGATGGTCTGCTCAGCCACGGCCGTACGTCTCCTCAGCCTTCCAGAAGTAGATGAAGCCGCCGACGCCGGCCAGCAGCGCCCAGCCCGTCGCCGCCGCCCACACGTGCGGGGGGAGCTGGCTGGAGTGGAAGCTGTCGATCAGCGCGTACCGCATGAGGTCGATGTAGACGGCCGCCGGGTTGGTCTCCAGGGCGATCACCACGATGTGCGGCAGGTCGTCGGCCTTGGTCAGCTTGTCGATGCTCCACATGACACCGGACAGGTACATCCAGGTGCGCAGGATGAACGGCATCAGCTGGGCGATGTCCGGAGTCTTCGCGCCCATCCGCGCCATGACCATCGAGACGCCCGCGTTGAACGTGAACTGCAGGAACAGCGCGGGGATCACCAGCAGCCAGGAGACGCTGATCGGCACGCCGAAGCAGATCAGGATGACGATGAGCGCGGCCATCGAGAACAGCAGCTGCTGGAGCTGCTGCAGCGCGAACGAGATCGGCAGCGCGGCCCGCGGGAAGTGCAGCGCCCGGACCAGGCCGAGGTTGCCGGAGATCGCGCGGGTGCCCGCCATGATCGAGCTCTGCGTGAACGTCCAGATGAACACGCCCGTCACCAGGAACGGGATGTAGTCCGGCACATGCTTCTTGGTGCCCAGCAGCACACCGAAGATGAAGTAGTACACCGCCGCGTTCAACAGCGGCGTCATCACCTGCCAGACCTGGCCCAGCTTGGCCTGGCTGTACTGCGCGGTCAGCTTGGCGGTGGCGAACGCGGTGATGAAGTGGCGTCGCTCCCACAACTGCCGGACGTACTCGGGCAGGGAGGGGCGGGCGCCACTGACCGTGAGGCCGTGGCGGGCGGCGAGCGCCGCGAGGTCGTCTTCGTCGGCCGGGGCCGGCGAATGGGGCGGTGTGTGGAGGACCTGGCTCACATCCGCTGCTTTCGCTCGGGGGGAGGGGGTGCGCGCGTCCGGCTGCCGTGTTCCGTGGCCCGGCGTTTCCTTACGCTTCTCTTTACGTTCTCTTACGTCGGGACGGGACCGTATCGTCGCAACGTGAGCGTAGGCGGATTCGGCGTCGGAACGCAACCGTTTCGTCGTGACGGATGTGATCGGGCCGTTAGGTTCGCTGGGTTTGCGTCGGGACGGGCATGTTGCGTCGGTACGTGCCGGACGGGACGAGTCCGTTTCGTCGCGACGCGCCCCACCCGCGTCGGAACGCAACCGTTTCGTCGCAACGCCCCTATGCTTGGGCTATGACGACGAACGCCGACGAGCCCAAGACACGTCAGCGCCGCCGAACCCCCGCCGGGGCGGCCGTACTCCGCGAGGATGTGACCGAAGCCATTCGGGCGGCGGTCTTCGAGGAGTTGGCGGCGGTCGGGTATGCCCGGATGTCGATCGAGGGGATCGCGCGTCGCGCGGGGGTGGGCAAGACGGCGGTGTACCGCCGCTGGCGTTCGAAGCTGCACCTGGTGCTCGACGTCGTGTCGGCGATCGCGGTGATGGGGCTGCCGACGCCGGACACCGGTTCCCTGGAGGGCGACCTCCGGATGCTGTACGAGGTCACGTCACGCGCCCTGCGCCACCCCGTCGCCTCGCAGATCATCCCGGACCTGCAGGCCGAGGCGGCCCGGAATCCGGAGATCGCCGAGGCGATGCAGAAGGCGTTGCGCGAGGGCCAGGAGGGCGTGGCCAGCAAGATTCTCGCGGCGGCGGAACACCGTGGTGAGATCCGCCCCGGCATGGACGAGGATCTGGCGCTGGACCTGATCTCCGGCCCCCTGTACTGGCGTGCCGTGGTGATCCGCAGCCCGAAGCTGCCGAAGGGATACCTGGCCGCGCTCGCCCGGGCCACCACGGAGGGGCTGAAGGCGCTGTAGGGCGCCGCCGCACCCCCCACCGCACCGCCCCTGGCATACCGCCCGGGCGAGTCTGCGAGTCCGCGACTCACCCTCCCCGTCGGTCCAACCGCCCTGCCAGTCCCCGGAGTTCGTCCGCCCGCAGCACCCGCCCGCCGAACCCCGGCAACGGCACGTGCAGGGCCTCGCTCCACCGCTCGGGGATCGCGGCGCTCCCGTACACCGCCCCGGCGAGCCCGCCCGTCACGGCGGCGACGGTGTCCGTGTCGCCGCCGAGGTCGATCGCGGCGCGCAGGGCGTCCTCGTACGAGGAAGTCGTCCGCAGGGCCCAGACGGCGGAGCCGAGGCAGGGCCAGACGGCGCCGTTGAACTCCGTCGCACGGTCGGGGTGCCAGTCGGCGGAGAGGACGACGGCGTACCGCTCCCGGTGGCCGGGGTGGACGTGTCCGAGGGTCTCCTCGACGGCGTCGAGCGGGTCGCCGCCCGCCAGCGCGACGCGCACCAACTCGTGGAAGACGGCGGTGCCTTCCCAGGCCGCGCGGTCCCCGTGGGTGAGCGCGGAGATACGGCGGGCGGCGTCCATCGTGGCGTCACGGCCCTCGCGCGCGAAGTACACCGACGAGGGCGCGGCGCGCATCAACGCGCCGTTCCCGGCGCCCCGTTGGCTGGTCTGGAAGTGCAGGGCGGCGGCCAGGTCCCAGGGGTCGCCGCTGCTCAGCACGGCCTCGGTCTGCAGGCCGATGTCCTTCGGGTCGGCGGCTGCCCACACCCGGAACCGCCGGAACATGTCCGGGAGTTGGAGCCCGTCGCACTCCAGCAGCGACTCCGCGACGAGTACGGCCATCTGCGTGTCGTCGGTGGCCTCGCCCGGGTCCCAGCCACCGCCCCCGCACATCTCACCGCCGTGACCGGGCACCGGGAAGCGGGCGGAGAAGGCACCCTCCGGACCGAACTCGAAGGGCGCGCCCAGCGCGTCGCCGACGGCGGAGCCGAGGACGGCGCCCACGGCGCGTTCCGTCCTGGAGCGAGCGTCCATCAGGCCCGCGCGGCCCCCGGATGCAGCCGCACCCACCCCTCCCACGCCGACGCGATCATGTCCTGGACGTCGTGCTTGGCCTTCCAGCCCAGTTCGGTGGTGATGCGGTCGGCGGAGGCGACGACGCGGGCCGGGTCGCCGGGGCGGCGGGGATGGACGGTCGGGGGACGGTCGTAACCGGTGATCGCGTTGATGCGGTCGATCATCTCGCGGACCGAAACGCCTTCCCCGCTGCCGATGTTGAGGGTCAGGGCGCGGCCGGGGGAGGCCTGGAGGGCGCGGGCCGCGGCGACATGGGCCTCTGCCAGGTCGACGACGTGGATGTAGTCGCGGACGCAGGTGCCGTCCGGGGTGGCGTAGTCGTCGCCGAAGATGCGCGGGGGCAGGTCCTCGGTGAGCTTCTCGAAGACCATGGGGACGAGGTTGAAGACACCGACGTCGGCGAGTTCGGGGGCGGCGGCCCCGGCGACGTTGAAGTAGCGCAGGGAGGCCGTGGACAGGCCGGTCGCGCGGCCCGTGGCGCGGACCAGCCACTCACCCGCCAGCTTCGTCTCGCCGTACGGGGACATGGGCACGCACGGCGTCTCCTCGGTGACCAGCTCCACGTCCGGCATGCCGTAGACGGCCGCCGAGGACGAGAACACGAAGGACGGGACGCCGGCCGTGGTCACCGCCTCCAGGAGGACGCGCAGTCCCTCGACGTTCTCCCGGTAGTAGCGCAGCGGCTGGTCGACCGACTCGCCGATCTGTTTCTTGGCCGCCAGGTGGACGACTCCGGTGACGTCCTGGTCGGCGAGGGTGCGGGCCACGAGCTCCGCGTCCAGCGTCGAACCCAGCACCACGGGCACACCGTCGGGCACGCGCGCGGCGATGCCGGTGGACAGGTCGTCGTAGACGACCACCTGTTCGCCCGCCTCGGTCATCGCCCTCACGACGTGCGCCCCGATGTAGCCGGCTCCGCCGGTGATCAGCCAGGTCATGTGCGGCAGTCCCCTCCGTCACTGGATGTCACTCGATCCGTGGAGGCGCGTCCCTCACGCTCCCCGGGCCCAAGTCAATCAGGCGCCGGAGTGTGCCGCGGTCAACTGCTGGGACTCCCCGTGCGGACCGGAGGGCCGCACGCGCGCGTGCGGTGTCGCCGGAACCGGCCTCGACGACCGCCACAGCCGGACGAAGGAGAGGACGGCCGCGGCACCCAGCAGACCGTTGCGCGCGACCATCAGGGCGCAGCCCGTCCACGTGCTGCGGATGACGTCGCCGTACAGGCCGGGGAACTCGACGGCGCTGATCACGGTCGCCGCCACGATCAGCGCGGCCACCGGGCGCTGCGCGGTGTGCCGGGAGGTCAGACAGACGGCGGCCAGGCCGAGCAGCCAGATCATGTACTGGGGGCTGATCACCCGGCTGGTCACGGTGAACAGCAGGACGGCGCTCAGCGCGGCGTCGTAGGGGGTCGCGTCGGTCCAGCGGCGGGCCCGGATCCGCCACAGCAGCAGGAAGGCGAAGGCGACCGCCGTGAGCGCGAGGGAGACGTCGGCGACGGCGGCGACGTGCGGTCCGGTGAACTCCATCGCGCCGTACTGGTAGCGCGCCCGGCCCGGCCAGCCGAGGTGGGTCGCCAGCCCGAGGGCCGTGCCGCCCAGTGACTCGATCTGTACGCCTCTGCCGCCCTGTTGGCGCAAGAAGGCAAGAGGATTGTTGAACAAGGCTACGAGCATCATGAGCGACAAGGCCCCCGCCCCCACCGCCCACGACCACACCGAC
>NZ_JAEQAZ010000145.1 GCF_016654115.1 Streptomyces sp. MBT53
CGATCCCGACGATGCCCCGCCCGCTGCGCTCCGGTCTCCGCGACCAGCACGCGGTACGGCCCTCCCTCCGGCAGCCCACAGGCCCGTAGCGCCGTCGCCACGACCGAAGGATCCGTACCGGGCGCGGCGAGCAGCGCCCCCAACTCGTCCGCCGTCTGCCGCTCTTCGGCCCGCGACCGGACCCGCGCCTCCTGGCAGCGCCCCAGCACCGAGGCCAACTCGTGCAGCGTGCGCGGCGGGGCATCGTCGGGATCGGGAAGGCAGAGGTGCCAGCGCTCGTACGGCGAGACCCCGTCGGCGTCGACGGGCAGGGCCTCCGCCAGCAGCGCGGCGGCCTCCGGCGCGGATATCGCAGCCGCACCCGAAGTGGCCGCGACCGTGCGCCCGGAGGGGGTGAGGACATAGGCGACGGCCCGTTCGAGGTGAGCGAAGGCCGTCGCCACGATCGCCTCCGGGCCCGCACCCTGCGCGGCCATCCGACTCAGCCGCCCCCGCACGCCGTCCGGCAACGCGTGTCGGCGGCTCAACTCGCCCCACCGCCCGAGGTACACGGTGTCGGTGATCGCGCGGAACATGATGTGCGCCGGTACGGCGGCCACCGGCACCCCGTGCCGCACACACGCCTCGACGAGGTCGTCCGGCACCGAGCCGTGCGTCTCCTCCCCGGCGAGCAGCGCGGCGGCCCCCGCCCCGCGCAGCGCGGACACGAACCGCTCGGCCCGCCCGGGTCCGTCCTCGGCGGACCACCAGACCAGTCCGCTGAGCACCACCTCGTCCCGCCGCACGAACCGCGCGGGGTCCTCCAGGTCGGTCACGGTCACCCCGCTGATCTCCCGCGCCAGCTGGGCGTCCTCGGCCCACAGCAGACGCAGGCCGAGGGACTCGTCCTGAAGGAGGTGTTCGACGTGCATGGTTCCGGCTCCTCGCATCTCGCATTCGCCAGGTGAACACGAGTGATTGCATGGTAAGTGCAAGACCAATCACCCGAAACGCCTCTTGGTCGATCCTCCAAAGCAACGCCCGGGAACATCGGCGTTTCCGTGCTGTGAACCAGTCGTCCCGGCCCGGTCCGCGTTGCTTCACTGGCGGTCATGGACCTGAACACGGTGGCCGAGATCCTCGACGCCCGGCAGCCGACCCCCTGGCGGCCGGGCGACGCCTGGCTCGGCGGCGGCACATATCTCTTCTCCGAGCCGCAACCGCACCTGCGCCGCCTGGTGGACCTGAGCCGCACCGGCTGGACCCCCGTCCAACACCTCCCGGACGGCTCCCTGGAGATCGCGGCCACCTGCACGATCGCCCAACTCTCCCGCTTCGCCGCGAAGTTGACGACCGAGGCGGCCCCGCTCGTCGAGCAGTGCTGCCGCGCCTTCCTCGCCTCCTTCAAGATCTGGAACATGGCGACGGTCGGCGGCAACCTCTGCAACGCCCTCCCCGCCGGCCCGATGATCTCCCTCACGGCCGCCCTGGACGCCGAGTGCCTGCTCCTGTCCCAGGACGGCGTACACCGCCGCGTCCACGTCACCGATTTCGTGACCGGCGCGGGCCGCAAGGATCTGGCCGACGGCGAACTCCTCCGCTCGATCACCGTCCCGGCCCGCGCCCTGACCTGCCGTACGGCCTTCCGCCAGGCCTCCCTCTACGGCCTCGGCCGCTCCGGAGTCCTGGTCATCGGCACCCTGGACCCGCAGGACGGCTCGTTCGCGCTGACGATCACCGCGTCGACGGTCCGCCCGTTCCGCCTGCGGTTCCCGCTGCCGCCCACGGCCGGGGACCTCCGCACGGCGATCGCCTCCACCGTCGACGAATGGTTCGACGACATCCACGGGCTGCCGGAATGGCGGGCGCACATGACGTTCCACTACGCGGAGGAGATCCGCCGGGAACTGGAACTGGGAGAGACGGCAGCATGAAGATCGAGGTCAACGGCCGTTCCTTCGCCGAAGAACCCCGTCCGGGCCAGTGCCTGCGCACCTACCTGCGCGAGCGCGGCTGGTTCGGCGTGAAGAAGGGCTGCGACGCGGGCGACTGCGGCGCCTGCACGGTCCATGTGGACGGCGAGCCCGTGCACAGCTGTCTCTACCCGGCCTTCCGTGCCGACGGCCGTACGGTCACCACGGTCGAGGGCCTGGCCGCCGAGGACGGCGAACTCCACCCCGTCCAACGGAAGTTCCTCGACGCCCAGGGCTTCCAATGCGGCTTCTGCACGGCCGGCTTCCTGATGACGACGGCCGCCCTGGACGAGGACCAACTCACCGATCTCCCCCGCGCGTTCAAGGGCAACTTGTGCCGCTGCACCGGCTACCGCGCCATCGAGGACGCGGTACGAGGCGTATGCCACGCCGAAGCACCCGGCGCGGGCGAGGCGGTGGGCCGCAACCTCCCCGCCCCGGCCGGCCCCCAGGTCGTCACCGGAACGGCCCGCTACACCTTCGACATCGACGTCCCCGACCTGCTCCACATGAAGCTCCTCCGCTCCCCGCACGCCCACGCCCGCATCACCGCGATCGACACCGCTGCTGCTCTCCAAGTCCCGGGCGTGCACGCCGTGTTCACCCACTACGACGCCCCCGAACGGCACTTCTCCACGGCCCGCCACGAGCACCCCACCGAAGACCCCGACGACACCCGCGTCCTCGACGACACCGTCCGCTACGTCGGCCAGCGCGTCGCCGCCGTGGTCGCCGACAGTGAGGCCGCCGCCGAGGAGGGCTGCCGACGCGTCGAGGTGATGTACGAGATCCTGCCCGCGGTCCTCGACCCGGAGGAGGCGATGCGCCCGGGCGCGCCCGTCGTCCACGACAAAGACGCGACCACGGCCCGCATTTCACGCCCTCAGGACAATGTGGTCGGCGAGGCGCACGGCGAGATCGGCAGCGTGGAGGCAGGCTTCGCGGAGGCCGACGCCGTCTACGAGGACACCTACCGCACCCAGCGCGTCCAGCACGCCAGCCTGGAGACGCATGGCGCGGTGGCCTGGTTCGACGAGGGCAACAGGCTTACCGTACGCACCAGTTCACAGACCCCCTTCCTGACGCGCCGCGCCCTCTGCGCGCTCTACGACCTCCCCGAGGAACAGGTGCGGGTCGTCGCCGGACGGGTCGGCGGCGGTTTCGGCGGCAAACAGGAGATGCTCGTCGAGGACATCGTCGCCCTCGCGGTCCTGCGCCTGCGCCGCCCGGTGAAGCTGGAGTACACCCGCGCCGAACAGTTCTACGGCGCGACCACCCGCCACCCCTTCACCATCCACGTGAAGGCGGGCGCCCGCCGCGACGGCCAACTGACCGCGCTCCAGCTGCGAGTTGTCTCCAACACCGGCGCCTACGGCAACCACGGCCCCGCCGTCATGTTCCACAGCGTCGGCGAGTCGATGGCCGTCTACCGCGCCCCGCACAAGAAGGTCGACGCCTTCTCGGTCTACACGCACACCGTCCCGGCGGGCGCCTTCCGGGGCTACGGCCTCGGCCAGGTGATGTTCGCCGTGGAGTCGGCGCTCGACGAACTCGCCCGCCAACTGGACCTGGATCCGCTGGAGTTCAAGGCGAAGAACATCATCGGGCCGGGCGAGCCGATGCTCTCCCCCGGCGGCGAGGAGGAGGATCTGCACATCGCGAGCTACGGCCTCGACCAGTGCCTCGCGATCGTGCGCCGCGCGCAGACCGAGCCCTGGAAAGCGGCTCCTGAAGGCTGGCTGGTGGGCGAAGGAGCGGCCCTGGCGATGATCGCGACGGGCCCACCCGGTGGTCACATCGCCGACGCGAAGGCGAGCCTCCTGTCCGACGGCGGCTTCGATCTGGCCGTGGGAACCGCCGAGTTCGGCAACGGCACGACGACCGTCCACCGCCAGATCGCGGCCGGTGAACTCGCCACCACCGTCGACCGGATCACCGTCCGCCAGTCCGACACGGACGTCGTACGCCATGACACGGGCGCCTTCGCCTCCACGGGCACGGTGGTGGCGGGAAAGGCCACGCTGCGGGCATCCCGCGCCCTCGCCGACCAGTTGCTCGACTTCGCCGCCGCCCATCTGCAACTCCCGCGCGCGGACTGCCGGTTGGCGGAGGAGGCCGTAATGCATCCGGGCGGACGCCTCACCCTGAAGGAGCTGCACGCGGCGGGTGCGGCGGTCGGGGTCGAGTTCACCGCCGACGGGCACTTCGGCGGGACGCCCCGCTCGGTGGCCTTCAACGCGCAGTGGTTCAGGGTCGCCGTGGACCCGGACACGGGTGAGATCCGCATCCTGCGCAGTGTGCACGCGGCAGACGCGGGCAAGGTGATGAACCCGATGCAGTGCCGGGGCCAGGTGGAGGGCGGGGTCGCCCAGGCGCTCGGCGCGACCCTCTTCGAGCACGTCCGCATCGACGGGCGGGGCGCGGTGGAGACGGCCGCGTTCCGGCGTTACCGGCTCCCGCAGTACGCGGACGTGCCGCGCACCGAGGTGCACTTCATGGAAACGGCGGACGCCATCGGGCCGTTGGGCGCCAAGTCGATGAGCGAGAGCCCTTTCAACCCGGTCGCGCCCGCCTTCGCCAACGCGCTGCGGGACGCGACGGGCGTCCGCTTCACCGAACTTCCGCTGACCCGCGACCGGATGTGGCTGGCACTGGCCGACTCGCCGCGCCGTAACCCCCGTCCACCCGTATCGCACTGATCCCACTGATGTGCCGGGCCCCGCAACGGTCCTGCGGAAGCACCAGTTGCGGTCCGGCACGGTCGAGCGGGGTGTCGTCGATGCTCACGGCGAGCAGAACAGGGGCATGAGCGAAGTCGGGATCGATCTCGGCCCAGGACAGCAGCGCGTGGTGCCCGTCCGTACCGCTCACCGCGATGAGGAAGCGCAGCCGGTCCTTGCGGCGGACGGGGTCGAAGCCGGGACCGGCCGCGGACAGGACGTCGTAGAGCCGTGGTCCCGCGAAGCGGTGGACCTGGGTGCCGCTGGTGGCGCACTCGAAGCTGACCCGGACCGGTGCAACGGCCAGTTCAGCAGGTCCGGCACGGTCAGCCGGGTGGGCCGGGCGAGGTCCCCCGTCAGGTCGAGCTGCGCGAGCGTCACGAGCCATCACCTCCCGGAATGTGGTACCCGGACGGCAGTCCCGTACAAACGCACATGCGCACCCCACCAGCGAATAGCGCAGCTCATGCGATGCGACAGGAGACTTACACCTTGCATATGCGGCATTATCATCGCGGCACGGCCGTTGCGGTCGGGCAAGGGCGCGACCATCCCTTATCGGCAGAATCAGAGGAGTAGAACCGTGATGACCCGTTCCGCGCGTCGGACCCACCGGACCCTGCAGGTTGCGGGGGCCGGAGCCGCCGCGCTGCTGGCCCTGAGCGCCTGCGCCTCCAGCGACGACTCGTCCTCCTCGAAGTCCGACACCTCGGCGTCCGCGTCCCCGAAGATGTCCGGCACTGTCACCGTCTTCGCCGCCGCCTCGCTCAAGGAGTCGTTCACGGCCCTGGGCAAGGAGTTCGAGACGGCGCACCCGGGCACCAAGGTCACCTTCAACTTCGCGGGCAGCGACACCCTCGCCGCGAGCATCACCAGCGGCGCCCCGGCCGACGTGTTCGCCGCCGCGAGCCCCAAGACCATGGCGATCGTCACGGACAAGGGCGACGGCGTCGGCACCCCGGCCACGTTCGTGCGCAACCAGCTGGAGATCGCCACGCTGCCGGGCAACCCCGACAAGGTCGCCTCCCTGAAGGACCTCACCAAGTCCGGCCTCAAGGTCGTGCTCTGCGACAAGACGGTGCCGTGCGGCGCGGCGGCCCAAAAGGCGCTCACCGCAAGCAAGTTGAAGCTCACCCCGGTGTCCTACGAGGAGGACGTCAAGTCCGCCCTCAACAAGGTGGTGCTGAAGGAGGCCGACGCGGCGGTCGTCTACAAGACCGACGTGCACGCGGCCGGCAGCAAGGTGGAGGGCGTGGAGTTCCCCGAGTCCGCCGACGCCATCAACGACTACCCGATCGTCCTCCTGAAGAACGCGCCCAACGCCGTCGCCGCCAAGGCGTTCATCGCGCTGGTGCAGTCCGCCGAGGGCCAGAAGGTGCTGTCCGCGGCGGGCTTCCTCAAGCCGTGACCCCTCTCGACACCTCCGACGCCGCGGCCGAGACCCTGAAGGGCGGGCCGCGGCGTCGGCGTGTCCGGATGACAGGTAGCGGGGTGCCCCTCCCCCTGCTGCTGCCCGCGCTCGTAGGCCTGGCGTTCCTGCTCCTCCCGCTGCTCGCCCTTCTGGTACGGGCCCCCTGGCGGTCGCTGCCGTCACAGCTCACCAGCACGGAGGTCTGGCAGGCGCTCCAACTCTCCCTGCTGAGCGCGACGTTGGCGACAGCGGTGTGCCTGGTGCTGGGCGTGCCGCTGGCCTGGCTGCTGGCCCGCACGGAGTTCCCCGGCCGCCGCTTCGTCCGAGCCCTGGTGACACTCCCGCTGGTCCTGCCCCCGGTGGTGGGCGGCGTGGCACTGCTCCTGGCCCTCGGCCGCAACGGCGTCGTGGGCCAGTGGCTGGATTCGTGGTTCGGCATCACGCTCCCCTTCACGACGACCGGCGTCGTGGTCGCGGAGGCGTTCGTCGCGATGCCGTTCCTGGTCATCAGCGTCGAGGGCACCCTGCGCGCCGCCGACCCGCGCTACGAGGAGGCCGCCCAGACCCTCGGCGCCTCCCGCTTCACGGCGTTCCGCCGGGTCACACTCCCCCTGATCGCCCCGGGCATCGCGGCCGGCTCGGTGCTCGCCTGGGCCCGCGCACTGGGCGAGTTCGGCGCGACGATCACCTTCGCCGGCAACTTCCCCGGCCGCACCCAGACCATGCCCCTCGCGGTCTACCTCGCCCTCCAGAACGACCCGGAGGCAGCGATCGCCCTCAGCCTGGTCCTGCTGGCCGTGTCGATCGCGGTCCTGGCAGGACTCCGGGACCGCTGGATGACGACCTCATGACCGACCTCATCACCACGCCTGACAAGGGCCTCGACGCCCATCTCGTCGTGGACCGCGGCACCTTCCGCCTGGACGTCGAACTGACCGCCGCCCCCGGAGACGTGGTCGCCCTCCTCGGCCCCAACGGCGCCGGAAAGACAACCGCGTTGCGAGCCCTGGCCGGTCTGGTGGGCCTGACGGACGGTCATCTACGGCTGGACGGCGAGGAGTTGGACCGTACGCCACCGGAGTCCCGCCCGGTAGGAGTCGTCTTCCAGGACTACCTCCTCTTCCCGCACCTCACCGCCCTCGACAACGTCGGTTTCGGCCCCCGCTGCCAGGGCGCGACCAAGGCGGAGTCCCGCGCCATCGCCGCCGAGTGGCTGGATCGCATGGACCTCACGGAACATGCTTATGCCAAGCCCCGCAGACTCTCCGGCGGCCAGGCCCAACGGGTGGCCGTGGCAAGGGCGTTGGCGACCCGCCCGCGCCTGCTCCTCCTCGACGAACCCCTGGCCGCCCTGGACGCCCGCACCCGCCTGGACGTACGGGCCCAACTCCGGCGCCACCTCGCGGAGTTCGAGGCGGTCGCGGTCCTGGTCACCCACGACCCCCTGGACGCCATGGTGTTGGCCGACCGGCTGGTGGTGATCGAGCAGGGCACGATCGTCCAGCAGGGCACCCCCGCCGACATCGCCCGCCACCCGCGCACGGACTACATCGCCCAACTGGTCGGCCTCAACCTCTACAAGGGCCACGCCGACGGCCACACGGTCACCCTGGACACCGGGCCCACGATCACCACCACAGAGGATCTGACCGGCGAGGTGTTCGTGGCGTTCCCACCAAGCGCGGTGACTCTCTTCCGGGACCGCCCGACCGGCGCCAGCGCCCGCAACCTCTGGCGCTGCGAGGTTGCGGGCCTGGAAACCCACGGCGACCAGATCCGCGTAGACCTGACGGGCGAACTCCCCCTGGCGGCAGACCTGACGACGCCGGCAGCGGCCGAACTGGCCCTGCATCAGGGAGCGTTGATCTGGGCAACGGTCAAGGCAACCCAGACCCACTCGTATCCGGCGTGAGCACCCGCGCCCTTTTTTTTGGGGGCGCGGGGAACTGCGCGACCAGCCACAACGGCGCCGCACCCGAAAGGCGTCAGTCCTCGTACGCATCCAGCGGCGGGCAGGAACACACCAGGTTCCGGTCCCCGAAGGCCTGGTCGATCCGCCGCACAGGCGGCCAGTACTTGTCCGCGACAGACACACCCGCCGGGAAGACAGCCTCCTCACGCGAGTAAGCGTGCCCCCACTCCCCGCCAAGCGCGGCAGCGGTATGCGGCGCGTTCCGCAACGGGTTGTCCTCGGCCGGCCACTCCCCCGCCCCGACCTTCTCGATCTCCCCGCGAATCGCGATCATCGCCTCGCAGAACCGGTCCAGCTCGATGAGATCCTCGGACTCCGTCGGCTCGATCATCAGTGTGCCGGCCACCGGGAACGACATCGTCGGCGCGTGGAAGCCGTAGTCGATGAGCCGCTTGGCGATGTCGTCGACGGAGACACCGGTCGCCTTGCTGATCGGCCGCAGATCGATGATGCACTCGTGCGCGACGAGCCCGCCGGGCCCGGTGTAGAGCACGGGGTAGTGCGGTTCGAGCCGCTTGGCGATGTAGTTGGCGGAGAGCACGGCCACCTGCGTGGCCCGCTTCAGCCCTTCGCCGCCCATGAGCCGGACGTATGCCCAGGAGATCGGCAGAATCCCGGCGGAGCCCCACGGAGCGGCGGAGATGGGCCCAACTCCCGTCTCAGGACCGGCAGCAGGCTGCAGCGGATGGTTCGGCAGATACGGCGCGAGGTGCGCCCGCACACCCACCGGCCCGACGCCCGGACCGCCACCACCGTGCGGAATGCAGAACGTCTTGTGCAGGTTCAGATGCGAGACATCGCCGCCGAAGTGCCCCGGCTTGGCAAGCCCCACAAGGGCGTTGAGGTTGGCGCCGTCGACGTAGACCTGCCCGCCGGTCTCGTGGACCTGCGCGCAGATGTCGGCGACGTGCTCCTCGAACACCCCGTGCGTGGACGGGTAGGTGATCATCAGTACCGACAGCTCGTCGCGGTACTGCTCGATCTTCGCCCGCAGATCCTCGACGTCGATCTCACCGTCCTCGGCGGTCTTCACGACGACGACCTTCATGCCGGCCATCACCGCACTGGCAGCGTTCGTGCCGTGCGCGGACGAGGGAATGAGACACACGGTCCGCTGCGCGTCCCCGTTGGCCCGGTGGTACCCACGCACCGCCAGCAGCCCGGCCAACTCGCCCTGCGAACCGGCGTTGGGCTGCAACGACACCTTGTCGTACCCGGTGACCTCGGCGAGCCGCTCCTCCAACTCCCGGATGAGCGTGAGGTATCCCTGCGCCTGCTCGGCGGGCGCGAAGGGGTGCAGCTGACCGAACTCGGGCCAGGTGACCGGCTCCATCTCGGTGGTCGCGTTGAGCTTCATCGTGCAGGAGCCCAGCGGGATCATGCCCCGGTCGAGCGCGTAGTCGCGGTCGGCGAGCTTGCGCAGGTAGCGCAGCATCGCGGTCTCGGAACGGTGGTCCCGGAAGACGGGGTGCGTGAGGTACGCGTCGTTCCGCAGCAGCGCCTCGGGCAGCGTGTCCTCGGCGGACGCGTCAAGCGCCTCAACGTCACCATCCACCCCGAACGCGGTCCATACGGCTGCCAGTTGGGCACGCGTGGTGGTCTCGTCGCAGGCGATGGACACCTGGTCCGCGTCCACGAGGTGGAGGTTGACGCCGTCCTCGCGGGCGGCGGCGACGACCTCGGCGGCCCGGCCGGGCACGCGTGCGGTCAGTGTGTCGAAGTAGCCGCCGTGCACGACCTCGACACCGCCTGCGGTGAGCCCGGCGGCGAGGATCGTGGCGTACCGGTGCGTCCGCCGCGCGATGCCCCTGAGCCCGTCCGGCCCGTGGTAGACGGCGTACATGCCGGCCATGACGGCGAGGAGCACCTGGGCGGTGCAGATGTTGCTGGTGGCCTTCTCGCGGCGGATGTGCTGCTCGCGGGTCTGGAGGGCGAGGCGGTAGGCCTTGTGTCCGTCGGCGTCGACGGAGACGCCCACGAGCCGCCCGGGCAGGCTGCGCGCGAACTTCTCGTGCACGGCCATGTATCCGGCGTGCGGCCCGCCGAAGCCCATCGGCACCCCGAAGCGCTGCGTCGTACCGACCGCGATGTCGGCGCCCAGCTCGCCGGGCGACTTGAGCAGCGTGAGCGCGAGGAGATCGGCGGCGACGGTGACGAGCGCGCCGAGCCCGTGCGCCTGCTCGATCAGCGGCTTGATGTCGCGTACGGCACCGGAGGCGCCCGGGTACTGCACGAGCACGCCGTTGATCTCGCGCTCGGCGATCTCGGCCGGAATGCCCTCGCTGAGGTCGGCGACGACGACCTCGACACCGGTCGGCTCGGCACGGGTCTCGATCACGGCGATGGTCTGCGGCAGCGTGTCCGCGTCGACCAGGAACAGACCCTTCTTGTTCTTGCCCATGCGCCGCGACAGCGCCACGGCCTCGGCGGCGGCCGTGCCCTCGTCGAGCAGGGAGGCGCCGGAGGTCGGCAGCCCGGTGAGGTCGGCGACCATGGTCTGGAAGTTGAGGAGGGCTTCGAGCCGCCCCTGGGAGATCTCCGGCTGGTACGGCGTGTAGGCCGTGTACCAGGCCGGGTTCTCCATGACATTGCGCAGGATCACGGGCGGGGTGAACGTCCCGTAGTAGCCGAGCCCGATCATGGAACCGAGGACCTCGTTGCGGTCCGCGAGGGAACGCAGTTCGGCCAGTACCTCGGCCTCGGTGCGGGCGCCCGGCAGGTCCAGGGAGTCGGCGTTCTTGATCACATCGGGGACCGCGGCGGCGGTGAGCTCGTCGAGCGAGCCGTAGCCGACCTGCGCGAGCATCTTGGCCCGCGCTTCCTGGTCGGGACCGATGTGGCGCTGCTCGAACGGGATGCCCTGTTCGAGCTCGGAGAGCGAAGTGCGAGGGGCGGTCATTTGGGAGGCCTCCTGGTCGGACACGACCTTCGAGGGCACCACGACAGTGGGGTGCCCGGACGGCCTCCCCCTCTGTCATCTCAACCTGAGAGCTTCACCGGCCACCCGAAGGTCACCGGTTTTCACCGTCGGTGAGAGCGGGGGCCGTCGCCGGCACCCGCCCTGCTTTCCAGAGTGACCTCGTCCGTGCGGTACGTGAGCCTGAGAGATTCCGGGGAGGATTTGCTCCTTCGGCGCCTCCGATGAAGTCTGGAGGACTCTCCCGCACGGGGTCAGCAGCCGCTCGCCAGCCTACCAGCGAGCGGTGAAGCCGAGCTTTCGAGTGGCCACCGGCCCGAATGTGCTCTTTTGTAGAGTTTACGAATGAGTTGCGACCAGGAGGAGGGCCCGTGCAGACCGATATCGATCCGCGCAACCTGATCGGCCGCAAGGCGTTCGACCGCACCGGCGCCAAGATCGGCACGATCGACGAGGTCTACCTCGACGACGCGACCGGTGTACCGGAGTGGGCGGCCATACGCACCGGCCTGTTCTCCAGGGACGCCTTCGTCCCCCTGGAGCCCAGCGAACTGATCGAGGGGACCCTGCACATCCCCTTCGAACGCTCCCTGATCAAGGACGCCCCCGACTTCGGCGTGGGCCGCCATCTCTCCCCCGACCAGGAACTCCAGCTCTACCACCACTACGGCCTCGACGTGGCCCCACCGCCCTCCCTCCCGGACCGCGACTTCGGCAAACTGGCCGGCTCGGACGACAGTTGAGCCGAAGCGGCGGGAGGGTCGGCAGGTCTTCGATTCTCCGGGGGTGGCGCCGCCAACTGCCCTGATGCTGGGGTCAGTTCACCCACGTCCCGCGTCACCAACGGCAGCGGCTCCGCCGGCTCCAGTTCGGGATCGTCGATCCGGAACGTCCGTACCCGCCCGGGCCCGGCATCCTCCGGTGTTTCGAACCGCACGGTGACCCGCCCAAGACCGCTGCCCTGCACCCACCCGTGCCCGAACCCGGAGTGGTGCACATCGTGCCCTGCGGGCCAGCGGCGCTCCACGGGCGCCGACTGCTCCCCGCCCGCTTCCTCCTCCGTGTGCTCCTCCTCAAGAAGGTCGACCTGCTCCCCCGCCGCCTGCGCGAACAGGTCCTCCTGCGTGTAGTCCGCGAGCCCGGAGACCCCCACCCCGAGCAACCGCACCCCGCCCGTGGTGTCCACGGAGTCCAGCAACCGCGCCGCGGCCTCCCGCACCACCCCGGGGTCGTCCGTGGGCCCGCGCAGCGTCTCGGACCGGGTCAGCGTCGAGAAGTCGTACCGCCGCACCTTCAGCTGGATGGTGCGCCCCGACAGGCCGGCGCCCCGCAGCCGCCGTACACACCGGTCGGCGAGGCGCTGTACCTCCAGGCCCACCCGGATCCGGTCGTGGATGTCGACGTCGTAGGTGTCCTCGACCGACACCGACTTGGTCTCCCGCTCGGCCACCACGGGCCGCTCGTCGTGCGCGAGCGCCATGGCGTACAGCCCGTGCCCGTGGGCCTTGCCCACCAGCCGTACGAGCTCGTCCTCGCCCGCCTCGGCGATCTCGTCGACCGTGGTGATCCCGGCCCGCCGCAGATGGTCGCCCGTCGCCGGGCCGACCCCCGGCAGCGTGCGCACCGACAACGGCCCCAGCAATGCCCGCTCGGTGCCGGGCTCGATCAGTACCAGCCCGTCGGGCTTGGCGCGCTCGGAGGCGATCTTCGCGATCATCTTGGAGGCGGCGAGGCCGACCGACCCGGTGAGGCCCGTGACGGCCCGTATGTCGGCTCGGAGCCGCTCCCCGGCCCGCCGCGCCGACTCGGCGTCCCAGGCCGTCTCCCCGGCCTCCAGGTCCACGAACGCCTCGTCCAGGCTCAGCGGCTCCACAAGCGGCGACAGCGCCCGCAGCAAGGCCATCACCTGCTCGCTGATCGACCGGTAGAAGCCGAAGCGCGGCACGAGATACGCGGCGTTCGGAGCGAGTCTGCGCGCCTGGGCCATGGGCATCGCCGAGTTCACCCCGAAAACCCGTGCCTCGTACGACGCGGTGGCCACCACACCGCGCGGTCCGAGCCCGCCCACGACGACGGCTTTCCCGCGCAGGCTCGGCTTGGACGCCTGCTCCGCCGAGGCGAAGAAGGCATCCATGTCGAGATGCAGGATCGTGGGCGCGGTTCTCACATCTCCGATGCTGCCCTACGCCACTGACAATGCCCCGTCACAGCTCCTGCCGGGCCCTCAGACGGCCCGGTTGCGCCGCCTGGCCAGCTCGTCGGCGGGGTTGGACCCGACGAGTGTCTCGCCGGTGTCGACGCGCTCCCCGTGCAGCTGCGACAGGGCGCTCTCCACGTCACGCCACACCACGCCCACGGCGATGCCGAAGACGCCCTGGCCGCCCTGGAGCAGGGCGTGGACCTCGTCCGGGGAGGTGCACTCGTAGACCGTGGCACCGTCGCTCATCAGCGTCATGCGCTCCAGATCGCGGAAGTCGCACTCCCGCAGGTGCAGAACGGCGCTGCGGATGTTCTGCAGCGACACACCCGTGTCGAGGAACCGCTTGACGATCTTCAGGACGACCACGTCCCGGAAGCTGTAGAGCCGCTGTGTCCCCGACCCGTGCGCGGGCCGCACGCTGGGCTCGACCAGCCCGGTGCGTGCCCAGTAGTCCAGTTGCCGATAGGTGATGCCTGCCGCCGCACAGGCCGTAGGGCCCCGGTAGCCGATCTGCTCGGACGCCATGGACGTCGCCCCTCCGCTGCTCGGCACGGCAGTGGGTCGATGCGGAGCGTGATCGGCCGCACTGCCATGAAGCGGGTACGGGCCACTGTCCCCGAAACTGCGTTCCGGGGCACCCCCAGCCGTACCGTCGCCGCTGCTTCTCACGCCGACCTCCGTCCTTGACCTGCCTTCTCGACGGTAGGCAGTCACCAGGGGTGCGTCAACGATCGCCACGCTAGGCACGCCGAGTGATAATCACCCTAGGAGTGGTTTCCCGTACCCCACCGCGGGGAAAGGCTAGCCGAATGCGCTCGCGGCGGGCCGCAGGACGCTCTCACACGCCGGTGGCAAATGCCAGCATTTCTCAGCCGGCCCTCGATCTCACTGGCTGTTGGTCCCGAAGTCCTCGGGTGAGATCTGGTCGAGGAACTCGCGGAACTTCTCCACCTCGTCCTCCTGCTCGTCCGGGATCGCGATGCCGGCGTCGTCGAGCACGCCGTCGCTGCCGTAGATCGGCGTCCCGGTGCGCAGTGCCAGCGCTATGGCGTCGGACGGGCGGGCGCTCACCTCGACTCCGCTGGCGAACACCAGCTCGGCGTAGAAGACGCCCTCACGCAGATCCGTGATGCGCACTTCGGTGAGCTCCTGGCCGACGGCCTCCAGCACGTCCTTGAACAGGTCGTGGGTCAGCGGTCGTGCGGGGGCCATGCCCTGCTGTGCGAAGGCGATCGCCGTCGCCTCCCCGGGCCCGATCCAGATGGGGAGGTAGCGGTCGCCTCCCACTTCACGCAGGAGCACGATCGGTTGGTTGGAGGGCATTTCGACCCGGACACCTACGACATCGAGCTCGTTCACACAGCAACCCTAGGCCGTGCCCGGGACGTTTGGGTAGTCGGGCCGAGAACGGGTGGCCGATCAGACGGCCGCAATCCCGTCCGGCTCAGGGCAGGCGCACTCCGAGCGCGGTCTGCACCAGCGCTGCGTGCAGCTTCACCGTGAGCCCCGCCAGCTCCTTCGTACGGGCCTCCGCGTGGGCCCTTGTCTGCGGATTGCGGTGCCGCTTCAGCGGGGCGACCACCTGGTCGACGAGCCCGGCCTCGCGGTCCGCGGCGGCCTTCATCGCGCGCAGGTGCCGCGGCTCGATCCCGAACCGCCCCAACTCCAGGACGAGCCCGGCCACGGTGACGGCTTCCGCGTCGTACACGCCGTCGGGCAGTGGAGCGATGAGTCCGTACGACTCCCACTCGTCGAGCTCCTGCTCACCGATCCCGGCGGCGGCCAGCAGCTCGGCCCGCCCGATCCGAGCCACCGTGGGGCCCTCCACGGGCTCCAGGACGACTTCGCCGTCCCGTTGACGGCCCACGGTGGGCAGCGGGGCGGCCTCCCCGCGCTCCATGGCGTCGAGGTGCTCGCGGATCACCTTGAGGGGCAGATAGTGGTCCCGCTGCATCCGCAGGACATGGCCGAGGCGTTCGACGTCGGCGGGGCTGAACTTGCGGTAGCCGGAAGGGGTCCGCTGCGGCTCGATGAGCCCCTCCGACTCCAGGAAACGGATCTTGGAGATGGTGACTTCGGGGAACTCGTCGTGCAGCGTGTTCAGCACCGTACCGATGCTCATCAGCCCGGTGTCCGTGGCGGCGGTACCGTGCCCGGCACCGCCGCTCGGTGTTTGAAGCATGGACCTTCCTGGGGGAATCCCCCGGACCCAGTCCGAGGGAGGGTCAGTAACCCCGCTGGCTCGCGTAGAACACCAGCCGGTACTTGCCGATCTGCACCTCGTCACCGTTGGCCAGCGGGACCGAGTCGATGCGCTCACGGTTGACGTAGGTGCCGTTGAGGCTGCCGACGTCGGCGACCGTGAAGGAACCGTCGGCAACGCGCCGGAACTCCACATGGCGGCGCGAGACCGTCACGTCGTCCAGGAAGATGTCGCTCTGCGGGTGACGGCCGGCCGTGGTCAACTCGCCGTCCAGCAGGAAGCGGCTGCCCGAGTTCGGACCGCGCCGCACCACCAGGAGCGCAGAGCCCAACGGCAGGGCGTCGACGGCCGCCTGCGCCTCCGGGGAGAGCGTCGGCATCTGCGTCTGGCCGGTCACCTCGGCGTCGTAGGCCTCGAGACCGGAGATGGAGATGGTCGACGTCGTCTCGGACGCGCGCTCCGGGGTCACGCCGGGGCGCAGCGGCGCACCGCAGTTGGAACAGAAGCGGCTGTTCTCCGCGTTGCGGTTACCGCACCTCGTACACACCAGGGCCGACATAGGGGAAAACCCTCCACCCGTACTTGAGGTTGACGGTTGCCCGAAACCTATGTCGCCGGACTGCGCAGGGTCAACCGACGGCGCGCCCTGACCAGCGACCTGGTCACGGAACAGCGGGCGCTGGCCCTCCGCGTCCGGTTGTGCGCGATGGCGAGCGGTCTGGTTGTCGCTGCTCTCTTTCGCACTCTTGCCGAACAACTTCGCAAACAACTTCACGGGCGATTCCCCTTGACCGAAACAGACCCGCCCGTGGGGCAGGACGAACCCTGATTGAACACACCGGTCGACCCGGACATCCTCACAACGTCCGTATCCACCAGACAGTTTCCACCACGCACCACCCAATCGGTGCGTCGACCCCCCGCAACCTCATGCCCTCGCCGGACGGCCCTCATGCACCCCCGGTTCACCGGGAGGACGACCGAGCGTAGTCAGGCTGCTTCGCGGCCCGCAAGGCATCCACAATGATCTTGCTCGACCGCCCGACGGTCACGGTGGCCTGCTCCTTCTCAAGAGTCTGCACCACACCTCCAGGGATGTTGAGCGCCGGTTCGAGATCCTGCGGCTTGCCGATGACCTTGAAACGATAGGGGGCGTTGATCTTGTTCCCGTCGACGCTCACGCTCTTGTCGGAGTCCGTCAGATAGGTGCCGGCGACCACACGTACACCGTTCACCTGGATCGCCTCCGCGCCTGCGGCGCGCAACTCCTGGACCGCATCGAGCAACATGTCCGCCTCGACCGTTCCCTTCGTGTCATCGATGGTCATCGTGATGCCGGGTCCCTGCGCGGCCACGGTGCCCGCCAGAATGCCGAGTTGCTTCTCCTTCTCGGCCGTCTGCTTGCGGGCCTCCTCGGCCTGGTCGGAGCTGTTCTCCAGCTCGTCGCGCTGTTTCTGCAGACCCTGCTTCTCGTCCTCAAGACGCTGAGTACGGTCGTCCAGTTCATCGAGAATGCGCACAAGATCTTCCTGCCGGGCCCCGCGCAGCGCGCTGTCGCTGTTGCTGTTCGAGGCGACCTGCACGGCCAGCCCGAAGCCGAGGCCGAACAGCAGCACGGCGACGATGAGTTGGGCCCTGCTGGCGCGTGGTGGCCACAGCCCCTGCACCAGCCGCTGCCGACCCGTGACGGTGGGAGCGGGCGTCTCCTCGGCGACCGGCGCCTCCGCGGATGCAGACGCCGGTACCTCTTCGGGCAGTTCCCTGCGCAGCCTGTTCTCCGGCTGCTCGTCGTCGTTGCTCATCGACCTCACGCCCGGAAGACGTGCCGGCGGATGGCCGCGGCGTTGGAGAAGATCCGGATCCCGAGAACGACCACGACACCCGTGGACAGCTGGGCGCCGACGCCCAACTTGTCGCCCAGGAAGACGATCAGCGCGGCCACGACCACGTTCGACAGGAACGACACCACGAAGACCTTGTCGTCGAAGATCCCGTCGAGCATCGCCCGCAGACCACCGAAGACGGCGTCGAGCGCCGCGACGACGGCGATCGGCAGATAGGGCTCGACGACCACCGGCACCTCAGGCCGGACCAGGATTCCGGCCACCACTCCCACGATGAGGCCCAGTACGGCGATCACGATGTGCCCTTCTCAGTTCTCGGCTGTGCTGTTCGTACGATCACACTCGGCGCGGCGGGCAGCCGGAGATCGCTCTCCACGGCGATGGTCGCCCTGATGCCGTAGTTGTCTTCCAGAGCGTTCAGATAGAGCCCGTCGGCACCGTTCTGGAACCTCGTGCTCAGACGCTTGCCGTCCCCCACCGCGAGCACCGTATAGGGCGGCACCAGCGGCCTGTTGTCGACCAGTATCGCGTCGCCCGCGGCCCTGATCGCGGACAGTGCCGTCAGCCGCTGCCCGTTGACGGAGACGGCCTCGGCACCCGCCGCCCACAGTCCGTTGACCACACGCTGCATGTCCCGGTCGCGTACCCGCCCAGTGTCGGAGAAGTCGGCGGTCTCGCGCGGGTTGTCGCCCCCGCCGCTGCTGGCTTCCTTCGCGTCGTCGACGACGAGCTTCACACCGGGGCCGTGCACAGCGGTCGCGCCGGACAGCATGCTCACCAGGTCCGCCTGGCCGCTGCCGCCGCTCGTCTTCAGCGCCGCCCGCTGCCGAGCGCTCACGTCGTCCCGGAGCGTGTCGACGGTGTCTTCCAGCTTGTCCGCCGACTTGGTCTCTTTGTCGATACGGTCGATCAGTTCCTGGCGCTCCTTGGCCACCACGGGGGCGGCCACCCGCGCCTGCGCCGCTCCCAGGGTCACGACAAGGGCCGCCAGCACCAGACCGGCCGCGAGACCGAGCTTCGTCCGGAGGGGCTTCGGCATGCCGCTCGCGCCCGCGGCCTTCTTGCGGGCGGCGGCCTCGGCGTAACCCTCGTCGAGGCTGTGGTCCATGACGTTGGTGAGCAGCGACATGGATGCGTCCGGACGCGCAGGGCGCGTGGGTGTGCTCCGAACGGGGGGCTGCTGCGGCATGCCGCACATCGTCGCACGTGGTGGCCTGTACCTCCGAATGGCCCCACCGGCGTGCCGGACAGGCCCCCTTGGGGAGACATGTCCGGCACGCGCGCGTGGTCCGCGTTTTACCGTCCGGCGCTGTCCACGACCGCCGACCACTCGTCCAACAGGGCCTGCGCGGAAGCGTCGTCGGGCCCTTCGGCCCACAGGTGCGTGACCGCCTCGGCCGGGTCCGGCAACACCATCACCCAGCGCCCGTCGGTCTCTACGACCCGTACCCCGTCCGTGGTGTCGACAAAGCGATCACCGGCCGCTTCCACAACTCGGCGCATCACAAGTCCCTTGACGGCCCAGGGAGTCGCGAGATCCCGCTTCAGGACGTGCGCCCGAGGAATCCGGGCGTCGATCTGACTCAGCGTGAGTTGCGTCCGCGCCACCAGCCCGATGAGTCGTACGAAGGCTGCGGCACCGTCGAAGACACTGCTGAACTCCGGGATGATGAACCCGGCCTTGCCGTCACCGCCGAAGATGGTCGTCTCGTCGCGCCCGACCCGGGTCAGGTCGTCCGGCGAGGTCGTCGTCCACTCGACCTGCGTCCCGTGATAGGCCGCCACCTGCTCGGCGATCCTCGTGGTGGTCACCGGCAGCGCCACCCGCCCGCTGCGCCGCTCGGCGGCCACCAGGTCGAGCATCACGAGCAGGGCCCGGTCGTCCTCGACGATCCGCCCCTTCTCGTCGACGAGCGACAACCGCTCACCGACCGGGTCGAACCGCACGCCGAACGCCGCCCGCGCGGAGGCCACGATCTCGCCGAGCCGCACCAGCCCCGACCGCCGCGTGTCCGCGGTCTCCGTCGGCCTGGACTCGTCGAGACCGGGATTGATCGTCAGCGAATCCACACCGAGCTTGCCGAGAAGGCTGGGCAATACGAGCCCGGCGCTGCCGTTCGACGCATCCACCACGACCTTCAGGCCGGAGTCGGCAATTCCGGTCGTGTCGACATTCCGCAGCAGGGACCCGGTATACGAGTCGAAGACGCTGGCCGGGAAGTGCAGGTCCCCGATCTCACCGGGGAACGCACGCCGGTACTCCTGGCGCGCGAACACCCGGTCCAGCTTGCGCTGACTCCCCTGCGAGAGGTCGGCGCCCTGACTGTCGAAGAACATGATGTCGACGGAGTCCGGCACCCCGGGCGTGGTCCGGATCATGATCCCGCCGGCACTGCCCCGCGCGGTCTGCTGCCGGGCCACGGGCAGCGGTACGTTCTCCAGGTCCCGTACGTCGATGGCGCTGGTCTGCAGGGCGGAGATCACCGCCCGCTTGAGCGCCCGGGCGCCTCGGGAGTGGTCTCGGGCCGTGGTGACCGTGGAGCCCTTCTTGAGGGTCGTGGCGTAGGCGCCGGCGAGACGCACCACGAGTTCCGGTGTGATCTCGACGTTCAAGATCCCGGACACACCACGAGCGCCGAAGAGGTGTGCCTGCCCTCTCGACTCCCAGATGACCGACGTGTTGACGAAGGCGCCGGCCTCGATCGTCTTGAACGGGTAGACCCGCACATTGCCCTGCACGATCGATTCTTCACCGATCAGGCACTCGTCACCGATGACGGCGCCGTCCTCGATCCGGGCCGCACGCATGATGTCGGTGTTCTTTCCGACGACACAGCCACGCAGATTGCTGTGCTGGCCGACGTACACGTTGTCGTGCACGACCGCCCTGTGCAGAAAAGCCCCGGTCTTTACGACGACGTTGGAACCGATGACGGTGTGCTCACGGATTTCGGCGCCGGCCTCCACCTTGGCGTAGTCACCGACGTAGAGCGGACCGCGGAGAACCGCGTCGGGATGCACCTCGGCACCCTCGGCAACCCACACTCCCGGCGACAGCTCGAAGCCGTCGATCTCAACGTCGACCTTGCCCTCCAGGACATCGGCCTGCGCCTTCACATAGCTCTCGTGAGTGCCGACGTCCTCCCAGTAGCCCTCGGCGACAAAGCCGTAGACCGGCTTGCCCTCCTTCATGAGCTGCGGGAAGACATCGCCGGACCAGTCGACCGGAACATCGGCTTCGACATAGTCGAAGACCTCGGGCTCCATCACATAGATGCCCGTGTTCACCGTGTCCGAGAAGACCTGACCCCAGGTCGGCTTCTCGAGGAAACGCTCGACCTTTCCCTCTTCGTCGACGATGGTGATGCCGAATTCCAGCGGATTGGGCACCCGGGTCAGACAGACCGTGACCAGCGCACCCTTTTCCTTGTGGAAATTGATCAGTTCGGTGAGGTCGAAGTCGGTCAGGGCATCACCGGAGATGACGAGGAAGGCATCGTCCTTCAACGCCTCTTCGGCGTTCTTGACGCTTCCGGCGGTACCGAGTGGCTTCTCCTCATTGGCATACGAGAGCTCCATGCCGAGCTCTTCGCCGTCACCGAAGTAGTTCTTGACCAATGAGGCCAGGAACTGCACGGTGACTACGGTCTCATTGAGCCCATGCCTTTTGAGCAGCCTCAGCACGTGCTCCATGATCGGTCGATTGACCACGGGCAACAGTGGCTTGGGCATGCTTGAGGTCATGGGGCGAAGGCGTGTGCCTTCGCCTCCGGCCATCACGACGGCCTTCATGTCGGAAGCGTCCTCCTCTGAGAGACGACGGTCTAGCCGACTTCACCAGTCCAGATTGTCCCGCACTTTTGCGCAACGGGCCATCGAGCGACTGTTACCGCCCCATCGGCAAGGTCAGTCGGCCGTGGCATCCGCGCGCAGCAGGCGGCGGACTTGTACCACGTAGAGGACTCCTGCCCACCAGTACAGCGTTGTACCCCATCCGGCGAACGCCCATCCGAAAATCGCTGCGAGTGACGCGAGCCATCCACTTCCGTCACTGAGCAACAGCAACGGGAACGCGTACATCAGGTTGAACGTGGCTGCCTTGCCCAGGAAGTTCACCTGCAGCGGCGGATAGCCATGGCGCCTGAGGACGGCCACCACTACCAGCAGAACCAGCTCTCGCGCCAGCAGTGCCGCAGTCAACCAGATTGGCAGAATCTCGCGCCAGGTGAGTCCGACGAGAGTCGAGAGAATATAGAGCCGGTCCGCGGCGGGATCAAGAAGCCGGCCAAGGCTGCTGATCTGGTTCCAGCGCCGCGCGAGCTTACCGTCCAGGTAGTCGCTGATCCCGCTCAGCATCAGCACCAGGAGCGCCCATGTGTCGCTCTTGGGGCCTCCGAACTCGGGCCTGAGGATCAACCACAGGAAGATGGGTACGCCGACCAGGCGCGCCATGCTGAGGATGTTCGGGATGGTGAGCACCCGGTCTGTCTGGACGCGGGTCTCTTGGACCTCCACCCGGGGGCCTCCTGTGGGGAAAACGAGCCAACGATGCTCCCTGACCTTACCCCAACGCAAAAAAGCTCTGGCTCTTGGGCGGCATGCCCAAGAGCCAGAGCTCTAAAAGGAGTTCGGCGGCGTCCTACTCTC